>CAVTND010000004.1:0-217181 GCA_963735955.1 uncultured beta proteobacterium | reverse complement strand
ATCGGACTCAAAGCGACCCGGCCTACGCAAGCGGCGCAAACAGGTCGCGGCAGCCTGTGCTTATGTCGCCGCTGGATATCAACGCAGCCGCCGCGGCGATGTCCGGCGCCAGCATGCGATCGGTGTCGTACAACGGTACCCGGGCACGCAACGCCTGTGCACCGGTTGCAATCGAGGGGATGTGGTCAGTGGTCGATGGAAGTCGATGCCTTGCCCCGCCGCCAGCAATTCGATGCCGACTATCGTCGCCGTGTTGGCACCATTCGTGCAGCCGCCGCGCCGCGAAGGTGCCATGCTGACGAGGTCCTCCTGTTCGCCGACGTGGGCAGGCTGTCGACACTGGCGGGATGGGCGAGCGACTTGTTTTCCGAGGCGAGCGACGCGGCTGTGACATGGGCGATCATGAATCCCGAATTGATGCCCGGCTCCGTACCAGGAAGGGCGGCAAGCCGGAAATGTCGCGTCAATCAGCAACGCAATGCGCCGCTCCGACAACGCACCGATCTCGGCAATGGCGAGCGCGAGCTGTCCGCGGCGAACGCGACCGGCTCGGCGTGGAAATTGCCGCCGGACAGCACTTCATCCGGGCATCCTGGGCGGAACCGGAGCGCGCGAAGATAAGCGGATTGTCGGTGACGGCATTGGCCTCGATCAGCAGGGTACGCGCGGACTGGACGATCAAATCGAAACATGCACCCATGACCTGCGGCTGGCAGCGCAGGCTGTATGGGATCCTGCACCCGATCATCATTCACCAGGTGGGACGCGGGATCGCGCTGCCGGCCAGCAATTCGCGGTACGCTGTGCGGCCGCAGGATCTGGCCGGCATGCCCGCGCACTTCGTGCACGCGGTTGTCGAACGGCGCATCACTGCCCTTCGCGGCATCCACGACATCGCGCCGACGACGACCCTGCCTTCGAACAGGCGCTCGGCCATGAAAAACCCATGCAACGCCAGCGCGGTCGAAATCTGCGTGCCGTTGATCAGCGCGAGACCCTCTTTGGCTTCCAGCACCACCGACGCAATGCCCACAGCGGCCAGCGCATTCGTGCCGGCATGATGTACCCCAGCCGACGCTGACTGTCGCCCTCACCCAGCAACGCCAGGGTCAGTGCGACAGCGGCGCGAGATCACCGGACGCGCCGACCGACCCTTGCGCGGGAATGCAGGGCAGGATGCCGGCGTCGGCGAGCGGCGAGCAGCGTCTCGATGATCAACGGCCGCCCGCCGATGGCCGCGTGCGAGGCTGGCGATCTTGATCGCGACGGCGAGTCGAACGACGTCATCGGCTCAGCAATCTCCGGTGCCCACGGAATGGGACAGGATCAGGTTGCGCTGCAATTGTTCGAGCTCGGTATCGGCGATGCGCTTTCTCGCCAGCAGACCGAAACCGGTGTTGATGCCATAGGCGGCGACGCCGCGAGCCACAATGCGTGCACCGGTGGCCGAGGGCGAACGATCTCGACGGCCGGCAGTGCGCTGGCCGTCCGAGCCGCGGCAACGGGCGCATGCCAGACGCGGCAGCAGATCGGCGAGCGCAGCACGACCCGGTTCAATGATCAGCATCCGGCACCGGGCTGCCTTTTGCTTTCGTCGATCAATGAGCCAGCATCGGCAGCTTGAGCCCGTTGCGCCGCGCGCACGCAATCGCGGATTCGTAGCCGGCGTCAGCGTGCCGCATCACTCCGGATCCCGCGTCATTGACGAGCACGCGCGCGAGCCGTCGCGCCGCGGCCTCGGTGCCATCGGCAACGATCACGACGCCAGCATGCTGCGAGTAGCCCATGCCGACACCGCCGCCGTGATGCAGCGAGACCCAGGTTGCGCCGCCGGCCGTATTCAGCAAGGCATTGAGCAGCGGCCAGTCGGACACCGCGTCGGTGCCGTCGCGCATGCTTTCGGTCTCGCGATTGGAGCTGGCGAGACCGAGCCGGTGTCCAGGTGGTCGCGGCCGATGACGATCGGTGCCTTCAGTTCACCTGATTTCACCATCTGACATTGAATGCCAGTCCCGCGAGATGGCGCTCACCGAGGCCCAGCCAGCAGATCCGCGCCGGCAAGCCCTGAAACGCGATCCGCTCGCGCGCCATGTCGAGACCAACGATGCACGTGCGTATTCATCGGAAACAGCTGTTTGACTTTCGCGTCGGTCCGATAGATATCTTCCGGATCGCCCGACAGCGCGACCCAGCGGAACGGTCCCTTGCCTTCGCAGAACAGCGGCCGGATGTAGGCCGGAACGAATCCCGGAAAGGCAAACGCATCGGCCACGCCCTGGTCGAGCGCGACCTGGCGGATGTTGTTGCCATAGTCGACCACCTTGGCGCCCAGTGCCTGGAAGTCGAGCATGGCCTGAACGTGAACGGCGCATGAACGCGCCGCCGCGGCCGTGAGCCGCGCGTGCTGTTCCGGATCCTGCTGCGCGTCCTTCCATTGCTCGACCGTCCAGCCGGCAGGAAGGTAGCCGTGCACAAGATCGTGGGCCGAGGTCTGATCGGTCACGAGATCCGGTCGGATGCCGCCGGCCCGAACGCGCCGCACGAGCTCGGGCAGCACCTCGGCCGCGTTGCCGAGCAGGCCAATCGAGACTGCTTCCTTGCGCGCGCAATGCTGCTTGACCAGTGCCAGCGCATCGTCGAGGTCGCGCGCCTGCTTGTCGAGGTAGCGTGTGCGCAGCCGGAAATCGAGGCTCGCCTGCTGGCACTCGATGTTCAGTGAAACCGCGCCGGCGAGCGTGGCCGCCAAGGGTTGTGCGCCACCCATCCCGCCGAGCCCAGCGGTCAGGATCCAGCGCCCACCCCAGTCATCACCGAAATGCTGGCGCCCGGCTTCGGCAAAGGTTTCGAACGTCCCCTGCACGATGCCCTGGCTGCCGATGTAGATCCAGCTGCCGGCCGTCATCTGGCCGTACATGAAGAGGCCCTTGCGATCGAGCTCGTTGAAGTGTTCCCAAGTCGCCCACTTCGGCACCAGGTTGGAATTCGCGATCAGGACTCGGGGTGCATCCGCGTGTGTCCTGAACACGCCAACCGGTTTGCCGGACTGGATCAGCAGCGACTCGTCTTCGTTCAGGTCCTTCAGCGCGGCAAGAATTGCGTCGAAGCAAGCCCAGTCACGCGCAGCGCGTCCGATGCCGCCATAGACCACTAAATGCTTCGGGTTCTCCGCCACCTCCGGATCCAGGTTGTTCTGGATCATCCGGTAGGCCGCTTCCGCGAGCCAGTTCCTGCAGCTGAGTTGGTTACCGCGCGGTGCGCGGATTTCACGGCTGGCGTCGAAGCGCGGATCCGCTGCGCGCAGCGATTGCTCTGCGGGTGCGTTCATCGTCGGTCCCTCCCTCCAGCAAGCACCAGACAGAGGTTAACCCGCGGCGCCCGCGAAGCGCGTCCTCCGCGCCTGGATCTATGCGATCAGGGCAGAGTCGGCAGGTTCTGAGCGACCCACTCCGGCATGCCGCCGCGCAGCCAGTAGACCTGCTTGTAGCCGGCTTCAGCTGCCGCCTTTGACGCCTTGTACGACTTCCAGCATTCGGCGCCATTGCAGAGGAAGACGATTGCATCGCCTTTCGGCAACGCCGCCAGGCCCGGAAACTGGTCTTTCTTGGCGTCGTAATCGATTTCCTTGAGACTTTTCTCGACATACGGGGCATTGGTTGCCCCCCGCGCGTGGCGCGTGGCAAATTCCTTCTCGGTGCGCACGTCGACCAGCCGAGCACCCTTTTCCGCAAGGTCAGCCGCCTGGCGGGCTGATACGCGCGTGACGCCTGGCAACTCACCTGGTGTGAAGATGCCCAGGCTCGCGACGTATTCGTAGGGCGCTGCATCCGAGGTTGCGCGGAAGCGCGGCATCCCGGGAATCACGAAATCCGGCCCCGTGACCCATTTCAGCACCGCGTCCTTGGTCGCCTGCGGCAGGCTCTTTTTGACCACCACGCTGAGCCCGCCCGGCATGGCCCGCGAGATCGCTAGCGCCTGGCCGGCGCCCTTGTTCGTGCCGGCCCACTCGGTCCATTCACTTTCCAGCGCAATCGTCGCCTCGGTTGCCCCGCCTGCAACATTCATCAGGCCGGCGCCGCTGGTCTGGCCATAGGTCACCTGGTTCAGCGAGCGTGTCGTCATGCCCTCCTGTGCCAGCAGACCACGCGCCACGTAACTGCGCAACGAGTCCTGCTGAGGGAAATAGGCACGCTTGCCCTTCAGCTCGGCAATCGTCTTTACGTTGGACCGTCCCACCAGAACATAACGCGACAGAATTCCGGTCGAGGCAATCAGCTCATAACCGTGAATCAGCGCCGAGGCCGTTACATGTGGCGGCGCGATGATGACGTCGTTTTCCTGGGTGCGGGTTGAACGCATCGCGTCCGTAAGGTCCCGCTGCGGAAGTACCGTGGCCCGGCCTCCGACCAGCTTCGACAATCCGGGATTGGCGACCGCCAGCCCCATGAAGTCGCTGCTCAGATCGGCGGCGTCCAGTACGACCACCACGCGCAGCGGCGGCGGCGTGTTCTGGGCCTGGGTCGTCTGGGCCACTGGCGCGGTCGCGCAGGCGCCGGCCAACAGGGCGATCACGAATGGACGGATCGCGGCGTTCATAGAAATCTCCTTGCTGCAGTGCGGGTTAGCTGAACCCGCGGCGAGCTTGAACCGATTGGACAGGGATCACGTATCCACGTGGTTGCAAGTTTTCCACAAGTTGGCAGGTACCGTCATCGCGTCAACGGGGGGCTAAAGATCCGCCAACTGTCGCCTCACCATCCTCCGAGGCGGAGGTCCTAGAGGAAGCCCTAGCCGAATTCCAGAACGACACGCCGGGTGCGAGCACTCTTCTTCTCGATCTTGGCAACGCGCATTGGACCGATCTCACGGGTGTTGCGAACGTGAGTGCCACCGCAGGGCTGCAGATCCACGCCCTGAACCCGCAGCAGCCGGACCCGGCCGAAGCCGATCGGCGGGCTGACACTCATCGACTTCACCAGCTGGGGATTGGCGCGCATCTCGTCGTCCGTGATCCACTCCGATGTCACCGGGTGCCCGGCCGCGATCAAGGCGTCGAGACCGGCCTGCACCTGGGACTTGTCGAGCAGGTCGGTCATCGCGAAATCCAGCCGCGCATAGTCGGCCGTGATGCTGCAGCCATCGACCAGTTGCCGTACTTCCGCACACAGCAGATGGGTCGCAGTGTGGAAGCGCATGTGCCGATAGCGGCGCTCCCAATCGATCTCGGCCCGCACCGGCATGCCGACGGCGAGCCGCTCGCGCCAGCCTTCCGCCGGATCAAGCAGGTGCATGGCATCGTCGGGCGTTGCGCCATCGCGCTTTGCCTTGCGCGTGTCGACCACGGCAAGTCGAAAGCCGTCGGCGGTGACCAGCACGCCGCGGTCGCCGGCTTGTCCTCCGCCCAGCGGGTAGAACACCGTGCGGTCGAGCTCGACACCCTTGTCGTCGATGCGCGTCACGACCGCGTCACAGGACCTGAGGTAAGCGTCCTCGCGAAAGAGTGCCTGCGTCATCGCGCGCCCTCGACACCGACGATCAACATCAGGTTGCCCGGCGCGTCTATGCGCAGCCAGAAGGTGTCGATCGCGGACATCCGTTCGCGCTTGCTCATCAGAGCTCCTGACTTAACGTGGAAAGTGCAACAACTACGAGACGATCAGGTGTCGCTGCCTATAATAGTTGAGCGATGATGCGCGCTGATTGGTAGACGCTGACAGGTGCAGGTTTACTGATTCAAGCTGATTACTGCGAGCCGACAGCAACGATCACCGCAACCGGCAACGTGCGATATGTGTCGCAATCGATTCTGCCCCGCGACCAGCCAGGCGAACAGGAGACAGACCGTGAGCAAAATGAAGGCGCAGTTCGAACAGGCGGTTGCCGACTCGAAAAACCTGCCCGAGCGACCTGACAATCAGACCATGTTGAAGCTTTATGCCCTTTACAAGCAGTCGACCAGCGGCGACGTGGAAGGCAAGCGACCGGGATTCTCGGACATGGTTGGCCGCGCCAAGTGGGACGCCTGGAACGAGCTGAAGGGCACGTCAAACGAGGCAGCGATGACACAGTACATCGGCCTGGTCGATGAACTGAAGGGCTGATCGCAGAGCGGACGGTCCAATTGCTCAGCGCCGGCTATGGTTTTCGAACCGTTTTCTTCGCCGACGCCGGAGGAGCCTTCCTGGCCGCCGTCCTGGCCGACTTCTTCGCTGCCTTGGCCGCGGTTGAGCGCGATGATTTCTCGTAGGCCGCGGCCAGCAGATGATCGAAATTGCGCTCGATGTTGTCGACAAAACGCTGGCGGAAAGGTTTCAGCAGAAAGCCGAGCGTGATGTCGAGCCGGATCTCGGCGCCCAGTACTTCCATTGACCCGCGCACGCCGCTGCGCTCGAACACCAGTGTGTTGCCGCGCCAGTCGCTGACCAGGTTGTATTCGTCGGCCAGCCCATCGGCCGCCTTTTGAACCAGCGCGCGCGCCGCTTCCAGAGGCAACGAATGATGCTTGATCATGTGGATATCAGACATTGCGCGCTCCTCGCCCCGCTCAGGACCGATTCTGCATCAGCTTGGGGTTGTGCAGCTCCGGGTTAAGCAGATTGGGCGGCGCCGCGCCCCCAAGCACCGCGCGCAGGTTCTCGATCGCCAGCTCGGCCATTGCGGTGCGCGTCGTCCGTGTGCTTGAAGCAATGTGCGGCGTCAGAACGACATTTTCCAGTTGCAGCAGCTCAGAACGCAGCGCGGGTTCGTTTTCGAACACGTCCAGCCCTGCGGCGGCCGGCCTGCCACTACGCAGTGCTGTCGCCAGCGCCACGTCATCGACGATGCCGCCACGCGCCATATTGACCAGCACTGCGCCCGACTTCATCTGTGCCAGCTCAGCCGCACCAATTACATGGTGCGAAGCTGGCGAGTACGGCAGCATCAGGATCAGGTGGTCGGAATCTGCAAGCAGCTGTTCGAAACTGACATGGCGTGCGCCGGCCTCGAGCTCGGGCTCAAGGCGTTGCCGGTTGTGGTAGATGACCGACATCGAGAACCCGCGTGCACGCTGCGCAATTGCGCGTCCGATCCGGCCCATGCCGAGTATGCCGAGCGTCGTGCCACTGACATCGGCGCCCGGAAACTGGTCGAACTGCCAGCGCTTCCACTTCCCGGCGCGTATCCAGCGCTCGGATTCGCCGACCCTGCGCGCGGCGGCCAGCAGCAGGGCCCATGCATGGTCAGCGACCGCCTCGTTCAGCACGTCAGGCGTATTGGTCGCCATGACTCCGTGCCGGGTGCAGGCGGCAAGATCGATGTTGTTGTAGCCGACTGCGATGTTGCAGACCGCCTTCAAGCGTGGACACTGTGCGAGCAGTTCCTCGTCGATACGCTCGCCGACCGCGACCAGGACACCGTCGGCATCGCGCAATGCGGCCGCCAGTTCGGCCGGACTCCAGGCCGCATCGCTGGCGTTCTCGACCAGATCGAACTCGCTCCTCAGGCGAGCGACAATTTCCGGGTAGATCCGGCGCGTCAGAACGACCCGCGCTTTGGTCATGGGGTCGGATGAGTTACTTGGTCTGCTGAGCCTTGACCGGCGCTTCGCTGCCGCGCGGCGTCGCGCCCGGATGGAAACCGATCATCGCCAGCATTATGAAGAAGCCGACCACATAGGCGAGCGCCACGTGCCAGCCGTGGCGCAACCATTGCCCGACCGAGCGCGCCTCCGGGTACATGCTCGACAGTGCAACTCCGGCCGAGGAACCGAACCAGATCATCGAGCCGCCAAAGCCGACCGCATAAGCAAGAAAACCCCAGTCGTACCCGCCTTGCTTGATCGCCAGGGCAGTGAGCGGAATATTGTCGAACACAGCCGACAGAAATCCCAGCCCGAGCGCGCTTTGCCACGATGCTCGCGGCAACTGGTCGACCGGCATCATGGAAGCGGCCAGCACCAGGGACAGCAGGAAGATAGAGCCTTTGAAGGCGCCGGGCAGCAGCGACCAGTCCGGACGCCGCAACAAGGCGGTCAACAGGAGCGCTACCCAGACCGCCGCTCCAAGAAAGGGAAACAGGTCCGATATTTCGTTGTAACGTGTATTGACCGTGACGTTGACGACGATTGCCGCGATCAGGATGAAGGCCACCACGCCGACGCGGATCCAGTCGATCTCGACTCCGGCGACCGGGTCAGCCTGGATTGGCGAATGGCGGTGCTGCTGAAGGGACGCGGGAATCCCGAACACGATCAGCGCGACGGCTGAGGCGATGAACGCCTCGAGAACTTCGAGCGGCGAGATGCCGGCGATCCACATCATCGTGGTCGTGGTGTCACCGATCACGCTGCCAGCTCCGCCCGCATTGGAGGCGGCGACAATCGCCGCCAGGTAGCCGATATGAACCTTTGCGCGGAACACCGTGTGCGCCATGGCACCGCCGATCAGCGCGGCGGCGATGTTGTCCAGAAAGCTCGACAGCACGAACACGATGACCAGCAGCATGAAGCAGCCTCTCCAGTCGTCCGGCAGGAAACGAGGCAGCGCATTGGGTACGTGGCTTTCCTCGAACTGCTTGGCGAGCAGCGCAAAGCCAAGCAGCAACAGCAGCAGATTCAAGAGGATCACCCACTCGTGCCCGAGATGCACGACGAAGCCGGCGGCCCCGGCGCCGGTGCGAAACGGGGAGGCGATGATCTTGTAAAGGGCAATCACGATCGCGCCCGTCACCGCGATCGGCAGCGTGTAGTGGTGGAACATCGCCACGCCGCCGAGCACGACGGCGAACAGGATGAACTCGACCGGGATTCCCGCCAGGCGCGGGCCGCTGAAGTCGCCATCAGCCGCCCAGGCCAATGCGGGCAGCAGCATTGCAAGCGCAACCGTGCCGCGCAGGCCTCGAATCATTCCCGCCGCTCCCTTGGCCTGGTTCTTATTCGTCAGTCGCCACAACGATGTGCACGCGGTACGGTCCGTGGGCACCCAGCACGATCGTCTGCTCGATGTCGCCGGTGCGCGACGGTCCCGACACCATGTTGACGGCGCGCGGCATCATGGCCTCGATCCCGCCACGCTCGGCGCGCATGCGCGCGAATGCATCTTCCATCCCGGCGTCGATCCGTGAGGCGGGAACAATCGCAATATGGGTTTCCGGCAGCAGATGCGTGGATGCGTAGGTATCGGGACCGGACAACAGGACCAGCGTGCCGGTCTCGGCCAGCGCACAGAAGCAGCCTGTGATACCGACCATATCAGCCCCCGCGGATTCGTCGCGGCGCGGCGGCCGGAATTCAATCTCGATCCCGGCTGTCGCCCACGGCAAATTGGCGAGTGTCGGCCAGGCGACCGCGCGCTGCGTGAGACTGTGTTTGCGAAGGTAGTCGGCAATCGCAGCGGGCGCATCGGCTGCGTGTGCCACCTGCGCAATGCTGCTCGACATGCGTTCGGCCATCGCGATGAATTGCTGCAAGCGGTCGGCCGGCGCGGCGGGGCGCGGCCCGGCCGGATGGCGCGCGAGGTAGTCAGCGGCATCCGCTCGCGTGGCCTCAGTCGACTCACCGCGACCCTGGTTGGTGCGGATGCGCTGCATGATCGCCGCGCGTGCCTTGTCGGTTTCGAGGCTCATCGTTGTGCCTTGCGCATGAAGTCGGCGATGCGCGCAACGCCGTCCCGGATCGCAGATTCGCTGGCAGCGTAGGAAAAGCGGATGTGCTGCCCTTCGCCTTCCATTCTCGGGCCGAAATGTATGTCTGCCAGCACCGCGACCCCGGCCTCGAGCAGCAGGCGGCGGCGCAGCACTTCGGAGTCCTGCGCGCCGATCACTGCGCAGGCCTCGGTCACGTTGGGCCAGGCGTAGAACGCGCCCCCCGGACTCGCACAGCGGAAACCGGGCACCTCGTTCAACAGGCCGACGATCAGGTCACGCCGCACGCGAAAGCTTGCCTTCATTCGATCAGCGTCATCCTGTGGGCCAGTCAAGGCGGCAAGCGCAGCCCACTGGCTGATCTGCGACGCACAGGATTCGGTATTGGTGATCCACCGTGTGAACACCGGAGCCAGTGCCGCGCTCGCAGTAAAGCCGATGCGCCAGCCGGTCATCGCATAGGTCTTGGACGCGCCGTCGGAGATGATGGTGCGCTCCTTCATCCCGGGCAGCGACGCAATCGAGAAGAACTCGCCGTCGTAGACCAGCTTGCTGTAGATCTCATCCGCGTAGATCCAGACCTGTGGATGCGCGCGCAGTACTTGGGCGATGGATTCCAGATCGCCACGCCTGAGCAATCCGCCGGTCGGGTTGTGCGGCGTATTGAGGATCAGCAGCCTGGTCTTCGGCCCGATGCGCGTCGCGAGCTCCGCCGGATCAAATGCGAATCCACGCGCTTCGCGCAGGGGAAGCGCAACCGGGACCGCGCCCTGCGCCACGATCTGTGATTCATAGATCGGAAATCCCGGCACCGGAAAGATCACCTCGTCGCCACGCCCGTGATCCGTTACTGACGCAATCGTGTAAGCAATGAAGGGTTTGGCCCCGGCACCGATCACCACTTCATCCGGCGAGATTGCAATTCCGCGCAGCGCGCCCATCGAGTGCGCGGCGGCCGCACGCAGCTCATCGATGCCCGCCGACGGTGTGTAGCCGTGCCTGCCCCCGCGCACCGCTTCGATTGCAGCATCCTGAACATGCAGCGGTGTCGGAAAATCGGGCTGGCCGATGCAGAACGAGACGATGTCCCGGCCCTCGCGCATCAGCCGATTGACCTCGGCCAGCACGACAAAAGCATTCTCGGTGCCGAGGGCGTCGGCACGACCGCTGAGCTTGGGCATGGCGCGCGATTATAGGTTCGGAGCCGGTGGCAACGACTGCCACGCTTTGATACAGGCGCGCGCCAGCGCATCGGTCGAATCGACACACTGTGCGCGCAGCGGCGAGTCGATGGCGTCGAGCGAAATAGGAATCTCGGTGCAAGCGAGCACGACGCACCCGGCGCCACGCGCCAGCAGGCCGCGCACCACCGGCTCGATCAGGCGCCCGGCGTCTGCGCTTGCATTGGATTTCACTGCATCGATGGCTGGCTGAACCGCTGCGCGATACTCCCGCTCGTCGGGATTCAGCAGTTGCAATCTGCGCGCGGCCAGGCGTTGCTCGTAGATTCGCGCTGCCAGAGTCGCTTCGGTGGCGATCAGGCCGACGGTGCCCAGCGCAGGATCAAGCACTGCGGCCACGGCATCGACGATATGCACGAACGGCACGGAGCAGCCCTGTGTCAGGTCGGGGTACCAGTGATGTGCGGTATTGCAGGGCATCGCCAGCAGCGTGGCGCCAGCCGCCAGCAGTCGATCGCGCGCCCGCAGCAGTTCCGGTAATGGCGACGGTCCGCCGCGCAGGATTGCAGCCGGACGGGACGGGATCTGCGGCACTGAATGAATCAGGACCGGAATGTGCTGCTCGTCGCCGGTAGCCGGAGTGGCTGCGATCAACTTCCGGAAGAAATCCGCCGTCGCCAGCGGACCCATGCCGCCGATTACGCCGAGCATCTGGACCTACCAGCCAACGGGCGCCGCCAGCGCGTGCAGATAGCCAAACAGGCCGACTGCTCCGCCGGTATGCAGGAACACGATGTTCTCGTGTTCGGCGAGTTCGCCCTTGCGTACCAGGTCGATCAGGCCCGCCATGCCTTTGCCCGTGTACACCGGGTCGAGCAGAACGCCCTCGTTGCGCGCGACCAGTTCGACTGCTTCGATCATGCCGGGCGTCGGCACGCCATAGCCGCCGCCGACGTAATCACAGTTGGCCACCACGCTTTCGCGCGCGACTGCGCCGCTTACGCCCAGCAGGTCGGCCGTCTTCTGCGCAAGCGCGTACACCTTCTCTTCCTGCACCGGTCGCGGTGCGCGCACGCCAATGCCGAGCACCGGAATCCCCGCGCGCGTACCTTCGAGTCCGGCCAGCAAGCCGGCCTGGGTGCCGGTGCTGCCGGTGGCATGGACCAGTAGATCAATGTCCAGTCCGATCACGTTGGCCTGCTCGACCAGTTCGAGCGCACAGGTGACATAACCCAGTGCGCCTACGGCGTTCGAGCCGCCGCCGGGAATCACGTAGGGTCGCTTGCCCTCGCTGCGAAGTTCCTCGGCGCGCTGGGCCATCGCGGCATCCATGTCGGTGCCGGCCGGAAAGTGAGTCAGCGGCGCACCGAGCAGGCGGTCCAGCAATACATTGCCCGAACGTTGATAGTCGTCGTGGGTGAAGCCGGTGCGGTCCTCGAGCAGGATTTCACACGCCATGCCCAGCTTCGCCGCCGCCGCGGCCGTCTGCCGAACATGATTCGACTGCGTTGCACCCTGCGTGATGATGGTGTCGGCGTTCTGTTCAAGCGCCTCTCCCATCAGGTATTCGAGCTTGCGGGTCTTGTTGCCGCCGGTGGCCAGGCCAGTGCAATCGTCGCGCTTGATCCAGAGGTTCGGTCCGCCCAGCAGCCTGGACAGGTTCGGCATCGCCTCTAGCGGCGTAGGAGCATGGGTGAGCCGGACACGGGAGAAACGGGCAAGTTTCATGTGGATGATCTTATGGGTGCAAGTTCAAGGGGCAGTTCTCATCGTGAGCGCTCCACGGCCGGCGCCTTGATCTCGAAGACCTGCCGCAGGTAAGCGAGGTAAGCCGGGTCATCGCACATGTTCTTCTCGGGCGAGTCGGACAGTTTCGCCACCGGCTGGCCGTTGCAGCGGACCATCTTGATCACGATCTGCAAAGGCGTGTAGCCGAGATCGTTGGTCAGATTGGTGCCTACACCGAAGGCGATCCTGGCACGATCCTTGAATCGCATGTAGAGCTCGATCACGCGCGGGAAATCGAGAGAATCGGAGAACACCAGCGTCTTGGTACGAGGATCGACGCGGTTCTTCTCGTAGTGCGCGATCAGGCGTTCGCCCCATTCGACCGGATCACCCGAGTCGTGGCGCGCCCCGTCGAACAGCTTGCAGAAGTACATGTCGAAATCGCGCAGGAAGGCGTCCATGCCATAGACATCCGACAAGGCGATCCCGAGGTCGCCGCGATACTCACGCGCCCAGGTCTCGAATCCGAAGGTCTGGGAATCGCGCAGGCGCGGCCCGAGCGCCTGACAGGCCTGCAGGTACTCGTGCGCCATCGTGCCAAGAGGAATCAGGTCGTGCCGCAATGCGTACATGACATTGCTGGTGCCGGCCAGGTGACTGCCGAGTTCCTGCTTCAGGGTCAGCAGCACCTGGTCCTGCCACCGACAGGAAAATCGGCGACGCGTTCCGTAGTCAGCGATCCGGAGTGCCTCGAGCGAGGGATCGTTGCGTACCAGTCCGATCTTTGCGCTTAGTCGTCGGCGTCCTTCCTCGAAATCCGGTTGAGGATGGGCGTGCGCGAACGTAACCTCATTGACGATCGCCAGCACCGGAATCTCGAACAGGATCGTATGCAGCCATGGGCCGCGCACCACGATCTCGATGCCGGCATGCGCGGCTGGGTTGCGACTTACCGTGATGTACTTGGTATTGAGCTGGAACAGCGCCAGAAAATCGACGAAGTCACTCTTGATGAAGCGCAGGCTGCGCAGATACTCGAGGTCGGCTTCGCTAAACCTCAGGGTGCAGAGGTGCTCGATCTGGGAGCGAATCTCATCCACATGCGGTGACAGGTCCACACCCCGGGTGCGGCAGTCGAAGCGGTACTCGACATGCGCGCCCGGGAAGTGATGCAGCACCACCTGCATCATCGTGAACTTGTAAAGATCGGTGTCGAGCAATGACTCGATGATCATGCGGCGATAGTAGCTGCGCGGCAGGCCTGCGCCCAGCGCCCAAACCTGATCATCTAGCGCCCGGCCTTGACCGTCTACAAGCCAAGCACCTGGCGCACGGCAGCGCTCGGTCTGCCCAATTCCTCGCGCGTGGCTTCCCCCACCAGGCGCCCCTGCTCGATCAGCACGGCCCGATCGGCCACCGCGGCGACAAAGCCCAGATTCTGTTCGGCCAGCAGGGTTGCCACGCCGCGCTCCTTCATCGCGATCACCGCCTGCTTCAGGCCGGCGACGATCAAGGGCGCGATTCCCTCGGATGGCTCGTCAAGCAGTACGACGCGTGGGTTGGCAGCAAGCGTGCGCGCAACGCTCAGCATCTGCTGCTCACCACCACTCGACTGGCCGGCAGGCCTGTCAAGCATCGTCGCCAGATTGGGAAAGATCGCCAGCAGGTCGGCTTCGCTGAATCCCCCGGCCAAAGGGCGCGCCGCGACCCGCAGGTTCTCTCCCACCGACAGGTCGGTGAAAATTCGTCGGTCTTCGGGCACGTAACCCAGGCCACGCCGCGCCCGTTCAAACGCCGGCAGCGCGTCGATCGCTTCGCCATGCAATACGACGGTACCGGTCGAGTGCGGCATCAGACCCATGATGGCGCGCAGAAGCGAAGTCTTGCCAGCGCCGTTCCGGCCGACCAGCGCAACGACCTCGCCTTGTCGCAGGCTCAGGCTCGCGTCAAATACGACCCGGGCTTCGCCATAGCGGGCATTGAGCGAGCGGACGCCAAGGACTTCCGGACGCGCGACCGGCGCGGCCATCGCGTTGGTGTTCATCGCGGTCGCGCTCATTTCACTCGCTGGAGCCAAGGTAAGCGGCCTGCACGCGCGGATCAGCGCGCACTTCTGCGGGCGCAGCATCCGCAATCAGCTGGCCGTGAGACATCACGAGAACACGCTCGGCATGGCCGAACACCACGTCCATGCTGTGTTCGGTGAACAGCACTGTGAGATCTCGTTCGCGCGCAAGATCGACGACCTGGCGCATCAGCACGGCGCGCTCGCCCGGTGCCATGCCGGCCGTCGGTTCGTCCATCAGCAGCAGGCGCGGCGCGCCGGCCAGGGCGAGTCCCAGTTCGAGACGCTTCGCATCGCCATACGCCAGCGCGGCAGCGGGCACCGCCGCCAGATGACCGAGCTCGATGCGCGCCAGCATGGCCTGTGCCTCCGGCAGGAATCGGTGCGGCAAGGGAGTCGTGAGGGACTGTTCCTCGTCGGCCGCGGCGACAAGGGCGAGCTGCACGTTCTGCTCGACGCTCATTGACGCGAAGACCCGGGCGACTTGAAAGGTGCGGCCGACGCCGGCCCGCATGCGCTGCGCGGTGGTTTGCCGCGCCAGCACCTTGCCGCAGAATTCAATCGCTCCGGCATCAGCCTCGAGTTGCCCGTCGACAAGATTGAACAGGGTCGACTTGCCAGCGCCGTTTGGCCCGATCAGGGCTGTCACACTGCCGGCCGCAAGCTCGAACGACACTCGATCAACGGCGCGCACCCCGCCGAAGGAGCGCTCCAGGTCGCGCACACTCAGCACCGACTGAGTCGAGCGAATATTCACGCCCGCCTCCGATCCCGCAGAAAGCCGACGATTCCCTGCGGAAAGGCGACCACCAGCACAACTATCGCCAGTCCCAGCAGCAGGCGCCAGTGATCGGTGGCCCGTACCAGCTCCGTGGACAAGCCGTGATAGGCAATGGCGCCGACGATCGGACCGCTCAGCGTCTGGAGGCCGCCAAGCAGGACCATGACCAGGGCATCGACCGAGATCGGAATGCTGAGCGCGTTGGGAAACACGGCGCCTTTGTGGAATGCATGCAGGGCGCCGGCCAACCCTGCAAACATCCCGCCCGCGACATACGCAATCCATAGCAGGCGACGCACGTCGAGGCCGATCGCTTCTGCGCGCATGGGCGAATCGCGTGCAGCACGCAGCGCGTAACCGAAGGGCGCCAGCGCGGCCCGTCGCAAGGCCGCCAGCGCGGCCACAACAATGCCGAGTGTCAGCCAGTAGTAGATCGCACGTGAGGCGAAAGGCGGCCAGATGCCAAGCACTCCGTTGTCGCCACCCGTCAGATCGACCCATTGCACTGCGGTCGACCACAGGATCTGCGCGAACGCCAGTGTCAGCATTGCCGCGTACACGCCCTGCGCACGCAGCACAAAGGAGGCCGCAAGCCAGGCCGCCAAGGCAGTGACGAGTGGAGCAACGATCAGCGCGACCGAAAACGGCCATGCCAGAGCACTGACACTCAGTGCGACCGCGTAGGCACCAAGTCCGAAAAACGCCGCGTGTCCGAACGACACGAGGCCACCGTTGCCCATGAAAAATTGCAGGCTCGCCGCGAGCAGGGCAAGGATCGCCATCTCGGTGGCAATGACTACACCGTATTCACCGGTCACCAGTGGGACCGTCGCCGCGGCCATCACGGCGAGCGCAGCGAACACCCGACCACGCGGCGCCATCAATGCAAAGGGTCGATGGGTCCGCGCGTGTGCGGCGCTGCCAACTGTTTCAGCCTTGCCCAGCAAGCCAAACGGGCGTGCGATCAGGGTCACTGCCATGACCACGAAAGTCAGTACCAACGTGGACTGTGGCAACCACCAGGAGCCGAAGGCATGGACAACGCCGATGGCCAGTGCGGCCCAGAATGCGCCGGCGATTGACCCGAGCCCGCCAACCACGACGACGACAAAGGCCTCGACCAGGACTCCCAGATCCATCTGTGCGTTAACCGTTTCGCGCGGAATCTGCAGCGCGCCTGCCAGTCCGGCCAGAAAAGCTCCGAGCGCGAGTATCCCGGTGAACAGCCGGCGTTCATTGATGCCGAGCGCCCCTGCCATTTCACGATCCTGGGTCGCCGCGCGCACCTGGACGCCCCAGCGAGTCGTGCGCATCAGCCACCAAAGCACAACAAACACGAGCGGGCCAACAAACAGCATGAACAGGTTGTACTGCGGCACGAAGGCACCACCCAGCTCGAACGCTCCCTTCAGTCCGGGGACACGTGGAGCAAACAGTTCCTGGGGTCCCCAGATCGAAACCACCGCATCCTGCAGGATCAGCGCCACACCGAAGGTCGCCAGCAACTGAAAGATTTCCGGCGCGTCATAGATTCGCCGCAGAATGAGCAGTTCGATTGCGACACCCAGGAGAGCCACGCCTGCAGCGGCCAGCAGGACACCGCCGAAGAAACCGAGCGTGGTGGGCGGCAGATGGGTGGTCAGGGTGTACGCAAGGTAAGCGCCAACCATGAAGAGCGCGCCGTGCGCAAAATTGACAATGCGGGTGACGCCAAAAATCAGCGTCAGTCCCGCGCTGACCAGGAACAGCGTCGAGCCGTAGGAAAGGCCGGCGAGAAACTGGGGAAGGATCGTGTCCACGCGTCGGGCCGCGATGTTCGATATTCAGCTACACGCGCCGGCGTCGCATCCGCAGCCCGCAAGGCCCGGCCTGCTCTGTCTAATCCAGGCTTGCGGTCGTCGGCCGCAACGCCCGCCCGGCATCAACGCTTGGCGTCGGCTGGCCGTCGCTTTGCCACCTCGGCGTCGGTCGGTAGGTAGTCGCGACCATCGGCGTAGCGCCAGTTGACCATCGTTCCCCGCCCGGCCCGGAGATCGAGCGTGCCGACAAATGCACCCATGGTCGATTGATGATCGATGGCGCGAAACGTCGCGGGGCCGAAGGGCGTGATCCATGTCAATCCGCGAAATGCGGCGATCAGCTTTTCGGTATCCAGGGACTTCGCCTTGAGAATCGCTTCGAAGATCGCGGTGAAGGTCGCGTACCCAACGACGGAGCCCAGGCGGGGGTTGTCCTGGTAGCGCTTGTAGTAGGCGTTGAAGAACCGGGCGTGCTCCGCCGTAGCGATCTGGTCCCATGGGTATCCAGTGACCAGCCAGCCCTTTGGCGTCTCGTCCTTCAGCACATCGAGGTACTCCGGCTCGCCCGACAGCAGGCTGACGACCGGAACCCGCGGGAACAACCCACGCAGATTGCCTTCGCGCACCAGGCGTGCGAGATCGGCACCAAAGCTGACGTTGAAGATGGCCTCGGGCCGCGCTGCGATCAGAGCCTGAACGGTGGTCGCTGCTTCGAGCTTGCCGAGCGCAGGCCACTGCTCGGCGACAAACTCGACATCGGGCCGCCGCTCCTTCAGCAGAGATTTGAAACTGGCGACCGCCGATTGGCCGTATTCATAGTTCGGCGCAACGATCGCCCAGCGCTTGGCCGGCAATTTGGCCGCCTCGCCGACCAACATTGCGGACTGCATGTAAGTGCTTGGTCGCAGGCGAAACGTATATCTATTTCCTTTTTCCCAGACCAGCGCATCGGAAAGCGGCTCGGCGGCAACAAACACAATCCGGTTGCGCGCGGCAAAGTCGGCCACGGCCAGTCCAACATTTGACAGAAAAGTGCCGGCAAGCAGTTGCACTTTCTCATTGGCCACCAGTTCGGTCGCCAGGCGGATCGCGTCATCCGGCTTGCCGGCGTCATCGCGCGAAATCACCTCGACCGGCCGGCCCAACAGTCCGCCGGCGCCATTGACTTCTTCCACTGCGAGCTGCCAACCCATGCGGTACGGCACCGTGAACTGCGGAATGGTCGAGTAGCTGTTGATCTCGCCGATCCTGATCGGCATCGGCTGTGCGCTGATACTGGGCGGCAGTGTCACGCTTGCGGAGGCCAGGGTAGCGAGCACTACTTCCCGACGAGTCGTCATCTCAAAACCTTATAGCTACAGAGGCGAAATGGGCATTCGCCGAACCTCGCTCGGCTAGAATACCGGCTTTGACGCGGGCTCGTTTCACGCGTTGACCACGGGAGTTTGTCGATGACGCATGTCGTCACCGAATCGTGCATCAAATGCAAGTACACGGATTGCGTCGATGTGTGCCCGGTCGACTGTTTCCGCGAGGGGCCGAACATGCTGTCGATCGACCCGGACGAGTGCATTGATTGCGCGGTGTGCATTCCGGAATGCCCGGTGAACGCCATCTATGCCGAGGAGGACGTACCGGAGGATCAGCGTGACTTCATCAAGCTCAACGTCGAACTGGCGCAAGGCTGGCCATCAATCACGCGGATGAAACCGGCACCGACCGACGCTGACGAGTGGAAGGACGTGCGGGAAAAGCGCCACCTGCTCGAGCGCTGAGCCGACCGGGCCACCAGCGGCTGGCGCCACGAACCCGGCGTGCCCCGGCCGAGAGTCCTTCGCGGGCAGCGAGAATCGGGACGGTTAAAGGGCATAATGACCCTCGTTTTTCAGTCGGCTTCTCGGGCTTCCGGGTCGCTACGATGGGGGTGCTGCGTTGAGCGGAGACTGCCTTGCTCTATCACCTGCATGAACTGCAGCGACGATTTCTAAATCCCGTTTCGGTGTGGGCCCAGGCCACATCGGAACTGTTCTCCAGCCCCTATAGCCCATTTGCCTACACACCGCTGTCGCGGCGGCTGGCGGCGGGCTATGACCTGCTGCACCGGATCGGCAAGGAATACGAGAAGCCCGAGTTCGGCCTGCGGTCCACCCGCATCGGCGAGGTCGATGTTCCCCTCGTCGAGGAAGTTGTCGTCGCCAAGCCGTTTTGCCGTCTGCTGCATTTCAAGCGTGTCTTTCCGGATCAGATGGCGCGGCGGCGCGCGGATCCGAAGATCCTGATGGTCGCGCCGCTGTCGGGCCACCATGCAACGCTGTTGCGTGACACGGTCCGCGCCCTGCTTCCTGACCACGACATCTACATCACGGACTGGATCAACGCGCGTCTGGTACCGATCTCCCACGGGCCGTTCCATCTCGATGACTACATCGACTACGTGACCGAATTCCTGCACCTGCTCGGACCCAATGTGCACCTGATTTCAGTCTGTCAGCCGACGGTACCGGTACTCGCCGCGGTCTCCTTGATGGCTTCGGCCAACGATCCGAAGCAGCCGCGCACGATGACGATGATGGGCGGGCCGATCGATACCCGCAGCAGTCCCACCGAAGTCAATGCACTCGCGATTCGCAAGCCCTACGAGTGGTTCGAGAACAATGTGATCTTCAAGGTGCCGCCGGCGCACCCGGGCTATCTGCGCCGGGTATATCCGGGATTCCTTCAGCACGCGGGCTTCGTCGCCATGAATCCGGACCGCCACCTGACCTCACACTGGGACTACTACCTCGACCTGGTCAAGGGCGATCTCGACGATGCCGAAGACCATCGCGCGCTTCTACGACGAGTACAACGCCGTGATCGATCTGCCGGCCGAGTACTACCTCGACACGATCAAGATCGTGTTCCAGGAGCATCGCCTGCCCAATGGCACCTGGCATGTGCGCGGGCGCCGGGTCGCGCCTGAAGACATCAAGTCGGTAGCGCTGTTCACGATTGAAGGCGAGCTCGACGATATTTCCGGCAGTGGCCAGACCCGGGCCGCGCAGGGCTTGTGCAGTTCGATCCCCAAGGCCCGCAAGCAGCATTGGACGGCCGAAGGTGCTGGCCACTACGGCATCTTCAGCGGACGCCGCTGGCGCGAGCATATTGCGCCACGAATCAGAAAGTTCATCCGCGAATACGACTAGCTGTAGCGATTCAACAGCCCGGCGCGCCCGCGCGTGCCTCCGGACGTCGCCATGTCGTCACCGTCCGCCCTCGCCGATCAGATCGATTCCCTGCTGCCGCAGACCCAATGCACGAAATGCGGTTACGAAGGCTGTCGACCGTATGCCGAGGCGATCGCCGCGCAGCGTGCCGAGATCAACCAGTGCCCGCCTGGCGGACACGCCGGCATCGAAGCCCTTGCGCGGCTGCTGGGGCGCGCGCCGCAGCCCTTGAATCCGGCCAATGGTGCGGAAGTGCCACTGCGCGTCGCCATCATCGACGAAGCGCTCTGCATCGGGTGCACTCTCTGCATACCGGCCTGTCCGGTCGACGCGATCGTCGGCGCCGCCCGGCGCATGCACACCGTCATCGCGTCGGCCTGCACCGGATGTGATCTATGCGTTGCTCCGTGTCCGATGGACTGCATACACATGGCGCCGGTCGAACCTACACGCAACATGGACCGCGCAGGACGCGGCACTGGCGCGTGCGCGACACACCGTGCATAAGCTTCGTCTGGCCGCAGCGGCGGGCGACCACCCTCCCGGCCCGGAGACGTCAAGTTCGCGCGACGAAGCAATCGCGGCTGCCCTCGAGCGCGCGCGACTGCGCCGAAGCCGCGTCACTGAATCGTGAATCCTGGCAAGCGGCGAGCGATCTACGAACGGCTGCGCGAGCTCGACCCGCATCCGAAAGGCGAGCTCGAGTTCCGCACACCGTTCGAACTGCTGGTAGCTGTCGTGCTCTCGGCACAGGCCACCGATCGCAGCGTCAATCTGGCTACCCGTGAGTTGTTCAAGGAAGCAAATACTCCGGCCCGGATCGCCGCGCTCGGCGAAGCCGGCCTCGCCGGCTATATCCGGGCGATCGGTCTGTATCGCACCAAGGCCAGGAATCTCGCTCGCCTCTCCCAGTTGCTGATCGAGCGACACGGCGGCGATGTGCCGGGCAATCGTGCCGAGCTCGAGGCACTGCCTGGAGTGGGGCGCAAGACCGCCAATGTCGTCCTGAACGTCGCCTTCGGCCAACCGACGATCGCGGTCGATACGCACATCTTCCGGGTCGCCAACCGCACCGGACTTGCGCCCGGCAAGGACGTGGTCGAGGTCGAGCAGCGGCTCGAGAAATTCACGCCCGATGAGTTCCTGCGCAATGCCCATCACTGGCTGATCCTGCACGGCCGCTACATCTGCAAGGCGCGCCGGCCTGAATGTTGGCGCTGCCCGATCACTGAGTGGTGCGAGTTCCGGGCCAAGACCCCGGCTCCGTGACTCACGCTCGATGACAGAAGCCCCATGACCATGGTCCCATGATCGAGGCTTTCGTCAACTCGGTGCTTGCCGTGGGACTCGGCGAGCTCGGTGACAAGACTCAACTGCTCGCCCTGGTGCTGGCCGCGCGTTACCGACAGCGGCTGCCCGTCATCGGCGGAATATTCGCTGCGACCTGCCTGCTGATGACCCTGACGTCCGCGATTGGTGTGGCCCTTGGACAGTCCCTGCCACGCGAAGCGCTGCGCTTGGTGATCGGCATTGCCTTTCTGGCGATCGCTGTCTGGACCCTGATTCCTGAACGGGATGACGTGGATGAGTTAGGCAGGCGCGCGCCGACGCGCAATGCCTTCATGGCCAGCCTGATCGGATTTGCGCTGGCCGAACTCGGGGACAAGTCGCAGATCGCGACCTTGACGCTGGCGGCGAAGTACCAGAGCTTTCTGCCGGTGGCCGCTGGCAGCATCGTCGGGGAGATGATTGCCATCGTGCCCGCCGTCCTGCTCGGTCATGGAACCGCACAAGTGCTGCCGCTGCGTTGGGTCCGGCTTGCGGCCGCGCTGCTGTTCGCGGTGTTTGGTGTAGCGGTACTCGCCGGCTGGGGACAGTGATGTTCAATCCATCAACAGCGGAGGTGCGCCGATTCTTCTGCGAGACCTGGCGCAAGCACGGGACGAAGGAGATGCTCAGCGCACTGGAAACGCTTGCGCTCGACTGGATCCTGCTTCACCCCGAGTATCAGGCCGACCTTGCCGA
Organism: uncultured beta proteobacterium; assembly: GCA_963735955.1. Lineage (GTDB taxonomy): Bacteria > Pseudomonadota > Gammaproteobacteria > Burkholderiales > Burkholderiaceae_F > CAVTND01. Next base: position 194,778 of record CAVTND010000004.1, on the reverse strand, counting down.
TGCTGAGCTGGCAATTGCGCGCGACTATCGAGTCGACGAGGGCCGCACCAATCCCTTCCTGCACTTGGCGATGCACCTGGCGATCGCTGAACAGCTGAGCGTCGACCAACCGCCCGGTATCCGCGCCGCGTTCCAGCAGCTCACGGCGCGCGCGGGCGATACGCACGCGGCGGCGCACGAGGTGATGGACTGCCTCGGCGAAGTGGTCTGGAGTGCGCAGCGCGCCGGCAGCACCATTCCGCCGGACGAGATGAGTTTGCAGTATCTCGATTGCCTCAGACGGCGCGCGCTGCGCGGTGCGGCAAGCCAGTAGGAAAGTCAAGGGTGTGACGGGCTGAAAGCGCGCAGTCTCGACTGGATTCGAACCCAAAACCGGGCGAGCGGGCCCGGTTTCCTAACTGAACTGTCGAACTGCTCAGCGCTTGTAGTTGTCGAGCGGGCCAGGCAATGAGGACAGGTACTCGGCGAGGTTGCGCACATCGTCACGGGACAGCGGCTTGGCCACTCCGCCCATGATGGCGTTCTTGCGCGCGCCGGTCTGATAGTCGCGCAAGGCCTTTTCCAGGTAATCGCGATACTGGCCGGCGAGTTTCGGGTAGGTGGGATCAACCGGCGAGAAAAAGTCCTTGCCATGGCAGGATGCGCACTGGGCCTGCGCCAAGGCACTGCCCTTGGCGGCGTCGGCCGCTGCGGCGCCCAGCGAAGTCGCGCCCAGCAGCGCCGCGAAGATGAGTTTCTTGATCACGGTGCGCGCTCCTTATTTGCCGCGCGCGGCATAGTAGGCGCCGAGTGCCGCGATTTGTTCGTCAGTCAGACCCTTGGCCACACCGACCATCGTTGGCATGCTGCGGTTTCCGTCGCGATAGGCCTTCAGCGCCGACTCAATGTACTGGGCGCTCTGGCCACCGATCTTCGGCACGCGATAGACCTGCGGGAACGAGGCCTGGTAGCCGGGAATCCCGTGACAGCCAATGCACATTGACACCGGCGCGGCTGTGGCGGGAGCGCCCGCCTTCTTTTCCTGCGCTTCCGTCAAGGCCGCGAACGGCATTGCCGCCGCCGCGGTCACCAACATCAATGCTGAAAACTTCATCTGCGTCCGTTCCTTGACGTGTCTCTATCTGGCCCGACTTCAATGCTGGTCCTTGCTGCCGGCGCCCGATACATGTCAGAGCAGCGTTGCCCGCCCGCTTCGGCGGGCACAGCCAGGCAAAATCAGCGCGCGATTGTAACGGAGGCCCCCTTGGACATCCAAGCCGGGGCGAGGGCCCATGCGATACTTCCAGCCTCTTCTTCGTACGACTCCCATGCAGCGCTTCGAAGGCTCCTCCACTTACGTCGCCACCGACGACCTGAAACTGGCGGTCAACGCCGCTCTGACCCTGCAACGGCCTCTGCTTATCAAGGGCGAGCCAGGCACCGGCAAGACCATGCTGGCCGAGGAAGTGGCGGCGGCGCTTGGCATGCCGCTGGCGGCCTGGCACATCAAGTCGACCACCAAGGCGCAGCAAGGCCTGTACGAGTACGACGCCGTGTCGCGCCTGCGCGACTCCCAGCTCGGCGACGCGCGCGTGCAGGACATCGAGAACTACATCGTCAAGGGTGTGCTGTGGCAGACCTTCGAGTCGGAGCAGCCGATGGTGCTGCTGATCGACGAGATCGACAAGGCCGACATCGAGTTTCCCAACGATCTGCTGCGCGAACTGGATCGGATGGAGTTCTACGTCTACGAGACCAGGCGAACAATCAAGGCGCGGCACCGCCCGCTGGTGGTCATCACTTCCAACAACGAAAAGGAGCTGCCGGACGCCTTTCTGCGCCGCTGCTTCTTCCACTACATCAAGTTTCCCGACAAGGAAACGATGCAGGCGATCGTCGATGTGCACTACCCGCGCTTGCGCAAGGAACTGCTGGCGAATGCGCTCGCGGTGTTCTTCGGCGTGCGGGACCTGCCAGGGTTAAAGAAGAAGCCGTCGACCTCGGAACTGCTGGACTGGCTCAAGCTGCTGGTTGCAGAACAGATTCCGCCCGAGGCGCTGCGCTCGAAAGACGAAAAGATTGCGGTCCCGCCGCTGGCTGGAGCGCTGCTGAAAAACGAGCAGGACATGCACCTGTTCGAGCGTCTGGTGTTCATGGCGCGCAATCATCGCTGAAGCGATGATTCTTCCCGCTGCGACAACACTGGAAGGCTATGGTGTTCGGCTCGAGCCGCTGACCATGGCGCATCGGGACGGCCTGGCCGCGGCTGCCAGCGATGGTGAACTCTGGAAGCTCTGGTTCACCTCGGTCCCGGCCCCGCAGGAGGTATCCACCTACATCGATGCCGCACTTGCCGGCCAGCAGTCCGGCCACATGCTGCCCTGGGCGGTGCGCGAGCTCGCCGACGACAAGATTGTCGGCAGCACGCGGTATCACGACATCGTGCCGGCCGTCGACCGCGTCGAGATCGGCTACACCTGGTACGCGCAGCGCTGCCAGCGAACCAATGTGAATACCGCCTGCAAGCTGCTGCTGCTGGGTCACGCGTTCGGGGCGCTCAAGTGCGCCGTCGTCGGTTTCCGGACCGATAATTTCAACTTCAACTCGCAGCGCGCGATTGCGGCGCTCGGGGCAAAGAAGGACGGCGTGATCCGCCACCACCAGGTACGGCGCGACGGCACGGCGCGAGACACGGTGCTGTTCAGCATCCTGGCCACCGAGTGGCCGGATGTAAAGCGACACCTCGAACTGCGACTCGCACGACATTGAGCAACACTGAGCGACATGCTGATTGATTTTTTCTTTCACCTGCGAGCCGCCAAGCTCAAGGTCTCGATCAATGAGCTGCTGACTCTGCTCGAGGGCGTCAAGCGCGGTGTCATCGGCCCCTCGATCGATGAGTTCTATTTCCTGTCGCGCGCCTCGCTGGTCAAGGATGAGACCCAGTTTGACAAGTTCGACCGCGCGTTCGGCGAGTACTTCAAGGGAGTCACGACCGTCTTGGACTTCGCCAAGGAAATACCCGAAGAGTGGTTCAAGCAGGTGCTCGAGCGCGCCTTCACTCCGGAAGAAATCGCCAAGCTGGAAAAGCTCGGATTCGACAAGCTGATGGAAGAGTTTCGCAAGCGGCTCGAGGAACAGGATGGCGCGCACCACGGTGGCAACAAGTGGATCGGTTCGGGCGGCACCTCACCGTTCGGCCACGGTGGGGCCAACCCGGAAGGCATCCGGGTCGGTGGCCCGTCCAAGGGCGGGCGCTCGGCGGTCAAGGTCTGGGAGATGCGCGGCTACCGTGACTATGACGATTCAGTCGAACTTGGCACCCGCAACATCAAGGTCGCCTTGCGCCGTCTGCGCCGCTTTGCGCGCGAAGGCGCGGAGCTCGAGCTCGACATGCACGACACGATCGAGTCGACCGCGAAGAATGCCGGCTGGCTCGATCTGAAGCTGGTGCCGGAGCGTCACAACACGGTCAAGGTCCTGATGCTGCTAGATGTCGGCGGCACGATGGACGAACACATCGCGCGAACCGAGGAACTGTTCTCCGCCGCAAAGAGCGAGTTCAAGCACCTCGAGTTCTACTACTTCCACAACTGTGTCTACGAATACCTCTGGCGCAACAACCGGCGCCGCTACACCGAGCGCTTCGCAACCTGGGACGTGCTGCGCAAGTACCCGCACGACTGGAAACTGATCTTCGTCGGCGACGCCACGATGAGCCCCTACGAAGTGTTGCAGGCCGGCGGCTCGGTCGAGTACAACAACGATGAAGCGGGCGCGGTCTGGCTGCAACGCTTGTTTTCGACCTTCCCGAAGTCGATCTGGATCAATCCGGAGCCGGAAAGCCTGTGGGAGTACCGGCAGTCGATCTCGATCATCCGGCAGCTGGCCGGCGGCAAGATGTTCCCGATGACGCTCGAGGGGCTGACGCGCGCAATGCGGCAGATTTCGAAATAAAGCAAGGCCGGGCCGGCGCCGCCACTCAAGCTGCTGGCGGCATCGGTGTGCTGTGTGGCCTCCGCACGACGCGAGGCCGAGTCGTCGCTGATTGTCGGCTCAACGACCGCGCAAGGGCGAGCAACAGGTCGATCCGCTTCAGACTGCCACGGCGGCTGGTATATCCCGTCGCGGACTGTCGATCAGCTGTTGAACGGCGGTGCGGCCTTCAGCACCTCGTCCAGTGTGGTCACGCTCTTGGCGATCTTCTCCGCGCCCGAAACACGCAGCGAGCGCAGGCCGTCGCGCGCGGCCTGGCCGCGCAACTGCACGAGGTCGGCGCCCTCGGCGATCAGCTTGCGCATCGCGTCCGTCATCACCAGCATCTCGATCAGCCCGGTGCGCCCCATGTAGCCGGTGCGGCGGCATTCGAGGCAGCCGACCGGGTGGTAGATCTTGTCCGGCACGTTCGAGCGCCACGGGGCGACAAGTTCCTTCCACATCGTTGGCTCGATCGGTTCACCGGGCGCCTTGCAGTGCGGGCACAGAATCCTGACCAGCCGCTGCGCGAGGATGCCGATCAGGGTGGCATTGACCAGATAGTTCGGCACGCCAAGTTCGAGCAGCCGCGCGATCGACGCTGCTGCATCATTGGTGTGCAGAGTGGAAAAGACCAGGTGGCCCGTCAGCGCCGCCTGCACTGCCATATCCGCGGTTTCCTTGTCGCGGATCTCACCGATCATGATGATGTCCGGGTCCTGTCGCATCAGCGCGCGCAGACCGTCGGCGAAGCCGAGGTCGATGCCGTGCTGGACCTGCATCTGGTTGAGCGCTGGATCGACCATTTCGATCGGATCCTCGACCGTGCTGACATTGACCTCGTCGGTCGCCAGCTGCTTGAGCGTCGAGTACAGGGTCGTGGTCTTGCCCGAGCCGGTGGGCCCCGTAACCAGCACGATGCCCGAAGGACGGTGGATCAAACCCTCCCAGATCTTCGCCTCCTCAGGCGAGAAGCCGAGCTCTGCATAGCTGCGGACAACCACTTCCGGATCGAAGATCCGCATGACGAGTTTTTCGCCAAACGCCGTCGGAAGTGTCGACAATCGGATCTCGACTTCGCGTCCGGCATTCGGACCGGTGCTCACCTTGGTCTTGATGCGCCCGTCCTGCGGGCGGCGCTTCTCGACCACGTCCATGCGGCCAAGCAGCTTGATGCGACTCGTCATCGCAGCCATCACGCCGGCCGGGACCTGATAGACCTGATGCAGAACGCCGTCGATGCGGAAGCGCGCGACGCCGAATTCGCGTCGCGGCTCGAGATGGATGTCACTCGCGCGCTGGTCGAACGCGTACTGCAACAGCCAGTCGACGATATGAATGACATGCGCGTCGTTGGCCTCGACCTTGCCGCCCAATTCAACCAGCTGCTCGAAGCTCGATACCAGCGGCGTGGCCCCCGTCTTGGCCGCGCCCTTGACCTGCTGTGCCAGCTTGTAGAACTCGGTCGTGTAGCGCGCGACATCGAGTGGGCTGGACACCACCCGCTTGACGGTCTTCTTGGTGATCTGTTCGATCTCGCGTTCCCAGCCGGTCTGGAACGGCTCGGAGGTGGCGATCGTGACCTCAGTAGCCGTCATCGCTACCGGCAGGATCGAGTAGGTCGTCGCATAGGACGCGGACATCACATCGACCACGCGCGTGAAGTCCACGCGCAGAGGATCGATATGGAAGTACGGCAGGCCGGCCTTGTCGGCCAACCAGTGGGTCAGGGTCTCGAGATCGAGCAGCCGACGCTCGTTGTCCGGCGTGCGGAAATTCATCTCCGCCAGCGAGGCTATCGGATGGCCGGCACGGTCGCGACCGCCGGTGACCTTATGGCGCTCGGCGTCGCTGGCTGCGAGCATGCCGTCTGCCACCAGCTGCTTCAGGAGGTAGCCCCCCGTGACTCGTCCGTTCGGCACTGCCGGGGGCGCCGGCGGCGAGGCAGGCGGCGAAGCGGGTCGCTCGCGCGGCGGTGAAGCGATCTTCAGATGGGCTTCCTTGTGACTCATCGAGCTAGGTATTTCGCGAAGGGGTCGAGGCGCGTCAGGCCGCCGGCGCCGACACCTTGTAGCGGGCCGCCATCGCACTCGCGCGATCCGGCGTGCTTTCGAAATCGGCCACCACGGCATCGACCGCGCGCTTGGTCAGCGCGACGCTTTCAAGCGGCTCGATGTACTTGCGCGCCAGGTAGGACTTCAACATGTCGGACGACAGCACGTGGGCCTTGGCATCGTGTTCGCTGGCGAACAGGAACAGAGTCCGCAGGGGACTCATCCAGCGCAGCTTGGCGCGCACATATTCCATTCCGTTCCAGAGCTTGAACCAGTTGCCGCGCTGCCAGCGTCCGATCTCTTCCTGCACCCGCGCATCCTCGACCGGGTCCAGGCGCGCGATATCGGTCAAGGGGTCCGGCATCACGATGTCGGCGTTGTGTTCGGCCGCCGCGCGCATGATCAGTCCGGTCGATACGCGGATGCCACCAGGCACCGTGGTGACCGGGAACACTCCTGACAACTGCATGCCGTCGATCTTGGCGCGCAGCTCCGAGGTCAGCAAACTCGACTTGATGTAGGCCGCCTGGTCGACCGGCTTGACCGCCATTGCGTGCGATTCCATCAGCTGGGTGAAGAACAGTTCGCGATCGCGCTCGGCGATGTTGATCAGTCCGAAGCCGTCGCGCAGCACGCGCACCATGCCTGGGATCATCTTGACCAGCTTGGCGCGGTCTTCAGTGCTGGCCTTGGGCTGCACCGACCAGACCAGCTCGTGGATCACTTCGCGGAAGGCCTTGGAAAAGCCAGGCTGCTTTTCACTGCGCACCGTCGCCGTCACCAAGACCTTGACCCAGGCACCAAGCAGGAACTCCTTGATGTATGGCTCGAGGTCGACCCGCTCGAAAGCGCGCCGGACCTGGATCGTGGTGTTAATCGTCAGGACTTCGTGCTTCTCGGCCGCCTCGAGTGCCTTCTTGGCGCGCGAGACCGGGTCATTTTCTTCCGGTTCGATGTCGGAGACGAACTTGTCGAACTCGGTGTAGACGCGCTCGAACACGCCGACATCGGTTTCGAAATTCTTGAGGATTTCGGCGATCGAGCGGTCAACTTGCTTGGCGTACTTCAGGTTGTCATCGCCATAGGGCTCCCAGCCGGCCGCTGTTCCCGCGATGCGGTCAATCAGCTTGCGCGCCGGGTGGGCACTCGACGCGAAAAAGGCGGCGTCCATCAGCGCCGCCTTGAGCACCGGGAACTGCAGGCGCGACAGGCGGGCCTTGATTTCGGCCGGCACCTGCTTGTCCTGCATCACGTGATCGAACAGCATGCCGACCAGCTCGATCGTCAGCTTGTCGACCGTGCGCGTTGACTTGCTGATCAGCTCATCGCGCACCGCGCGAATTGAATCACCGGTCGGCGGCGCCGCAAATACACCGGTCTCGACATATCCCTCCAGCCCTTCACGCTGGAACTCGCCGACTGATTGGAGCAACTCCTGCGGCGCTGGGCCAAGCGACGGCAGGGACGGCAGGCGTGAGCCGCGAGCGTTGGATTGCAGCCGTGTCAGCAGGCCGCCAAGCAGAACGTTGGGCTCACTCGCATTAAGCGCGTGCGCCGGGCCGCCTTCGGCCGCTGCAACTGAAGGGCCACCGCGGGTACCGGGACCGCCACGCGGGGCAGCGCCCCGACCTTCGGCCCCACCGCGGCTGTCCGGCCCGCCCCACTGCCCGGCAGTCGCACCACCGCCGACCTCAGGCACTTGCCACGGTTGCGGGGATCCCCGCGGCGCTGACAGTTGACGGCGGATCGACCGCACGTCGACGCCGTGATTCGAAAAATGATCCAGCAGTTGCCGAATGATGCGTACAAGCTCTTCGCCGAACGGTCGCTCAAAGCTGGTGAGAAAGAATTCCCAGGCTTCCTTGCTGAGATCGGTTTCCTCGGCGGTGCGCAACAGGGCGCGCATCATCACATTCGGACCAAGCGGGTTTTCTGAATTGCGAACGACGCTGCGACCAAGCAGGAAGGCGACGACAAGGTTCAGATCACGCAACGGCAAGTCGGCGAAGCCGCCAACCTTGCTTGCATGGCGCTCGACCACGGTGTTGCTTTCGACCGAGATCGAATCGACCAGCGAAAGCGTTTCGGCGTCAAGCGTGCCAGGCGCAGGCTGCTCGCGGCCGACCGTCAATTCGTGAAAGGCGCGATCCTGCGCCTCGGTCAGAAAGTGGGTGAATGCGCGGCAAAGCTCGTCACCCTTGCCATGCAGATGACGCTGAACGAGGGGCGTGCCGACATCGAAGTCCCATTTGCCGGACAGCTCTTCGCCCAGCGCCCGGACGATATCCGGGAACGCATGGCCGATCAGCTCGTTGGCGATCGCCATGGCCGAACGCATCAATGTGGAGGCCTGTGAGGCCGTCACATAGGGCATCTCGCCGATCGGGCGCGAGGTGTCGGTGTTGGAAGAAAACTCCATGCGAGCGGCTAGGCGGTTGCCCTCAGAGGCAATCCGGACAGAAGTCTGACTCTATCTGCGTTGCACGGTGTGTCAAGCTACATAAGCGCGCGAGCAAGGTGCCAATTTTCACTGTGGCCTCAAATGGATAGCTGATCTTCGTCGCCATTGGCTCGAAGCAGGTCGGAAACCCATCGCCCGGCCGGAAGTTTCCATGCCGATTCGATACTGCCGGCGCGTCGGTCCAGTTCGGCGGACGAGGCCTCGATAACCGGTCCCGCCGCCGCCAGAACGATTCGATTGCCTTCCTCGACCTCGGACAGCACCAGCACACGATCTGAAAAAGCCTTGGCAATCGACGCCAAGCTGTTCTCAAAGGAACTTCCAAACAGGTTGAACGCAGCAACGCCCGGTTTGCCCAGGCTGCGGCGGCAACTCCGGTAGAACTCAAAATCGTCGTACACCGGACCGCGCGCCGCGGCGTCGTACAGATCGACCTGCAGCCAATCCGCGCGCTGCGGGCGGCGCGCCGCCATGTGCTCGCGGGCATCGGCCACCACCACGGTGAGGCGCTCATTGTCTGTCGGCAAGAAGAACCAGGCGCGTGCCGCGTCGATCACCGCCTGGCTGATTTCGACCGCCGTCACATGGGCGCTTTCAACATGGCGAAGACAGAACTTCGTGAGCGCGGCCGCTCCCAGCCCCAATTGCACAATGCGGCGCGGTTGTGGGATCAGCAGAGCCAGCGCCATCATCTGCCGTTGATACTCGAGCTCGAGCGCAAACGGTCGTGCGATCCGCATCCCACCCTGCACCCACTCGGTGCCGAAGTGCAGGTAGCGGACGCCATCGTCTTCAGACAGCGTGATCGGCGAACGCCGGCGGCGTCCCACTTCTTCCGGCGCCTCAGGCAGTATGCACTTCGGTATTGGTCTTCAGTTCGTGCATCAGGTCGTTCACCACACGTTCAAACAATGGTGCATGTTCAACCGACCTGAGCCGGCCGGCACGCACATAGCCGCGCAGCACGACCGGAGCCAGCGAATGCGCCTTGCCGGTCTCGGCCGACGTGAACAGGTAGAAATTGCGGCGCGGGCTGATCCAGCGCAATCGCACGCGTTCGGTCTGGCTGCCGGTATACAGGTCGAACCAGGATCCGCGCTCCCACATCTCGATCATGTCATCGATCTGGTCGTCACTGAATTTCTCGACCGGGATCATCTCCTCCGGTGCAACCGTCGGCGGTGAATCAAGAACGTTGAATTCCGCATGGTTCGCAACCGCGGCGCTGCGCACGACCGAGGCCGGTATCGTCAACTGCTCGTCGCCCTTTTCGTGGGCTGGTGGCTCGACGATCTTGACTTCGTCGAGTCGCCGTTTGAGCGCACCGGCGTCAACCCCCGGCGCGGCGCCATACGCAACCTCGAGCGCCTTGACGGCCTGGGCGTGCGAGGCCATCAGCCGGGTGAAGAAATCCTGGGTCTGCGATGAAGAATGATCGATCAGCTGCAGGCCTTCGCGCAGGTTGCTGAGCACGGCCGGGATGGTCTTGACGAGACGCTTGCGATCTTCCGGATTGATCTTCGGCTGCACGCTCCACACCAGGTCGGACACCGCGTCCCGGAACTTGCGAGCGAAGTTGGGCTGCGTGCGCTCGCGAATGGTCGCCGCGACCATCACCTTGACCCAGGTCTCAAGCAGGAAATCGCGCAGATACGACTCAATCTGGACCCCATCGAACGCGCGCCGGATTCCGATCGCCGCGTTGATCGCCATGACCTCGCGCGTTTCAGCCTCTTCGAGTGCCCGCTTGGCACGCGACACCGGATCGTCATCGCGCATCCGCTCGTCGTTCAGGTACTTCTGGAACTCGTCGAGCGCCTTTTCGAATATCGACGGCCCCTCGTTGATCGCGACCACGACCGTATCGACCGCCTTGTTGACTTCGGCCAGGTAGCGCTGGTTCTCTTCGCCTTCGGCGATCCAGCCGACTGCTGTGCTGGCGATGCGGTCCATCAGCCGGCGCGCTGGCTGCAACGGCGACACGAAGAGGTCTGAATCGGACAGCGCGACCTTCATGATCGGAAACTGCAGGCGCGACAGAGCGGTCTTGATCTCGGCCGGCAGGTGCTTGTCCTGATGGATCCGATCGAACAGCATGCCGACCAGTTCGATGACCAGCTTGTCGATCTGCTTGGTCGCCTTTTCCGAGACATGGGCGCGCAACTGCGCCTCGTCCCGTTCGCTGATCGCCTTGGATGCGGAGCCGCCGCGCACTGCTGCGGCCGCCATCGCGTTCAGGCGCTGCACTTCATTGATTGATGCCAGCAATCCTGGATCAATCGCGGCAAATTGCATCGGCGTCCCGGGCGCAACTGGCATCGGCATCGGTTGCGGGAAGCCGGCCCCAGGTCCGATCGGCGCCGGCGGTGCGATCAGATCGGCGCGCTCGAACAAGGGTTGCGTCGGCGCCATGGTTATCGTGACCCCCCCCGGCGGCATCAGGGGCAGTTGCATGCGCTGGTACAGGGCGGTCAGCAGCTGTTCGGCCGTGGCGCCGCTGACGATCCCCGCCGTGGCCCCCTGCTGCGTCGGTCGTCCAGTGCCGACGAAGGTATTGCGGAATCCCATGACAGAGTTCTTGAACCCCGCCGCCTGCTCCTGGACGCCCTGGTCCTGCAGCTGCTTGTTCAGCTCGGTGTACACGGCGATCAGCGGCTTCGTCAGCCCGGCTTCGAACGCACGGATAACGACCAGCCGCTCCTCTCCCTTGAAGCCCAGCTTGTCGACTGCCTCACCTAGGGCGCGGCAGAAGCGGATCGGGTGAAACGGGTTGTCGCGGTCGCCAAGGCCCGGCACTCCCAGCACATTGGCCAACCTCTGAGTCAGCGGTCCGTACTGCCCATCGGCCGCGTTGCGCACCCGCGACGCGAAGCGGTCGACCATCATGTTTTCTTCCATCTGGTCGTACTCGACCAGAGCCAGCCCGAGTTCGGACTTCGCCTTGGGCGCGTCCTTTTTCTCGCTGCGGTCCGCGCGGAAGATCTCATCCACCGCGCCGTCGATCTCACGTTCGATGGTGGAGAAGAAAGCGCTTGAAAACTCGCGCTGGTCGACCAGCAGACGGCGCACCGACTTCTTGAGGGTGCCAGTCGCCTGAGCGTCGGCATCGATGACCTGAATTGCATCGCGCACCGCCGACGACAGTTGCGGTTCGAGATTGCTGCGCATCGTGGCGCGCAGACCGACCAGGGCGCGTTGCACACCGCTTCGGCTGCTGCGTCCGGTCGTTGCTGTCGTTGCTTCGCTCATCAATTTCGCGCCTGCGGGCCCCCGTAGCGATCAGGCGGCTCGCACAGTAGCCGATCCGGATCGTCCGTGCAGTCCGCGTCCAGGGCCAGGCCCCGGACCGGAGCCACTCAGCCTCAGTCCCCCGAGGACTGACGCCACCACGCCCGCCAAAGCGTCAGCTTCCGTTCAAAGCTGAGGGTGGCATGGGCGCGACTGGAGGACGGTAGCACCGCAGCTTGAAGGCCCGCTTGCTTGAAAAGCGGCTGAAATCGACCGGCTGCCGAGCCATTGAAGGCCACCGCCCGCAGGCGTGGCGCAAGCGCAAGAAGCTCGGACAAGGGATTGGGTCTGCCGTTGCGGATCGCGGAATCGGCACTGCCCTGGCGTTGACACGCACCGTAAACATCCCAGATTCCGACCCGATGGGCCAGAACGCGGGGCAGGCGCTCGCGATAGCTCAGTTTGGCCAGCGGCTCGTCGATCAGACGTCCGAGCAGGGCCCAGAACTGATTGCCCGGATGGGCGTAGTACTGCCCGGCCGCGAGCGAGGCCGCCGAGGGAAATGAACCAAGAATCAGGCGCTCGACCCGCCGGTCGATGATGGGCGGAAATCCGAGCAATGGAGCGCCCGCCCCGGCCTCCGAACTGCCCCCTTCAGCCTTTGCCATCCAGCAGCATCTGGTTGACTCGCTTGACGAACGCCGCCGGGTCAGCGAGCTGGCCACCTTCCGCCAGCACGGCCTGATCAAGCAGCAGGGCTGCCCAGTCCGGCAAGCGAGCCTCGTCCGCCTTCAAGCGCTGAACCAGGGCGTGATGCGGATTGAGCTCGAGGATCGGTTTGGCCTCCGGCGCGGCCTGCCCGGCCGCCTTTAACAGGCGCTGCAGGTGTGAACTCATCGCGTCTCGGCCGACCACCACGCAGGCGGGCGACTCGGTCAGCCGCAAAGTAATGCGGACGTCCTCGACCCGTTCACCGAGGGCTGCCTTGACCTTGCCAACCAGCTCCTTGTACTCGTCCGCCGCTTTGGCCTGTTCGTCCTTTTCCGCCTGGTCGGCCAGTGCGCCCAGGTCGAGATCCCCCTTCGCCACCGACGTGACCGGCTTGCCGTCGAACTCATGCAGGAACGACAGCATCCATTCATCGACGCGGTCAGTCAGCAGCAGGACTTCGACGCCCTTCTTGCGAAACACCTCAAGATGCGGGCTAGCCTGTGCGGCGGCCAGTGAATCGGCGGCGAGGACGTAGATCGCCGTCTGGCCCTCCTTCATGCGGCCGAGGTAGTCCTTCAGCGAAACCGTCGCGGCGCCATTGCTAGTGCTCGACGTGAAACGTAGCAGGGCCGCAATCCGCTCGCGGTTGGCATGATCTTCGCCCACACCCTCCTTCAGCACCTGGCCGAACTCGGTCCAGAACTTTGCGAAGTCCTCTGCGCGGTTCTCGGCCAGGTCCTCGAGCAGGCCGAGCACGCGTTTGGTCGAACCCTCGCGGATCGCCTTGACATCGCGCGACTCCTGCAGGATTTCGCGGCTCACGTTCAGCGGCAGGTCGGAAGTGTCGATCACGCCACGCACGAAGCGCAGGTAGGGCGGCATCAGTTGCTCAGCGTCGTCCATGATGAACACGCGCCGCACGTAGAGCTTGATCCCGTGGCGCGACTGGCGGTCCCAGAGGTCAAACGGTGCCTTGGCCGGCAGGTAGAGCAGCTGGATGTACTCCTGCTTGCCTTCGACCCGGTTGTGGGTCCAGGCCAAAGGCTCGCCAAAGTCATGGCTGACGTGCCTATAGAACTCCTTGTACTGCTCCTCGCTGATCTCGTTCTTGTTACGCGACCACAGGGCGCTGGCCTGATTGACCGTCTCGAACTCGTCGGTCGCGATGTGCTCGCTCTTCTTCTCATCCCATACTTCCTTGCGCATGCGGATCGGGGTGGAAATGTGGTCTGAATAGCGGGTCAGGATCGAGCGCAGCTTCCAGTTCGACGCGAGCTCGTCCTCGCCCTCCTTCAGGTGCAGGATCACATCGGTGCCACGGCGGGCGCGCTCCGCAGGCTCGACCGTGAATTCGCCGCTGCCGCTGCTTTCCCAGCGCACCGCGGCCTCAGCGGCCAGCCCGGCCTTGCGCGTAAGCACCGTCACTCGGTCGGCAACGATGAAACTAGAATAAAACCCGACCCCGAACTGGCCAATAAGTTGGGCGTCCTTCTGCTGGTCGCCGGTCAGTTGAGCGAAGAATTCGCGGGTACCGCTCTTGGCAATCGTGCCGAGATGCGCGATGGCCTCTTCGCGGCTCATGCCGATGCCGTTGTCTGACACCGTGATCGTGCGTGCCGCCTTGTCAAAAGCGACGGCGATCGCGAACTCTGCTTCTTCTGTCAGCAGTTCGGGACGGGCAATCGCCTCGAATCGCAGCCTGTCGCAGGCATCCGATGCATTGCTGATCAACTCGCGCAGGAAAATTTCCTTGTTGCTGTACAGCGAGTGGATCATCAGCTGCAGCAGTTGCTTGACCTCGGCCTGGAATCCCAGGGTCTCCTTGATGCGTGTATCCGGTGCGCCCATCCTTACCCTCTCCTGTTCAGAACTGCTCAGTTTCGTTCCGACCCATTCAATCCGAGTTCGGCTGCGCGGACAATGAGGCCGGCACGGCGAAAATCAAGGTCCGGCCTGGCCTACCATTGCGATCAAGCGTCCGCGCCCGGCCGCCAAAACCCGTGGAGGTAGTGTGCGCCCCAATCGACTGCGTGAAATCTGGAAGGCCGGCGGAGCCGCGGTCAATGGCTGGCTCGCGATCCCGAGCAGCTTTTCGACCGAAACCATGGCGCACCAGGGCTGGGACTCGCTGACGATCGACATGCAGCACGGCGTGATCGACTACGCGGCCGCGGTGACAATGCTGACCGCAATCTCGACCACCGGCACCGTGCCGGTGGTTCGGGTTCCCTGGCTCGATTCCGGCATTCTGATGAAGATGCTGGATGCCGGCGCCTATGGCCTTATCTGCCCGATGGTCAGCACGCGCGAGCAGGCCCAACAGCTGGTGGCGGCAACTCACTATCCACCACGCGGCACGCGCAGCTTCGGTCCGATCCGTGCCCTGCTTTACGGCGGCGCCGACTATCTGCAGCATGCAGACGACACGGTTGTCGCCTTTGCAATGATCGAAACCGCTGAGGCGCTCGACAATCTGGATGCGATCCTCTCGGTCGAGGGCCTTGACGCCATCTATATCGGACCGGGCGACCTGTCGCTCGCGCTTGGCTGCAAGCCGACGTTCGATGAGGTCGAGGCACCGGTCGCCCAGGCGATCGATCACATCCTCGAGCGGGCCAAAGCGCATGGCGTCGTGGCGGGGATCCACAACATGTCGCCGGAGGCTGCGCGCAAGCGCGTCGCCAAGGGATTCCAGTTCGTGACAGTGAGTTCCGACGCCAGATTGATGGCCACCGGAGCGCAACAAGCCCTAAAGACGATGCGCCAGTCCTGACCGATCGCAATGCGAGGAATGCGCCGATGATCGATCGCGAACACTGCCAGCTGATGGCCGAATACAACGGCTGGATGAACAGCAAGCTCTATGCACTTTGCGCGACGTTCAGCGATGCCGAACGCAAACAGGATCGAGGCGCCTTTTTCCGTTCGATCCACGGCACCCTGAACCACATCATGTTCGGCGACCTCGCGTTTCTTTCGCGCCTCACGGGCGATCCACCGCAAGTGCCTGAAATGAGGACCGAGTTCGCCGCCGAGTTCGATGAACTGCGCCGCAAGCGCACGGCGCTCGACCAACGCATCGCGGCCTGGGCCGGGTCCATGACGCCGGAATGGCTCGCGAGCTCACTCACCTACGTCAGCAAGGTCGATGGCCGCTCACGCACGATCCCGCACTGGATCCTGATCACACAGATGTTCAATCACGAAACCCATCACCGCGGCCAGATCACCACGCTGCTGACGCAGATGGGGCACGACATCGGTGCGACCGACATCCCCTTCATGCCGCGATTCCAGCCGGCTTGACCCGGTTCTGCCAGGCGCTGGGTGAGACTTGCGCGTCGCGAATGCCTCGATTTGCCGCCCTGCTTCGTGGAGTCAACGTCGGCGGTGCCAAGCGGGTGCCGATGGCCGACTTTCGTGCACTTCTTGCGCAGCTCGGCTACCAGGAAGTCAGCACTCTGCTGAACAGCGGAAATGCCGTCTTCTCGAGTGCTGGGCGCTCGGCCTCGGTACATGGTTCTCGCATTCAAGCCGCAATCAATGAAAAGCTGTGCCTGGACGTGCCGGTTATCGTCAAGTCGGCCAGAGAGTTGGCGGCAATCAAGGCCGAGAACAAGCTCGCCGCAATCGCCACCGATCACTCGCGCCTGCTGGTTGGTCTCGCGCGTGACCCTGCGGCGATGCCAAGCCTCGCGTCGCTATCGACCCTCGTAAGTCCACCGGAACGTCTGCTTCTGGGTGAACACGCGATTTACCTCTGGTGCCCCAGTGGAATCCTCGACAGTAGAGCCGCTGAAGCCCTTCTCGGAAAGCTCGGCAAGGCCGCCACAACCCGCAACTGGGCCACCGTGCTCGAAGATCTCTGCCCGATTGCGTCAAAGTGCCGACTAGAACTTCGTTCGAAATGAAAACTATCGGCAAGCCGCTGTCCGCGACTCAACAAGATCGCTAGGTCGGGCCTCACTTGAGCAGCGCGGCAACATTGCGTAGCCTATCCTTGCGCTACCGGCCCATCGGCCGGTAGCGATGAGTTTGGGGCCTTTTTGGCGGGGGTGGCCATGAATGCGACAAAGATCGACACGGACAAAGTCGTCGGAGTATTGAATCGACTTCTTGAGGCGGAATTGGCAGGGGTAGTGCGTTACACCCACTATTCGTTCCTCGTCTTCGGCTTTGGTCGCATTCCTATCGTTTCATGGTTGCATGAACAAGCCAATGAATCGCTTTTGCACGCCCAACAAGTTGGAGAGTGGATAACAACGCTTGGGGCTTATCCGTCGCTTGCGATCGGTTCACTGCTCGACTCCCACAAACATGACATTGCCGCGATATTGCGCGAGTCGATGGAAACCGAGGGTCACGCGCTGGATCTCTACCGGGAATTGCTGGGGCTCGTGGAAGGTCGCGTGATTGCCCTGGAAGAGTTCGCAAGGCAGATGATTCACGCGGAAGAGCTGCATACCGCTGAAGTCGACAAGATGTTGCGCAAGCCGGGAGAGGTTGCAGCCTATTCGGACCGCTTGCGCTAGACGGCAATCCATTAGGTCGCACGCGACACCAAACCGTGCGCGTGGCCGATCGGGCTGGCACGCAGGTTCCAATTGGCGAGTAGCTGTGCGCGCCGCCGGTCGGCTTGCAGCGTTCGTCGAGGAGCGGCGAGAGAAGTTGACGGCGTAGGACCTTGGCGGATTGGCATGAAAGCGTTCGAGCGCCGGATCTACATCGCCACTGAACTGGTCCGTTTTCGAAGGTGGCCCCGGGGTACCTCTCAGTCCCGTGGCGGCGATGCCTCGACCAGACCGTCGCGCAGCCCGATCGCGACGGCTTGCGCGCGCGTGACGGCACCGAGTTTCGCGAGGATCTGTCCGACGTGAAACTTGGCTGTGTGCGTCGAGATCTGCAGGCGGGCGGCGACCGCGCGATTGGCAAGTCCACACGCGAGCAAGTGGAGTACTTCGAGTTCACGCGGTGTCAGCGGCTCGACCTGCTGTGCAGGGCGGCGCGACGCCGACCGTGCGCGAGCAACGAGCGCCGACGCTTGGTTGGGCGTCAGCGCGACCAGGCCGGCGACCGAGGCTTCGATCGCGGCCACGATGTCCCTGGCACTTGCCCCCGTCGGCAACACGGTCGCGCCACTGGAGAGTGCCAAGTCGATTTGCGAGTCGCGGTCGGTCAGCACGACCAGCGGCAGTGCAGTTGCAAGCAGGGCGTCGAGCGTCGAATCGTCCGCATCGGGCTGTGCCAGCAACACGTCAGCGCTACGACCACCCTGCTCGAGCCACGCCGCGATCGACTCCGCCGCGCCGGCCAATTGCAGCCCTGCGCTCGCCTGCACCATTGCGGCGAGTCCGTCGCGCACCAGCGGCGTCGCGACGACGATGGCCACACGCGTCTTCACGGTCAACAATGCATCCGCGGCCGTTCGCCTACGGTGACGTTTTTTTCCATGCGCGCGCCTGCGCGCACGATCGCCGCGGTGATCGACCGGCCGACGCGGTCGCCGCCGAGAGCGGCGTGCAGGTCGTCGATGTCTCTGACGCGATGGCCATCGATGTCCAGCAACACGTCGCCGATCAGCAACCCGGCCGCGGCCGCCGGGCTGTCTTCGGCGATCGACGTGATCAGCAGACCGTGACCGTCGTCGAGTTCCAGTTGCTTCACGAGCGCGGTTGGCAACGCGACCGACTGCGTGCCGATGCCGAAATAGCCGCGCGTGATCCGGCCCTTTGCGAGCAGCTCGTCGACGACGCGGTTGACGGTCGAGGTCGGCACGACGATGCCGAACCCGCGCGCAAGCGCCGGTGTACCAACGCCGATCGCAAAGCCGTCGGCGGCGATGATCGGCGCGCCGGCGAAGCTCGCGCCGAGTGCACCGTCTAGCCGCAGCAGCCGGTCGATGCGACCGCCGCGCCAGGTCTGCCACGCACCACCGACGCGGCCAATCAGCCCTTGATCGACGGTCACAGCGCCTTCCGCGTTGCGCGCGACAGCCATGACCCAGTGCCCGGCTTTGACCGCGGCGGCATCGCGCGATTCGATCGGCACGGGGATCGTGCCGTCGATCCGCAGCACGGCCAGGTCGGTCGAGCCGTCTGCGCCAGCGAGCGACGCCTGCGCGCTTGACCCGTCGGGCAGCGTCAGTCTGATGTCGTGCGATCGGCGCAACGCATGCGCCGCGGTGACGATTGCGTTCGGGCGCCACATCGTGCCGGAGACGGATTCATGCCGGCCGACGTGGACGGCGACGACGCTGGCAGACGCATGGTCGGCCAGTGCAGCCAGTTGATCGGACCAGGCAGCCAGTGCAGCCGTGTCGGGACGAGTCATGTGAATCTCCGCGTAACGATGGTGACGACTGTGCCGCGAGCGCCCTCAACTTGCATCGCCCAATCGGGCAGGAAGAGCCGCCGGCCTTGAAGATTGGGTCGCGGCGCCGAGGTGCAAGACCACGGCGTCTGGCGTAGGCGCTGGTTCAGTTCGCCATCACGCCAGGGGCCAAGAGCTGCCCTGCGAGCTGACGCCGACATGACCATATAGCGGTCATCCGACCATGGCTCCGAAAGACATGGCAGCAAACACTTCCAAGCCTATGATGGTCGGGCCGCGCTGGCCCTGTGCCGGCAAGCCTTGTCGCCAGCCGCCTTTGGGAGGTCGTCACCATGTGGCACTTCACCTGGCTAGCGTCCTTGTTGACACCGACACTGACCCCTCCTGCCGCCGCGGCGGACCCTGTCGATGCGCACCTTTGCTCATAGACAAGAACCAAGTCAAGAGGCGAGCTCTGCGAGGCCCAGTCGAGCGCCTTCTGGACAGGGCCGCGAGACGAGGCTCCATCGTCTACTTGCAGCGCACTATCGGCAAGCAAGCGATGCAGCGCTGGCTGCAAACCGATTCGACTCCCCTTGCGCACGATTTCAGTC
Source organism: uncultured beta proteobacterium (assembly GCA_963735955.1). Taxonomy (GTDB): domain Bacteria; phylum Pseudomonadota; class Gammaproteobacteria; order Burkholderiales; family Burkholderiaceae_F; genus CAVTND01. Next base: position 175,447 of record CAVTND010000004.1, on the reverse strand, counting down.
GAATGCCCTTGTACGCAAGAGCGTTTGCCGGGGTTCAGCCAGGACTGACGATCGGTGCTCCGGGCGACACATGCGAGCAAGACGCGGATCGCATCGCGGACCAGGTGATGCACATGCCAGAGGCGCAGCTCCAGGGTGGCCGAAGCCAGTCGGAGCAACGCGGCCGAAGTGCGGAGCGACTGCAGGCCAGGCACCTCCAGAAGAACTCCGCCGATCTCCGCGAAGCTCCAGCAGCTGTCAAAGAAGCAGTTCGCTCGCCGGGCCAACCGCTGGATGCGGTTACACGGGCGTTCATGGAACCACGCTTCGGTCACGACTTCGGTGGAGTGCGAGTGCACCGTGATGCCAGCGCAGCCCAGTCAGCGGACGCCGTGAATGCGCGCGCCTACGCCCTCGGCAACGACATCGTCTTTGGCCGAGGTGAGTACGACCCCGGGACAGCGCAAGGCAGTGCGCTGATCGCGCACGAGCTTGCCCATGTCATTCAGCAGCGAGACTCGGTCAACTCGCAACCGGTGCTCCAGCGTGCGGCGAAAACGGCCAAGACCTCTGCCGGCGCGTTCGTTGCCGATCCATATGATGCGACCGTTGCACAGGGGTACGGCGATATCGTGGTCGGCTACGGCGCAGACATCACGATCAAGTTCAAGGCGAACCAGCACGTCGATGCCGAGAAGATCGCCTTCGTCCAGACGGCGCTGAGCGTGAAGGACGATCAAGTGCACAACAAATACGAGGGCGACAAGAAGAAAGTCGCCGAGAGTCGCATGATCCCGGCCGGCAAACCGGGAGCCGGCGTTCACATTGATCAATTTCCGGACATCCGCACGCCACTCTACGGAATGACCGGCAGTACCGGAGATGATCTGGCCAGCTCGGAACCCGCGAAAAAGCTGACCGCATTTGGGTGGCACTACATAGATGCGAACAAGAAGCTGCAGAACAGTGATGCCATGATGCATGACGAACCCGACCTGACCTCCGGGGATATGTACACGGAGGCGGCCGACGTGATGAACCGAGAGTGGCACCAGCATTTTGAAACGACGGCACTCGCAATCGCCGGCAATCAAAAGGGGACGTTTTACGGCTCCGTGGAATGGGGATGGACGAAGAAGGCTTCGGACCTGAGACCAAGTCTGCTGGAGTTCAAGACAAGATCGAAAGACGTCGCCAGTCCCATCTTCCTGGAGGCCGCCAAGCTGTGGAATGTCTCGGTGACGACCGGGAAGAAAGACTCGATAGACCTGCCGGTCGACGTGCACATCACCTCCCAGAGCGCGCAGCTGTGGGACAGTCCCGACCAGCGCAAATTGATCGCCACTCTGACGAAAGACACACCATTGGGAAGAACCGCAAGAGTCGACCCGAAGGGCAGAACGTGGTGGGCTAGCGTCATCGTGACCGGAGGCCCGAAGGTCGGCAAGGCTGGTTGGGTAAAGGAGGTTGACCTCTACTAAGTTGAGGATTGGAAGCCGGGAACGCACGAAGTGCTACGCTTGATCGTTAGTGCAGCTAACTAATCGCCCCGGGCATGAACCAATCGAAGCCGCTCAGGTCTACACCAGGCTCTCTCTCGAACGTTGCTGATCTCCCCGAATCGGCTGCCGAGATCCTGGAGGTGGTGCCGTTGGTTATGGACACCCTGCGCGGCGCGATGCGTAGTCATGTCGGCGACCAGTTGTCGGTGCCCCAGTTCAGGTGCCTTAACTTCATCGCACGAGGACCCAATATTTCGATAGGGGCCGTCGCCGCATTTCTCGGGGTCACCATGCCGACCGCCTCAGCTTTAGTCGATCGCCTGGTGCAGTCGGGAGCCGTTGTCGCCAAGACCGCTGCCACGGATCGTCGTCGATCGCAGCTGCGCGTCACCCGCGCGGGCTCGGCGCAGCTGCAGCGGATTCGCCGTGGCGCACGTGACGAAATCGCCCGCGCCCTGGCCGACTGCAGTGCTGATGACCTGCGAATTCTCCATGCGGGCCTCGGCGTCCTGCGCCGCACTTTCGCCACCTCATGAAGCCGAGCCTGCCCGGCACGATTTCGACGATGCGAATATCCATCGCCTGGCTTGGACTCATCGGTGTGTTGCTGACTGGCTGCAATCGTCCGGCCGACCCGGTGGCACCAGCCGGAGGCGGTGCTGCGGCGGTCGGAGTGACGTCCGTGCGGGCGGAACGTCGTGACATACCGGTGCAACTGACCGCGACAGGCACCGTAACGCCTCTGTCCAGCGTCGATGTGAAGGCGCAGGTGACCAGTGTCATCAAGCAGGTACACATTCGGGAGGGACAGTTCGTCCGCGCCGGAGAGCTGCTCTTCACGCTGGATGCGCGCACCGACGAAGCCAATCTTGCGAAGGCGAAAGCCCAACTTGCAAGGGACGAAGCCGGGCTGGCCGACGCGAAACGTCAGCTACTCCGCAGTCAGGAGCTGCTCGAGAAGAAGTTCGTGTCGCAAGGGGCAGTCGACACCAACCAGGCGCTCGTCGATTCGCAGGCGGCTGCGGTGTCGGCCGATCGCGCTGCGTTGGATGCCGCCGGCGTAGCGCTCTCGTATGCGCGCGTCTCGGCGCCGAGTGCCGGGCGGGTCGGCGCGATCAGCGTGTTTCCTGGCAGCGCAGTGCAGGCCAACCTGACGACGTTGGTCACGATCACGCAACTGGATCCGATCACCGTCTCCTTCCCCTTGCCCCAGCGCCACCTGCCCGATGCACTGGCCGCTTTGCCCGATGGTGGCGCGGCTGTTGCGGCTGCGCTTCCCGATAGCGCTGTCCGCCTTACCGGGCGATTGCAGTTCGTCGATAACGCGATCGATCCCGCCTCAGGCACCGTCAAGGTCAAGGCCCTGTTTGACAACCACGGCGGTCAACTGTGGCCGGGCGCTTTCGTCTCAGTATCCATGACGATGCGAACGCTCAAGGACGCGGTGGTGATCCCGCAGGCAGCCGTCATCCAAAGCGCGCGCGGGCCGATCGTCTACACGATTCAGGACGGCAAGGCGACCATGAAGCCGGTCGAGATCATCTACGCCCAGGGCAACGATGCCGCGGTCAGCGGCGTCAGCGCGGGTGACATCGTCGTGCTTGATGGTCGGCAGAATCTGCGTCCCGGAGTCCCAGTCGTCGAGCGTCCACGCGAAGGACCAACTCCCGCACCGAGCGGCACGATGTCGGGCACGGCTGGCGCCGCGTCTAGCGCGGCGAGGCCAGCGCCAAAATGAACCTTTCGGAACTCTTCATCCGCCGGCCGGTGATGACGGTGCTGCTCAATGCGGCCATCGTCGTGGCCGGCGTCATCGGCTACCGAAGCATTCCGGTCGCTGCGCTTCCGAGTTACGACACCCCGATCATCAACGTTTCCGCAGCCCTGCCCGGGGCCAGCCCGGAGGCGATGGCCACCTCGGTCGCGCTGCAACTCGAGAAGCAATTCCAGACCATCCCTGGATTGAAGACGATCAGCTCGACCAGCACCCTGGGAAACACGTCTCTGACGCTCGAATTCGAAGATGGTCGCAATATCGATGCGGCCGCGGTCGACGTGCAGGCCGCGTTGCTGCGGGCGCAGCGGGCACTTCCAGACGACATGACCAATCCGCCGTCGTACCGGAAGGTCAACCCGGCTGACGCGCCGGTCCTGCTGATCGCGCTGACCTCGCCCTCCCTGGCGCCTTCAGATCTGCAGGACTACGCCGAGCACCTGATCACCCCGACCCTGTCCACCATCGATGGCGTGGCGCAAGTCAATATTTTCGGCGCCAAGCGTTACGCGGTCCGCGTACGGGTGATGCCCGAGGCGCTGGCCGCACGCAATATCGGGCTGGACGAGCTCAGCAACGCACTGCGCGAAGCCAACGTCAACACTCCCGTCGGAACTCTCGAGGGCCCGCGCCAAACGCTGACCTTGCAGGCCAACCGCCAACTGCGCAACGCGGCAGAGTTCGCGAACCTGATCGTGAGCGACCGCGGCGGCAATCCGGTTCGGCTGCGGGACGTCGCCTCCGTCGAAGACAGCGTCGAAACAGTCAAGACGTGGGCCACGCTGAACGGGGAAAACTCGATCACGCTTGCCGTGTTGCGTCAACCCGGCGCCAACACGGTGCGGGTCGTGGATGCGGTACGCGCGGCATTGCCGGCGCTGAAGAGCCAGCTCCCGCAATCGGTCGCCTTGACACCGGTCAACGACCGCTCGGTCTCGGTTCGCGACGCACTGCACGATGTTTCGCTGACTCTTCTCGGGACGGTCGCGCTGGTGGTACTGGTGATATTCCTGTTCCTGCGGCGCGTCGTGGCCACCGTGATTCCGGCACTCTCGCTGCCGGTGTCGTTGATCGGTGCGGTGGCCCTTCTATGGGGCCTTTCCTACAGCCTGGACAACATTTCCCTGCTTGGGCTGACGCTGGCCGTCGGTCTCGTCGTCGACGATGCAATTGTGATGCTCGAGAACATCATGCGACACGTCGAGAGCGGCATGCCGCCGTTCCAGGCCGCGCTGCGCGGGTCGCGCGAGGTTGGCTTCACGATCATTTCGATCTCGTCATCACTGGTCGCGGTATTCATCCCGATCTTCTTCATGCCCGGCGTGATCGGTCTGCTGTTCCATGAGTTTGCGGTGATCGTCAGTCTGGCCATCGTGGTCTCGGCTTTTGTCTCGTTGACGCTGGTCCCCATGCTGGCGAGTCGCTTCCTGAGTGACGAGGCGCACAAGAAGCCGCCCGGTGCCGTGGTGAGGATGTTCGAGCGCGGCTTCGACTGGTCGCTATCGGTCTACACGCGCTCGCTCGACTTCGCGTTGCGGCACCGGAAGGCCGTGCTCGGAATCGCACTCCTTACCTTTGTCGGCACGGCCTGGTTGTTCGTGGTGATCCCGAAGGGCTTCTTTCCCGAAGAGGATATCGGTCAGATCCAGGTTTCGACCGAGGCTTCCGAGGACACGTCGTTTCCCGAAATGGTCCGGCTGCAGGAGCGGGCGGCCGCAATCTTCCGCGCCGATCCAAATGTCAGGAACGTAAGCTCGTTCAACGGTGGCAGCGGTGCACAGAACACCGGCCGCATGTTCGTGACGCTCAAGACCCGCTCTCAACGGCAGCCGATGAAGCAGGTGGTCGAAGGCCTGCGCCGCAAGCTGCGGGAGGTGGCTGGCATCAACGTCTTCATGCGCCCGGTGCAGAACCTGCAACTCGGTGGCCGGCAGAGCAAGGCGCAATATCAATACATCCTGCAGAGCGTGCGCGCCGACGAACTGAGCGATTGGGCCGCGCGCTTGCAGGAGCGGCTACGTGCAGACCCATTGTTTCGCGACGTCACTAGCGACGCACAGCTACGCGCCCTTCAGGCGCAGTTGAAGATCGACCGCGATCGCGCCAACACGCTCGGCGTGTCCATTGACGCGGTGCGCACGGCCCTGTTCAGCGCATTTGGCGAGCGACAGGTGTCGACCATCTATCTGCCGACGGACAGTTACCAGGTGATCATGGAGGTGCTGCCCGAAGCCAAGCAGGACGAAGCGGCGCTCAACGGAATTTACGTTCGTTCATCGAGCGGTGCCCTGGTGCCGCTCTCGAGCTTTGCGACCGTCGAGCGCACTGTCGGACCGACCTCGATCAACCACGTTGGCCAACTGCAAGCGGTGACGGTTTCGTTCAACCTCGCGCCTGGGGCCGCGCTCGGCGATGCGACGACGAAGCTCGAGCAGGCGCGCGACGCGCTCCGCATGCCGGCCTCGATCATTACGAGCTATGGCGGCGACGCCGCCGTGTTCAAGAGTTCGCAGGGCAGCCAGGCCGTGCTGATCATCGCGGCGCTGCTGGTGATCTATGTGCTGCTCGGCGTGCTCTACGAAAGCTACATCCACCCGATCACGATTCTCGCCGGATTGCCATCGGCGGCGGTCGGCGCACTGGCGACCCTCATGCTGTTCGGTCAGGACCTGACGCTGATCGCGACGATCGGCATTCTGTTGCTGATCGGCATCGTCAAGAAGAACGCCATCATGATGATTGACTTTGCGCTTGATGCGCAGCGTCACCAGGGCATGACTCCGGCGGAGGCAATCCGCGAAGCCTGCATCCTGCGCTTTCGGCCGATCATGATGACGACGCTGGCGGCGCTGATGGGGGCGGTGCCGATCGCTATCGGCCTGGGCGCGGGCGCAGAGCTTCGACAGCCGCTGGGACTTGCGGTCGTCGGCGGCCTCGTGTTCTCGCAGGCCGTGACGCTCTACATCACGCCAGTCATCTACCTCGCGCTCGACCGCTTCAGTGGCAGAGGCCCGGTGACGGCTTCCGAATCTGCCGTTGCATAGACGTCGCGGCACGCACTGTGACGGCAAGCCGTAGTCCGGCCAGCTGCGCAACCTTCGCACGGCTGGTCGGAACTCGCGGTTTCATCTTGACCTCTATGCCGCGCGCATTGCCACTGCGGCATGCGCGTCGGCGTTCGCGGCCATTTCGCGAGGCTCAACGGCCTCGTTGGTGTCCACGAAAAATGCCTCGGGATAGCGAACGAAGAGATTCGGCGGCGACATTGAAGACCACCACCGCAAACATCGCGAACATCACGAAGGCATAGAAGAAGTCGTTCATCGCCTCATGCTTGCGTTTCATGACACTCTCCTGCGAATGGCTGCAACCAAACAAAAGCCCGGAGGCGATTAACGCGATCCGGGCCTGGATGCAGCCGGGTCCAGCTAGCTGCCTGGACCTCCGCCCGGATCATGCGCACGCACTGAACAGCTCGACCATTGGGCCGTGGCCATCGGCGTCGCCAGGACGCGTCGGCCCGTACCCGCGGCCGCGAACCAGGTTCGCAGCAGGGTCGTCGGGATGCCGTTCGCGTTGCTCATCTCTGACCTTTCACCGTTGGCCGGCGGAATTACCGGCTGAAGAAATCGTAACCAAGGAATGCATAGGTCTCAAGAAATTCCAACGTGAAAATTCTGCGACCTGGCGAACGACCAACGGTAGCGATAGCATCGGGTCAGGGTTCGGCCAGAACCCGTCATTTGTCGCTGCCGACGGATTTGCTCTTTGCGGACATTCCGAAGGTGCGTCAGCATTGACTGGGTGCTTGTGGCGACAACGGCGAGGAGGTGCAAATGGCGACTGATGTCGTTCTACTGGAACAGGTCGACGACACCGTAGTTCTTGGGCAGGCAGAGCGCACGCTTCTGCAGCTCGCGCCGATTCCTCCTGGCCGAAGCTACTTGATTTCCGCCAAGGGAAGCGTCTTCGCGTCCAACTCTCGATCGACGATCACACTAGAAGCATTTGGGGCGAAGGATTCGAGCCGAGATTGGTTTCAGTGAAAAGCAGGGACAGGCCTCGTTCTCGCTCGTGGTTGGCGTTTCGCTGCCGCCGGACGAGGATCTGTTCACAGTCGCCAAAGTCACTGGCAGCTCGAAGCCCTTCGTCGGAGGACCGGAAACGGGTCTAGCCGTCGTCAAGGCAGTCAAGCTTGTAGTGGTGGCGGTGGATAGCCTGTCTGTAACTCAGATCCCGCTCTGACAGCCGGCGGGTCGGGAGCCGCCGCCAGCGCGCGGGACTCCGACAGACTTTCGGCGCTACCGGTGCTTGTTGATTCAGACACCTGGTGCCGCAAAGCCGTTTGGACATCAGTTGTCGAGATCAATTCGTACGGCAGAGCTTCTCGAAAACACGCCGAAATTGACCTCGTCGAGGCGGCATCGGCCAGTGCGCTCGCGCACCGCCGCGGTGCGCGCTGATCCGAGAGCGCATTAAGGCGGTGCAAAAAGTACACCAACCCGTCCAGATTCGCCCGCAATTCACCCATCCCGCCCCGGCACGCTTATTGCAGCCGATAAGGCACGCGTCGACCAGACGCACATCCTTCAGGGGGGAAAATGGATCGCAGACAGTTCATTCAGTCGACCGGTGCAGTAGCGCTCACGTGCAGCAGCATTTCGACCGCCTTCTCGCAAGCCAAGACACCGATCAAGGTCGGCGTGCTTCATTCGCTGTCCGGAACGATGGCGATCTCGGAGACGGCGCTGAAGGAAACGGCGCTGATGACCTTCGCCGAGATCAACGCCAAGGGCGGCGTGATGGGTCGGCCGATCGAGCCGGTGGTCGTCGATCCGGCTTCGAACTGGCCGCTGTTCGCCGAAAAGGCGCGTCAGCTGATCACCCAGGACAAGGTGGTCGCCACCTTCGGCTGCTGGACCTCGGTGTCGCGCAAGTCGGTCCTGCCGGTGTTCAAGGAACTGAATTCGGTCCTGCTATTACCCGGTGCAGTACGAAGGCGAGGAACTCGAGAAAAACGTGTTCTACACCGGTGCGGCGCCGAACCAGCAGGCGATCCCGGCCACCGAATACCTGATGAGCAAGGAAGGCGGCGCGGCCAAGCGCTTCTTCCTGCTGGGCACCGACTACGTCTACCCGCGCACGACCAACAAGATCCTGCGCGCCTTCCTGAAGAGCAAGGGCGTCGCCGAGACGGATATCGAAGAGGTCTATACGCCATTCGGCCACAGCGACTACCAGACCATCGTCGCCAACATCAAGAAGTTCGCGTCCGGCGGCAAGACCTGCGTGATCTCGACCATCAATGGTGACTCGAACGTTCCGTTCTACAAGGAACTCGGCAATGCCGGCCTGAAGGCGAAGGACGTGCCGGTCGTCGCGTTCTCGGTCGGCGAGGAGGAGCTGCGCGGCGTCGATACCAAGCCGCTCGTCGGTCACCTGGCAGCCTGGAACTACTTCATGTCGCTGAAGAATCCGCAGAACGAGGCCTTCATCAAGATGTACAAGGAGTGGGCGGTCAAGCAGAAGCTGCCGAATGCCGACAAGGTCGTGACCAACGATCCGATGGAAGCGACCTACGTCGGCATCCACATGTGGAAGCAGGCGGTCGAGAAAGCGAAGTCGACCGACGCCGACCCGGTGATCGCGGCGATGGGCGGCCAGAGCTTCGCGGCGCCGTGCGGCTTCACGATCAAGATGGACGAGACCAACCATCACCTCTGGAAGCCGGTGTTCATCGGCGAGATTCGCGCCGACGGCCAGTTCAACGTCGTCTGGAAGACGCAAGGGGCCGGTGCGCGCGCAACCCTGGAGCCCGTTCATCGCGGGTAACGAGAAGAAGCCGAACGCACCCGCCTGACGCTTGCGGCCGGCGCGCAGGTGCCCGACCCCTGGAACGGCGGTCACCTGCGCGTCGTCCTGCATCTCTGATGCTTATCCGACTTGCGCGTGCACTCGCCTGCGCGCTGGGCCTGCTCGTGGCTCCGGCCTGGGCCGCACTCGATCCCGCGCTTGTCGTTCAACTCGGTGCGGAAGACTCCGACGCGAAGATCGAAGCCATCCGCAAGCTGGTCGCGAGCGAGGATCCGCGCGTTGTCGTCATACTCAAGGCGCTCGACGGCGAAGCGCTAGCGCTGGTCGACGGCGGCAAGCGCGCGGTCATCGTCGTCGATGCGCAGATGAGCGATGCAATCTCCGGGGCAGGCGCTCGGGGCGGCACCGGCGAATCTCGACATCATCGTCATCAACAACCGACTTCGAGGCGAACTCGGCGCGGCCATGGCCGCGCTCAGGCTCGGCAGCCCCGATCGCGCGATCCGGCTCGCCGCCGCCAGGGAGCTGCAGGGCTCCGACAACGAAGACGCGCTGCCGATCATCGAACGCGCCACCGCGAACGAGGCCGACCCGGAAATCCGCGAAATCCTGCTGCTGGCCGGTGCCTCCCTGGCCCTGCGCAGCCCCGAGCCGCGAGCGTCGACTGAAGGCCGCGACCGCGCTGGCCGCAAGCAACGACCCGCAGGTTCGCCAGCTTCTGTCCACGATGCTGACCCGGCAGAAAGACGGCAGCTATCCCGAGGCCGACGACGCCGTGCGCGCTGCCGCTCAGGCCTCGCTCAGCGAGATCAACGCGCGGCTGCGCACCACCGAGATCGGGCTTGCGCTGTTCTCCGGACTCAGCCTCGGCTCGATCCTGCTGCTGGCCGCGCTCGGTCTTGCCATCACCTACGGGCTGATGGGCATCATCAACATGGCCCACGGCGAATTCCTGATGATCGGCGCCTATGCGACCTTCGTCGTGCAGGGCATTTTCCGAACGCACTTTCCCGGCGCGTTCGACTGGTACGTGGTGGCAGCGCTGCCGGTCGCGTTCGCGGTCACGGCCGGCATCGGCATGGCACTCGAGCGCGGCGTGCTGCGCTGGCTGTACGGCCGCCCGCTCGAAACGCTGCTGACGACCTGGGGCGTGAGCCTGCTGCTGATCCAGGCAAGTCGCACGATCTTCGGCGCACAGAATGTCGAGGTCGAAAACCCGAGCTGGCTGTCAGGCGGCGTCTCGCTTGGCGGCGGCTACGTACTGCCGTTCAATCGCGTCGTCATCGTGCTGTTTGCGCTGGCGGTGCTGCTCGCCGTGTGGCTGGTCATCAACCGCACACGCATGGGTCTGTTCGTGCGCGGCGTCACGCAGAACCGCGCGATGGCCAGTTGCACCGGCGTGCCGACCAACCGCGTCGACATGCTGACCTTCGGACTCGGTTCCGGCGTCGCCGGCCTCGGCGGCGTGGCGCTGTCACAGATCGGCAATGTCGGTCCGGACCTCGGCCAGAGCTACATCGTCGACAGCTTCATGGTGGTGGTGCTCGGCGGCGTTGGTCAGCTTGCCGGCACCGTCATCGCGGCCTTCGGTCTCGGATCGATCGCCAAGTTTCTCGAACCGTGGTCGGGTGCGGTGCTCGCGAAGATCATGGTGCTGGTCTTCATCATCCTGTTCATCCAGAAGCGGCCGCAGGGACTGTTCGCGCTGAAGGGCAGGAGTGCTGACGCCTAGATGACAACCGCACCTCTTTCCGCTGCGCGTATGGACCGCCATCGTCGCGATCACCGCCGTCCTCCTCGTGCTGGTCCCGCTGTTGCATCTGGCCGTGCCGGCGGGCCATCCGCTGCATGTGTCGAGTTTCTGGATCACCCTGCTCGGCAAGTTCATGTGCTACGCGGTGGTGGCGCTGGCGATGGACCTGATCTGGGGCTACACCGGCATCCTGTCGCTCGGCCAGGGCCTGTTCTTCGCGCTCGGCGGCTATGCGTTCGGCATGTACCTGATGCGCCAGATCGGCCGCGACGGCGTCTACAAGAGCGACCTGCCCGACTTCATGGTGTTCCTCGACTGGAAGGAGTTCCCCTGGTACTGGGCAGGCTGCGACTCGTTCTCTGGACCTGCTTCTCGTCGTCGCGCTGCCCGGCCTGATCGCCTTCGTCTTTGGCTTCTTCGCGTTCCGCTCGCGCATCAAGGGCGTCTACTTCTCGATCATCACGCAGGCGCTGACGTTCGCCGCGATGCTCGCCTTCTTTCGCAACGACATGGGCTTCGGTGGCAACAACGGCTTCACCGATTTCAAGCGCATCCTCGGCTTTCCGATCACCGCGCCGGAAACGCGCACCGCGCTGTACGTGCTGTCCGGCCTGACTCTGCTCGGCGCACTGCTGCTGGCGCGCTGGATCGTGACGAGCAAGCTCGGTCGGGTGCTGACCGCGATTCGCGACCAGGAGTCGCGCCTGATGTTTCTCGGCTACCGCACGCTGTACTTCAAGCTGTTCATCTGGACCCTGGCCGCGATGATGAGCGGCATCGCCGGTGCGCTTGTACGTGCCGCAGGTCGGCATCATCAATCCGAGCGAAATGAGTCCGGCCAACTCGATCGAGATCGCGATCTGGGCCGCGGTCGGCGGACGTGGAACGCTGTTCGGTCCGATCCTCGGCGCATTCGCGGTCAACGGCGCGAAGACCTGGTTCACGGTCGCGTACCCGGAGCTGTGGCTCTACTTCCTCGGCCTGCTCTTCGTGCTCGTGACGCTGCTGCTGCCGCGCGGCCTGATGGGCTATTCGACGACTGCGCTCGCTGCGATCACGTCGCCGTGCCAAGGACGCCGGTCGCCGAGCAGGACCGCTGATCGCTGCCAGCGAAGTCACGATCATGAACGACCCTGCCGTCCACACCCTTGGCGGATCGGCCGGGATCGGCTACGGCCATGTGGTCGACCCGGACAAGGTCGACACCTCGCACGGCCCGATCCTGTACCTCGACGACATCACGGTCAGCTTCGACGGCTTCAAGGCGCTGAACAAACTGAGCCTCACGATCGAGCGCGGCGAACTGCGCTGCATCATCGGCCCCAATGGCGCCGGCAAGACGACGATGATGGATGTCATCACCGGCAAGACGCGGCCCGACGCCGGCAGCGCGTACTTCGGTCAGACCTTCGACCTGACGAAACTGCCCGGAGACCGAGATCGCGCGGCTCGGCATCGGTCGCAAGTTCCAGAAGCCCACGGTGTTCGAGAATCACACCGTGTTCGAGAATCTCGAGCTGGCGATGAAGACGGACAAGCGCGTGCGCCCGACCCTGCTCGCGCGCCTGTCCCCCGAGCAGCGCGACCTGATCGCCCGCACGCTGAAGACGATTCGGCTCGAAGGCAGCGAAGCAGCGCCTCGCCGGATTGCTGTCGCACGGGCAGAAGCAGTGGCTCGAGATCGGCATGCTGCTGGTGCAGGAGCCGAACCTGATCCTGCTCGACGAACCGGTGGCCGGCATGACCGACGCCGAGACCGCGCGCACGGCCGAGCTGATCCTCGAACTCGAAGGCACGCACTCGATCGTGGTGGTCGAGCACGACATGGATTTCGTCGGCAAGATCGCGCGCAAGGTCACCGTGCTGCACGAGGGCAGCGTGCTGGCGGAAGGATCGATGGCGAGGTGCAGGCTGACGAGCGGGTGATCGAGGTCTACCTCGGACGCTAGGAAGATCACCCGATGCTGACGATCACCGGTCTGAACCAGTACTACGGCGGCAGCCACATCCTGCGCGATATCTCGCTGACCGCCAAGGCCGGCGAGTGCACCGTTGTGCTCGGACGCAACGGGGTCGGCAAGACCACATTGCTGAAGACGACGATGGGCCTCGTGCCAAGCGCGAGCGGCCGCATCTCGCTTGACGGCAAGGAGATCACCCGGTTGCCACCGCACGAGCGGGTGAAACTCGGCATCGGCTACGTACCGCAGGGACGGGAGATCTTCAATCGGCTGACCGTCGAGGAGAACCTGCTGATGGGGCTGGCGCCGGTGCGCGGCCGCGCGTCGCGTCGCTTGCCCGAGCAGATCCTCGAGACTTTCCCGGTACTGAAGCAGATGCTCAAGCGCCGTGGCGGCGATCTGTCCGGCGGCCAGCAGCAGCAACTGGCAATCGGTCGGGCCCTGGCCGCCAGTCCGCGCCTGCTGATTCTCGACGAGCCGACCGAGGGCATCCAGCCGTCCATCATCAAGGAGATCGGCGCGGTCATCCGCAAGCTGGTTTCCGGTAGCACAATGGCCGTGCTGCTGGTCGAGCAGTATTACGACTTTGCCGAATCGCTTGCCGACAGCTACGCAGTGATGTCGCGCGGCCAGATCACCCATGCGGGATCGGGCCATGACATGTCGACCGAAAACGTTCGCGGCCTGATTTCAATCTGACACTTCGATCCGATTCGTGACTGCCTGGCACGCTGAGCTTGAGCTCGACTACCGCCATGACCGCGGCCGCACGCTGCTGACGCGCCGGCACAGCGGCCCTCTGCAGGTGCAGAAGGCGCTGTATCCGGAAGGCCCGGACTTGTGCCACACGTTGATCGTTCATCCGCCCGGCGGCATCGCCGGTGGCGATACGCTGACACTCAATGTCCACGCGCAGACCCATGCCCAGGCGCTGATCACCACGCCCGGTGCGACCAAGTGGTACAAGGCCAACGGCCATCCGGCGACGCAGAGCATCACCCTCAGGATCGACGGCGCACTTGAATGGCTGCCGCAGGAAACCATCGTCTTCAACGCGGCCGAGGTGCGTTCCGCGATCAACATTGATCTGACCAGGGATGCAGCCTCCATCGGCTGGGACATCGTTGCCCTCGGGCGTGCCGCGGCCGGCGAAGACTTCCGCGACGGCTGCTTTGCGCAGACGATACGGCTGCACCAGGATGGCCGCCTGCAGTGGGTCGAGCGCAGCCGCATCGACGGCGGAGACGATCTCCTCCGTTCGCCGATCGGCCTTGCCGGCCGGCATGTTTTTGGCTGCATGTGGGCGGCCGGTCCGCAGTGGAGCGATGCTCAAGTCGATTCGCTGCGCAATGGCCTGCCCGTAGATGATTCGACGGCCGTCACCCGGATCGCACCGCGTCTGCTGGTGGCGCGGGTGCTCGCCTACAGCACTCCGGCTGCGCGCAGCGCGTTGACCACGGTCTGGCAGCTGCTGCGACCACTGGTATTCAATGGGCGCTGCGCGCAAACGCCGCGCATCTGGGCGACCTGATCATGACGACGAAGCACTGACGACTCGCTGGATGGAACGATGGAACTCTCGCCACGAGAAAAGGACAAGCTGCTGATCTTTACCGCCGGCCTGGTGGCCGAACGGCGCAAAGCCCGTGGTCTCAAGCTCAACTATCCAGAGGCGGTTGCCTTCATCAGCGCCGCGATTCTCGAGGGCGCGCGCGACGGTACGTCGGGTCGCCGATCTGATGAGCTATGGCGCCACGCTGCTGACCCGCGATGATGTGATGGAGGGCGTGCCCGAGATGATTCCCGACATCCAGGTCGAAGCGACCTTTCCCGATGGCACCAAGCTGGTCACGGTGCATCAGCCGATTCCCTGACATGGAGAAAACTCTCATGCGTTGCGCGAAATTCCTGGCCGCCTCAAGCCTCCTGCTGCCGCTCGCTGCCTTCGCTCACGGCGGCGATCAACACAGCTTCCTGGCCGCGTTTGTCCATCCCTTCACCGGCCTCGATCACCTGCTTGCGATGCTGATCGTTGGCGTCTGGGCGGCACGTCGCTCGATTGCGAGCGCGTCGGATCTCGTCTCCCGCGCACGCCAGTCCACCGTAGCGCTGCAAACCATTGCGCTGCCGCTGTGCTTTGTGACGGGCGCGGCGATTGGCCTGGTCACGGGGCACGCGGGCTTCGCACTCGCGTATGCCGAGCCGGTCCTGGTCGGCTCGCTGATGGTGTTCGGTCTTGCCGTGGCCGCTGCCATCAATGGGCCGACGTGGCTTGCCGCCGGAGTCTGTGCTGCCTTCGGTTTTGCCCACGGCATTCCGCACGGTGCGGAACTCACCGGCAACCTGGAGACGATTCTGCCCGGCATGGCGCTCGCTGCGACACTGCTTCTCACAACCGGTTATTGGCTGGCCCGAACCGCCGGTCATCGTCATGCACTGTGGGTCCGGGTCTGCGGCGCACTGATCGGGGTGACCGGTCTGGTGCTGTTACGGCTGGCCTGAGCGGAGAGTCAATGATTCCAGGCGAACTCTTGACCGGTCGACGGCGATCTCGAGCTGAACGCCGGTCGCAAGACCGTGTCTCTGACGGTGGCCAATACCGGCGACCGTCCGATCCAGGTCGGCTCGCATTTTCATTTCTTCGAAACCAACGAAGCCTTGCGCTTCGATCGTGCGGCAGCACGCGGTTTCCGCCTGAACATCGCAGCCGGCACGGCGGTGCGCTTCGAACCAGGACAGGAACGCACAGTCGATCTGGTCGCGCTCGGCGGTGACCGGATCGTCTACGGCTTTAACGGCAATGTGATGGGTCGGCTTGATGCAAGGCCAACGTGCTCGAGTGCCATCGCGAAGAAGGCCGGAAAGAAGTCCGTGAAGAAAGCGAGCCGGAAGTGAAGATCTCACGCCAAGCCTATGCCGAGATGTTCGGCCCCACCGTCGGCGACCGGGTTCGCCTTGCCGACACGGCGCTGATCGCGCAGGTCGAGCGTGACTTCACGGTCTACGGCGAGGAAGTGAAGTTCGGCGGCGGCAAGGTGATCCGCGACGGCATGGGACAGTCGCAACGGATGGCGAAGGACTGCGCCGACACGGTGATCACCAATGCGCTGATCGTCGATCACTGGGGCATCGTCAAGGCCGACATCGGACTCAAAGGTGGGCGCATCAACGGCATCGGCAAGGCCGGCAACCCGGACATCCAGCCGGGAGTGACGATCGTCATCGGACCGGCGACCGAGATCATCGCCGGCGAAGGCATGATCGTTACTGCCGGCGGCATCGACTCGCACATCCACTTCATCTGCCCGCAGCAGATCGACGATGCGTTGATGAGCGGGATCACGACGATGCTCGGCGGCGGCACCGGCCCCGCCACGGGAACATTCGCGACGACGGTCACACCGGGGCCCTGGCATCTCGAGCGCATGCTGCAGGCGGCCGATGCATTCCCGATGAACCTCGGCTTCCTCGGCAAGGGCAACGCATCGCTGACACCGCCGCTCGAGGAGCAGATCAAAGCCGGCGCGATCGGACTCAAGCTGCACGAGGACTGGGGCACGACCCCGGCCGCGATCGACGCCGCGCTGACGGTGGCCGACAGGACCGACACGCAGGTCGCGATTCACACCGACACCCTGAACGAGTCCGGCTTCGTCGAAACCTCGGTCGCCGCGTTCAAGGGCCGCGTGATCCACACCTATCACACCGAGGGCGCCGGTGGCGGCCACGCGCCGGACATCATCAAGGTCTGCGGCGAGCCAAACGTGCTGCCGTCGTCGACCAACCCGACGCGGCCGTACACGGTCAATACGCTCGACGAGCACCTAGACATGCTGATGGTCTGCCACCATCTCGACGCGGCGATCGCTGAAGACATCGCCTTCGCCGAGAGCCGCATCCGCAAGGAGACGATCGCGGCCGAAGACATCCTGCACGACATCGGCGCGTTTTCGATGATCAGTTCGGATTCGCAGGCGATGGGTCGCGTCGGCGAAGTCATCACGCGCACCTGGCAGACCGCGCACAAGATGAAGATGCAGCGTGGTTCGCTCAGTTACGCCGGAATCGGCGAGAAGGGCTTCAGCGATCCGAAAGCGCACGACAACGCCCGCATCAAGCGCTATGTCGCCAAGTACACGATCAATCCGGCGATCACACACGGAATCGCGCACGAGGTCGGATCGATCGAAGTCGGCAAGTGGGCCGACCTCGTGCTGTGGAAGCCGGCCTTCTTCGGCGTCAAGCCGTTCCTGATCCTCAAGGGCGGAATGATCGCTGCGGCCGCGATGGGCGATCCGAACGCGTCGATCCCTACGCCGCAGCCGGTGCACTATCGGCCGCAGTTCGGCGCATTCGGTGGTGCGATTGCAAAGACCTCGCTGACCTTCGTCTCGCAGGCTGCATTAAAGGCGCGCATCCCTGAACGCTATGGGCTGAAGAAGACAACGGTCACCGTGAAGGGTGTGCGCAAGCTCAGCAAGAAGTCAATGATCCACAATGCGCTGACGCCGAAGATCACGGTCGATCCCGAGACCTACCAGGTGCACGCTGACGGCGTGCTTCTCGACTGTGAACCGGCCAATGAGCTGCCGCTGGCCCAAAGGTACTTTCTGTTCTGAACAGATTTCTGCACTGCTGCTTCCCTGATGTTGCGCTTCAATCGTCTGCACACCCATCCGCTCGACGCCATTGAGGCGGCGCGTGCCATTCGACTGCGGCTGGATTTCGACGAACGCGTGAAGAGCCGGCTGGCGAC
Source organism: uncultured beta proteobacterium (assembly GCA_963735955.1). Lineage (GTDB taxonomy): Bacteria > Pseudomonadota > Gammaproteobacteria > Burkholderiales > Burkholderiaceae_F > CAVTND01. Next base: position 157,908 of record CAVTND010000004.1, on the reverse strand, counting down.
GATGACCGCGGACGGTGTTGGCGTGGCGATCGTCCTGCCGCGCGGCACCGTAATGCGCGAGGGCACGGTTCTCGGCGGAGACGATGATGACTTTGCGATCATCGAGGCGGCGCCGCAAACGGTTGCGCGCGTGAGCGCGGATGCGCCCTTGTCTCTGATGCGCGCGATCTACCACCTGGCCAACCGCCATGTCGCGGTCCAACTCGCCGTTGATCATGTGTTGATCGAGCGTGATCCGGTGCTCGAACGGATGCTCGCGGCACTCGGGGCACATGTCGAACATCTTGAACTACCGTTTGACCCCGAGCCCGGCGCCTACGAAGGTCACACCCATGCACACGGGCCGTCGCACCACGAAGACGTGGATCAGACCTCGGCGACGATCGGCGAACAGCTGTCGATCGAAGCCCACTCGCGGCGTCCGCAGGGCCGCTCTGCATGAAGCCGGTCGATGGAATCTTCGGCAGCGAAGCGCGCCTTCGTCCGCTGCTCGCGCTGCTGCAGCTGGCCAGCCCCGCCCTGCCGGTCGGCGCCTTCGCCTATTCCCAGGGCCTCGAGAAGGCAATTGAAGACGGCCTTGTATTCGACCTGGCCAGCGCGCAGCGCTGGATCGAGGACCTGCTTACCCTGTCGCTGGCACGGCTTGAAGCACCGCTGTGGCTACGCGCATTCGACGCAGCGGCCGCAGATGACGAAGCGGCGTTCGCTCGTTGGAACGACGAGCTGATGGCCGTGCGCGAAACCGCCGAATTGCGCGCTGAAGCGCTGCAAATGGGCGCATCGATGTTGCGCGTCTTTCCCGCACTGAAGCTGAAGCCTCCCGCCGGTGAGGGGATCGCCTTTCCGATGGCCTTCGCTGCAGCCTGCAGCGGACTCGGCATCGATCGCGAGGCCGGACTGGCGGCGTATCTGTGGGCCTGGCTCGAAAGCCAGACGATGGCAGCGATCAAGTGCCTGCCTCTCGGTCAGCAAGCCGGCCAGACCTTGTTGTTTGCTCTTCAGAGCGCACTCATGAAAGCCGTGGCGACCGCGACCTCGGTTGGCGATGACGAACTGGGCAGCGTCACCGTGCAGTACGCGCTGATCTCGGCGCGGCACGAAACCCAGTATTCACGCTTGTTCAGATCATGATGGTCCATCGATGACGCAACGTTACTTCACCCCGAGCAGTTGCAGCCGCGCACTCGCCACAGCTTGTCGAAGCCGGGACGCCGCCACTGCGTGTCGGCGTGGGCGGCCCGGTCGGCTCGGGCAAGACCACCCTGGTCGAGGTGCTGTGCAAGCGCATGCGCGAGCGCTATCGGATCGCGGTGGTCACCAACGACATCTACACCCGCGAAGACGAACGTCTGCTGGTGGCAGCCGAAGCGCTCGCGCCGGAACGCATCATGGGAGTGGAAACAGGAGGCTGCCCACATACCGCCATTCGCGAGGACGCCTCGATCAATCTCGACGCGGTCGAGCGCATGTGCCGGCGCTTCCCGGATCTCGAACTGATCTTCATCGAAAGCGGTGGCGACAATCTGGCCGCAACCTTCAGCCCGGAGCTCAGCGACCTGACTCTTTACGTGATCGACGTGGCAGGCGGCGAAAAGATACCGCGCAAAGGCGGCCCGGGCATCACCAAGAGCGATCTTCTGATCATCAACAAGATCGATCTGGCGCCGCATGTCGGCGCAAGCCTTGACGTGATGAGGCGCGACACCGAGCGCATGCGCGGATCACGCCCCTGGGTCATGACCAATCTGAAGACCGGCGAGGGCCTGGGCTCGATCGTCGACTTCATCGTCGCCAGGGGGCTGCTCGATCCGTCGCGCACCGCGCCCAAGGCGGCCTGACCGGGTTCCGTTGGCAACCCGGCCGGCTCGTAGCTCACGTGAACAAGCCCCGAAGAAACGCGACGCGGTCACTGCGTGGCTTCACCCTGATCGAGCTGATGGTGGTGGTGGCGATCATCGCCATCCTTGCATTGATGGCTGTTCCAATCTACAGCGACAAATACATCCGCGAACAGGTCATTGAGGCGATGCGGCTGACCGACATCGCCAAAGGGCCGATCGCCGCCGCCTGGGCCACCACCAAAACTTTGCCCGATGACAACGCCGCGGCGGGCTTGCCCGCGCCCGACAAGGTGGTCAGCAACTACGTCAAGTCACTGACGGTCGAAGCCGGTGCCATCCACGTGGTGTTTGGCAATCAGGCCAATGGCGCGCTGCGCGGCATGACCTTGAGCCTGCGTCCCGCGGTGGTCGAAGATGCCCCCATCGTGCCCGTGGCCTGGGTCTGCGGCTTTGCCGCGGCGCCAGAGAAGATGACCGTGATGGCGGCCAACAAAACCAACCTCCCCAAGGGCTGGCTGCCGGTAAACTGCCGCTGAACACAACGCAGGGTTTGGTCGATGTCCGACTCTTTCAGCGTCGTGATGTTCCAGTTGATGGTTTGTATGGCGATCCTTATTCACTATTGCGCCGCCTGAGGCTACAAACCCGAAGCCCTCCGTGTGAAGGCTTGGTTTGAGTCGCGAGGACGCGGCCCGGTGGACATACTTCCCGGACGCAGCGGCCAGTTCGATATCGTCGTCGAGGGTCAGGTCGTTTTCTCCCGATATGAGACCGGAAGGTTTCCCAGCGAGGCTGACTTGGCAACTATTCAGCCTTGAGGCGGCGAGGCAAATCGGCCAGTTGCCGACACGCGTGATTCGAGTGGACGTTCCGAACTCGATCGACTATCGACAGCGGGAAGAGGCAAGCGCCTCGGCTGCCGCTGCAATGTGACGCGGCCGGCTAAGGAGGGAGCAATTCTCTAGTAGCCCATCCGAAAATACGTGTCGTCCTGGTCTTCAGCTTCAACCTTGGATGACGGTGGCAACTTTGCAATGATCTCTTCGACCATGCGAACGTGCTCGGCCTCCTCGTCCCGCAACTGCACGAACAGCGCCTCGACATCGGGTTGCGTCACGCTGCGCAGGGACTCGTCGTAGAACTCGAAAGCCTTCCTTTCGGAGTTCAAGGCCACCTGGCACGCCTCGAACTCTGACATGTTCCAGCGAGTCGACCCGACGTCGGGGGCCTCCACATCGAAGATGTCGTCGAGCTTCACTCTTGCGGCAGTTTCGCCGAACAGTGCGACTCGGCGCTCGGCGAGCTGATCCGCGTGCTTCTTCTCGTTGTCGACCATCGACTGAAAGAACGCCCCGGCCTCGGTGGAACTTCCGATCTGTTCGACGAACAGGCTGTACCGCTTGAACGCCTCGACCTCGATCAGAGTAGCCAGATCGAGAGTGTCCATCAGTGTGAGTTTGGAGAAGTCGACTTTTGCTGTCATGGGCCCTCCGGTATCCAGCGCGCGCCGTCAGACGAGCGTGGGGACTGTTCCATGGATAAGAAACTCACGGTATCACTGCGCCGATCGCGGAGGTGTGGCGAAACGCGTTTGCTTTGACCGGACGCAATTCCTCTCGCGAAAAGGCAAGGCCGTGGTCTGCCCAGCAGCAGAAGTTGACGTGCGACGCTAAACAGCCGCCTTGCGGACATCGAAGCCATGGGAGAAGATTTCATCTCCGGGACAGGGACTGGACTGTGATGAGGTTCCTTGCCATTGCCTGTTTGGCCATTCTTGGTTCAACGCCAATCGTCAGCGCGGCACAGGACGTTGATGCAAAGGCCGCCCTTCGTTCATTGCCGAGCGAGAGGTCTCCGTCCCTTGTGTTGACACCGCAAGGCGCCGAGCGCCTTGCGCCTGCGGACGCGGCGAAAGTCAGTTGTCACTGCGATCCGAATTGGAATCGCCCGGATGGTCCCGCGCCCAATCGCTTGCGCTGTTATGGACTACGTCGATTGCTTGCGCGGCGATGGGATCGCATTGCGCGCCGATGCCACCGGCTCCGACGGCGATCACGCCGCCAGGCAGTGAGTCCTGGCAGCGTGTTGGTTGTAAGACGCCGGAGACGTGTGGGTGGCTCTGGGGACCCGCGACTAGTGGGCCATATCCCAGCCCGCAGCGGTAGCCAATACCGGGGTGGTAGCCGGCCAATTGCTGACTTCGAGGTCCGCCCTCAGAATGTCGCTAGAGCGGACAGACTCATCGCGAGAAGCTGACCTTGGGTGCGGTCACCGAGGCCTGCGTTAACGCAGGAGCACCTTAACGCCACTGGAGTCGAGTCTGCTAACGGCGGCTCCGGGTCGAACCCGGTCGATCGACCGCTTCCCGATGTCAAAGTCGCGTTGAGTCGCCTCAACCCTGATCGTTGCATAACGCATTTCCGGTCCGTGCCCTCAGTGCGGCTCGATCGCAATCGGCTCCGGGCGCACACGCAAGGCCCAGGCGACGCCAATCACTAGTAGTGCGATCCCGGCGAACGTCGGCGCTTGCGGCCACTCACCACGCAACGCGAATGCGTAGGCAAGCGCAGCCAGGGTTTCGAACACGATCAATTGTCCGGCCAGTGCGGTCGGCAGGCGCTGGCTCGCCTCGTTCCAGCACAGGGTGCCGAGCCAGGAGGCGAACAGTCCGATCGCCAGCATCAATGCGATGAACCGTTCGGGCGTCGGCCCCAGCGGAAACTGAAATCCGGGTCCGCTCAACTCGACTTGACTGTTGATCACGCTCAGGCCGAACAACACGATCAAGCCGATCAGAGCCAGGGGCAAGGTTGCCACCCCCTGCGCGGTCGCCCAGCTGCGCGGGCTGCGTTCAGTATGCGCGCGGAGCCAGTCAGCGTTGCGGATTGGGTACCAGGTCCAGCAGGCGACTGCGCCGAGCGCCAGCAGTGCACCGAGTCCGTAGCGCGCGAGATCGAATTCTCCTTGTGCGCGCAGACCGTCGAGTTCGACCTGATTGACCAACGCGATTCCGGCCGCGATCAGCAGCAGTGACGGCGCAAGCCGCGGCCACGGCAATCGTCCGTCGCGGCGCGCATCACGCAGGTTGGCGCAGATGGCGATCACCACCGGAAGCGTGCCGATGATCATCGTCGGCAGTGGTCCGCCTGCACGCTGGATCGCTGCCGCAAGCAGCAGGTAGTAAACCAGGTTGCCGACTGCTGCGAGCTTCAGTGCTTCGATCCAGTCGGCACGCGTGAGTTCGCGCAGCCGCGCGCGGTCGAGCCAGGCCAGTGGCAGGGCAATCAGGCCGAAGGCCAGATAGCGTCCGACTGACAGCAGCGCGGCGGGATACTCGGGCAGCAGCAGTGGCGCCACAAACACGAGACCCCACATCAGTCCGGCCGCCAGCGCGAAAAGGACACCCGCCGTCATCGAGGGCCTGCGAACCTAGTCGCCAATCTGCTGCAGCAGATACAGACGCTGATAGATGCCACCTTCGATCGCCATCAGCTGATCGTGCGTGCCCTGCTCCGCCACGCGCCCATGGTTAAGCACGAAAATGCGGTCAGCCGCGCGAATTGTCGAAAGCCGGTGCGCAATCGCGATGACGGTGGTCTTGCCATGCAACTCGTCCAGAGCAAGCGCAACCTCGCGCTCGGTCTCGCTGTCGATGCGCGACGGTCGCCTCGTCGAGGAACAGCACGCGCGGCGACGCCCGCCAGGGAGCGCGCAACCGCGATCAGCTGCTTCTGGCCGGAGGACAGTCGCGCCCCGCCCTCGCCGAGCGGTGTGTCGTAGCCGCTGCTCGAGTCGCATCGATGAACCCGTGCGCGCGGCCGCGCGCGCAGCGGCCTCAATCGTCTGCATCGGCAGATTGCGCCCCATGTCGATGTTCTCGCGCGCACTTGCTGCCATCAGGAACGGCTCCTGCGGCACCAGTCCGACGTCAGCGCGGAAATGTTCGTCGCCGATGGATGCGAGCGGAATGCCATCGATCTCGATGCGTCCGGCCTGCGGGGTGTAAAAGCGCAGCAGCAGCGACAGCAAGGTGGACTTGCCGCTGCCGGTGTGACCGACGATGCCGACGAAGTGACCGGCCGGAACGTCGAGGCTGACGTCATGCAGCACCGGCTCCTGCGGGTCGTAGCCGAATGTGACGTTGACGATCCGCACCTGGCCACGCGTGAGCCGCCGTTCATGCGTCACGCGCACCGTTTCGCCCTCCTGCAACAGGGTGTTGACGCGCGCCGCTGCGATCACCGCCTGCTGCAGCATTGAAAACTGCATCGTGATCTGGATCAAGGGATCGACCACGCGCGCCACATAGCTGATGAAGGCGTAGAGCAGCCCGACCTCAAGCGTGCCAAAGACTTGCGTACCGAAGGCGGCGACGATGGCGACGATCAGCACGATGTTGACCAGATCGAGCGCTGGCCGCAGCAACCAGGCGTTGGCACGCACCTCGCCCAGGCGCGCGCGGTACTGGGCGTCATTGGTAGCGGCAAAGCGCGTCGAAAATCGCTGCGCGGCACGCGTTGCCTGCAGCACGCTCATGCCGGCAACGCCTTCGGCCATCTGCGCATTGATGTCGCTGCGCAGTTCGCGCGAGCGCGTGACCGCCGGCGCCGACAGTCGCTGGTAGCCCCAGATGATCACCGCGGTTGCCGGCAGCAGGGTCAGCACGATCAGCATCAGCCTCCAGTCGAGCCAGGCCATCGCGACGATCGCTCCGACCAGGATCGTCACTCCATAGAGCATCTCGAACAGCACCTGCACATAGAGCTGGCGGATCTGCTCGGAGTCGTTGGTGATGCGGCTGACCAGTTGGCCGGTGATCGCCTTGTCGAAGAACGCCATCGGCAGGCTCAGCACATGCGTGTAGACGGCTCTCTCTCAGGCGGCGCACCGAGCGCATCGCCAGACCGGCCAGGCGCACGAGCTGGAAATATCGCATCAGGCTGGCGACGGCGCCCGTAACAACGATGCCGGCGAGCAGCCAGGCGACCGACATCCAGTCGATGCTGCGCGGCAAGCAGATGATCGTCGATCAGAATCTTGCCGAGCAGCGGTCCGAGCGCTTCGAGCCCGCCCGCCGCCAGCATCCAGGCACTCGCCCGTTTCAGTTGCGCGCGATCCGGACGCGCGGCGCGCCACAACAGGGCAAACGCCTGTCGACGCTCGTTGGCACGCGCCGGACGAAGGTCGGGATGCTCAGCGATGGCGGCCATCAACTTGCTTCCAGGCTGGCTTCAAGCTGCTGGTAGCGCCACTGGGCCGCATACCAGCCGTCGAGCGCGAGCAGCTGGTCGTGATTGCCCCGTTCGACCACCCGTCCACGCTTGATCACGATGATCGCGTCGGCATCCGCCACCGCGCTCAGACGATGGCTGACGATGATCGCCGTCCGCCCGTGGCGTGCGCCGCGCAGGTGATCGAGGATGCGCGTCTCGGTTCCGGTATCCACGGCCGACAGGGCGTCGTCGAGCAACAGCAGGGGTTTGTCGATCAGCAGCGCGCGGGCGATTGCGACCCGCTGGCGCTGCCCGCCGGACAGCGTGACGCCGCGCTCGCCGACCAGGGTTTCGTAGCCATGCGGGAAGCGCTCGATGTCATCGTGCAGCGCCGCCAGTTGCGCCGCATGCTCGATCTCGGCGCGCGTCGCATCGGGCCGCGCCAGCGCGATGTTGTCGGCGATGCTGGCCGAGAATAGAAAGGCTTCCTGCGGCACCCAGCTGATGCCACCGCGCAATGTCGCAAGGGTCAGCGCCTCGATCGGGACGCCACCCCAGCTGATTCGGCCATGCGTCGGTGCGTAGTGGCGCAGCAGCAGTGCCAGCAGCGTTGACTTGCCGGCACCGGTCGGACCGACGATGCCCAGCGTGTGGCCCGCGGCGAGTTCGAATGTCACATCGCTGACCGCTGGCTGTCGCCTGTCCTGGGTAGCTCGCGCTGACCTGCTCGAAGCGCAGTGCGCCCGGCGATAAGAGCAGTGACAGTGCCGTGATCGTCGACTGCCAGCGGTTCAGCCAGGATCGGCTGCAGGCGGTTCCATGCCGCCTTGCCACGCTCGATCAGTGAGAGCACCCAACCGGCCGCAAACATCGGCCAGATCAACTGGCCGAGGTACATCGTGAAGCTCGTCAGCTGACCGACCGTCAGTTCGTTCTGCCAGATCAGCCAGCCACCGAGGCCGAGCGTCAAGGCGCCGGCCAGGGTCAGCGTCAGTCCGACGGCGGGTTCGTAGGCGGCTTCCCAGCGCAGTGCGTCGTAACCCGCATCACCCGCCGCCTTGGCGCGTAGCGCGAACTCCCGGCTTACCTGCGCTTCGAGCCCAAGCGCACGCAAGGTGCGCACTCCGGCCACCGTTTCCTGCACATGCTCGTTGAGCTTGGAAAAGCGCTCGAGCGATTCGCGCCAGGCATCGTGCACGTGGCGCGAGATGATCCAGAACGCGACAGCCATCAGAGGGAACGGCAGCAGCGTGACCATGGCGAGGCGCCAGTCGACGCCCAGCGACATGATCGCGATCACCAGCACCAGGGTCAGCGTGCCGTCGAATCCCGCGAGAAATGCCTCACCCGCCGCCATTTCGATGGCGTCGACATCGTTGGTGCCACGCGCCATCAGATCGCCGGTGCGGCTGCGACCGAAGAAGGCCGGGCCCTGCAGTGCCAGCCGTTGATACAGACGGGTGCGCAGTTCGACCCCAAGCCGGTAGGCCGCGGCAAACAACTGGAGCCGCCAGCCGACCCGTAGAAAATAAATCGCAGCGCCCATCGCGAACAGGAATGCGAGTTCGCGGAACATCGCCTCGCCACCCAGGGTGCCAGCGGCCAGGCGGTCGACCATGTGACCCACCTGACGCGGCACCCACGCGGTCAGCGCTGCAACGCCGACCAGCATCGCCCCGGACAACACATAGGCACGCCAGTGGCGCAGCGCGAAGCCGCCGATCAGCCGGTACAGGGTCACGTGGCCAAGAGGGTCGAGAGACAGGAGAACAAAATGCCGGCATTCGATACAGCAACCGGCAGCCCGATTGTAGGTGCCCGACTCCGCTAGGCGGTCATGGCCCTATTGTGAGATTGCAGTCGCGAGAAATTTGAGCGCCGCGGGATTCAGACTGGTGGCGGCAGACACGCGCATCCAGCTGCTCGGCAGTTGCGTCGGCGAAAACAGGCTGCCCGGTGCGCACAGGATTCCCTGCTGGCTTCCTTCGGACGTAATGGCGCTCGTGTCGCGACCGAAATCGCACCACAGGAAAATGCCGGCATCGGCCGGAGCGAACAGCTTCGCTCCCATTTTCTCGAGGGCGCGAGCGGTCCGGTCTCGCGCCGCATCGAGCTTGCGCGCGCAGTCGGTCCACGTGACGGCGGTAGTGCCCCTCGGCGAGCACGCGCGCAACCACCCGCTCAGGCAATTCCGACGAGGTGAGGCCGGTCAGCATCTTCAGATCGGCGATCGGCTGCGCGATCTCCGGCGCCGTCGCGATGTAGCCAACGCGCAAGTTTGCCGCCAGCGTCTTGGAAAAACCGCCGATGTAGATGACGCGCCTGAGCTGGTCGAGGCTGGCCAGCCGCAGGCCGCGGCCCGGATGCAGATCGCCGTAGACGTCGTCTTCGACGATCGTGAAGCCGTACTGATCGGCGAGCTTCAGCAGGCGATGCGCATTGGCCGCGCTGATCGAAGTGCTGGTCGGGTTGTGCAGCACGCTGCCGATGACGAAGAGCTTCGGCTGATGGCGCGTCAGCAGGTTGGCAAGCACGCCGATATCCGGCCCGTCGAGTCCGCGCGGCACGCCAACGATCTTGGCTCCGAACGCTGCGAAACGACCGAACATCACGAACCAGGCCGGGTCCTCGACAAACACGGTGTCACCCGGGGCGATGAAGTGCCGCGCGACCAGATCGATTGCGTGCGTGACACCGTTGGTGGTCACGATCTGCGCGACTTCAGCGTGGATGTCAGCGTAGGCGAGGCGCTGCACGAGTTGCTGGCGCAGCGGCAGGTAGCCCTCGGGCACGCCATAGGTCAGTAATGACGCTGCCGGCAGACCGCCCGACGGCTCGCACCGCGCCGCCGATCAGTTCCGAATCGAGCCAGGCTGAAGGCAGCAGGCCGGCGCCCGGATGATCGCTGTTCGGCGACTGTCGCAACATGCTGCGTAACAGCCAGACGACATCGATTGCATGTGCATCGGCGGCGGCTGCGGTCGGTCGACCCACTCGCGCAGGATCGACGCTTCGTCCGCGGCGCGAACGCACGAAGAAACCGGCACCGCGTCGCGACTCGACGTAACCGGCCGCGATCAGGCGGTCGTAGGCTTCAACCACCGTGGTGCGACTGACCTTCTGGTCGGCCGCAAAGGCGCGGATCGATGGCAGGCGGGTGCCGGCCTTGAGTGCATGCTCTTCGATGCGCAGGGCCAGCCGGGCTCCCAACTGGTCTGCCAGAGTGCGCTCGGCACCCGGCAGCAGGCGCGGAGTCGAGCCTGACAATGCGCTCGCTTCGTCACGCGACAGATCATTCACTTGAGAACTCCTTGGTCTGCACCTTCGCAGGAGTTTCACCACTGGCCTGCCCGAAGCAGCAGGCCAGTGGCCCTCACAATCGATCGAACTGTACTAGCACTGTACTGGCGTCGTCGACTACAGTGCAAGCCTGTCGCACCTTTCTCCAGGCTTTCGATGAATGAGCTCCCCGATCGCGCCGCGATCGAAGACGCCGCGCATGTCGTCCACGCTGCGATGAGCCCGACCGCCGCAGCGCGTGTGGCCGCAACTCGGTAGCGCCGTGGGCGCCGAGGTCTGGCTAAAGCACGAGAACCTTGCCCCGACCGGCGCCTTCAAGCTGCGCGGAGGGCTGGTCTATGTCGATCGCCTGATGCGGCGTGAGCCACGCTTGAGCGGCATCATCGGCGCAACCCGCGGTAATCACGGCCAATCGATCGCGTTTGCGGCGCGTCGACACGGGCTACGTTGCACCGTCGTCATTCCGCGCGGCAACAGCCGCACCAAGAATGCGGCGATGCGGGCGCTCGGCGCCGAAATAATCGAGTACGGCGACGATTTCCAGGCATCACGCGAGCACGCGGCAGCTGATCGCCGCCGCCGGGAACTTGCACTTCGTTCCCTCCTTCCACCTTGATCTAGTGGCCGGAGTCGCGACCTACTGGTCCGAACTTTTCGCCGCGGCGCCTGATCTCGATGTCGTCTACGTGCCGATCGGCCAGGGCTCGGGCGCCTGCGCGGCAGCGGCCGCGCGCAACGCCCTGTCGCCGCGCACGCGGATCGTCGGTGTCGTCTCCGCGCACGCGCCCTGCTATGCGCGCTCGTTTGCAGCGGGTCATGCCGTCGATGCTCCAACCACAACGCGCCTGGCCGACGGTCTCGCGTGCCGTACGCCGGATCCCGAGTCGCTGACGATCATCCGTCGCGAAGTCGATCGCATCATTGAGGTTACCGACGACGAGGTCGCCGCGGCAATGCGATTGCTGTTCGATTCCACCCAGAACGTGGCCGAAGGCGCGGGCGCTGCTGCACTGGCGGCAGCGTTGCAGGAAAAGTCTTCGATTCGCGGCAAGCGTGTCGGCCTGACGCTGTCGGGCGGCAATATCGATGCCGACCTGTTCGATGCGGTACTGAGCAACTCGCATCAGGAGTGGTGCGCGGCGGTGTAGATCTCAGTTCGTTACAACCCGAACATTGCAACAAGGAACCGAAATGCTCGAGACCGTGCTTCCAGGCGTACTCCCCGCGAGTCCGGCGCCCGCCGCCGCCTCACCCCTGCCCGGCTTCGCCAGCCGCACCCGGGGCCTCACCAGTTCGATCATCCGCGAGATTCTCAAGGTCACCCAGCGGCCCGAGGTGATCTCCCTCGCTGGCGGTCTGCCAGCGCCGGAGAGTTTCCCGGTCGAGTCGTTGCGCTCGGCGTTTGACGCCGTCCTGAAAGATGAAGGGCGGCGAGCCCTGCAATACAGCTCGACCGAAGGCGAACCCGAGTTGCGTGCATGGATTGCCGCTCAGGAAAGTGCACGCGGTATTCCGACCTCGGCGGACGAGGTGATGATCGTTGCCGGATCGCAGCAAGCGCTCGATCTCGTCGGCAAGGTTTTTGTCGAACCGACGGTACCGTTGCTGGTCGAGTCGCCTACCTACCTCGGAGCGCTGCAGGCCTTTGCGCCCTTCGGTCCGAGCTATCGCAGCCTGCCGGTCGACGAGAGCGGCATGCAGCCCGCGGCGATCGACGCCGAACTGGTCGGCGGAGCACGCGCCGCCTACGTGATGCCGACCTTTCAGAACCCGACCGGCCGCACCCTGTCGGCCGAGCGCCGTCAGCAACTCGCCACCGCGGCGCGCGAGTTCAACCTGTGGTTGATCGAGGATGATCCCTACGGCGAGCTCTGGTACGAAGCGCCGGCGCCGGCGAGCCTTCGGGCCTGGGCGCCGGAGCGAACAATTCGCATCTGCTCGTTCTCGAAGGTCCTGGCGCCCGGCCTGCGGCTTGGGTACGTGATCGCTCCGAAGGCTTGCCTCGAGATGCTGGTCCGACTCAAGCAGGCGACTGATCTGCACACCGCCACGCTGACCCAGCGTGTGGTTTATCGCTTGCTGGCCGACAGATTCCTCGATCAACAACTGCCGGCGGTGCGCGCGCGCTATGCAGCCCAGGCTGCAGTCATGCAGGACGCACTCGCTGAGCACATGCCGACAGGCGTCACGTGGACACGGCCGGCTGGCGGCATGTTCGTCTGGCTGACCCTGCCGGCGCAGCTCGATGCGGGTGCATTGCTCGCGCAGGCGATCGCGCGCAATGTGGCCTTCGTACCGGGTGAACCGTTTTACGCGACAGCGTCGCGCCGGAACACGATGCGCCTGTCATTCGTGACAGTGGCGCCGGAACGCATTCGTGCCGGTGTGCGGATTATTGGCCAGTTGATCGCAGAATCGAACGCGTGAGAGCTGAAGCCGGCCAGGCCCAGGCGCGCATCCTCGTCAGCAGGTCCAAGGCATCGCCGCTTGCCGGTGCCGGCATGGGGCTCGGACTGCTCGGCGTGCTCGCGTTCAGCCTGACGCTTGCCGATGACGCGCACCGCAGTCGCACAGCTCGATCCGTGGTTCGTCGCCTTCGGCCGCATGTCCGGTGCGGGCCTGCTCGCGGCTGCCTGGCTGGCGATTACCGCCGCGCCCCGACTGCAGCGCGAGGATCTGCCGCTCGTTGCGTCAGCGCGCTTGGCGTCGTGATCGGCTTTCCGTTGTTGTCGTCGCTTGCGATGCGCTCGATCCCCGCCAATCACGGCGCGATCATCAATGGCGCGCTGCCCTTCGCGACCGCAGTGCTGGCGTACTGGCTCTTCGGCGAACAACAGTCAAGGCGCTTCTGGATCGCGGCCGCGATCGGATCGGTGATCGTGATCGTGTTTGCTTTTCGCGACGGCCTTGGCGGCTCGACATCGATGAGCGGCTCGCTCGCGATGGGTGGTGCCGTATTGATTGGCGCGCTGGGCTACGTGACCGGCGGCCGCATCGCCGCGCGTATCGGCGGCATCCGCGCAATCCTCTGGGCGCTCGTGGTCGCGCTGCCGATCACGATTCCGGTCACGCTCGGCTTGATGCTCGCGCAACCACCGGCGGCCGATGCGCAGGCCTGGGCCGCGTTCGCCTACGTGACCCTGGTCTCGCAGCTGATCGGCTTCTTCGCCTGGTACAACGGTCTGGCGCGCGGCGGCATTGCGCGAGTTGGTCAGGTGCAACTGCTGCAGGTGTTCTTCACGATCGGATTCGCCGCGCTGCTGTTTGGCGAGGCCGTGCCCGCGGCCGCGTGGCTCGCCGCCATCGCGGTCGTCGCAAGCATCATCGCCGGGCGCCGTGCCTAGGGCGTCTGAAAGCGGAATCGCGAGCCGAAAAGATGAGCCGACATCGCTACGCCGTATGCAACGTGTTCACAACCCAGCGCTTCGGTGGCAATCCGCTGGCCGTCGTGCTCGATGCGCGTGGCATCGACGATGCCACGCTGCAGGCAATTGCACGTGACTTTAATCTCTCCGAAACCAGTTTCGTCCTGCCGCCTTCGAACCCCCGCCATGCGGCGCACGTGCGGATCTTCACGCCGGGCGGCGAGCTGCCCTTCGCAGGTCATCCGACGATCGGCACCGCCTTCGTGCTGGCCACCCTCGGGATCATCGATGCAGCGCACGACGAGATTGTCTTCGAGGAAGGCGTCGGGCCGATTCCGGTGCGCATCGAACGCGATGCAGGCCGCCGCGAAGTCATCAGCTGCACTCTGACCGCGGCCCGAACTCCGCAAGAGATCGATACCTCCCTCGATGCTGCCGCGGCTGCTGCGCTCCTGGGTCTCGACCCTGCTGACCTTGCGTCTTCGCCGCAAGCCTGGTCGTGCGGCGTGCCCTTCATGATCGTGCCGCTGTCCTCGGTCGGCGCCCTGACAAGCGCGGTACTGGACATCGAACGCTGGGGCGCGACCCTCAAATCGTCGGCGGCGCACATGGTCTATCCGGTCGCGCAAGTCGACGCCACGACCTGGGGCGTGCGGATGTTCGCTCCGAAGCTCAACGTTTCCGAGGATCCGGCCACCGGTGCCGCCGCAGCCTCATTCGCGGGTTGGCTCGCACAACGCGAGTCCATTGGCACCGGATCGCGTCACTTTCGACTGCTGCAGGGTGAAGCGATCGGCCGGCCCAGTGTGCTCGACCTGGAATTTGACTGCGCCGCCGGCACTGTTAGCAGAGTGCGCGTCGGCGGTAGTGCGGTGTTTGTCGCCGAAGGCGAGCTGCGCCTATAGACGCTGCAAGGCAAATGGTGCCTTGAGCTTGCTTTCGACCGCGTGTCCCTTGCGCGCCCGGTGACCACGCTGGGCTTCCAGCGCGCTGCCGCTGAGGTCGATCTCGATCGGCTTGTCTGCCTTGCCCTTGCGGGCACACAGGCGCACCCCGGCGCTGGAAATCGGCAGGGCTGCCAGCAGTTTCTCATCCGCTTCCAGTCCCATCAGGATCACGCCACGGCCGCCGGCGGCTTGCACCTTCACTTCACCCGCCTCGAATACCAGGACGCGACCATGCGCCGACAGGCAGGCAATCAGGGAATCGCTTGCCGGATCCGCCGGCTGCGGCGGCAGCGGCTCCGCACCGTCGTCGACCGTGAGGAATTGTTTGCCGCCCTTCTGGCGCGACACCATGTCGCCCAGGGTTGCGGCGAAGCCATAGCCGTTGCTGGTCGCCAGCAGCAAAGGAACCGTCGTCGCACCGGCAATGTAGGCGGTCAGGCGCGTGCCCGGCGCCAGGTCGATCAGCGAACTGACCGGCGCGCCGTCTCCGCGCGCGGAAGGCAGTTGAGACACCGCGACCGAATAGGCCCGACCGTTGCTCCCCAGCGCGATCAGATGATCGACCGTTCGACATTCAAAGGCGGCGTACAGCGCGTCGCCGGTCTTGAAAGCGAACTGGCTGCGGTCGTGCCCGTGCCCGGTCCGCGCGCGCACAAAGCCCTGTTCTGACACGATCACGGTGACCGGCTCGTCGAGCACGCGGATCTCAACTGCCGCACGCTCGGCCGCTTGGATCAAGGTACGCCGCGCGTCACCATGCTTCTTCGTGTCTTCCTCGATCTCCCGGGCGATCTGTTTGCGCAGTGCTGCATCGGATCCAAGCAGCTTGCCGAGTGCGGACTGGTCCTTGCGCAGGGTGGCGAGCTCCTGCTCGATACGGATACCTTCGAGCCGCGCCAATTGCCGCAGCCGGATCTCGAGGATGTCCTCGGCCTGGCGCTCGGTCAGCTTGAACGCCTTGATCAGTTCCGGCTTGGGCTCGTCCGAATTGCGGATCAGCTTGATGACCTGATCGATGTTGAGCAGGACTGCCTGCCGTCCTTCTAGGATGTGAATCCGGTCCAGCACCTTGTCCATGCGGTGCTGCGAACGCCGGCGCACGGTCCCGATGCGAAATTCAATCCATTCGAGCAGTATGTCGATCAACGGCTTGCAGCGTGGACGCCCATCGCGGCCGATCATCACCAGGTTGATCGGAACGTTCGATTCCATGCTGGTCTGCGCCAGCAGCATCTGGGCAAACTCGTCGCGATCAACCTTCGAGGTGCGCGGCTCGAATACCAGGCGCACCGCCGCGTCCTTGCCTGATTCGTCGCGCACGGTGTCGAGCATGGCGAGCACGGATGCCCGCGTCTGCTGCTGGTCGGCGCTCAGGGCTTTCTTGCCCACCTTGATCTTGGGATTGGTGAGTTCCTCGATCTCCTCGAGCACGCGCTGCGAGGACGCGCCCGGCGGCAGTTCCCGGACCACGAGCTGCCACTGCCCGCGCGCAAGCTCCTCAAACTCGAAGCGCGCACGTACCTTGAGACTGCCGCGTCCACCGGCATAGATCTCACGAATGTCCGCGGCCGGCGAGATGATCTGTCCGCCGCCGGGGAAGTCCGGTCCTTTCAGTTGCGCGGCAACCGCCGCAAGCTTCGCCTTCGGATCCGCGAGCAGCAGCAGCGCTGCGCTGGCGACCTCGCGCAGATTGTGCGAAGGGATCTCGGTCGCCATGCCCACCGCAATGCCCGATGCGCCGTTGAGCAGCACGAAGGGCAGGCGCGCCGGCAGCAGGCGTGGTTCCTGTGTAGAGCCATCGTAGTTCGGCGTGAAATCGACCGTTCCCTCGTCGATTTCGTCGAGCAACAGGCGCGCGATCGGCGTCAGCCGCGCTTCGGTATAGCGCATCGCGGCAGCGCCATCGCCATCGCGTGAACCGAAGTTGCCGTGGCCGTCGATCAGCGGATAGCGCAGTGAAAAGTCCTGCGCCATCCTGACCAGCGCGTCGTAGGCGGCCTGGTCGCCGTGTGGGTGAAAGCGCCCGAGCACATCACCGACGACGCGCGCGGCCTTGACCGGCTTGGCGCCCGCCGCCAGCCCCATTTCGTTCATCGCATAGAGGATGCGACGCTGGACCGGCTTGCAGCCGTCGGCGCCATCGGGCAGCGCCCGACCCTTGACGACCGACACCGCGTAATCGAGATAGGCGCGCTGCGCAAAGTGCGCGAGCGTCAGCGCGTCTGTATCGTCCCCACCGGGGCCGGCAGGGAATAGTGTTTGTTGTTCAACCATCGGGGAGGTGCGCGTAGCCAGCCTTGCGCGGCGCGGATTCTACGCGCCAGCGGGATCGCGATGCAGAAACGTGGCGCCCGCAGTTGAAAGAACGCGCCGGCAAGTCGCGGGCTGCATTTGCGAGCCGCACAGCTCAGTGCATCAATGACCGGTCGCGCCCGACCGCCCGCTTGGTGACGAAGAGCTGGATGAAGTCATCGCCCGGCATCGGCCGCGCGAACAGATAACCCTGTGCCGAATCGCAACCAAGGTGCTGCATCCAGGTCTGCTGCGCCTGGGTCTCGATTCCCTCGGCCGTGACACTGATGCCGAGCGAACGCGCCATCTCGATCACGGCCTTGACGATGGTCAGCGTGCGCGCGTCGCGCATACATTCAACCGTGAAGCTGCGATCGATCTTGAGGCGATGGATCGGCAGGTCGCGCAGGTGCGCCAGACTGGAAAAGCCGACGCCGAAATCGTCGAGCGCAATGCGCACGCCAGCATTGCGCATCCGCACCAGGTTCTCGCGTGATACGGCTGAGGTATCGAGAAGGCCGGTCTCGGTCACCTCGACTTCAATCTGCGCAGGCGGAATGCCATAGATGTTCATGATCTCGATCAGCCCGTCGACACAGCCGAGCTGGCGCAGCTGCACGCCTGACATGTTGATCGACAGCGGCGGCACATCGATGCCGAGATGATTCCATTCCTGGCGCGCCCGGCAGGCTTCGTGGATCACCCACTCGCCGAGGCCGACGATCAGTCCCGACTCCTCGGCGATCGGGATGAACTCCGCCGGCGAGATATCGCCGAGCTCCGCGTCGCGCCAGCGAATCAGGGCTTCAGCTCCGACCAGCTTGCCATCTTCCATCGCCACCATCGGCTGGAAGAACAGACGGAAATCGCGCGACTCGACCGCCTTGCGCAGTCGATGCTCGAGCCGCAGGCGCAGGTCAACACGGCGCGCCACCGTCGTTGTGTAAAAGGCGTAGGCGCGCCGTCCGCTGTCCTTGGCCTGGTACATCGCCGCATCCGCTGCATTGAGCAGAGAATCGAGATCAACCCCGTCCTGCGGGAAGAAACTGATCCCGACCGATGAGGTGACCGTCACTTCCATGCCGAGGATGCGCGCGGGCGTGGAGATCGCATCGATCAAGGCCTGTGCGATCTCGACCACGGCCTCGGGCCGAACGACATCAATCAGCAGCGCGACCAGCTCATCACCGCCGCGACGCCCCAGCAGATTGGGCTCCTTGATGATGTCGCGCATCCGGCTGGCGACAATGGCGAGCATCTGGTCGCCGACCCGATGGCCGTAGCCGTTGTTCAGCAGGCGGAAATTGTCGAGGTCGATGAACAGCAGCGCGCAACGCCGGCCCTCGGCATAGGCACTCGCAAGCACGCGCCCGGCGCGTTCGTCGAAAGTCTGCCGGTTGCACAGCTGTGTCAAGGCATCGACTGAGGCCAGACGCTCGATCCGCTCCTGCGTCTTTACCTGTTCGGTGATGTCCTTGCCCACGCCTCGATAGCCGCGGAAGCGGCCTTCCGCATCGAACACCGGATCGGCGCTCGTCACCGTGTAGACCAGCGAGCCGTCTTCCACCCAGCGCCTGAACATCACGTCGCGGAAGGGCCGCTGCGCCAGCAGCGTCGCGCGGTGCTCGTCCCAGGATGAGGGCTGGATCAGTTCCCCCGGCAGCTCCCAGCGAAACTTGCCGATCACGTCGCGTTCGTTGAAATGCAGTGATTTCCTGGATCCCTGGCGCACTGCGGTGAAGCGCAGGTTCTCGTCCATCTCCCAGAACCAGTCGGACGACAGTTCGGTCAACGAACGGAAGCGCGCCTCGCTTTCGGAAATCTGCGCGAGCAGTTGCTCGCGCTCGGTGGCATCCCATGCAAGCCCGCGATAGCCGAGAAACTCGCCGCGTTCGAACACCGGTTCGCCCGAAAGCTCGTAGTAAATCAGTGTGCCATCGTCGCGCGCAAACCTGATCTTGACGCGGTGAAACGATGCGCGTCTCGACACGTTGCCGCGTAGCGTGTCCCAGTCGACCGGAAAGTCCGGATCCAGCAGTTCGAGCTCCCAGAACCGGCGGTTCAGGGCCCAGTCTGCGGCGTCCCGCTCGCGGCCGGGGTGCCCGCGCATGCTGACGATGCGCATTTCCGGGTCGGTCTCCCAGTACCAGTCTGTGGCCAGCATGGTCAGCGCGCGGAAGCGCTCTTCGCTACGGCGCAAGGCAGACAGCATGTCCTCGCGCTCGGTCACATCGCGGCCGGCACCGTAATACCCCAGGAATGTGCCGCGCTCGTCAAAGATCGGCTTGCCGGTGACCGCGATCCACATCGAAGCGCCGTCGCCGCGCCGGGCCTTGTAGGTGAACCAGCGGAAAGGTTCGCGCCGCGAAACCCTGGCCCGATACTCGGCGTATTGATTCGGATCGACCTCGAAGCCGGGCATCTCCTCACGCCGGTGGCCGATCAGGTGGTCGGCGGAAACCCGCACGTGGCCTTCCATCTTGTGCGAGAACTCAACGAAACGACCTTCGGCATCCTCGCGCCAGAACCAGTCGTAGGTGAGCTCGCCGAGATCGTCGACCAGCTTGCGCCGATTGCGCAGCTCGAGCTCGATCAGTTTCTGTTCGGTGACGTCGGTCCGGAAACTGATGATTTCTCCCGCCGTCGGTGCGACAGTCGGTCATGACGATCCAGCGTCCACGGACATGTC
The DNA here is from genome assembly GCA_963735955.1 of uncultured beta proteobacterium. GTDB lineage: Bacteria > Pseudomonadota > Gammaproteobacteria > Burkholderiales > Burkholderiaceae_F > CAVTND01. The sequence continues at coordinate 138,261 of CAVTND010000004.1, read as the reverse complement.
GGACCACCTCGCTGACCTCGGCGCCCTCCCGCCGGCGGCGCATGCCGTCTCCGACGAAAACTTCCTTGGTGCGGCCGGTCGTGATCGCGGGCGGCGCCACTTCGTAGTACGCCGCCATCAACTCGGAGTAGGTCACGCCAGGACGAATCAGCCGGCCGATCTCGGGGAACAGGCGACGATATGCGGAGTTCGCGCTGACCAGCCGGTCGTCGGCGTCCCACAGTGCGACGCCGACTTTCATGGCCTCGATCGACTGTTCCCAGACACGAGCAGACTGGTGCACGCCCATCCGGGCACGGCGGCCGGCGATCAGCCAGAGTCCCAGGGCCAGAATCAAGGCCAGGGTGCTTGCCGCATGGGTCCAAACCAGGGCATCCCGCGCAATCGGCGGCAATGCGTCCCCCGCGGCAGGATTCATCGCGGCCAGGGTCACGATCGAGAAGACAGCCATCGCGCCGATTAGTCGGCGCAGCCATGCAGCGTCGGCCAGGGCGGGCCACTGCAGCCAGCCCGGGGCTGGCGCGCGCTGCTGATCGTTGCTTGCTTCTTTCATCGGTTTGGTGGCCAACAGCCGACCCGAGCCCTCTCTGAAGAGCACAACGTCACAGTATGCGGGAAGTCCCCGTGCGGAAGATTGGCACAAATGAGAGGGAATTCACCCCTGGGGTCGCGTATTTGCGGCAGAGCTCAGACATCGGCGTCGACGGCGTCGGCATTGTCCTCGAGCCAGGCCTTGCGTGCCTGGCTTTCACCGCGGGCCATCAGCATCGTCATGGTGGCCGCGGTCTGCTCGGCAGCCAGGTCCCCAAGACCGATCCGCAACAGGCGCCGCGTGTCCGGATTCATCGTGGTTTCCCACAGCTGGGTCGCGCTCATTTCGCCCAGACCCTTGAATCGGGCGATGCTCCAATTGCCTTCGCGTACGCCTTCATCGGCGAGTTTCTCAAGGGTTGCGTCGAGTTCGGCGTCGTCCAGACAGTACAGACGCCGTGCGGGTCGCTTGCCCAGTGCCGGGACATCGACGCGAAACAGCGGTGGCCGCGCGACGAAGATGTGACCTCGATCGACCAGTTGCGGAAAATGCCGGAAGAACAGGGTCAGCAGCAGAACCTGGATATGGGCACCGTCGACATCGGCGTCGGCCAGGATGCAGATCTTGCCGTATCGCAGGCCGTCAAAACTCACCGTGTCGCCGGACTGATGCGGATCAACGCCAACTGCGACCGCGATGTCATGCACCTCGGCATTGCCATACAGGCGGTCGCGCTCGACTTCCCAGGTATTCAGAACCTTTCCGCGCAGGGGAAGAATCGCCTGGAACTCCTTCTCGCGGCCCATCTTGGCCGAGCCGCCAGCGGAATCCCCTTCCACGAGAAACAGTTCGTTGCGGGTGATGTCGGTCGATTCGCAGTCAGTCAACTTGCCCGGCAGCACCGCCACCGCCGATCCTTTCTTCTTTTCCACCTTTTGGCTGGCGCGCGTTCGCGACTGTGCCTGGGCGATGACGAGTTCGGCGAGTTGTCGCCCCTCATTTGGATGCTGGTTGAGCCAGAACTCGAGTTGTGGTCGCACGAACGACGCGACCAGCCGCAGCGCATCGCGACTGTTGAGCCGCTCCTTGATCTGGCCCTGGAACTGCGGGTCAAGCACCTTGGTTGACAACACGAAGCTGACTCGCGCGAACACATCCTCCGGCAGCAGCTTGATCCCTTTCGGCAGCAGACCGTGCGCATCGATAAAGGCGCGCACGGCGTTGTACAGACCCTCGCGCAAGCCAGCCTCGTGCGTACCACCGGCTGGCGTCGGGATCAGGTTGACGAAGGACTCGCGCGCGACCGCGCCATCTTCGGTCCATGCCACAACCCAGCTTGCGCCCTCGCCCTCGGAAAAGTTCTCATCGTCCGCGGGCGCGAATCCACTCGATTCAAACGGGGGCGCCACCGGATCGGCCGCCAGAGCAGCCAGCAGATATTCGCGCAGACCGCCTGCATAGAGCCAACGCTGCACTGCGCCGGACTTCTCATGCGTCAGCGATATTTCGGTTCCGGGCAACAGTACTGCCTTGCTGCGCAGCAAGCGTTCGAGTTCATCCAGTGGAATCTGCGCGGAGTCGAAGTATTTCGGATCCGGCCAGACCGTGACGCGAGTGCCGCTCGCTCTGGCCTGACCACGCACGGCAGCCGACTTGAGCGCTTCACGTACTTCGCCACCGGCAAAGCTGATCGTATGTACCTTGCCGTCACGCCAGACCGTGACATCGAGACGCGCCGAAAGCGCATTGGTGACCGACACGCCGACACCATGAAGTCCGCCGGAAAAGGAATAGGCACCGCCCGCGCGCTTGTCGAACTTGCCGCCCGCGTGCAGCCGGGTAAAAACAATCTCCACCACCGGGACCTGTTCCTCCGGGTGCAAGCCGACTGGTATGCCGCGGCCATCGTCCTCAACGCTGATGGCTCCGTCCTTGTGCAGGACGACATCGACATGGTGGCCAAAGCCCATGAGGATCTCGTCCGAGGCGTTGTCGATGACTTCCTGCACGATGTGCAGCGGGCTATCGGTGCGCGTATACATGCCCGGCCGCTGGCGGACCGGCTCCAGACCCTTGAGGACACGGATCGAGGCTTCGCCGTACTCGGCGTCGCGCAGACCTCCGCGCTGTTTGCTCTTGCTTACCGGGTTTTGCATCGTTGATGGCTTTGGAGTTATCCCCACGGACTGTGGAAAACTTCGGTTGTGTCGCCTGTCGAGCCGCGCCAATGCTGTGCCCGGCCGACCTGTCTACGCATTGTGCAACGAGGCCGCATGAACGCGCGATCGGAGCGAGTTTTCGCAAACCGCCCAGGCGCTATCAAGACTCCGCCGACTTGCGTTCTCATCCGAAATTCGGTAGGAAAAGATCGATGACGGCGTGCACATGGGCTCGCCTTGCAAGATCGGGTTGAAGCTTGTAAGCAACGCATGCCCGCAATTCTTGTTCATCGCGCTTGGCATCTGCAGCGATCAGCCGCTCGAGCGCCGCGAATTCTACGTGAGCCCATCGCTATACTCGGCGGCACTCCCCGTAGTTCAATGGATAGAACAAGTGCCTCCTAAGCGCTAGATACAGGTTCGATTCCTGTCGGGGGGACGCTTTGCAGGCCAGTCGCACCCACCTGCGTGGGTGTGGCCTGCAAAGCGCCCCGGGCGCCTGCCAGCGCGAGGGTTACGTTGCAAAGCGCCCCGAGCGCCTGCCAGCGCGAGGGGTTCGACCTTAGTCGCAAACCATCGAATCTATGCCCACCATTCAAAGGAACTTCGACGCGATATTTCGCTTCGGCGGAACCGCACTCATCCTGGTTGGCATCTTCATGGTGCTGCAGCCTTTTCTCAGCTCGATGCTTGTGGCAGGAGTGCTGGCGATTGCGACCTGGCCCCTCTATCAGCGTTTGCGCGGCTGGATGCGAGGAAGTGCAAGCGCTTCCGCGCTCGTGCTCATGCTGGCGATCCTGCTGCTGGTCGTGATTCCGCTGGCGATGCTGGCCGCCTCCGCCAGCGAGCAGATTCCGATCCTGGTCGGCGCCTTCAAGCAGTGGATGAATGACGGGTTGCATGTACCGGAGCAGATCCGCAGCATCCCGCTGGTCGGCGAGCGCATCCATGCGGAGCTGAGTCGGCTCGCCGCCGACCGCAGCCTGATCGCGCCCTTGCTGAAGCCGGCGTTCGAGCCAGCGGGCAAGCTGTTGCTCGCTTTCGTCCGCGTGCTGGGCGATGGCATCTTGCAGTTGCTGCTCGTTACGTTTGTCGTGTTCTTCTTTTACCGTGACGGTGAGCGCATCATCGTCGGGCTTGGTCGCGTGGTCGAACGCCTGTCGGGACAATTGAGCGGCGAGGTACTCGAAATCGTGACCGGAACGACCCGCAGCGTATTCATCGGCATTGTCGGCACCGCCGCCGCGCAGGCGGTCGTCGCCCTGATCGGCTTTCTGATCGCTGGCGTGCCTGGCGCCTTCATGCTGGCCGTCGGCACCTTTGTGCTTTCGGTCGTGCCCATGGGGCCGGTGTTTCTCTGGGGCGGAGCCGCCGTCTGGCTCTACGCGCAGGGCGAGACCGGCTGGGCGATCTTCATGGTGATCTGGGGCGCCGTGGTCATCAGCACCATCGACAATTTCCTCAAGCCGCTGCTGATCGCACGCGGCTCCACGCTGTCCCTGGGCCTGATCTTTCTCGGTGTGTTCGGCGGTGTTCTAGCCTTTGGCTTCATCGGCGTGATACTCGGTCCGGTGCTGCTCGCACTCGGAGTGGCCCTTGGCCGCGCGTGGATGAATGCGCGCGGTGCCCCTGAGCCGGTTCCTGGCACAGCTGCGAGCAGGCCTGACGCGACCACTCAGGCGACGTGATCCCAGCGCGGATCAGACGCGCAGCAAGTGCGCGCGATAGTGTCGCAGCTCGTCGATCGATTCGTAAATGTCCGCCAGCGCTTCGTGCTTGCTCTTCTTCTCGAATGAACGTGCGATCTCTGGCCGCCAGCGTCGGGCAAGCTCCTTCAGCGTACTTACATCGAGATTCCGGTAATGAAAGAAAGCTTCGAAGCGCGGCATCCAGCGTGCCATGAAGCGGCGGTCCTGACAGATCGAATTACCGCACATTGGGGACTTGCCGCGCGGCACATGGCGCGCGACAAATTCGATCATCTGGTCGCTCGCGGCTTCCTCATCGACCAGGGAATCGCGCACCTTGGCGGTCAAGCCGGAGCGCGCATGAGTCGAGGTGTTCCATGAATCCATGCCGGCCAGCACACGCTCCGGCTGGCGGAGTACCAGCACCGGACCTTCGGCGACGACCTCAAGCTGCGCGTCCGTCACGACCGCCGCCACTTCGAGAACGCGATCCGAATCCGGACTCAGTCCCGACATCTCCATGTCGATCCAGATCAGATGAGTGTCGCTGATCGATTCCAGTGGGGTCGAAGTTAGCTCATGAGCCTGTGACATAATTTCCGCGACTTGAGAGTGCGAGTGATTGTCGCATGGCAGGACGCGAAGCCCCGGTGTTGCGCAGCTCTGCCCGCTCTCAGGCGCGCCGGGTTCCAAGCTGTTTCGTCACCGTATCGTGCCGCCGCAATGTCTCTCGCCTTGACGAGCGCCTTCGTCGCTTTCCTCCTCCTGATGGTCGGCCTGAAGATCTGGCTTGCATGGCGACAGATCCGGCACGTGCGTTGGCACGCTGCCGCCGTGCCGGCCCAGTTTTCAGACCGCATTCCGCTCGAGGCGCACCGCAAGGCGGCCGCCTATACGATTGCTCACTCACGTCTCGAAGTTGCCGAAACGCTGGTCGGGGCAATGATCCTGGTTGCACTGACACTGGTCGGCGGCCTGCAGTGGCTTGCCGACACACTGCGAAGCGAGCTTGGCAGCGGGCTCACGTTCCAGCTCTCACTGATCGCCGTGACCGCCCTCATGCTGGGCGTGCTGGACCTGCCATTTTCCTGGTTGAAGCAGTTCGGCATCGAGCAGCGTTTCGGTTTCAACCGTATGACACCGCGTCTGTGGCTTGCGGATATCGCCAAGTCGGTTGTCCTGACGGCAGCGCTAGGACTACCGCTGGCGGCCGCCGTGATTGCGCTGATGCGTGGCGCGGGGCACCTGTGGTGGGTCTACGTCTGGGTGTTGTGGATAGGATTCAACGGTCTGGTGCTGCTCCTCTATCCGACCGTGATCGCGCCCCTGTTCAACCGCTTCGAACCACTGCAAGACGCGAGCCTCGCGGAGCGGATTGGCGCCCTTCTCGCTCGTACCGGGTTCTCGAGCCGCGGTGTATTCGTGATGGACGGTTCGCGCCGTTCGGCGCATGGCAATGCCTACTTCACGGGCCTCGGGCGTTCAAAGCGCATTGTGTTCTTCGACACCCTGATCGAGCGACTGCAACCGGCCGAAATCGAGGCCACGCTCGCGCACGAACTGGGTCACTTCAAGCTCCGTCACATCGCCAAGCGTCTCGTATTTACCTTTGCGCTGAGCCTGGGCTTTCTTGCACTGCTGGGCTGGCTCAGCGGCCAGACCTGGTTCTTCGAGGGCCTTGGAGTCACACCCGCTCCCGCAGGAGGCAACGAGGGGCTGGCGCTGGTCCTGTTCATGCTGGTCCTGCCAGTGTTCACATTTGTCTTCGCCCCGGTGATCAGTGTGCTATCGCGCAAACACGAGTACGAAGCTGACGCCTATGCAGCGCAACACGCCTCGGCGGGCGACTTGATCAGCGCCCTGGTCAAGCTGTATCAGGACAATGCCGCGACCCTGACCCCGGATCCGCTGCATTCGGCGTTCTACGACTCACACCCGCCGGCCGCTCTGCGTGTCGCGCGCCTCGCTCGACTAAGACAGGCCTGACCATGAAGACCCGCGCCGAATTGCTGACCAGCCGCTGCCAGCCACTGAGTGGCGAACCGATGAGTGCGGCGCAGGTGTCCGCCCAGCTGGCTGTCCTCGATGGCTGGAGCACGGACGGCAAGGCCATTGAGCGCAATTTCCGCTTCGATGATTTTCGGGCAACCATGGCCTTTGTCAACGCCGTTGCCGATCTGGCGAATGAGCAGGATCACCATCCCGAGCTGATCGTCAGCTATGCGGCATGCCGGGTGCGATTCGATACGCATTCGGTCAAGGGGATTTCCGTCAACGACTTCATCTGCGCCGCCCACACCGACGTACTTTACGAAGCTCGGAAGCGCAGCGGGCGCTGATGGGTCGGATCGCGGCACCCGTCGCCAGATTCCGCGCGCGCGTCGTCGCCACGTTCGGCCGTACGGTGCTGATCGAATTGCCCGACGGTGGCGCAATACTGGCGACTCGACGCGGCAAGCGCGGCGACGTGGTCGTCGGCGACATGGTGACCGCCAGCCTGACCTCGGCGGATCAGGCCGTAATCGAATCCATCGAAGCGCGAACCAGCCTGCTCTATAGGGCCGATGCTCATCGCATCAAGGAACTGGCCGCGAATGTCGATCAGGTGGCGGTGATGTTTGCCTCGCGCCCGGCATTCAATCGCGATTTCATCTGGAAAGCTCTGGTCGCCGCGCATTGCGCCGGGATCGAAGCTCTCGTCGTGCGTAACAAATTCGACCTACCCGACGGACAAGAAGCGCAGGCTGTGCTCGACCAAGTCGCCCAGCTCGGCTGGCGCACATTGGCAGTGTCGTGCAAGCTGGATCAGCGGCCGCCGACGGTGCTCGCCGATGCGCTGGCAGGCAGGAAGTCTCTTCTTATCGGACAGTCGGGCATGGGCAAGTCGACGCTGATCAACCTGCTGGTTCCAGGCGCCGCGGCGCGCACCCAGGAATACTCGCAGCGCGCGAATGCTGGGCGGCAGACCACGACCGCGGCACGCTGGTTTGCACTGCCCGGGGGCGGTGCGATTGTCGACACGCCGGGGTTCAAGGAATTCGGCCTTTCGCATCTTGGCCGCTCACAGATAGCGGCGGCTTTCCCGGAGATCGAACACGCTTTGGCTCAGAGCCAATGCCGGTTTCTCGACTGTCGCCATGTTGATGAGCCGGTATGCGTGGTGCGCGCGGCGGCCAACGCCGGCACCTTCGCTCCGGCGCGCTACCGTTTCTATCGTTCGCTCGCGACGGCGGCGGCGCGATGAAGCTTCTGCTTCGCGCTGATCATCCAGTCCTTGCCGCTATCTGGGCCGATACTCTGCGCGCCGCGGGCATCCGCTGTGAGGTGCGCAACACAGCTTTGTCCGGAGCGCTCGGAGAAATTCCGTTCCTTGAGTGTGCCCCGCAGCTTTGGGTCAACGCGCTGGACGAAGCGCGCGCCCACCAGGTGCTGGCGGAGTGGCGGACGGCCGGCGGGGGACTGCCCTGGACGTGCACATCCTGCGGCGAAGAGTCAGAATCCCAGTTCGGCGCGTGTTGGAACTGCGGCGCATCGCGACTCACCTAGCCGCTCAGGCAATCCACTTCGCGAGCGTCAGCAGAAACAGCAAGGCCAGCCAAAGCAGTAGCGCGCGCCAGATCAGACCGACGACGGCGCGCAAGGCCGGCGTGGTGGGTTCCGCCAGTCCGGCACCCTCGTTGCCCACCTCGTCAAAGTGGCGGACTGACTCCGCGTCCGGCATTAGCCGAACCCCGATCGCACCGCTGGCTGCAGCAAGCAGCAAGGTGCGCGAGTCCGGATGCGGCATGCCATCGGTGCTCTCTCCACGCGCAACCTGGCGCCAGCAATAGATCGCACCTTCGAAGTCGCCAACGATCGCGAATCCGAGTGCCGTCAGTCGCGCGGGCGCCCAGTCGATCCAGGCGAACGCACGCCGCGCAAACTCGCCAAAGCGGTCGGGCGGCGCGGGCGGCGCGGGTGCCTGGTTCCAGGCGCGTCCGACATGATCCGCCATTCGATACACCACGGCTCCCATGGGGCCCGGCAGAAGCACGAACCAGAAGAACACGCCGAACACGTGTCGCTGCGACAGGAGCAAACCGTACTCGGCCGCCTGACGCACCAGTTCCTCGGCGCTCAGATCGGCTGCCGAGTAGCCCGGTTCTGCGCCGCGCTTCCATTCAGTGAGCTCGCGCCGCGCTGCGTCGATGTCGCCATTGGCCACCGCGATCTGGATCTCGGTACCGTGATGGCTGAACTGGCGAAACCCCAGCGCGAAGTAGAGCACCGCAACGTTGATCGCGAGCCCTAGGAACCAGTTGATCGACACTGCAATCGACCACACCGCGCCGGATGCGAGTGCGCTGCCGAGCACGATCAGCAGCCAGGCGTAGAAGCCGTGGCGCGGCCGGCCGGCATTCAGATTGCGTTGCGCCCAGGACGCTAGGCGCCGTGCTTCGGTATAGACGGGATTGTTCCCCGGCAGAGCACGCAGTTGCTCGGCAAGCAGGGTGATGACGAGGGATAGCCAGGCCACGGTGCACTCTCCTCGTGCATTGTAGAGGCCGAGACGCAATCAACCCCAGGTTGGCGCGACCCAGCTCTCAGGCACGCAGGTAGTGGTACAGGTTGCGCAGCATCGCGGCAGTTGCGCCCCAGATGAAGTATCGGCGTTGCGCCTGGTAGGGCATCGCGTAGAAGGTGCGCGCGATTTCGCCGAGTTTGAAAATTCGCCGTTCGTGGTGCGCGGGATCCATCAGAAAGGAAAGCGGCACTGCAAAGGCTTCAGATACCTCGAAGCTGTCGAGTGACAGCTCATATGGCCGCTCGATCATGCCAATCACGGGGGTCACCTGATAACCGGTCGCCGTCGTGTACTCCGGCAGTGTGGCGACGACATCGACCAGGGCGGCGCCGAGGCCGATCTCTTCGCGTGCTTCGCGCAACGCGGTGGCCACGGCATCGACATCGCCTGGTTCGACGCGCCCACCAGGGAAGCTGATCTGACCCGCGTGGTCGTTCAGATGAGCCGTGCGTTCAGTCAGCAGGACCGAGACCTGGTCGTCATGCACGATCAGCGGCATCAGCACGGCTGCCGGCCTTATCGGGAGCTCTGGCCGCAGAAAGCGCGGGTCCGAACGCATCTCGGGTTCCCACGGTCGCGCGGTCGCGAAACGCCGCCGCAGTTCGTCCGGCCTCAGGCGCTCGGCCGCAATCGCAGGCCCTCGGGCCGCCGGATCCTCGAACGCCGGATCAAACGGCACGGACTCCGGCTCGAACAAGGGCCGCATTGCCTGCGGAACCTCCGTGCTCATTTGCTCACCGCAACACCTAGTCGGAGCTTACCGGGCCGCGTTTTGAACGCGGCGGCTTCAGGCCCCGAAACTACTCGGTCGAACCGGCTGCGTCGTTGGCTTGTTCGGCCCGAGCCGCTTCGGCGGCCTTGGCAGCGGACTTGTGCGCCAGCTTCTCGCGAATGCGTGCTGATTTTCCGGAACGATCGCGCAGGTAGTAGAGCTTGGCGCGGCGTACGTCGCCTCGGCGCTTGACTTCGATCGATGCGATCGACGGCGAGAACAGCTGAAACGTGCGCTCAACCCCCTCGCCACTCGAAATCTTGCGCACGACGAAGGACGAATTCAGGCCGCGATTGCGGCGCCCGATCACCACGCCCTCGAAGGCCTGTACACGCTTGCGCGCACCCTCAACCACGTTGACGTTGACGATCACCGTGTCGCCCGGGGCGAACGCGGGAATCATCTTGTTGGCGGTAACGCGCGCCAATTCTTCCTGTTCCAGTTTCTGGATGATGTCCATTCCTGCTCCTAATACCATCGTCGCGCGGCTCTGATTTTTGTTCGCCGCCCGAGAGGATGGTTCCTGATGCTGCCGACTATGCAACGTCTCTCGATCCCGAGACTGTCGCTCCTGCCTGCGCGATGTCGCGCAAAACCCTTTCATCCTGCGCGGCCAGACGTCCCGCCACTCGCGCAGCCTCAATCATCTCAGGTCGCAGGCGGCGGGTTGTCGTCAAGGACTCCCGACGGCGCCAGGCCTCGATCTCCGCATGGTGCCCCGAGAGCAAGGCTACCGGCACTTCCCGACCGTTCCACAGCTCCGGCCGCGTGTAATGCGGTCCGTCCAGCAGTCCGGTCGCGAAGGACTCGTCCGCCGTCGACTCGTCTTTCAGCGCACCCGGCAACTGCCGCACCACGGCGTCCATCAGAGCCATCGCCGCGATCTCTCCGCCCGACAGAACAAAGTCACCGATCGACACCACTTCATCCACACAGGCATCGAGGAATCGCTGGTCGATGCCTTCGTATCGCCCGCATATCAGTGCCAGCGAGCTGTCCTTCGGCGCCTGCGCAATCGCCTTGACCCGCGCATCGGTCAGTCGAACGCCATTGGGCGCCAGTGCTATCACGCGCTCTGCACCGCCGGCCGCGCGCGCCGCCGCCAGCGCCTGCGCCAGCGGTTCGGCCATCATCACCATCCCCGGGCCGCCGCCATAAGGACGGTCATCCACCGACCGGTGCGCATCGGTCGCGAAGTCGCGCGGGTTCCAAAGATTCAACGCCCATAGCCCCTGCTCATAGGCGCGCCGTGCGATCCCATGCTCAGTTAACGCCGCGAACATTGCGGGAAAGAGAGTGATGACGTCGAAACGAATCACTTTCACCAGTCCTCGGCCCAATCGACCCGGATTCGTCCTGCGTCCAGATCCACTGCTTCCACATACTGCGCTACCAGCGGAATCATCCGCCGCTTATCGCCCACGGCCACTTCGAGCCATTGCCCCTGTCCGTGCTCTCCGAGCGCAACGACCTTGCCCAGTTCTTCACCCGTCCGATTCACGACCTGCACACCCAGCAGGTCATGCCAGTAGTACTGGCCCGGCGCAAGTGGCTTGAACTCAGCGCGGGATACTCCTACCCGCATTCCCTTGCAGGCATCGGCGCTGTCCTTGCCTTCGCATCCTTCCCACTTGGCCACGATGTTCCCGGCGTGACGCTTGGCCTGGACCACTTCAACCAATCGCTCGGCGCCGGTGTCCAGCAACCACCAACGCTTCGACTGCAGGAGGACATCGCCATCGGCGAGCGGTGCGATGCGAACCCAGCCCCCGAGGCCGTAGGCGCCGCGCACCGCGCCCAGTTCAACCAGATCCGGCGGCGCCGAGCTAACGGCTGCGCGCGCCATAACCAGCAGTGAAGATCACGCCGCCGGGGCGCCGTGCTCCTTGACGAGTCTTGCAACCGTGGGAGACATCCGCGCACCGACGCCGGTCCAGTAGGCCATGCGATCCGCCGCCACCCGGAACTTCTGCTCACCCTCGGATGCGACCGGGTTGTAGAAACCCACCCGCTCGATGAAGCGTCCGTCGCGCGGATTGCGCGAATCCGTAGCAACAATATTGAAGAAGGGGCGCTTCTTGGCGCCGCCGCGAGCAAGTCGAATGACGACCATAGTTGTTTCCTTGACTGTGTCCCTAGCTGTTTCCGGTCGGCCCGCGCCGGAGCTGCGATTCCCCGCGCATCCGGGCGTGTCTTGATACGCCCTTACCTGCCGCGTTTTGACCCGTTCCCGGACCTGTCGCGGCCGAGCCCGGAGCCCATGCCGAACCGGCGTAGCGGAAAACCCGTGATTCTAGCCGGCCGCGCTCATTCGCAGCAAGTCGCTCCGAGCCCGGCGGCGGTAAGAAGCGCTCGCCGATATGATGCCTTGTGCCTCAAGACCTTCCCGCATGATGAAATTTCGTCACAAGGCCTTGGCTGCCTTGCTGGCTTCAACGGCGGGCAGTCTCGGGCTGCATGGGCTCTATCTCGGCCGTTCCTTCTGGTGGCTGCCATTGGCAGTAACTGTCCCTGCCCTGGCGCTGTTGATCGGCGTGCGCAACTGGTACCAGTCGCCGCCGTTCTTTGTGTTCATGGTCCCGGTGGTGGCGGGCTTCATCGAGGCGCTGTTCATTGCGCTGATGCCCGACGAGCGCTTCGATGGCCGCTTCAACCCGGATTCTGATCGACGCAACCACAGCGGGTGGGACGCAGTGCTCGTGGCAGTCGCGACTCTGTTCTTCGGCGCAATTGCCCTGATGGCAACGATTGCCCTGCTGACCCAGACCGTGTTCGAACATCTCCAGGGCCCGGCGGGCTGAGCGCTTAGAAGAGATCGAGCTGCGGTCGTTCCAGCTTCGGTGGCACGAACAGGTCGGCGCGCAGCGGTGGAACGGCGCGATCGAGTCCAAGTCGCGCAGCTGCGCTTCGAAACCGCTGGCGAATCAGATCGGCCCAGACGCCCTCTCCTTTCATGCGCGTGCCGAAGCGCGCGTCGTTGTCGCGCCCGCCGCGCATCTCACGGATCCGGTTCATGACGCGCTGGGCCCGATCGGGGCAATGCGCAGCCAGCCACTGCTCGAACAGCGGCGCCACTTCCCAGGGCAGGCGCACGATCGTGTAGTGCGCGCGCACCGCGCCGGCATCGCGCGCGGCTTCGAGCACGCGCTCGAGTTCGGGCTCATTGACAAAGGGAATCACCGGCGCGAAGTTGACATGCACCCTTACTCCGGCACGCGCCAGTGTCTCGACCGTCCGCAGGCGGCGGGCCGGGCTCGCGGCGCGTGGCTCGAGCGTGCGCGACAGGGAAGACTCCAGCGTTGTGATGCTCACGAAAGCTTCAAACAATTGCTCCGCGGCCAAGGGTGCGAGCAGGTCGAGATCGCGTTCGATCAGGGACGACTTGGTGACGATCCCGAATGGATGACGGCTTCGACCCAAAACCTCGATGATCCTGCGCGTGATCTTCAAGTCGCGTTCGATCGGCTGATAGCAGTCGGTGACGGTGCCCAGAGCGAGCGTCGCCGCACGGTACGAGGGCGCGGAGAGATCGCGCACGAGCGCCTCGGCAGCATTGGACTTGGCAACCAGACGAGTCTCGAAATCCAGGCCCGGCGAGAGGTTCAAATAACTGTGAGTCGGCCGTGCATAGCAGTAGACGCAGCCGTGTTCGCAGCCGCGATAGGGATTGATCGAGCGGTCAAACGGAATGTCGGGCGAATCGTTGTAGGTGATCAGGCTGCGCGCAGTCTCGAAATTCACTGAAGTGGCGAGCGGCGGCAACTCGTCCAGTTCTCCCTCGAGGCGAGCATGCTCGAGCGCATCAACGTCGACTTCGCGTTCGACCGATTCGAACCGGTGCGCGATATTGGACGCCGCTCCGCGCCCCTTGCGCACGATATGCACCGGCGCGGGCGCAACGCCCGCGTCTTGCGGCGCCCTGTCCTTACGCAAGATCTCCTGCCAGCGAGGCCTGCACCTCGGGCGAAACTTCGTCGAGGCGCACGCCATAGTGCGGGTGATCGATGCCGATCGCGAGCGCCGCACCGCTCTTGATCGAAGCAATCATGTCCTGGTCGAATTCGAAACGCAGGAAATGCACGGAAGAGGTCTTCTCTTCGTTCTCGCGTTCCAGATCCTCGTCTGCAATCGCATATGCCCTCGGGCAACCATCTACCTGTACGTAGGTGCGGTCCTCGATGCCCTTGAGCTGTGCCAGCTCCTGTTTTCGGACCACTGGATCGTCGTACTCGAGCATCATCGTGGCCTTCAGATTGCTGCCATCCGGGACCAGCGGCAGGTAAGCGTCGAGCTCATCCTGGATTCCGGCTTCCTCGAAGGTTTTTTCAATGCGCAGCATCTCCTGGATCTGGTAGCGCACCGTCAATTCGTCTTCGAAGATCAGAGTCACGTGCTCGCCCAGGTGCACGGTACGGTTCTTCTTGTGAGCCAGCACCCTGGCACGAAATTCCTTGCGCTGTTTCGCGTAGGCTTCGAGCGTCAGCAGGCTGGCGCGGGAAATCGGCATGCTCGTCTCCATGGTGTGGTGTCCCTATAGCCCGTAGGCGATGCGCACCAGGGTCAACGGATGCGCCAGGATCGGCGTCTTGCCCTCCAGAGCGGACGCTGCGAATTGCCCGATTCCCTGCTCGATATGGTGGGCGGCCAGCTGGCAGTCCGAACTGATGTAGTCGGGTTTGGCCTCCGCCATGCTCTTGAAAACCGGTTTGCCAATCTTCATCGCCATCGCGTGGTACGCCGTGCGCGTTCCCCACAGCCCCGAGTGGCCCGAACAACGTTCGACCGTGTGGACGCTGGTATCCGGCAGCAACTTCAGCATCTCCTCGGTCTTGCGGCCGATGTTCTGCACACGCCCATGGCAGGGAATGTGATACGAGACCGCACCGAGACGCTGCCTGAAATCGGTCTTTAACAAGCCATCCCGATGGCGGGCGACCAGGTACTCGAACGGGTCCCACACCGCGTCCTTGACTAGTTGCACCTCCGCATCGTCCGGGAACATCAGAGGCAGTTCCTGCTTGTACATCAAGGCACACGAAGGAATCGGCGCCAGGATTGCGAAGCCATCCCGCGCGAGCTGCGCCAGCTGAGGGATGTTGACATTCTTCAGACGCTCGACCGAAGCTAGGTCACCTATCTCGAGCTTCGGCATGCCGCAGCACACTTCCTTGTCGACCAGCTGATAGGGAATCTCGTTGTGGGCGAGCACGCGCGCCAGATCGTGGCCGATACCCGGATCGTTGTAGTTGACATAGCAGGTGGAGTAGATCGCCACTTTGCCGGGTGTTCGCTCGCCATCGCGCACCACAAATGCAGCACTCGACACAAGTCCGGCATGCAGGGTCCGCGAGGCAAATTCCGGCCGCCAGGCACTGCGGTCAATGCCGGTTACTTTCTCGACCAAGACGCGCGCCGGCTTGGTCCGGTTCACTGCATTGATTGCGGCTGTCACGATCGGAATGCCGGCGAACATGCCGACCTTGTCCATCGACGTCAGGACCCGGTCGGTCAGCGGCGCGCTGTGCTTCTGAAAATGAACTGCCTTGGCACGCAGCATCAGGTGCGGGAAGTCCAGGTTCCACGGATGCGGCGGCACATACGGGCACTTGGTCATGTAGCACATGTCGCACAGATAGCACTGGTCGACGACGTCCTGATACCTCTCCTTCGGCACCCCGTCGACTTCTCCGGTCGGGCCGTTGTCGACGAGGTCGAACAGGGTCGGAAATGCTCCGCACAGGCTGACACAGCGGCGGCAGCCGTGGCAGATGTCAAAGACTCGCTCAAATTCCTTGTGCAGTGCCACCTCGTCGTGAAACTCGGGGCTCTTCCAGGCGAGCGGATGGCGGGTCGGCGCCTCGAGGCTGCCCTCACGTACGGTCATGTCAATCCAGAACTTGAAGGTCAAGGCAGGCCGTAAGACCCGCCTTGCAGGCGCGAATCACCTTTACAGCGTGCCGCAAGACTGATGCAAGGATCTGATCTTGCGGCGCAGTCGATGACACCCTGAACTAGTCAACGATCGAATCGAGCGTCCGCTGGAACTTGTTGGCATGCGAGCGTTCGGCTTTGGCCAGTGTTTCGAACCAGTCGGCAATCTCCTCGAACCCCTCGGTGCGCGCCGACTTGGCCATGCCTGGGTACATGTCCGTGTATTCGTGTGTCTCACCGGCAATCGCCGACTTCAGGTTCGAGCGCGTCGGACCGATCGGCAGACCTGTGGCCGGATCACCGACGGCTGCGAGATAGTCCAGATGACCGTGTGCATGGCCGGTTTCGCCTTCGGCGGTGGATCTGAATACCGCAGCCACATCGTTATAGCCTTCGACGTCGGCCTTGCCTGCGAAGTACAGGTACCGGCGATTCGCCTGCGATTCTCCAGCGAACGCGTCCTTCAGATTCTGTTCGGTTTTCGAGCCCTTGAGTTGCATCTTGAGTCTCCAGCGATGAATGAGAAAGCACGCCGCGGGCAGCCCTCGCTCCGCGGTTGATAGCAATCTACGCCGCGACCGACGCAAGACCCAATTAATTGTTCAAATTCAGTTGATAGTCAGGCTCTATTGCTTCAGTTTTCTCGATCAGAGCGGCGGCGGCTCCACACCAAGGTGACGCCTGTTCCGCCTCGCAACCGCTCAGAACTGCTCTTCCGCGAGCGCCAGGGTGCCGCTTGCGCCGGCGATAACGGTTTCGGCTAGGGTGGGTGCGGCCACCAGCACATGGTCGGCAAAGAAACGTGCGGTAGCAATCTTGGCTCGGAAGAATCCCGTATCCGCACCCGCTGACAGGCGGGAATCCGCCGCCAACGCAGCGCGAGCCATCTGCCAGCCGCCGTGCACGATGCCGGCCAGTTTCAGGTAAGGCACCGAACCGGCAAACACGGCCCGGATTTCCTGTTTGTACTGCGCGACCACAAAATCGACGGCCGCCGCATAGGCGTCGGCCCCGACCGCGAGTCGGCGACCGATGGCGGCAAGATCGCCATCATGCTTGATCATTTCGTCAGCAGTCGCGCGCATCTGGGCAATGAAAGCCTTGGCAGCCTGACCGCCGTCGCGCGCAGTCTTGCGTCCAACCAGGTCATTGGCCTGGATCGCTGTCGTGCCTTCGTAGATCGTCAGGATTCGGGCATCGCGGTAGTACTGGGCCGCTCCGGTTTCCTCGATGAAACCCATGCCGCCGTGAACCTGCACGCCAAGCGAGGCCACTTCAATTGAATTCTCGGTCGACCAGCCTTTGACAATCGGCACGAGGTATTCGTAGGCCGCCTTGGCCTTCTTGCGAACGTGCTCGTCCGGATGATGGTGCGCCATGTCCTCATGCCCCGCCGCCACATAGGCGAGAGCGCGGCCCGCCTCTGTCAATGCTCGCATAGTCATCAGCATGCGTCGCACGTCGGGGTGACGCACGATGGCCACCGGACCGCTCGATCCCTCGACTGCGCGGCTTTGCATCCGCTCCTTCGCGAATTCGGCAGCCTTGCAGTAGGCACGCGTTGCCACTGCGATTCCCTGCATGCCGACCTGGAAGCGCGCGGCATTCATCATGACGAACATGTATTCAAGGCCGCGGTTCTCTTCACCGACCAGGTAGCCAATCGCGCCCGGCGCGGCAGCTCCGTCCGCCGCCACCGGAAACTTGCCATCGCCAAACAGAAGGACGCAGGTCGGACTCGCCTTGATGCCGAGCTTGTGCTCGATCGAAGCACAGTAAACATCGTTGCGCGCGCCAAGTGTGCCGTCCGCCCTTGTCATCACCTTGGGCACGATGAAAAGCGAAATTCCCTTGACACCCTCGGGTGCCTCGGGTGTGCGCGCCAGCACAAGGTGAATGATGTTTTCGGCCAGATCGTGTTCACCGAAAGTGATGAAGATCTTCTGGCCGAACAGGCGATAGCTGCCGTCAGGCTGAACCACCGCCTTGGTCCTGACCTGGGCCAGATCCGATCCTGCCTGCGGCTCGGTCAGATTCATGGTGCCGGTCCAGCTGCCGTCGATCAGTCGGCCGAGAAAGAAATCCTTCTGCTCGTCGGAGCCGGCGACCAGCAGCGCTTCGATCGCACCGTCGCTCAGCAGTGGACACAAGGCGAATGAGAGATTGGCCGACTGCATCAGTTCCATGCACGCGGCCGCGACGATCTTGGCAGACCCTGGCCGCCATAGCGGGTCGGGTGCATGATTCCCTGCCAGCCCGCCTCGGCAAAAGCGCGGAAAGCTTCCTTGAATCCAGCCGCCGTGATGACCTTGCCGTCTTCCCAGCGCCCGGGAGCCACATCTGCCAGCCAGTTCAAGGGCGCCACCACCTCGGCCATGAAGCGGGCGTTTTCCTCGAGGACGGCCTGTACGGTTTCGTCGGTCGCATCCTCGCAGCCGGGCAGCTTCTGAATCTCATGCAGGCCAGCGAGCTCATTCAGGACGAACAGCATGTCCTTGACGGGGGCGTAGCTCATGGTCGAAATCCTGCCGCCGACTTTCGGCGCAACTTGCTGTGAATTGGGCTTGAAGTAGATGTTGCCGCGGCCCGTGCCCCCGGCCGGCCGCGCGATTCCCTATGTGGCTAACCGAGTTCCTTGACCAACTGCGGTACGACCTCGAACAAGTCACCGACCAGCCCATAGTCGGCCACGGAAAAGATCGGCGCTTCGGCGTCCTTGTTGATCGCAACAATCACCTTCGAATCCTTCATGCCGGCGAGGTGCTGGATCGCTCCGGAAATGCCAATCGCGATATAGAGCTGCGGCGCCACCACCTTGCCGGTTTGTCCGACCTGCCAGTCGTTGGGCGCGTAGCCCGCATCGACCGCTGCGCGCGACGCGCCCATCGCCGCATTCAATTTGTCGGCAAGCGGATCGAGCAGTTTGAAGTTTTCGGCCGACCCCATGCCGCGGCCACCCGAGACCACGACTTTTGCGCCTTGCAGCTCTGGCCGGTCGGATTTGGCGATATCGCGCGAAACAAAGCGCGACGATCCGGAGCCGCTCGTAACCGTGACACTTTCGACTGTGGCTGCGCCACCATCGGCCGGCGCGGCATCGAAATTCGTCGGCCGTGCCGTCACCACCTTGATGGCGTCGGGTGACTGGACCGTGGCAATCGCATTGCCGGCATAGATCGGCCGCGTGAAGGTGTCGGCCGATTCGACGCTGATGATGTCAGACACCTGCGCGCAGTCAAGCTTGGCGGCGACTCTCGGCAGGATGTTCTTGCCGTAAGCCGTCGCGGGAGCAAAGACATGGCTGTAGCCCTTGGCGAGCGCCACCACCTGGTCGGCAACCGCCTCCGCCAGACCATCAGCAAACTGCGGCGCGTCGGCCAGCAGTACCTTGGCGACACCCGTTATCTTCGCAGCCTGTTTCCCGATCTCGCCAGCATTGTGTCCGACCACCAGAACGTCAACCGTGCCGCCCGCCTTGGCCGCTGCGGTCACAGTGTTCAGAGTCGACGCCTTCAGCGTCTTGTTGTCGTGGTCTGCAAGTACGAGGGCTGTCATCTTTGCTTCCTTTGAGAATCCAATCCAGTCGCACTGGTATCCACGTCCTGCGTCACGGCCGGTTCGCGGCCAAGCGCGAGTGCTGCACTAGCGTCAAATCACCTTGGCCTCATTCCGGAGCTTGGCAACCAGCGCCGGCACATCAGCGACCTTGACTCCGGCCTTGCGTCCGGGCGGATCGGTGACCTTCAAGGTTTTGAGGCGTGGCGTCACGTCGACTCCGAGATCGGCCGGCTTCACTATCTCGAGCGGCTTCTTCTTCGCCTTCATGATGTTCGGCAGGGTCACATAACGGGGCTCATTCAGGCGCAGGTCGGTTGTCACGACCGCCGGCAGGCTGATCGAAACAGTTTCCAGGCCACCGTCAACTTCGCGCGTCACCTCGGCACGACCGTCGACGATCTTCACCTTCGATGCAAAGGTAGCCTGCGGCAGGTCGGCCAGGGCTGCGAGCATCTGGCCAGTCTGATTGGCGTCATCGTCGATCGCCTGCTTCCCGGCGATCACAATGCCCGGCTTTTCCCTGTCAACCAGCGCCTTCAGCAGCTTGGCCACAGCGAGCGGCTGCAGTTCAACGTCGGTTTCAACCAGGATCGCACGATCGGCGCCGATTGCCATCGCCGTACGCAGCGTCTCCTGGCACTGCGCCACGCCGCAGGACACGGCAATCACTTCTGTCGCTACGCCGGCTTCCTTAAGCCGCATTGCTTCCTCGATTGCAATCTCGTCAAACGGATTCATAGACATCTTGACGTTGGCAATGTCGACACCGGTCTGGTCAGACTTGACCCGGACCTTGACGTTGTAATCGACGACACGCTTGACCGGCACCAGAATTTTCATCGCGAGGCTTTGCAAGAGTTGGACAGCGGCGCCAGGATTGGCGCGAGGGCTGCAAAACAGCCGGCGATTATACGAGCGGCCGTCGCGCCAAATGGCTGCACGCTCGTGTGATCGATCTCGTCGATCGATGAGACCTCATGGAAGAACGGATCAGGCCAGAAAGATCGAGGCAAACCAGGCCCAGCCCCCGGCCACAACCAGGTACCGCGCGAACTTGCCGATGGCGAACGCAGCGAGCGAGATCCACGGATTGAGCCGCAGCCAACCCGCACCGACCGCGAGCGCGTCGCCCACCAGCGGAGCCCAGGACATGAGCAGGGCCCAGTATCCATAACGGTGCAGATGAATAATGGCGCGATGCCGGACCCGATTCGGGATCAGCCGTCCCATCCAGTACGAGACAAGCCCGCCCAGAGTATTGCCCAGGGTGGCGACACCGATCGCCTGCCAGAACGCTTCCGGATGCTTGTGGATTACGCCAATGAGGACAATCTCCGATCCGCCCGGAAGTATGGTCGCGGCAATGAAACTGGCCGCGAACAGGGCAACAAAACCTACTTCGGCGGAAAAATCGAACATGAGCATCCGAACTGAATTGGGAATTGTAGGTGCCGCCAGAACGCGCACAGCACGACGAGGGGCCGGTGCTACATTGCGCGGCCAGACAGCGGCGCACGACCAGTTGTACGCTGCACATCAGATTCCAGCTCTTGCCGAAGCGATGCTGAACTTGCCGGACCTTGGCGATGCGGCCGTCAGCGAACGGCTTGCCGTCGGCGAATTGCTTGGAACGAACCCTCCCGAACAAAGTGTTCGAACTGCAGCACGCGCCCGCGCGTTGCGATACATCGATGCAGTGCGCAGTGCCGAACCCGGCCTGCTGTCGGCGCAGAACCTCCTCAACTCGTTTCCACTCGCGACCCGTGAAGGTGTCGCCTTGCTGCGCCTGGCCGAGGCCTTGCTGCGCGCGCCAGATCCTGAGACGCAGACGTGGCTGATTGCTGAAAAGCTCGCCGCGTTTCGAGAGCTTGACGCCGATGCTGCCTCCGGCAACTTCGTGACCCGAGTGCTGATCGCCGCGCTCAAGCTGGCGGGCCACACTGCCGCGGATGCGGAGCTCCGCGGCGCCGGCGGGGACTACTCGTCGCTGCGCGCCTGGTTGGCCAAGAGCACGCTGCGGCCGCTGGTGATCGACGGCATCCGCCGCTTCGGCGACCAGTTCGTATTCGCGTCCGACCTCGCGGGCGCGCTGGCACAGGCCAGGAAGCGTCCGGATGCGCGCGTGATGCATTCCTTCGACATGCTTGGCGAAGGTGCGCGCACCAGGCCCGACGCCGATCGCAGCTTCGCGTCGTACGAAGCCGCGTTGCGCGCAATGGCCGGTGGTGCGGGCGCGGACTGGACCCTGCGTGACGGCATTTCGGTCAAGCTGTCGGCGATACATCCGCGCTTCGAACTCGCGCAGGCGCTGCGCGTCGAGCGTGAGCTTTATCCGCGCCTGCTCGCCCTGGCACACCTTGCGCGTAACGCCGATGTCAACCTGACCGTCGATGCCGAAGAGTCCGAGCGTCTCGTGCTTCAGATCGCACTGTTCGAGCGCCTGATGCGCGAACCGCAGCTGCGCGATTGGCACGGTCTCGGCCTCGCCCTGCAGGCCTACCAGACCCGCGCACTGCGAACTGCTGAACATCTTCTTAGGCTGTCCGCGGAATTGAAACGGCCAATCGCCATTCGCGTGGTCAAGGGCGCCTATTGGGACGCCGAGATCAAACGCGCGCAGGAACTCGGCCTGAATGGGTTCCCGGTGTTCACGCGTAAATGGGCCACCGATATCGCCTACCTGTGCGTGGCGCGTCGCTTGCTTGCCAGTCGGGCTCCGGTGTTTGCGCAGTTTGCGACGCATAACGCGATGACCGTGGCGTCCATTGTCGAGTTTGCGAGCGAGCTTGCGCCAGGTCGTGTGTTCGAGTTCCAGCGCCTGCATGGGATGGGCGGCCCGCTCTATGACGCCTTGCGCAGCGAGCGCCCGGACACGCGGATTCGCATCTACGCTCCGGTTGGAGCGTTTCGCGATCTGCTGGCCTACCTGGTGCGACGCCTGCTGGAGAACGGTGCCAACAGTTCCTTTGTCCATCAAATTACCGACCGGACCTTGCCGGCAGAGCAACTGGTCGAGGACGTGTTCGAGGGCGCACGGCAATTCGCCGGCAGTGGCGACGCCGACACTGCCCTGCCGGCGGGGCCGGACCTGTATCCGGAGCGTCGCAATTCTCGCGGTCTTGATCTCGCCGACGCCATGACGCTGGCGCGCGTTACCACTGCCGTTGCGCAGCCACTCCCGCCGACGGCGCTGGGCGCCGCTCAGGAAATTCGAAATCCGGCCGCACTCGAAGAAGTGGTCGGCCATGCACGCAACATCGAGCGGTCCGAACTCGGCGCAATGGTTGACCGGGCGCTTGCCGCGCAACGCAGCTGGGATCAACTCGGAGTAAACGAGCGAGCGCACCGCCTCGAAGCCGCGGCGAGCGCGCTGGAAGCTGATCACGATGCGCTGGTACGGCTGCTGGTGCAGGAAGCCGGCCGCACGATCGTCGATGCGCACTCGGAAGTGCGCGAGGCGGTCGACTTCTGCCGCTACTACGCCGCCGAGGCCCGCGACGTGATGCGCGACCATCCCCTGCCGGGCCCGGTCGGCGAGTCGAATGTTCTGCGACTCGGGGGCCGCGGTGTCTTTGTCTGCATCAGCCCGTGGAACTTTCCGCTGGCGATCTTCGCAGGACAGATTGCGGCGGCCCTGGTGGCCGGCAATGCCGTGATCGCCAAGCCAGCCGAACAGACGCCGCTGATCGCTGCGCACACGGTTCGCCTGATGCATTCAGCCGGCATCCCCGAGCCAGTACTGCAACTGGCTGTCGGGCCGGGAGAAACCGTCGGCCATGCGCTCACCAGTGATTCGCGCACTGCCGGTGTGGTCTTCACCGGCTCGACCAGCACGGCACGCGCGATCAACCGCGCCATGGCGGCACGCGATGCGCCGATCGGCGTGCTGATCGCGGAAACCGGCGGCCAGAACGCGATGATCGTCGACTCGACCGCGCTGCCCGAACAGGTCAGCGATGCGGTGATCTCCAGCGCATTTCGCTCCTGCGGCCAGCGTTGCTCGGCGTTGCGGGTCCTGTTCGTCCAGGACGACGTGGCCGACACCATGATCACCATGATTGCCGGCGCCATGCGCGAGCTCGCCATCGGTGATCCGCGCCGTCCTGACACCGACGTCGGGCCGGTCATCGACGCCGATCAGCTTGCGCTCCTCACTGCGCATCGCGACTGGCTGCGCAGCCATGGCAAGTGCATTCATGAATGCGAGCTGCCGAAGGGGCTGAATGGACATTACTTCGCGCCGGTCGCCTTCGAGATCCGCTCGATCGACCAGCTCGTAAACGAGAACTTCGGGCCGATCCTGCACGTGATCCGCTACGACCGTCACGCGCTGAATCAGGTCATCGACGCGATCAATGCCAGCGGCTACGGCCTGACCATGGGCCTGCACACCCGCCTTGATGCCCGCGTCGAGCATGTCGCGCGCCGTGCGCGGGTCGGCAATCTCTACGTCAACCGCAACATCATTGGCGCCGTGGTCGGCACCCAGCCGTTTGGTGGTGAGCGCCTCTCTGGCACCGGCCCCAAGGCCGGCGGCCCGCACTACCTGCCTCGCTTCTGCAGCGAACATGTGTTGACGATCAACACCGCCGCCGCGGGCGGCAACATCGACTTGCTGCGCTAGTCCGGTTCGGTCGTAAAGGCCGCTGCCCCCGTCACCGCGTAAGGTCCCTGAGCATTTCGCGCGCTGCGTTGTGTCCGGGCGCTCCGGTCACACCGCCGCCCGGGTGGGCACCGGCGCCGCAGTGATAGAGCCCTTTCAGAGGTCCGCGGTAACGCGCGTAACCCATGACGGGCCGCATTGAAAACAACTGGTCGAGTGACAGCTGGCCGTGAAAGATGTCGCCACCGACCAATCCGAATTCACTTTCGAGATCGGCAGGTGAGAGCGCGCGCCAGCCAAGAAGGGCCGAACGAAAGTTCGGGCAATGCGACTGCACGACGTCGAAGATCGCCTCGACCGCGGCTGCTTTCAATTGCTCCCAGTTGGCCATCGGTGCGAACTGCTGGCAGAACAGGCTTGCGACGTGCTGTCCGGGCAGTGCCAGAGAGTCGTCGATCACGCTCGGAATCAGCATCTCGACAACTGGTGCCGTCGAGTGTCCCGCGCCCACGGCGTCGTGCCAGGCGCGGTCCATGTAGGCGAGCGAGGGCGCGAACACGATTCCGCTGGCGTGATGCGGCTGCGCACTCACTCCGGGCATTGCGCTGAAGTCAGGCAACTCGGACAGCGCGACATTCATGCGAAAAGTGCCGGAACCACACTTGTAGCGCGAGATCGCGTCGACAAACTCGGACGGCAAGGCATCACGATCGATCAGGCGTTCGTACAGCAGCTTCGGATTGACATTGGAGGCGACTGCGCGCGCACTGATCACTTCGCCCGAAGTCAGTTCGACCCCGGTCACGCGGCTACCCTCGACGATGACCCGTGCCACCGGCGCATTCACGGTGATCTCGACGCCGCGCGCGCGTGCCTCGGACGCCATCGCCTCTGTGATAGCTCCCATGCCGCCGATCGCATGGCCCCACTTGCCTGCCTTGCCGTTGACCTCGCCGAAGCAGTGGTGCAGGAGCACATAGGCGGAACCTGCGGCATAGGGGCTCGCGTAGTTGCCGACGATCGAGTCCCAGCCGAGCACGGCCTTCAGCGGCTCCGACTCGAACCAGCCATCGAGCCAGTCACCTGCACTCCTGGTGAAGATGTCGATCAGATCGCGCTGCCCCTCGCGCGGCAGGCGCCCGAACTGCAGCAGCAGTCGTGCGGCCGCGACCAGATCGCGCCAGCCCTCGACCACGAACGGACCGCCAAGATTGGGCGGCGCTTCGAGCACCCACTGCTTCAGCTGATCCGCCAGGCGATCGAGCCGAGCGTAGTAGGCGGGCAGTCGCTGCGCATCGCGCGCCGAGAATTTCGCCACTTCGGACTGCGTCTGTGCAATATCGCCGCCGAACCTCAGGC
Organism: uncultured beta proteobacterium; assembly: GCA_963735955.1. GTDB lineage: Bacteria > Pseudomonadota > Gammaproteobacteria > Burkholderiales > Burkholderiaceae_F > CAVTND01. The sequence continues at coordinate 113,095 of CAVTND010000004.1, read as the reverse complement.
TCCGGCCGTCGGCCAGTGGCACGAAGTTCGAAAAGGGCCGCTCGATGATCCGCAGGCCATGCTCAGCGAGTCGCAGATCGCGAATTACCTTGGGATTGAGCAGACTGACCGTATAGCTCGCGGTCGAATTGCGAAAGCCCGGATGGAACTCTTCCGTGACTGCGGCACCACCGACCACGCCGCGCCGTTCGACCATGCGAACCTTGAGTCCGGCCTGCGCCAGATAGCAGGCGCAAGTCAGGCCATTGTGGCCGGCGCCGATGATGACGACGTCGAGGACTTGGCTTCGCATCGCCGCGCATCTTAGTCGCGCCGACCAGGCGGACGAACCGAGGAGAAATGCGCGGAGGACGAGCGGCGGATCCTTTCCAGAGATTCGTTTCCGGAAACTCGCTCAGCGCCCGACTCCGGTAGTGAAGCGCTTGCGCAGTTCCGCACATTGATCCGGGCGTTCGGCGGCGGGAGTCATTATGAGCACGTCAAAGCGCGGCGCCAGTTGGTCCGGCACATCCGGTTCACCCTCTTCGAGGAGGCCGACGCTGATCGCTTGCGTCAACTCGTCGGCGGCCAGCCAGGTCGGCACACCGATGTCCTTGCGAACGTGCCCGTTGCCAGCCAGTAGCACGACGCCACCCGCGATGTAGGGTCGGATTGACTGCGCCAGTACGAGGTCGCGACCAATCTGGGCGCGCGCCATGGCCGGCACGGCGTCCGCCGGAACAAGGTCGCAATGGGCGCGCTGGATTTCACGTTGGTGCGCTTCGCGAAACTCGGTCGGCAGACGTTCGATGCCGAGCCTCTGTGCGGCGGTCACGTCGGAAAGAGCAGACCAGCCTTCAGTCGAAAGTCTCATCGCGTCTCCGCGGGAGAGATTCGCGGCAACGATCGGCAAATCGAAATCGAGCGCCAGTTGCACGAAGGGGCGATAAAACTCCCAGCGCCAGTTTTTGGCTCCTCCGCCCTGCTCAATCACGAAATCAGCGTCGCGCGGCCGTTCGCGGCGAGCGCGGTCAATATCGGATTGTCGTTCCCGGTCGAACTGCTCGAACGCAATCGCCGGCCGCGCACCCGTGGCGACCAGCCTGCGCACTACCTCCAGTCGCAGCGCGTGCTGAGCACCGTTGTCGTGCACTTCGCCCAGCAGAATCAAACTCTTTCCCTGCAGCGCCGCCAGTAGCACATCAGGCTGCGCTGGGAGTGGCATCAATGCAGGTACCGGCGCCACGGCGCCAAGGGACGCGACTGCCATCGCAAGCATCGACAGGAGGCGGCAATGCATCACAGCGGCGATCAAGCCCGTTTCACAGGTCGCGTGACGACCAGAGCAGAGCTGCACTCGTGGCATCGGGAGTTACAGGCTGCGGGCAAACCATGCCAGACAGGATAGAGCACCAGGATTCGGGCTTGCTTGCAGTCAAGGTCGGCGCTCACGAGAGCGGACCGCGGGTCGAGCGCACCTCGGGCAGCGACGATTTCGGTTCCTCGGGCGACAACTGCGCGCGCGCGGCCGGCGCTATCGCAAGGCTGCCGATGATGAAACAACCGAGCAGAAACGCGGGATGTGAACGACGATGTGCACGCAAGGCCAGTCCTCCGACAGGTTTGGAAAGCGTCGTCCGGCATCGACAGATGACCGGCGGCACTCACGTTGCTGGCGGGCTGCGCCCTGTTGACTGCGGGCGCACGCGGCTGGCGGTTTGCACTGCCGGGCCTGGATAGGCCCGTGCGAAACAACTACAAGTTCAAGGAAGAAGCCGTTGGCGAGCGAAACGGTCGGCCGACACGCGGCACGGAACCGAGGCGGCGCTGCACGCCGCGGCTGGCTACTTGGTCAGGATCAGCTTGTTCATTCGCGTCAGTCGCAGCCGGTACAACTCCACACCATGGCGGATAGTTACTTCGCGGCTCCCGCCAAGAAGCACTTCGCTGAGCAGCTCGGCCGGGCGCTCAGGCGAAGCCGATCCAGTTTCGGCACGGTTGGCCAAGGGAGTTTCGGCCAGCCGGAGCCGTGTGTCGGTGACTAACCAGAGTCAGAAATGGCGAGCCGAGCTTCGCGATCGCGGAGCAAACATTCAGCGAAGATCAACTGGCCGGGTTGGCCGGAGGGCCGAAGGAGCGCGGTTTGCGCATGAGGCCCGCGATCAGGAAACCAAGCGGCAGCAGAACCAGGCTGTACGACAGCCACGCGCCGTAAACGCCTTCTGGTCCATACGGTTCGGTCGCCAGATGCCACCACTCGTTGTCCACCAACGGCAGCACGCCTGCTTCGCTGAACTCATGCAAGGCGTAGATCACGAGCTGAATCGAGAACAGCACCATGAACACCGCGGTGACGCGGAAGAACAAGGACAGATCGACCCGCCGGCCGAAGCGCGCCCAGGCGAAAGCCAGCGTGGCAGCACACAAGACGCCGATCGTCGCGCCGGCGAGCAGGTGCTGCATGTCGCCCGCGCGGGCGAGCGAGGCGATCATCGTTGCGGTCTCGACCCCTTCGCGACCGATCATCAGGACCACAAATCCGAACACGGCCCACCACGCACCACGCCCCTTGGTTTCGGAGGCGCGCGCCATACGAGCCCGAATCTCGCCTGCCAGCCGCTTGCCATGGCGCAGGATGTGTTGGGTACAGGAAATCACGAGAGCGGCGGCCGCGAGCGCCAGCCATCCCTCGGCAGCGGGCGACATTCCGCCGGCCACCGCCAGCGCGACGCCGACCAACGCCGAGCTGAGAACGGCCACAGCAATGCCCCACCACACCGCCGGCACCAGGTGCTGCCTTCCGGTCTGCTGCAGAAATGCCAGCGTGAACGCAGCGATCAGGAAAGCTTCGACGCCCTCGCGGAAAGTGACCATTAGCGTCGAGAACATCTTGCCACTGCGTCCTGTTAGCTCGGCGAGTCCATCTGCGACTGCAGGTAATTCGGCAGCCCGACCTGGTCGAGCAGTTCAAGCTGGGTCTCGAGGTAGTCGATGTGATCTTCCGTGTCGTCGAGGATGTCGACCAGGATCTCGCGCGAGACAAAATCCTGCGCCTGCTCGCACACGATGATCCCGGACTTGAGGTCCTGCTGAGATCCGCGCTCCAGCTTCAGGTCGCCGTCGAGTATTTCAGGAACACTCTGGCCGATCCTCAGCTTGCCGATGTCCTGCAGGTTCGGCAGCCCGTCGAGTATCAGGATGCGCTCGACCAGACGATCGGCATGCTTCATTTCGTCGATCGATTCCTCATACTCGTGCTTGCCAAGCCGACCGAGTCCCCAATGCCTCAACATGCGGGCATGCAGGAAGTACTGGTTAATGGCGGTGAGTTCGTTCTTCAACTGCGCGTTGAGGTTTGTGATGACTGACTTGTCGCCCTGCATGTTTGTCCTCCCCCGTCGCACGAGCACTAGAGCGTAGTTGAGTTTCCCCGGCCGACGACTCCTTACGCAGCGGACATTGGCCGCAGTTGCCGTTGCAGGTGCTCTCGTGAATCAACTGTTGCGCGGTTTCGCGGCAGCATCCGCACCCCGAACCGACGCCGAGCCGCATCGACACGTCGCTCAGCGTCGTGGCGCCATCCGCGACCGCCGCGCGTATCTCCCGGTCGGTGATCGCATTGCAGATGCAGATGTACATCGCGCGGCCTCAGGGATCAGCGATACCCGACACGATCGAGGATGCGCTGCGCCACGATCTGGTTCTTGCCGATCGATGCAATCGACAGCTGCTCGGCCTTGAAGGCGCCGAGCGAAGCGAGCGCTGGGTTGTCCGCGACCGCTCCCTTGACCACCGGCCATTCGTTATTGCCGTTGGCGAAGTAGGCCTGTGCCGACGGGCTCGACAGGTACTCCAGGAATGCGACCGCATTGGCCTTGTTCGGCGCGTTCTTCGCGACACCACCGCCAGATACATTCACATGCACGCCCGGACTCGGCTGGTCGGGCCACACGAATCCAACCTTGGCGACGACTTCCTTGTCCTTGGAATCGTCGGAGCGCAGCAGGCGCACCCAGTAATAGGTGTTGGTCAGGGCAACGCCGCATTCACCGGCGGCCACTCCCTTGATCTGGTCGGTGTCGCCACCGCGCGGCGGACGCGCCATGTTGGCGACCACACCCTTGGCCCAGGCTTCCGTCTTCGCCTCGCCATTGCGCTCAATCATCGCGCCAATCAACGACAGCATGTACGGGTGCGAGCCTGAGCGCGTACATACCTGCCCTTTGAGTTTCGGGTCCGCCAGCTTTTCGTAGGTGTTTACGTCTTCGGGTTTCAAGCGTGCCTTGTCATAGACGATCGCCCGCGCCCGGCTCGAGAACGCAAACCAGGTGCCATCGTTGGAACGCAGGTTGGCCGGGATGCGCTCATCGAGCACCTTCGACTGGATCGGCTGGAACAAGCCGTCGATCTGAGCTCGCCAAAGGCGAGCGGCGTCGACCATGATCAAGACATCGGCCGGGCTGTTGGCGCCTTCGGTACGCACCCGCTGAACCAGTTGTTCGTCGCCGAGTTCGATTCGATTGAGCTTGATACCGGTGCGCTGGGTGAAGTCGCGATACAGCGCCTCGTCGGTCTGGTAGTGGCGCGCTGAGTAAAGATTCAGAACCTTGTCCTGGGCGTGGCCCGGAGCCGGAAGGGTGCCGGCAAGCAAGCCAACTACGACCGTCAATTGCATGGACCGCTCGAGCCATGTCTCGACGCGGTGACTGAGTCCCTTTCGCTTCATCGTCCTGATCCTGAGAGTTGTTCGGCGCCGCGAGAATTTCACCCAGCGGCTAGCCAAACGGTATCGCAATTGATTCTCAAATGCAAATGCTTCTCATTTGAGAATACGGACTAGCGTCCGATGGCTCTTGAGTGAGCCTGGCTCAGGGCGTGATTGGCAGATCCGGGGTTTCCGTCCCGCCGGCGTGGGCTTCGGCGGAGGCCATGACTGAGGCGCTTTCTCGCTGCGCCTGCGCGAGTTCGAGCCTTCGAGCACCGTTGAAGCGGGACCGCCAGTACGTATCAGACAGTCTCTCGATCCGCACCCGGCCGCCACGCGCCGGCGCATGGACAAAGCGCCCTTCGCCGATGGCGATCGCCACATGAGACCACGGTCGTCCCAGCGTATTGAAGAAGATCAGATCGCCCGGCTCGACTGCATCGCGGTTGACGGATGCTCCAGTTCGACGCATTTCTTCCGAGCGGCGTGGCAATGAAAGTCCCAGCGACTCACCGAAGACATAACGAACAAAGCCGCTGCAATCGAAACCCAGGCTGGGCAGGCTGCCGCCATAGCGATACGGCGTGTTGATCAGGGTGAGCGCGTGGACAACCAGCTCAGCGGCACCAGGAGCCACTGGGGCCTCGGCATCGGATGCCAGTGCATCCGCCGCGAACAGCGCGAGCAGCCCAAGCAGCACGCCTCGAAGCCTGGGACGCAACCGACTCGAACTCACGCTTGCAATGGTCATCACTGTTCCAATCGTGGCGCCCATTCCAGCCAACGGACGGCCCGAACCCGCAGCGCGCATCCTTCCCCCGAACAGCGCGCGGGAACATAACGCAATTGGGCGAGAAAGCCCAAGGACTTCCAAGGCTTACGCGGATGAATTCCGTTACATTCTGCGCAGATCCTGCGCGGATTCCGCGCGCCGCCGCTTGCTCGGCGGCTCAATTCGATCCAGAGGTCGCGTTGCCCAACGAAACTCCCCGTCCCGCCGCCAGCGGCGGCAAGCCGCGGGTGCTGATTGCCGACGATTCCCGCATTGTCCGGGCGTCGATCGTGCAGCACATTCGGGACCGCTTTGACATCCGCGAGGTCACCGATGGCGAGGCCGCGTGGCAAGCGGTTCTGCTCGACTCCTCGATCCGCGTGGTCATCAGCGACCTGACGATGCCCAAGGTCGATGGCTTCGAGCTGCTCAACCGGGTGCGCAGCTCCAAGATTCAGCGCATCCGCGAACTGCCCGTCGTCATCATCTCCGGCGAGGATGAACTCGCCGAGCGCGAACGCGCGGCAGGGCTGGGTGCCACCGACTTCATCCAGAAGGGTGTTGGCGCTGCCGAACTGATCGCCCGGCTCGAGGTTCTGGTACGCCTCTCGGCGACCCGCGAAGCGCTGGCCGAAAGCCAGGCCTCGCTCGAATCCTCGCGCACTGTGGATGCCGACACCGAGCTGTTGAGCGTCCCGTTCTTTGACAAGCAGGTCGAAAAGCTGATTTCCTTTGCGCGGCGCAATCTGTCGGACGTGGCACTAATCTGTGTGCGCGTCGAACTGTCGAACGGCCAGTCGGAAAGCTGGGAGGGCGAGATCGATCAGAGACTCAAGTTGGTCGGCCGCACCCTCGCCGCTTCGATCCGCCTCGAAGACCTCGGCACACGCACCGACCGCTTTGAGTTCTGTGTGGCCACCCCTGCCTCGGGGTTATCGGGCGTGCTGCGCTTTGCCGCACGCCTGCGCAAGGTGCTGGAAAACGTGGAGGCCGCCGGGCCCGGGGTCGAGGTCTGGACCTGTATCGGCCTGTGCACACTTTCAGAGGAACTTCGGCGCACCGCGGAGGAACTTCGTGCGCTAGCTCAAAAACGTTCGGCCCAGGCACATCAAAATAGGTCCCGCCGCATCATCCTCGGCACCTCGGACGGCGTGGCGCAAGGCGCTATGGATCCAAAGCCGGACGACGGCTCGATGGACATCAACCTTGCGCTTGCGCTGATCCGTGCCGGCCGGGCTGCCGAAGTGGTGTCGCATCTGCCGCGCTTGCTCGAGCAGATTGCGCCGCTTCTGAAGCTGGTGCGGCAACAAAAAGAACTGCAAGCGGCACCGGCGGACGGAGGCGGGCATGACAAAGTACAAGGAGTTCCACGCTAGATCGATCAAGGACCGCGACGGCTTCTGGTCCGAACAGGCGCGCCTGATCCACTGGCAGCAGCCGTTTACCCAGGTCCTCGACTACTCGCGGCCGCCTTTTGCACGCTGGTTCGTCGGCGGCCGCACCAACCTCGCCTACAACGCGGTTGACCGGCACGCTGCAACGCATCCGGATCGCAAAGCGCTGATCTATATCTCGACCGAGACCGGCGACGAGCGCATCTACACCTACGCTCAGCTGTATCGCGAGGTCAATCGCATGGCCGGCATCCTGCAGGGGCTGGGCGTAGGACACGGCGACCGCGTGCTTATCTATATGCCGATGATTCCCGAGGCAGCGTTCGCGATGCTCGCTTGCGCCCGTATCGGCGCAATCCACTCGGTGGTGTTCGGCGGATTTGCCTCGGTCAGCCTGGCTACGCGGATCGATGACGCCAGGCCCAAAGTCATTGTCAGCGCCGACGCCGGCTCGCGCGCCGGCAAACCGGTGCCCTACAAGCACCTGCTGGACGAAGCAATCGCGCTGTCCAAATACCCACCCGCAAAGGTGCTGCTGGTCGACCGCAAGCTGGCCGAGATGTCGCGCGTGCCCGGCCGTGATGTGGACTATGCGACGCTGCGGGCCAAACACATGAACGACGAGGTGCCGTGCGTGTGGCTCGAGTCAAGCGAGCCTGGCTACATCCTCTACACCTCGGGCACCACCGGCAAGCCCAAGGGCGTGCAGCGCGATACCGGCGGCCACGCGGTCGCACTTGCTGCGTCGATGAAGCACATCTTCTGCTGTAACGCCGGCGAAACCTATTTCGCGACCAGCGATATCGGCTGGGTGGTCGGCCACTCCTACATCGTCTACGGGCCGCTGCTGGCCGGCATGGCGACCGTCATGTACGAGGGCACGCCGATCCGTCCCGACGGCGCGATCTGGTGGAACATTGTCGAGAAGCACCGCGTGAATGTGATGTTCTCGGCGCCGACGGCAATCCGCGTGCTGAAGAAACAGGACCCGGCGCTGCTGAAGAAGCACGATCTGTCGAGCCTGAAGATGCTGTTCCTTGCCGGCGAGCCGCTCGACGAGACGACTGCGCGCTGGATCGCCGACGGCATCGGCAAGCCGATCATTGACAACTTCTGGCAGACCGAGACCGGGTGGCCGATCCTTGCAATTCCGCGCGGCGTCGAGGCCCTTCCCTCCAAGTTCGGTTCGCCCGGCGTGCCGGCCTACGGCTACAACGTCAAGCTTTACAACGAGACCACCGGCGAGGAGATCACCGGCCATCATGTGAAAGGCGTCGTCGCGATCGAGGGTCCGCTCCCGCCCGGATGCATGAGCACCGTCTGGGGCGATGACGAGCGCTTCGTGAAAACCTACTGGACCACGATCCCGACTCGCCAGGTCTATTCGACCTTCGACTGGGGTATCCGCGACGAGGATGGCTATTTCTTCATCCTGGGCCGAACCGACGACGTGATCAATGTCGCCGGACATCGATTGGGTACACGTGAAATCGAGGAATCGATTTCGTCCCATCCAAACGTCGCGGAAGTCGCGGTCGTCGGCGTCGCCGACCAACTCAAGGGTCAGGTTGCCGTTGCGTTCGCGATCCTGAAAGATCCGGGCAAGGCCGACACGCCGGAAAAAAAGCTCGCGCACGAAGCCGAGATGATGAAGACCGTAGACAGCCAGCTCGGCGCAGTCGCGCGGCCGGCGCGCGTGCACTTTGTCAGCGTGCTGCCGAAGACACGTTCCGGCAAACTGCTGCGGCGTTCGATTCAGGCGCTCTGCGAGGGTCGTGATGCGGGCGATCTCACCACCATCGAGGACCCTGCGGCGCTGGAGCAGATTCGCTCGGCGGTAAGAGCCTAGTCGGTAAGCGCCTAGCGCGTAGCAGTCGATACATCGCGCCGGCATCGGCACTCCGGCGCAGTGGTCGCTGCCGGCTCGCGTAAGCTCGCCCACGATGTCAGACCGGATCCCAGATCGGATTCGGGTTCGCTCGCCGACATTCAAACGTGACCTTCAGCTACGCCCTGTCTGATCTGGTGCTGCCGCCGACAGCCTTGGTCGTGACGACACTGGTCGGCGTCGGCCTGCTGAAGCACCGGCGCGGCCTTGCGATTGCGCTGATTGCAGCGTCGCAGCTCGTGCTGATCAGTCTTTCCCTGCCGATCGTGGCCAATGCGCTCGCGCGCACCCTGGAGCCGGCACCGGTCAGGGCCGAACAGTTGCGACGCGCGCAAGCCATCGTCATCCTTGGCGGCGGCCGTAATCGCGGAGCGCCGGAATGGGGCGGCGAAACTGTCAAGACCTTCACGCTGCAACGCCTGCGCTACGGCGCACGGCTGGCTCGGGAAACCGGCCTGCCGCTGTATGTGACTGGCGGCAAGCCGGAAGGCGGTGAACATGCCGAGGGCAGCCTGATGCGCGACGTACTGGTGCGAGAATTCAACGTACCTGTCCGCTGGGTCGATACGGACGCCGATACCACCGGCGAGAACGCCAAGATGGCTGCGCGTGACCTGAAACCTGCCGGGATCAGGCGCGTGGCGCTGGTCACAGATGCCATGCACATGCCACGCTCTCAACATGCATTTGTGCAGCTCGGCTTCGAGGTCATTCCCTGCCCGACGGCCTATGCCGGCCAGCGCCCGTTCACACCGTCGCAACTGGTGCCTGGCGTAGGCGCCCTGTACCTGTCACATGCAGCGCTGCGGGAATGGATTTCACAGGTCTATTACCGACTGCGTGGGCTTTAAGCGCGGCCATCGAGCGCGGACCAGGAGGAGCGAGAGATGAAGACCAAACCAGTAATGTCGCTCGACGATGCCCGTCGCATCGCAGCTGCCGCTGAAGCCGAGGCCATGCGCAACGGCTGGGCAGTCGTGATCGCGATCTGTGACGACGGCGGCCATCCGATCCTGCTGCACCGCCTCGACGGCGTGGCGCCTGCATCGACCTTGATCGGACCGGCGAAGGCGCGTGCCGCTGCACTGGGCAAGCGTGAGACCAAGATCTACGAAGACAACATCAACAACGGTCGCACGGCCTTCCTGTCGGCGCCGCTCGACGGCATGCTCGAAGGCGGCGTGCCGATCATTGTCGAAGGCCAGGTTGTCGGCGCGATTGGAGTATCGGGAGTCAAGTCGAGCGAGGATGTCCAGATCGCCAAGGCCGGGATCGCGGCGTTGTGACCCGCGCACCGGCCGACGCCACAACGGGCGCGTGCGCAGACATCTGAAACGGTACTGACACCGGAGCTTGCGCATGTATTTGCCTTCTCACTTCCATGAAACACGGCTCGAGGTGCTGCATGGCCTGATGCGCGCGCACCCCTTGGCAACACTTGTGACCCAGGGAGCCAACGGCCTGGTGGCCAATCACTTCCCGCTGGAAATTGATGCCGACGCATCACCACACGGCACCCTGCGCGGCCACATGGCGCGTGCCAACCCGGCCTGGCGCGAGCACCCGACGGGCACTGAGGTGCTTGTCATCTTCCAGGGGCCGCACGCCTACGTTTCACCGTCGTGGTACCCGTCAAAGCAGCGCGACGGGAGGGTCGTGCCGACCTGGAACTATGCGGTCGTGCACGCGTACGGCGCACTACGGACCATCGAAGATGCAACCTGGCTGCGCGGCCTGGTCGGACGCCTGACCGCGACGTACGAAGCAGCGCAGAGGGCACCATGGAAAGTCGAGGATGCTCCGGTGGACTTCATCGATCGCATGCTGACCGCGATCGTAGGCTTTGAGATTCCGATCACGCGCGTCGAAGGCAAGTGGAAGATGAGCCAGAACCGGCCGGCCGAGGATCGCGCCGGAGTGGCGGCCGGCTTGCCGACAACAGCCCGACGGTGTCGCTGATCTGGTGTTTCCTGCTCGCAGCACCGGCTGAACGCAGCACCGGTTGATCGCAGCAGTCCGGCCGCGCATGGCTCCGCGCGAGACGCTCAGTCTGGATCAACCAGCGCTGCACGCCGCCCACGTTCGATATTGATCGTCGCCAGGACGGCCAGGCCGGCCACGAAAAACGAGCCCGTCAATCCGATACCGAGCCGGTGATTGTTGTCAGTCAGGAAAACCAAAGCACCATAGGACACCGGCCCGACGATCGCGGCGAGTTGCGTTGCGAAGGTCCACAAGCCAAAGAACTCCGCCAGACGATCGTGCGGCGCAAACAGACCGGTCATCGCGCGGCCGGCCGACTGGCTCGAACCCATCGCAAGCCCGGCCAGGTTGGCTGCCACCCAGAACATTGCCTCGGTGGTCGCGAGCGCAGCCACGATCACCATCGCCAGCCAGGTCGCGAGCGTCAATGCCAGCGCACGCTTGTGGCCAAGCGCATCCTGCACATAGCCGAATGCAAATGCCCCGATTGCGGCGGTCACGTTAACCACCAGCACCAGGATCATGGTCTGCGCGAAACTGAAGTGCATGACCTCCTGCGCATAGATCGCCGCCAGTGCGATGACCACCATGACACCAGCCTGGTAGAACGCGCCGCAGACCAGCAGGCGCGCGAAGTCGCGAAACGCACCGATGTGCCGAAAGGTGTGCGCGAGCCGCGACAGCGACTGCTTGACGAAGTGACCAACCTGGCGGTCTTCCTGCGGCGTGGCGCGCTCGCGCAGCCACAGCAGCGTCGGTGTGGCTGCAATCGCAAACACGCCGGCGGTGATCAGCATCGTGATCGGAACGAACTCCTGCGCTGGCAGACCCCTGGCCTGTGCCCACTGCACGTAACCGAGGCAAAGCGCGAGCGTGATCAGCCCGCCGACGTAGCCGAAACCCCAGCCCCAGCCCGACACCTTGCCAAGGGCTTCCGGCCGCGCGATCTCGGGGAGAAATGCAGCGATCAGCGCAACCCCAACCATGAAGAAGAAGTTCGAGACAATCAAGGCGACCGAGGCAAGTCCGACATCGCCGCCACCAACCAGAGCCAAGGCCGCGGTCCCGAGCACGCAGCCGCCGGTCGAAATCGCCAGCAACCATTTCTTGCGCGCGCGCAGATCGGCGTACGCGCCAATCATCGGCATCGCGATCATCACCAGCGCATTTGATGTCCCGAGCATCAGCGTCCAGGCCAGCGTGGCCCATTCAGCCCGCTGAGCCACCACACCGACAAAGTAGGCGTTGAACACCGCAGTCAGCACCACCGTGGTGTAGCCCGAGTTGGCGAAGTCGTAGCCGGCCCATGACCAGACTTCGTGTGGCCGCACGCCGGGGTTCAAGGCTTTGGAGTCGAACAGGGGCATCGAATGTGGCAGAGCCATGCACCGCAGAATCGGCAGCGCATGCTACGCCTCGAAGGCCACGAAGCCGCGCGCAGCCGCGCAGGAACCCGCGCTTCGTATACTGCCGCCATGGCCACACGTGAACTCGATCGCATCGACCGCCGCATGCTCGAAATCCTGCAGGCCGATGGCCGCATCACGAATCAGGAATTGTCGGAGCAGGTGGCGCTGAGTCCGCGCGCCTGCCTGGAGCGCTTGCGGCGACTCGAGCGCTCGGGACTGATCGCCGGCTACACCGCGATGATCGATCCGCGCAAACTCGGGGGCCTCCTGACCATTGTGGTCGAGGTGACTCTGAAGGATCAGACCCAGGCCACCCATACTCGCTTCGAACAGCGCATGCGCAATGCCGACGAAGTGGTCGAGTGTTTCCTGGTGTCCGGCCAGTGCGATTACGTTCTGCGACTCGCCTGCCGCGATCTCGATCACTACCGCGAGCTGACCAACACCTGGACCGACGATCCCACGCTCGGCGTGGAGAAGATCACGTCCAAGCCGGAGCTGCAGACCATCAAGCCTTTTCGCGGCTATCCGATCCCGTGAGGGGACAGGCAAGCGCACTTAGATGTGGCTTGCGAATGGGGGATTGTCCCTAGCGCTGTATAGGATAGCGTGGCGCTCATGAATCATTGCTTTCAACTCAGGAGGCCAATAGGATTCCTGACATGGCACGCCCTATGCGCACCCGAATCGTCGGCTGGATCGCAGTTTGCGCGGTCATGTTGAACGCGTTCTTGCCGGTCGTGTCGCACAAACGCGTAGCCGAAGGAGCGTTTGCCTGGGCGGACGTGTGTACGACGGACGGAGTCAAGCGTGTTGCCAAGACGGACGCACCGACGGGTGACAAGCCGGCCAATTCTCACTGGGGCACCATTGCGCACTGTTCCTACTGTTGCTCCCACCCCGCATCGCACGGCGCGCCGCCTCCCGACGGGATCTTGCTAATAGCAGTCGTCGAATCCCAACCCGCCAATGCGCCGACGGGCGCGATTGTTCGCACGCTCCCACATTGGCGCACACCACAGTCCCGCGCACCGCCCCTGATTTCCTGAGTCTCAGAGCGCCGAGCGGCATTCGCCGCGGCTACCTCTGCCCGATCGACTGGCTTTAGCCGTTGGTCGGCACGTCCGGTTTCCCGGGCGACCAGCTGTCTCCTTTGGCTTCGAGGCAGGGCTTTGGGCCCGTCTCTTCGTCAAATCCGAACAGGTGGTGGTAGCCGACAAGTGATGCGCTTTACCGACGACCGATCGGGTCGACCTGCAACTCGTACATCAGACACTGATCGCCGCCTTCGACAACGAGTCTTCGCTGTCGCCGACGGATCAGAGTGGAGGAACTGTGCGCAGACGAACACTGCTCTTGCTGATGGTCAGACGAACACTGCTCTTGCTGATGGTCATAGTGCCGCTTGAAGGCGGGGTTGCGCACGCGCAGACCGCCGAACCAACCAAACCCGAGGCGATGCCGGGCGTGATCATCACCGCGTCCCGTAGCAACACGCTGCTGACAGAAATGCCTCTGTTCACGTCGGTGATCACGCAGGAAGAGATCCGGAAGTCACCGGCGCAGACGCTGGACCAGCTCTTGCGACAGGTTCCCGGCATCAACCTTTCCGGAGCGCCCTACATGGTCACGGACCCCACGGGTAACCAGATTCGAATGCGCGGGACAACGAATTCGAAGGTGCTGGTGATGCTTGACGGGGTCCCCGTGCTCGATCCGTTCTACACGACCGTCCAGTGGTTCAAGGTTCCCCTGACGTCGATCGAGCGGGTCGAGGTCATCCGCGGCGGCAATTCAAGCCTCTGGGGCAACCTTGCAGTGGCGGGCGTGGTCAACATCGTCACTCGCAGACCCAGCGATGGACGGGGCGAAGTCACGGGAAGCTACGGTTCCATGAACACCGCCACGGCCTCGGTGGCCAAGGATTTTGTGCTGAACGACGCGGTGGCGATGAATGTTTCTGCCGATGTATTGAATACGGATGGCTACCAGACCACGCCGGAACAGTACTTGAGCAGCTTCCCCGGCAAGTCGGAATCCTCGGCGACCATCTCCAACGTGCGCTTTGCGGCCTACTTCACGCCATCGGCTGATCTCAATGCATTCTTCCGCGCCGGCTACCACCGGCAGAATCAGGACGTCGGCGGCTACACCTACGGAACAAATCTGCAGGAGAGTCCGGATGCTGCCGCGGGGCTGGTGAAGAGCTTCGGCGAGGCCGGCCGCCTGGCCGCCAATCTGTGGACCCAGTACGTTGGCTTCGACAAGAGCAACGGAGCGGGCTGCTACCTGCAAAGCGCAACCAACTGCAACACGACGTCCGTGTCGTCACCACTGGTGCAGTACGCGAACTCGCACGACTGGAATCCGTACCGCGAAGTGGGCGCTTCAGCGGTTTACTCGTTGGATTTCAAAACCTGGGCGACGACCATGCAGCTTGGCGCCGACTACCGGAAACTCTTCGGGCAGGACTATTCGACGACCTTCAACCGACCGACCACGACGGACGGGGCGAGTGCGACGATCAACCGCACGAGTTTCGGCCAGGGCAAGCAGCAGTTCTTGGGTGGCTTTGCGCAATTCCGCATGTTGCCGCTGGATGCGCTGCAACTGACGCTCAGCGCGCGCTACGACTACTGGACCAACACCGATGGCGTGGCGCTGATGACGAGATACACAAACGGCGCGCCCGGGCCGCAGAGAGGCGGCGATGTCCCGGACTCGAACAAGGGGGCTTTCGATCCGACGCTTGCTTTGCGTTACACCCTCACGGACGAAGTCGACTTGCGGGCCGCGGCGTACAAGTCATTCCGGGCGCCGGGACTCAACAATCTCTATCGCAGCTTCTCGTCGACGACCTCGATCACCATCGCCAATCCCCTTTTGTATCCGGAAACGCTGACGGGCGGCGAGATCGGGGCGGACTACCGCGCGCCGGGTCGGGAAGTGAACGCGACGGCGTTTATCTATGACATCAAGGATCTGATCGCCTCGTATCGGATCCTCAATGCCGCGAGCGCGCCACCCCAGGTGATTGCCATCTGCGGCCCCACGCTTTCCAATTGCCCGGCAACGGTGAATTTCAACACGAACGCGCAGAACGGACGTTCGTACGGTCTCGAACTTGTGGGGCGCTGGGACGTCACACCGACGGTTTCGCTAAACGCCGCCTACATGTACACGCGCAGCTACTACACGTGGAGCAGCGTCGGTGATCCGATTGGCAACCAGTTGGGCGCCGTCCCGACAAATCTCTTCACGGGCGGACTCACCTGGCAGACCACGCCTGCGTGGCGCAACTTTATCGGCGTTCGCTATACCGGTGGCATGTACCTCGACGTGAACCATACGATTCCGCAGGGCGGCTTTGTCGTCGTGAATCTGAGCAGTTCATACCGCGTGCGCAACGATGTCGAGCTGTACGGCAGCATCGTCAACCTGCTCAATGAGAAGTATTCGGACAGTGCGACCACGAGCGCAGCGTCGAGCACACTGGGCATGCCATTTGCGCTGACGGCCGGTGTGCGGTGGCAATTCTGATGCTGCCGATGCAAGCAGGAAGTCAAGGATGCGGCAATTCTGCGAAGATGCCACGATGAAAGGGGTGACGCACTTGGGTTTGTTCCTGATTGCGGTCGCGTGTCCTGCCATCGCCCACGAGCAAGGTCACGAGGGAAGCGGGCATGTCCATGGCGTGCCCGCGGCGGCCAAATCCATGCGACCCGCGCTTGCGGCGTCAGCGGCCTTCGATTCGAATGGCCATCTGTGGTCGGTCAGCTACGACGGGCAGTACCTCGTCGTCCGCAAGTCGGGAGACTTCGGTCGCGCGTGGTCGCCACCCGTACGCGTATTTGCGGCGCCGGAGCCCATGGATACCGGCGGTGACGCGAGGCCCAATATCGTGGTCGGCCCAGGCGGCGAAATCTACGTCACGTGGACCAAGCCACTTTCCAAACCATACACGGGCGAGATCAAGCTCGCTCGTTCGATCGACGGCGGCAAGACGTTTTCCACGCCGCTGGTCGTACATGCGGACCGCCAGGAAATCACACATCGCTTCGACGCAATGACCGTGACCCGCGACGGGCGCCTGCTCGTCGCGTGGATCGACAAGCGCGACGTCGTTGCGGCCGGCGGCAAGTCATCCAAATACGCTGGTGCAGCCATCTACTACGCGATCTCCGACGATCGGGGTGCCACGTTCCGCGGCGACTACAAAGTGGCTGACCATAGTTGCGAATGCTGTCGTATCGCGCTGCTGCCGCAAGCCAACGGCAGCGTCCTCGCCCTTTGGCGCCACGTCTTTGCGCCGAATATCCGCGACCATGCGCTGGCGAGCCTAGGCAGCGACGGAAGCGTCAGTCAGTTCCGCCGGGCAACCTTCGATGACTGGCGCCTCGACGTCTGCCCGCACCATGGACCTTCGCTCGCGACCGACAGTGAAGGCCACCTCCATGCCGTCTGGTATACCGGTGTTCAGGGGAAGGCAGGCGTGTACTACGGTCGGCTCGAGCCCGACGGTGTAGCAGGACTACGGCGAGTGGGCGGCGAAACGGCCGAGCATGCCGATCTGGCAGGCGTCCGCGATCAGATCGCTATCGTCTGGAAAGAATTTGACGGCGAGCGCGCAACGCTGCGAGCGTTGCGGTCGTCCGATCGGGGCGCAACATTCTACTGAAGCTGAAGTAGCGGTCACGACCGGCGCGTCCGACCAGCCACGCATCCTCGTGCACGACAAACGGTTCTATGTAGTCTGGAAGACGCGCAGCGACCCGCTGCGCGTTATCCCACTTCCATGAAGATCAGCAGAATCACTCGTGCGCTGCTCGCGGCTGCGTTACTTGCGGCAAACATCGGGACTGCGTCCGAATTTCGACCCTTCGACGCCACGAGCTTGGAGGCGATCAGGACGGCCTATGCGGGGCGAGCCTTCATCCTTGCGTTCTGGTCAATTCACTGCGCCCCGTGCATCGAGGATATGCGAGATTGGCGTGCGCTCAAGCGCAGTCATCCCGAAGTGCCGGTCCTGCTCGTGACGACTGACCCGCCTGCTGAGCGCATCCGCGTATCTCAAGTCCTCGCGGCCTACGCACCAGGTGACGTTGAAAGGTGGGCCTTTGCCGATGACTTCGAGGAGCGCATACGCTATTCCGTCGATCGTTCCTGGCGCGGCGAATTGCCGCGAACGTATTTCTACGATGGTGCCCACGCCGTAGAGGTCGTTTCCGGCCGACTTGACCGTCGCTGGGTTGAAGCTTGGCTGTCTCGCAGGCGCTGATGCTTGCGCAGGAATGACCATTTAATGTCTGTCCATCGATACCAACGGACTTTCGGCTGGCTCGCGATTGGCGCGATTCTGCTGAATGCGACTGCTCCCGGAATTTCCCACGCGATCGCGACGCAACGTGCGGCAGTGTGGGCGCCGATTTGTTCTACCGCGGGTGTCGATCGCGTTCAAAAGGGAACCGACCTACCAGGCGGGCGACCAAGCAGGTCCGACGTTGTCACTTTCGATCACTGTCCGTACTGCGGATCCAATTCCACGTCGCATGCAGCCCCGACTTCTGATCAAAGCCCGATCCATTCAGCGGTCGCGGAAGTGCAGGCCAGTGGGCTAGTTGACTTCGCCCCACGAGGACAACCTGCCTGGCGAACGCCGCGGACCCGAGCCCCACCACCGGTCTTCTGAATCCAATCGGTCCCGCCTGACTACCGAATTCGGGGGTCTGCGGCGTTTCCCTTTGACTTCCAGGAGGCACAAATGTGCACTTGGCTCGAGACTTCATCAGTCGCGCCCGTCGAGGACGCTTCGCAAGAAGCGTCAAGGCAGCCGGCCGCGACGCTGCCACTCCCCTACGATCTGAGTGATCCGCGTGTGCGTGCGCTCTCGATCGAAACCCTGGCTCTGGCGATCGGTACTTTCGCGGTGTGCGCGGGCAAGAAATCTGTAGGCATCTCGACAAGGAATTCAGGCGTAAAGGCATCCGGCTTCAGGCGTTCCAGGATCAAACATTTCGCAGTTCAGCCAACGAAAGGAAACTGTCCATGTACGCAAGTGTATGAAGTTCCTACTGCCAGCGTTGCTGGCTCTCGGTACCATGACCGCAAGCGCCGAAGTGACCATTTCCGAACCGTGGATCCGAGGCATGGTCGCCGGGCAGTCCGCCACCGCCGCCTTCATGACAATCAGGAGCAATGAAGCGACCGCCCTGGTCGGTGCCTCCTCCCCTGTGGCCAGCAAGGTGGAGATCCATCAGATGAGCATGGACCAGGGTGTCATGAAGATGCGGCCGCTGGATCGCTTGCAGGTGCCGGCCAACAGCACGGTGAGCCTCGAACCCGGCGGCTATCACGTGATGCTGATTGGCGTGGCGAAGCCCTTGGCCAAGGGTGACAAGGTGCCGCTGACGCTGCAATTTCAGGGCAAGGACGGCAAGAAGACCTCGAAAGAGATCATGGTCGAAGTGCGCGACATTGCCGCTCAGTCCGACATGAAGATGCCGATGAAGTAGCCGTGGGGCGGAGTGCGAATCGTATGTCATTGCCAGGGCTGAATCGCCTGCTGTCCGCGATAGTCGTCCTGCTGTCGCTGTGGAGTGCGGACAGCGCGTGGGCATTCAACGGCAAGGACGTTACCGCCGAGGGGCTTGGCGGGGTACTGGATCTCACGGATCACCATGGCCGGAAACGCACGCTTGCAGACTTTCGAGGCAAGGTGGTGCTGATCTTCTTCGGCTACACGCACTGCCCCGACGTCTGTCCAACAACGCTGATTCAGTTGAACGAGGTGGTTCAGTTGCTGGGCGAGGCGGCCGGAAGAGCACAGGTGCTGTGGGTGACCGTTGATCCGGATCGCGACACCCAGGACCTCTTGGCGCACTACATACCCGCCTTCAATTCAGGCTTTCTGGGTCTACGCGGCACGCATAAGCAGACGCACCGGGTCACCGGGGCATTCGACGTGAGCTATCAGATTCTGCGACTACAAGGGAGAAATCCTGGTCGACCACTCCGCCTTCGGGTATGCGATCGACCCGGTTGGTCGCACGCGCCTTCGAATTAAGTACAACATGGCCCCGGCCCACATCGCGAGCGATGTAAGGGCGCTCCTCAACGGCGAGTGAGACTCGCTTCGACTGCGCCGGTACGGATGAACCCAGGGTCAGTATGTAGCGTAAGCACTGATGAGCGCACCCGAAGTATTTGCCAACGGACTTGGCTCTAGCGTCGCAGCCTTTCAACATGCGCGCAATCCGACTTTCACACCCTGCATCGGGCGAGGCCCCCCGGCGACAGAGGTAGGATCAACGCGACTCAGAGGCTGCCGGTCAGATAGGCGCGCGCTGCGTCATCCAGCGCGGTGTGGGTCCACATCGCTTCCAAGTTGATACGACCAACTTTGTCCGCAGTGGGGCAAGTGGCGCGTCCGCTCCTCGGCCCGGTACGCAAAGGCGTCGAGAGTCCGCCGCCGATCTCGGTCCCCCTCGGCGCTGCGAAAGCCTGCACTGGCTGCTGACCAAAGTTGAGCCGTAACCTTGGTGACGCGACAGCCTAAGAGCTGAAGGAGACTTTCGCATGGCATCCATTCGCCAGGAAATAGTGGCCGAAGTCAGCCCCGAGTTCGCCTGGGATGCAGTGCGGGATGTCGGCGCGATCCACCAGCGACTGGTGCCGGGCTTCGTGATCGACTGTCGTCTGGAGGGTGACGCCAGGATCGTCACCTTCGCCAACGGCATGGTCGCACGCGAATTGATCGTCGACGTCGACGACACGAATCGGCGCCTGGTATGGGCCGCGGTTGGAGGACGACTTACGCACCACAACGCATCGTTGCAGGTGTTCGCCGATGAATCTGGTCACAGCCGTCTCGTCTGGATCGCGGATCTGCTGCCCAATGAAATGGCAGCCGCCATCGAAGCCGATGATCAGGCAAGGAATGGTCGCCATGAAGCAAACGCTGGAGCGAGGCGCGGGCCAGCGCTGATTCCCGCCGACGGCGGGTAGGTCTCAGGGCAAGGCACCTCGGCAACGGCCGCTGCCGATTCGGCGGTCGTGATGCCCTCCCTACTCCGTTCCTGCTTCGCAGCGTGCGCCGTTACGCCACGCCTATCGCGCTGCCCCCCTAGACTGTCTGCTCAGTCAGCGAGGTCAGTCATGGATGCACGCGTCCGGTCATCAAACGAAGCCATCGGTCTCGAAGCCATCAGGCTCGAACAAAGCGCTGCGGCGCCCAACTACGCACCGATCCCGGTCGTGCTTGAGCGCGGCGATGGCTGCTGGCTATGGGATGCCGACGGCAGGCGCTATCTCGACTTCATGTCGGCCTATTCCGCCGTCAGTCACGGCCATGCACATCCGCGGCTGGTCGCGGCGCTGATCGACCAGGCGCAGCTTGTTTCGGTCACCTCGCGCGCCTATTACTCGACCGAGCTCGGTCCCTTTCTCGCGAAACTCGTGGCGGTCGCTGATTTGCCGGCACCTGCGAGAGTTCTGCCCGCCAGCGGCGGCGCCGAATCCGTCGAGACAGCAATCAAGGCAGCCCGGCGCTGGGGTTATCGCGTGAAGAAGATCGCCGCTGATAGCGCCGAGATCGTGGTGGCGCGCGGCAACTTCCACGGACGCTCAACCTCGATCGTCAGCTTCTCGACCGAGGCGTCATACCGTGCGGATTTCGGTCCCTTCACGCCGGGATTCCGCCACTTCGATTTTGGCGACATCGAATCGCTGCGCGGCGCAATCACGCCGAACACCTGCGCCGTGCTGATCGAACCGATCCAAGGCGAGGCCGGCATCGTGCTGCCTCCAGCGGGTTTCCTGCGTGCCGTGCGCGCACTGTGCGACGAATTGAAGGTGCTGATGATCGTCGACGAAATTCAGTCCGGGCTGGGCCGTACCGGGGCATGGTTTGCCTATATGCACGAGGGCATCCGCCCTGATGGCGTTATCGTCGGCAAGGCGCTCGGTGGCGGACTGCTCCCGGTGTCGGCCTTCGTGGCGCGTGCTGAAGTGCTCGACCTGATGACGCCGGGCAGCCATGGTTCCACCTTCGGCGGCAACCCCCTCGCTGCGCGCGTCGGCCTCGAAGCGCTGAATGTGATCGAGGACGAGGGCCTGGTCGAGCGCAGCCGCGAGCTTGGCGCGCATCTGCTGGCGCGGCTGCGCAGCCTTGACTCACCCCTGATTCGTGCCGTGCGCGGCCGTGGACTGTGGGTTGGCGTCGAGCTTGAACCGACCGTGTCGGCACGAGCGGTAGCCGAGCGCATGGCCGAGCGCGGTGTCCTGACCAAGGACACACATGAAACGGTGATCCGCTTTGCCCCGCCGCTGACCATCGCGCGCGAAGCGCTCGACTGGGGCATCGATGTCTTTGCTGCCGTGCTCACCGAGTTCGGTCCGCGCGCCGAGCCGCGGAGTTCCGCTGTTCATCGACTGACGCCTGCATCCTCCCGGAGAAAAGACGACGTGAAGACGACCCCCGCGATGCGTACTACGCGCCCCGCAGCGCGCCTGATGATGAGTTCGCCCGATCAGTTCGAGGTCAGCTACCGGATCAATCCCTGGATGGATCCCTCGCAGTGGTCGGTGTCGGCCGACGCTGCTGGCACAGGATGCGCGCACCGGCTGGTCGGCTCTCAAAGCCAAATACGAAGAGCTCGGCGCCGAGATCGAAGTTCAGGCGGCGGTCGTCGGCCTACCAGACATGGTCTTCACTGCGAATTCAGCCGTCGTGCTCGATCGCAAGGTGCTGCTGGCGCGATTCCTGTGCAAGGAACGGCAAGGCGAGGAAGCGCACAACCGGGCCTTTTTCGAAGGCCTGCACGCGCGCGGCCTGATCGACCAGATCGTCGAGGCACCTGAGGGCCTGTACTTCGAAGGCGCTGGCGATGCAATCTGGGACGCGACGCGACGCTTGATCTGGACCGGATACGGGCAGCGCTCGAGCCGCGACATGTTCCGCACGATCGGTGAACTGTATGGCGTTCCGGCGATCGCTCTGGAACTGGTCGATCCGCGCTTCTACCACCTCGATACCTGCTTCTGTGTACTGTCGGGCGGCGAGGTACTGTGGTACCCGGCCGCGTTTTCGGCGGACTCGGCGGCGACGGTGCGGGAGATGATCGGCGACAAACTGATCGAAGCTACCGAAGAGGATGCGTTTCATCTCGGCGTCAACTCGGTGTGCATCGGACGCGAGGTCGTCATGTGCCACGCCTCGGCGGCAACCCGCGCTGCACTCAAGGCGCGTGGCTACCGGGTGCACGTCGTCCCGCTCGATTCGTTCAATCGTTCGGGCGGCGCCGCATACTGTCTGACGCTGCGTCTCGACAACGTCACGCATGTAAGGGCGGATCACTTCGTCGAAGACGATTTCGACGATTTGCGCGAAGCCGCCTAGCTTAAGCAGGGGGACGCGTCACCGAGCGGGCGGCGACTGACGCCGCAGTTACCCCCGAACCTCCGAGCGCGCGATCGCCTAAGACCGTGACATCCGCTCGCTCGGATGGGTGATCCCTGCCGAGGGTCGCGATGCCGAAACTCCGTATGGGACCCCCTTCCGGAGTGCTCGATGGATGCCCTTTCCCCCCTCGATGGCAGTGCGGATGCCGTTCAGGCAGCCGCTGCCGCGGGTGCGTCTGCACCTGCAATTGATCATCGCCTCGCGCTCGAGCGCGAACTGGATCGGGTGAACATCGCAATTCACGGTGCAGCGTCCGCCATGGGCCAGCATCTGAATGCAATCCTGGTCTCGCAATCGATGTTGCTGCTCTCTTATCTGGTGGTCCTGGTCGGTGCCTGGAGTACGCCGATTCCCGGCAAGCGCTGGCTGCTGGCAGGCATAGCGGGATTCGGCATTGCCGTGGTGCTGCTCGCCTATTTCGGATTGCGCGGAGCGCGCGACCGAGTGGGCCCGCTCAAGCAGCAGCGCCAGCGCATCGAGGATGCGCTCGAACGCGTAGCAGCGCGGCCACCGGCGTTCGCCCGTCAAGGTCCCTTTACCGCAGTGTTGTCGCAGCTTTCAACGCGGGCCCTGCCGCTATTGATGATCTGCGGCTGGGTTGCGATGTCGATGTACACGCTGGCCCTGCCGATTCCCATGGACCAGCGAACGGCAACGATTCCGGCCGCCGAATCACGAGCGGCCGCGCCAGTGGCCAAGGCCGTCAGACCTGCCACAGCGAAATCGAATGCCGCACCATCCGCCGCACCATCCACCACACCTACCGCCGCGGCTGCCGCTGAAACTGCGGCTCCTGCGACGGTAACGGCAGATAGCGATGAGTCACCCCTGCTCAATTTCTTCCGGCGCATCGCGCGCGAGCAACCGACCCAGCAGCAGGAAGTGCAGGACCGACCGTAAGTCGCGGCACCGCTATGGCTTCCAGCGCGGCGCGCGCTTTTCCATGAACGCCTGTACGCCTTCCTGTGCGGCCGGGTCGATCATGTTGCAGGCCATGGTCTGGCCGGCCATCTGATAGGCAGCCTCGATCCCGCATTCGATCTGGCGATAAAAGAGGTCCTTGCCCATAGCGATCGCGACGGCTGGCTTGGTGATGATCGCCGCGACCAGCCGTTCGACTTCTGCATCGAGCTCCGCTGCCGGCACCACCCGATTGACCAGCCCGCGACGGCACGCTTCAGCGGCGTCAATGAAATCGCCGGTGACCAGCATTTCGAATGCCTCCTTGCGACTCACGTTGCGTGACAGTGCCACTCCAGGCGTCGAACAGAACAGCCCGACGTTGATGCCGGACACCGCAAACTTCGCATCGGTCACGGCCACTGCCAGGTCGCACATCGCAACCAGCTGACAGCCGGCGGCGGTTGCAATGCCGTGCACGCGCGCAATCACCGGTTGCGGCAAGCGCTGGATCGTCATCATCAGCTTTGTGCACTGGGCGAACAGGCGCTGGTAGTAAGCGACTTCCGGCCGCGCCTTCATCTGCTTGAGATCGTGGCCAGGACAGAAGGCCTTGCCCTGGCCTGCGATCACGACCACGCGCGCCGAGGCGTCCTGAGCAACGGCGTCGAGTTCAGCCTGCAGCGCCGCCATCATCTCTTCCGACAGCGCATTGAACTGCTGGGGCCGGTTCAGAGTCAGAGTCACCAGGCCGCGGTCATCCTGCGTGCGCAACACATGCGGTTCCGTGACCTATCCTGGATTCCGGAGCGTTCATCGTTTCTCCTCGAAGCACTAGACGTCGATCGCCTGGGCCGACTTCGCCTGCTGGCGCAAAAGGAACTTCTGGATCTTGCCGGTCGAGGTCTTGGGCAGTGGTCCGAAGACGAAGCGCTTCGGCACCTTGAAGCCCGCGAGATACTGGCGACAATGCGCGCGCAACTCCTCCTCGCCCAAGGTCGCGCCCTCGCGCAATTCGACGAAGGCACAGGGCACTTCACCCCAGCGCGCGTCGGGTGCGGCGACCACTGCGACCGAAACGATGGCGGGATGGCGGTACAGCACGTCCTCGACCTCGATCGACGAGATGTTCTCGCCGCCCGAGATGATGATGTCCTTGCTGCGGTCCTTGATGCGCAGGTAGCCGTCCGGCTAAAGCACCGCCAGATCGCCCGAATGAAACCAGCCACCGCGCAACGCCTCGTCGGTCGCCGTTGGATTCTTCAGGTAACCCTTCATCGCGATGTTGCCGCGGAACATCACTTCGCCGATCGTCTGCCCGTCGGCCGGCACCGGCTGCATCGTGTCCGGGTCCAGCACGGCGACACCCTCTTCCAGCGTGTAACGCACGCCCTGGCGGCCGTTGAGAATCGCGCGCTCGCCGACGTCGAGCGGCTCCACTCGTCCTGCTTGGCACACACGGTCGCCGGCCCGTACACCTCGGTCAGTCCATAGACATGCGTCAGGTCGAAACCCATGCGATCCATTCCTTCGATCATCGACGCCGGCGGCGAGGCGGCGGCGACCATCGCCTGGACCCGGTGCGAGATGCCGCGCTTCATTTCCTCGGGCGCACTGATCAGCATCGAGTGCACGATCGGTGCCCCGCAATAGTGAGTGACGCCGTGTTTACGGATCGCATCGAACACGGCCTGCGCCTCAACCCGCCGCAGGCACACATGAGTGCCCGCCATCGCCGCGATGGTCCACGGGAAGCACCAGCCGTTGCAGTGAAACATCGGCAGCGTCCACAGGTACACCGGGTGATGCGGCATCGCCCAGACCAGCACATTGGAAACCGCGTTCGTATACGCGCCGCGATGAGTGTAGACGACCCCTTTCGGATTGCCGGTCGTGCCCGAGGTGTAATTCAGCGCAATCGCGTCCCATTCATCCGCGGGTGAAGACCAGACGAAGTCGGGCGCGCCTTCCTGCAGCAGCGCCTCGTACTCGATCGCGCCGATGCGTTCGCCTTCGCCGGTGTAGACCGGATCGTCGACGTCGATGACCAGCAGCTCGCGGTCAACCTGGCCTAGCGCTGCCCTGACGGCCGCGGCGAACTCGCGGTCGGTGAACAAGACCTTCGCCTCGCCATGGTTCAGCATGAAAGCGATCGATTCAGGATCCAGGCGAGTGTTGAGCGCATTGAGCACGGCACCCGTCATCGGAATGCCGAAATGCGCTTCGACCATGGCCGGGGTATTCGGCAGCATGACAGCCACCGTATCGCCGCGCCCGATTCCGCGGCCAACCAGCGCGCCGGCGAGCCGTCGGCAACGCGCATACAACTCACTCCAGGTCCGCCGCACAACGGTCTGCCCGGACCCGTGTACCACCGCGTCAAGCGTCGGAAAGACCGCAGCGCTGCGCTCGAGAAACGGCAGAGGGGACAGCGCCGCAAAGTTCGCGGCGTTGCGCTCGAGGCCGACCTCATAGATGTTCGCAGCCATCCTTCTCTTCTCCCAAGAAAAAGCAGTGCAGGCCGTCGCGCTAGAGCCGCGCCAGGGTCCGGAGGTGTGCGGCAACGCTGCGCGCCAACGCACTCAGGTTGTATCCCCCTTCGAGCGAACTGACGATCCGGCCCTGGGCCGACTCATCGGCCTGCGCCATCAGGCGCCGGGTGATGTAGGCGTAGTCAGCCTCGACCAGGGCCATCTGGCCGAGATCGTCCTCGCGGTGCGCATCGAAGCCGGCCGAGACGAAGATCATCTGCGGAGCGAACTCACGCAGGCGCGGCATCCAGATCTCGTCCACCACCTGGCGCACCAAATCGCCGCCGGTTCCGGCGGCAAGCGGCACATTGACCATGTTTTTCGCCGTCTGGCCGGTCCCGCTGTACGGGTAAAACGGATGCTGGAAAAAACTGGCCATCAGCACATGCTCGTCGTCAGACAGGATCTCCTCGGTGCCATTGCCGTGATGCACGTCAAAGTCGATCACCGCCACCCGTTCAAGGCCGTGCGCTGCGATCGCATGGCGCACGCCGATCGCCACGTTGTTGAGCAGGCAAAAGCCCATTGCACCGGCGCCGAGCGCATGATGTCCGGGCGGTCGCACCGCGCAGAACGCGTTCGCCAATTCGCCTCGGATCACACGATCAGTTGCATCGACCACAGCGCCAGCGGCCCGCAACGCCGCTTGCCAACTGTGCGGATTCATCGAGGTATCGGGGTCGAGGGACTGGTAGCCCTGGCGTGGTACGCTGGCTTGAAGCTTCCCCAGATAGGCCGCTGTATGCGCGCGGGCCAGCACTTCAACCGTGGCTGCGGGCGCCTCGTGATGGTCAAGGAAGGGCGCGACACCGGTCGCGATCAGGTGGTCGTGGATCGCAGCCAGGCGCGCCGGGCACTCCGGGTGCCACGAGCCCATCTCATGGGCGGCGCAATCCCGGTGACTGAACAATCCTGTGGGTCGCTGTTGCATCATCCGGCTCTTCTTTTCATGAGCCCAGCAGGCTCACAGGGTCAATTTCAAAGCTCAAGTCAAGGGTTGAGTCGATGTTAGAGAAATTCCGCGCCTGTGCCACGCAGATCGGCACCATCATTGTCGGCAAGACCCTGCAGATCCGCCAGAGCCTGACCTGCCTGCTGGCTGGCGGCCATCTGCTGATCGAAGATGCACCCGGCGTCGGCAAGACAACGCTTGCGCATGCGATCGCCATCTCGCTCGGCCTGCCGTTTCGGCGCATCCAGTTCACCAGCGATCTGCTTCCTTCGGACGTGATTGGCGTCTCGGTCTACGAGCGCACCAGCGGTCAGTTCGTGTTCCATCCGGGCCCCATCTTCACCGAGGTTCTGCTGGCTGACGAGATCAACCGCGCCAGCCCCAAGACCCAGAGCGCCTTGCTCGAGGCGATGGAAGAGAGCCAGGTTTCGACCGATGGCCTGTCGCGGCCGCTGCCCCAGCCGTTCTTCGTGATCGCCACGCAGAATCCGCTGTCGCAGGTCGGGACATTTCCGCTGCCGGAATCGCAGCTTGACCGCTTCCTGATGTGCATCAGCCTCGGCTATCCGGACCGCGCTGCCGAGCGTACCCTGCTCGCGGGTGAAGCCCGGCGCGACATGATGAAGACGCTCGGTGCGGTCGCCCGCCCGGGCGACCTGCTCGCTGCTCAGTCCGAGGTCAAGCGCGTGTTCGTATCGCCTGCCTTGCTCGATTATGTCCAGGCCCTGATGGCGCATTCGCGTTCTTCGGGCAAGTACGCCGAGGGCCTGTCGCCGCGCGGCGGACTGGCACTGCTGGCGGCCGCGCGTGCCTGGGCCTGGCTCGACGGGCGCGAACATGTGATCCCGGAGGATGTACAGAACGTCTTGCCGGCCGTGGCGGGCCACCGGCTACACGCCATGTCACGCGACAACGCTCGCGCCCTGCACGGCAAGGAACTCGTGTCCAATCTGATCGGCGCGGTGCCGGTGCCCTGAGCTGAGACTTCGCACTGAGTAAGCTCACGGCCATGAACGTGATCACGCATCCGATCAGCGTCCGGATCGGCAACTGGATCGCGGGCCGGCGTGGACCCGAAGCTGGCGATGTCCTGCTCGATCGCCGCCGCGTCTACATCCTGCCGACCATGCCCGGCCTCGTATTCGGGGCGGCGATGCTGGTGCTGCTGATCGGCTCGATCAACTACACGCTGCAGCTCGGCTTCCTGCTGACCTTTCTGGTTGCCAGCATGGCCCTGGTCGGCATGCACTCGACCCACGCCAATCTGGCACAGGTGGTAGTCCGTGGCGTACGCGTCGAGCCGGTGTTCACAGGCGACCATGCCTTGTTCGAACTTTCGTTGACGAATCCGACCACGGTCGACCGCTTCGCGCTGCGCTTCTTCTTCATGCCCGACAGCACCGGGCGGCGGCTGTTCCGCTTCGGCGCACCCAAGGCGCCGCCGCTTGAAGTTTCGATCGAGCTGCCGGCGCGCGGCGACTGCACGGTCCGAGTTCCACTCGAGGCGGTCCATCGCGGCTACCTGCCGGCACCGCGGATCGTGATCGAGACCCACTTTCCATTCGGACTGTGGCGCGCGTGGGCGTACCTGACCCCCGCGCTTACCGCCATCGTCTACCCGGCGCCCGAGCTCGACGCGCCGCCGCTGCCAGCCACTGGCGGCGGCGATAGCGAAGGCGAGGGCTTGGCAGCGACCGGCGACGACTTTGCCGGCGTGCGACCCTATCAGCCTGGCGACCCGCGCAAGATGATCGCCTGGCGGCTGGCCGCTCGATCGGATGAACTGTCGGTCAAGCAATTCGAAGCGCGCGGGGGCGGTGAAATCGTGCTCGACTATGACAGCCTCCCGGCGGTGCTCGACCCGGAACTCAGATTGTCACGGCTCGCGCGCTGGGTGCTCGATGCCGACGCCGCCCACCTGCGTTACGGGCTTCGGCTTCCGGATGCGATGATTTTTGCCGGCACCGATCCCCAGCATCGCGATCATTGCCTGACCGCACTGGCGTTGTGCCGCCTTTAGGATGGACGGCCCCCACGCTCACTTTGTTCGCTGCCCCCCGAGAGGGCGCTCAGCGCCCTTCGGGCGGCCGGGCGGGCACTGAGATCCCGGATCGGGGACGATGAATCTGCCCTTTTCCGTCCGCGCCGGCCTTGCGTCACGCCTGTCGCTGATCTTCGCGCCAGTAGCACGCCTGTTCGGCCCGCAGACTTCGAGCGCGGCGCGCGAGCGGCGCGACACATTGGTGCTGCTGCTTGCGGTAGCCCTCGTCGTGGCCCCGCATTTCGAGCACCTTGCATGGTGGGTGACCGCCGTTCTGCTCGCGCTGCTGGTATGGCGGGTCTGGTTGACGCTGACACAGCGACCCCTGCCCGGCCGCCTGTTGATGATGCCGCTGCTGGTCGCAGCCGTGGCAGCGGTCTACCTGCAATTCCGCACGCTGGTCGGCCAGGATGCGGGCGTCACTTTGCTGCTGCTCCTGATGGCGCTGAAGCTGCTCGAAATGCGCGCGCGCCGCGACATCTTCGTTGTTATCTATCTTTCGTTCTTCATCTTGCTGACACAGTTCCTGTACGGCCAGCAGCTCGGCGTTGCCGTCTTGACGATGATGTCCGTCGTGGCGCTTTTCTTTGTTCTGGTCAGCGTCAATCTGGATCAAACCGACCTGCCGGCCGGGCGCAAATTGCGGTTCGTCGGCATCGTGCTGCTCAAGGCCATTCCTCTCGCGCTTGCACTTTTCATCCTGTTTCCTCGCATCTCCGGGCCGCTGTGGGGCATGCCCGGCGACAGCAACCAGGGCAGCACCGGCCTGTCCAATTCAATGTCGCCCGGGACCATCAGCCGCCTGCTCGAGTCCAACGAAATCGCCTTTCGCGTGCGCTTCGACGGAGCGGTTCCTTCGAACGAAAAGCTGTACTGGCGCGGGCCCGTGTTCGGCACTTTCAATGGCCGTACATGGTCGCCGCTGGTGCAGCGCCAGCTCAACGTTGCGCCGCCGGCCATCGACGTCAATCCAAAGTCAGGCGTGAGCTACTCCGTGACGCTCGAACCGCACCGTCGCGACTGGCTGTTCGCTCTCGATGCGCCGGCCGAGCTTCCCATAATCAGCCTGCTTCAGGCACGCCTCACGCCCGAGATGCAGCTGCTCGTCAATGGCATTGTCAGCGAGCGTCTGCGTTACTCGATGCGTTCGGCAACCGATTACCGCCTCGGCGTGCGCACTTCGTCGAACGAACTCGACGACTGGCTGCTGCTGCCAAAGGGTTTCAACCCGCGCACCTTGCAGTTCGCCGATGAACTGCACAGCCGTGTTGCGCCGTCCACAGCAGCCGGACGAAGCGGGCACGACGCCGAACTGGTGCGCGCCGTACTCGCGCATCTGCAGCGCTCCGGTTTCAACTACACCCTGGAGCCGCCTCTGCTCGGGCGCCATTCAATTGACGAATTCCTGTTCGAGACCCGCCTCGGCTACTGCGAACACTATGCTTCGGCGTTTGTTTTCCTGATGCGCGCGCTTGGTGTTCCGGCGCGCGTGGTCACCGGTTATCAGGGTGGCGAACTCAATCCGGTCGACGGATTCATGACGGTGCGCCAGTCTGACGCGCACGCCTGGACCGAGGTCTGGCTCACAGGGCGCGGCTGGATGCGGGTCGATCCGACTGCAGTGGTGGCACCGGTGCGTATCGATGGCGGCGCCGCCGAGATCGCGCGGCGCGCCGGCATCGCATTGCCCTCAATGGGCAGCGACGTGCCCTGGCTGCGATCGATACGATTCAACTGGGAAGCGGTCCAGAACTCCTGGAACCAGTGGGTCCTGTCGTATTCAGGGGAGCGCCAGCGTGCTCTGGTCGAGAGGCTCGGCCTGGCCCCAAGTTGGGAAAGTGTTGCCATGCTGCTCGCCGTCTCCGTGTCGGTGCTGCTGATCGGCCTGGCCGTGCTGTCGATGCGTGCCCGCACGCAACGCGATCCGCTCGGAGAAGCGTTCCAGCAGCTGCGCGACAAGCTCGAGCAGGCCGGAGTCGCGGCCTCGGCCTCCTGCGGGCCGCGCGAGTTGTATACGCGCAGCAAGCGCGCGCTCGTGCCCTCTGATGTTCAGCGTGCCAAACGTCTGCTCGCCCGCTACGAGCGAATGCGCTACGCCCGCAGTGCCGAATCGGTAAGCCGTGCCGACGTGCGCGCCTACCGCAAGCGCGTGCGTGCCTTCCGGCCGCGGCCGAATCCGCTGTGAATTGCGCCGCTGCGATGCGCGCCGTCCGCGGCGCGCTGTTTGCCGCTTGTCTGGTCGCGGGATTGCATGCGGCCAATGCGCAGACGCTTGCTCCTGCAAGCGCGCCCTACCCGTCGCGCCCCGAGGTTCAATCGCTGATTGACGAGTTGGTGACGCAGCATGGCTTCGACCGCGCGCAGCTCGAACGCTGGTTCGCGGCCGCGCGCTACTCGGCCACTGTCGAACGCCTGATGCAGCCGCCGATCCCGTTCGGCCAGCGCAACTGGTTCGAGTACCGCAACCGCTATCTCGACCCATCCCGGATACAGGCGGGACTCGCGTTCTGGCGTGCCAACGCGTCCGCCCTGGCGCACGCACACGACAAGTACGGCGTGCCTCCGGAATTCGTCGTCGCGATCATCGGCGTGGAAACCTACTACGGCCGTATCACCGGCAACTTCCGCACGCTTGACGTGCTGATGACGCTGAGCTTCGACTACCCGCGCCGCGCCGACTTCTACCGCACCGAGCTGACACAGTTCCTGCTGCTGGCGCGTGAACAAGGCGTGAGCCCGCTCGACTTCAAGGGCTCATTCGCCGGTGCGATCGGACTGCCGCAGTTCATGCCGGGTTCGATCCGGCGCTGGGCAGTCGACTTCGACGGCAATGGCCGCATCGAACTGACGGCCAGTGCCGCCGATGCGATCGGCTCGGTCGCCAGCTTTCTTGCAGCACACGGTTGGCAGCGCGACTGGCCGGTGCTGGCCGACGCGAGTGCGAGTGAAGAGATTGTCGATGCGCTCGGTCGGGGCATCGTGGCGCAGACCACGTGGTCCGGTGCGCTCGCTGCCGGCGTGGAATCCGAGATCTCGCTGCCGCTCGACGCGCCGGTTCTCGTCATCGACCTGCCGGTGATCGACGCTGATGGCGAGCCAGCACGCCAGTATCGTGTCGGCACCGTGAGCTTCAGCGCCCTGCTGCAATACAACCGCAGCTACTTCTATGCAACGGCGGTCACCGAGCTGGCCACGGCGCTCGCCGAACAGCGGGCGGCCGAGCTTGCGCCGCCTGCTTCGCCGCCCGAGCGCAAGACGTCATGAATTGAGTCGCAGTTCAGGGCGTTCTCCCGGGCATGGTTGACCAAAGACCTCGGTGCCGGAGTCGATTACACAAATTTACATTCGGCACATGGGTCAGAAACCGCACGCGGGGATAGTTCACCCATCGGCAAGGCGCAAAGAAGTGCGCAGATGCCACGACACATCGAGGAGAGCTACATGAACGACACGCAGAGTGGAAACGGCACCAGCCGGACGCGCCGTTGGACCCTTGCAGGAATCGCGGCCGCATCGACGGCCGCAGTAGTCGGCGGACTGGCGGTGCATCGGCATGCCAATGCCATGGGCGGCCCGGGAATGCATGGCCACGGTATGGGGGGCGGATTCGGCCCCTGGGGTCATCAGGGGTTCGGCGCCGATCCGGAAACCGCCAATCGACGCATCGAAGCCATGGTGAGCTGGATGCTGGCCGACATCGACGCGACTGCCGAACAGAAAGCCAAGATCGCCGCCATCGTCAAGAAGACCTCGGGCGAGCTGTTGCCGATGCGCAAGCAGCACATGGAAGCGCGCAGGCAGTCGATCGCGCTGCTGTCCGCAGCGACCATCGACCGGGCCAAGTTGGAGAAGCTGCGCGCCGAGCAATTGCAGCTTGGCGAGTCGACATCAAAACTGCTGCTGCAGTCGATGATCGAAGGCGCCGAGGTCCTGACGCCGGAGCAACGCACCAAGATCGCGGCGAAGTGGCAGCGGCCAGTATCTCCGCGTACCGAAGCGCCGCGTAGCTGAGACCTCCAGGCTCTGCATCGCGATTTTTCTCGCCTACGTCGCGGCCGCCCGCCCGGATGACCAACCCTCCCCCGGACGGTGTTCCTGTGCGGGACCCTCCACCCGCAGATACGCGGGCGGCCGCGGCACCACCCTGGTCGAATCGGCGCGACGTTTCGCGCCATTGCATCGCGCTACATTGAGCGCATGCCCCGACTGCTGATGATCGATGATGACCGGCGCCTCGCACAGATGGTGCGCGAGTACCTCGGCGCGGCCGGCTTCGACACCACGCTGGCCGACGACTGCGCGAGCGGCCTCGCGGTCCTGCAGCGCGATTACTTCGACCTCCTGATTCTCGATGTGATGCTGCCCGATGGTGACGGCGTCGATCTGTGCCGGCGTATTCGCGCCGGCGGCGGATCCGCGGCCGGTGTTCCGATCGTCATGCTGACCGCCAAGGGCGATCCGACCGATCGGATTGTCGGACTTGAGATCGGCGCCGACGACTACATGCCGAAGCCGTTCGAGCCGCGCGAGTTGCTGGCACGCATCCGCGCGGTGCTGCGGCGGCGCGGCGACCTGTCACCGGCGAACACGCAGGTGATGCGCTTCGGTCGCATGGAAATTGACCGCGATGCGCGCCAGGTACGCATCGACGGCGCGGTGCGCCCACTGACCTCGCGTCAGTTCGAGCTGCTGGTCACGATGGCCGAGCGCGCTGGCCGCGTGCTGACGCGCGAACAACTCATGGATTTCGCCCATGGTGAACCGCTCGAGGCTTTCGAGCGCTCGATCGACGTGAATATTGCCCGGCTGCGTGCCGCGATCGAGGACGATCCGAAGCAACCGCGCCGCATCATCACTGTGCGCGGCGCAGGTTACGTCTTCGCGAAAACGCAGGACGCCTGAGCCGTGCTGCCGCTGCGGCGCCTGTACTGGCGCATCTGGCTGGCAGTGCTGGCATCGATCGCGCTGTTCGCAGTGCTTTCATTTGGCGCATGGAAGCTGTTCGGCGAACAGGCCTTCGGACCTCACCCCGTCGCGCTGGCACAAATGGCAGCCGCCGAGCTTGCCGCCCGCCGATGCCCCGCCGGAAATTCAGAAGCAGGCACTGGAACTCTGGAAGACGCGCTTCAAGGCCGATCTCGCGCTCTACTCAGCCGACGGCAGCCTGATAACAGCGACGGCGCCCGGCATGCCGACCGAAGCGCCACCCGCCGGCGGGCCGATGTTTCGTCCGTTCGGCCCACCGCCCATGCCTCCGCACGCACTGCCGGACGATGCACGACGCGCTGACCCGCCGATGCGCGGCCGGCTGTCGATGATGGTGCTGCCACTGCCGGACGGCCGCACCTTGCTGACGCATGGTCGCGGCCATGGGCCACGGCCGCCACCGTTCGGGATCATCGGCACGCTGGTGCTGATCGCCATCGCCATCGGCATCGGCACGTACCCGGTCGTGCGCCGGCTGACGCGCCGCCTCGAGCGCCTTCAGGGAAGCGTCGAACGGTTGGGACGCGGCGAACTGTCGGCGCGCGTGGCGGTGGAAGGCAGCGACGAAGTGGCCCGGCTGGCAGAGAGCTTCAACGACGCGGCTGGTCGCATCGAGGCCCTTGTCGGCGCCAACAAGGCCCTGCTGGCGAATGCTTCGCACGAACTTCGTTCACCGTTGGCGCGCCTGCGCATGGGGCTTGAAATGCTGGGAGGAGATGCCAATCCCCACCTGAAAGCCGAACTCGCGCGCGACATCGGCGAACTGGACCAGTTGATCGACGAGATCCTGCTGATGAGCCGTCTCGATTCCACTCACACGGCGACGCAAGACGAATTTGCGGAATTCGATCTGACCGCGCTGGCGGCCGAAGAGGCGGCGCGCCTGAACGGCTCGGTCGACGGTCCCGCACTGAGCCTGCGCGGAGATGCTCGCCTGCTGCGCCGCCTGCTTCGCAATCTTCTCGAGAATGCGCAGCGCTATGGCGAAAGCGCGCCGGAAGTCACGCTGCGCGCGCAGGACGGCAATGTCGAGATCGAGGTCTGCGATCGCGGCCCAGGCGTGCCCGAGTCCGAACGCGAACGCATCTTCGAGCCGTTCTATCGGGCGGCCGGCGCGAGCGAGCGCTTCGGCGGTGTCGGACTCGGCCTGGCACTGGTGCGACAGATTGCGCAGCGCCATGGCGGCACCGTGAAGTGCCTGCCGCGCGAGGGCGGCGGCAGTTGTTTCTGCGTGCGCCTGCCGATCAATTCACACTGAGCACACTGAGCTTCGCATCCCGTGGCCGCCAACTACGATGCAGTGGCCGCCTGAATTTCGCTCGACGCGCCGCGGTGCCGCGCGTAGATCTTGAGCACCCAACGAAACGCAGGGTGCTCGCTCATGACTGCCCGCAATTCGAGCAACTCCGGCGGCCAGGGTTCGGGTAGCGGGTACGGAAACTCGGGCGGACGAATGATCGCCGTCATCACCGCCGCCGCGGCCAGATCGCCGAGTCCGAATCGATCTCCCACCAGATAGCCGCTGGCACCGATCTCCGATTCAAGCCGATCGAAATGCGCGCGCATGCGTTCGCGCGCAGCCCGGACCTGCGAGGAACGCAGACCCATGTTGCGCACGAACAATGGCCGCATCAACGGAAATGCGACGCGCCAGGCCGCGCGCGTCACGCCCGAAGCGCCGTCGGTGGCCATGTGCACGCACGCGTCCCGGTGCGGCAGGTAGGCAAACCAGAACAGTCGGCGCAGATCCGGCGCGACCTGCTCGTCGAAATGCTGCTGGATCGCCAATGCACGTTGACGCCCCGCAGCGTCCGCAGGAAAAAGCGCTGGCTCCGGCCGCAGCCGTTCGATTTCCTCGAGGATCCGGCTCGATCCAACCAGCATCCGGCCGTCGATCCTCAGGATCGGCAGCTGCGTCTGGCCGCTGAGCCGGCGCGCGATCGGCACATGGAAGCCGGGCATCAGCGTGCATCGCGTGTGCGGCCAGCGCTTGAGATCGAGCGCCCACCGGACCTTCTCGTTGTAATGGGAAACGCGAAAGTGCCAGAGCCGGGGCGGCGATCCAGATACGATCTCAGTCACGCTCACCACTTCCCAATCCCGAGCCGCTGTTCTACCCGCTCGAACGCGGCGAAGAAGCGACTCGTGCGGTAACTGAGCGAAACCACTTCCATCGAAGAGAACTAGGCGGAACCGCGCCGCTTCACATCCTCGCGGAAAAACGAATTGAGTTCATGACCTGAGGCTGCATCGGCAAAGCCATCGAATCTGCCCTGCTCCGCGATCAACTTGGCAGCACGCACAAAGCCGCCCCAGGCCGAGCGTGCAAGCGTCCCGCCAACGCTGATCCGCCGTACGCCCAGCGCCGCGATTGCCTGCACCGCGAACCCGCCGGCCACCCCCACGAGCAGATTGACCGGCTTCGGCGCGACGGCGGCGACCACGGCCGCGATGTCATCGCGCGTGCGGATGCCCGGCGCGTAAAGGCAATCGGCGCCCGCGTTTGCATAGGCCTTGAGACGGGCGATCGTTTCGCCGAGATCCGGTCGATCGACCAGGAAGCATTCCGCACGCCCCACCAGCAGCGTGTCGCCACCGGTTTGGTCGATCGCCTTGCGCGCCGCGCGAATCCGCTCGACCGCGGCGTCGAGTTCGAACAGCGGCCTGGCCGAATCGCCCGTCGAATCTTCGATCGACAGCCCCGCGACGCCAGTCTCGACCGCGAGTCGCACGCTCTCCGCCACTCCGGCCGGGTCATGCGCGAAGCCGTTCTCGAAGTCGGCGTTGATCGGCACGTCGGTCGCAGCGACCATGTCGCGCAGGTGCACGAGCGCCATCTCGCGCGAGACGCCATTGTCAGGATGGCCCTGCGACCAGGCGAAGCCAGAGCTGGTAGTTGCGAGCGCCTTGAAGCCCAGGCCCTGAAGGTAGCGTGCGCTTCCCACGTCCCACGGATTCGGAATGACGAAGCAGCCGTCCACGTGCAATTTTTGAAAGGCACGCCGCTTGTCTGTAATGCTGGGGCGGGTCTCGGCCATTGGATGCGCTCTCTGCAAGTTGCTGAGACTCAATCTTGCGCCAGATCGGGCAAGCGACGCCGGCACCGTCGACCAAGACGGACTGAACTGAGCCCGCCACGCGAGACCGCCAACGCCTACCGACCCCCACCCAGCCCCGCCAAGCAACAGCCTTATTGCACCGTCCGCCCTCCAGGATTCCGCGAGGCCCATGTGGTTGACTGGTTTGGCGGTTGGTTAATACTGTCATTTACTTCAGTACTTCGCCCCAAAAGCCTTGCTGGACAATACTTTACGGGCGGTGGGATGATTTGGTTAACGAGATCGGAGCTTCCGGTTAACGATCAAAACACCGATATAAATCAAGTTAGGCATCTGGACCATGGCCACCTTCGCTCCGCACGTGATTGACAGGTTTGTTCGCCCGGCGCCTCCGCATTCACGAGTGCGGAGATTCCGGACATGTCCACGTACGCAAAAGAGTCTGGCCATTGGGTTGCAAACTTCTTTTTGAACTCGGTTTTCGGCCCGACGTGGAAGCCGCCGCACAATGCTTACATGTACAACTACTTGCGGCGCGCGGAGGCCGCGTTCAGTTCGCATGCCGCGGCACGTGAAGCAACCCTCGCGTTCATAGCTGGCGGTAGCCAGTCCTCCAGGAGATACGCGTCCGCGCTGTTCCACTGGGAGTGCTTTCTTGGTCAGTCTTGGCACAGCTTCAAGACGCTAGAGAAGTCCTTGGGCGTTGTGATCTACAAGAAGGGCGAAAGGGCCGTCGAAGAGCGACTGAATCATCTGTACAACCAGATGAAACATGTCGAGTCGATAATCGAGAACGGCCAGTTGCCAACTGGTGCCAATGTTCCTGTTTGGCTTTCAAATTCAGGTCTTCAAAGCGTTGATGCTGAAATGACGTTCGTGGAGACCGCCGAGATCCTGAAAGATGTCGCCAAGTGGGCTGACATACTTCAACATCCAAAGTCGGCGCCGAAGAAGCTTGCAGATGCCTAACCGGCCCATCGAGGCGGACCTTCGCAAGCGTGCTTCGCCCGCTTGCTCGGCCGCTCATGGGCGACGTTAGGCGCGAACGCAGGGCTCCACATGACTGGGAAACAACCATGAAACTTATCGAAGTCACAGCGCTGGTTTTCGGCCCCGTGATTTTGGGGTGTAGTTCTATCCCAAGCGCGAGCAGTTCCGGGGAAGAACTACTCCGCACAGATCGCGAATGGTCAGCTGTTGCTTCCGAAGGCAAGCAAGTCGAGCGCATCGTTTCATTTTGGAGCGACGACGCAACTATCACTCCGCCTGAGGCTCCGCTTGTCAGCGGGAAGGTGGCTATCCGAAAGTTTGTCGAGCAAAGCCTGGCGACGCCAGGATTCCATATCGGCTGGACGCCAGCGCAGGCTTTTGTAAGCAAAGACGGCACCATGGGCTATACCGCTGGCAGCAACACGACGACTCTTCCGGGCCCAGATGGCAAGCTCATGACAGTCACGGGACGCTATATAACGGTCTGGCGTCGGGATTCTGCTGGTGCGTGGAAGTGTGTAGCCGATATTTGGAACTCGGGCCCATAACGTTCGCGCCTAACATTTCGTTGGAAAGCCGACGCTCTGCGAGCGCGGCTCAACTCAGACGTTGGGCCCTTATAGTCTCAAGGTGATGCGCGGATAAGATCTTGTTGCTTGGAGCTTGGACGGGGCACACAGATGAGCTTTGTGAGAGGCTTGGTCAAAGCAGCTGCTGGCGCTGGAGCTGGCGTCGCGGTTGTTACAGCACTACCGATATTTGGCGCCGTTGGCGCAATTACTGCTGCCGGGCTCGTCGTCGGTTCGGTGCTGGGTGCTGCGGCTGGAGTTGCAGACGAAGTGTTAGAGACCAAGAAAGACAACGTCCGTGGTGGGAACGCGCAACGTCCGGTCAAACGTCGCATAGGTTCTTCGTAGGCCAAGCGCCACCGAAGCCGCTTCGCGGCTCGGCTTAATTCAGACCTTAGGCCGCCCGGATCGTGGCATCTAGATGACCGAGTTGCGATTCGACGAAGAGGCTACAAAGCGATTGCTGGCCCTCTACGTCACGCCAGATATGGTGTCGCAGCGCGGCGAGTTCCTGCGCGCATTGGACCCCAAGTCGGGCGAGCGAGTGCTGGATGTCGGGTCCGGCCCAGGTTTCTTAGCAGGCGCGATCGCGGCGGCCGTGGAATCGCGAGGCGCGGTCCATGGTGTAGACATCAGCGAGCCGTTGCTTGCGGTAGCTCGAACGCATTGCGCTCACCAGCCGTGGGTCGAATTCCATCGAGCTGACGCTACGCAGCTCCCCTTCCGAGAGCAGGACTTTGACGCAGTCATATCGACGCAAGTATTGGAATATGTTCGCGACGTTGATCTGGCGTTGGCCGAGATTCATCGCGTGATTCGAACGGGCGGACGGACGGTCATCGTGGATACGGACTGGGACTCGATCGTGTGGTACTCGCCCAATCGCGACAGAATGAGCCGGGTTCTATCCGCATGGGAACAGCACGCGGCCGATTCCTATCTGCCTCGAACGATGTCCAACAAGCTACGTCATGCTGGTTTTCAAGTGGATTCGACAAAGATAATTCCGATATTCAATACAGCTTTTGATACGAACACTTTCAGCAATCAGCTTATCGACTCCATTGTTCCGTTTGTAAGTGGGACGAAACGGACTTACGCGCGACGAAGCGGAAGCATGGGCAGGAGAAGTAAGACTTGCTGGAAAGCGAGGCGAGTACTTCTTTAGCCTCAATCGCTATCTGTTTCTGGCCGAAAAACGGTAGTCGATGGTCCACGCGTCAGGCTGCTTTGAATACGATGAACCCGTGCAGCCTGACCCTGCGCTCAACCGGACGGGCCGGCACGCGACTGAAACTTGGCGCGTGTCGGCGTGGCCCGCCGGTTAGCTAACACGTCGGGCGTCATGAACCTACCGCCAATCACGGGGACGTCGAACATCAAGCTTGACGAGGTTCGCATGGCGCCGGCTGGTCCGCCACACACATATCTGGGCATGGCTCGGCTCCTGTTGAATGGTGTGGACCCGCTTGCGGCGGCCGGCGGTGGATGCGCTATCCCTCTCTTTTTGTCTGCGCGCAGGTTGCCGAGTGCGCATGAAGGCATCACTTTCGAAGAATGGAGACGATCGCCGGCTTCGCGACAAAGCGCTGCGCCACAATCTCAGGGCGCTTTGGGAACTCGCACATTCGGAAGGTCTGCCAATCCCTGCTACACCTCCGGAATGGATCGAGAGGCCGAGCCAGTTACACGACACGCCGTACTACATTCGGTTCTCCACCGGTGTACACGGGCTCGTAACTCCGGCGCCTGCTGAAATGCAAACCGGGCTCCGCAATATGTAGGTGTTGCAGAACAGTACGTTCGCTCCTAGGGGGAACTCTGCCTAAAATTGTTGTCCACCGCGACGAGTCCTGAGCGTTGAGGAGCGAGACTCGTTGCGGGGAGCAAGCGCGATGAAGCAGACGACCTTTGCATCGGTGGCGTGGGATCACAAGGGCAAGGTGACGCGCCGCGAGCGCTTCCTGGCGGAGATGGACGCGGTGATTCCGTGGGCGCGGCTGTTGGCGCTGATCGAGCCGCACTACCCGAAGGCCGGTCAGGGTCGCCAGCCGCATGCCGCTGGAGCGGATGCTGCGCATCTACTTCATGCAGAACTGGTTCAACCTGTCCGACCCGGAGGCCGAGGACGCGCTGTACGACTCGAGTCGATGCGCCGCTTTGCCGGGATCGAGCTGGCAGAGGACGCGGTGCCCGACGAGAGCACGATTCTGCGCTTCCGTCACCTGCTCGAGCGGCATCGAGCTGACCGAGGCGATCTTCGCCGAGGTCCGCAGCGCTGCTGGAGGAGCGCGGGCTGCTGCTGAAGTCCGGCACGATCGTGGATGCGACCATCATCGCCGCGCCGCCCTCGACCAAGAACGCCGAGAAGGCGCGCGATCCGGAGATGCAGCCAGACCCGCAAGGGCAAGGACTGGCACTTCGGCATGAAGGCGCACGTCGGCACCGACAAGCACGGCCTCGTCCACAGCCTGACCGACCACCGCAGCCAACGTCGCCGACATCACCCAGATGCCGCAGCTGCTGCACGGCGAGGAGCGGGACGTGTACGGCGACCAGGCCTACTGGAGCGAGGCGCATCGCCAGAGCGCGCAGGTGCCGGCATGCGCTATCGGGTCAACCGGCGTGGCACCGCACGCGCCCGCTGACCGAGCACCAGACGCATCAACCGCGCTCGCTCGCGGGTGCCGCGCCCGCGGCGAGCACGCCTTCCATGTGGTCAAGCGGCTGTGGGGCTTCACCAAGGTGCGCTATCGCGGGCTGGCCAAGAACACCGCGCGCCTTCACCGCCTTTGCGCTCGCCAACCTCTATCTGGTGCGGCATCGACTGGCATGAACACAGGAAAGATGCGCCCGCAAGGCGCAACCCACTGCCTCGCGCGGCCACAAAATGCCGCCCGACGCGCCATTGCGCCCCTCTCGAATGCCGCGGCGTGGGTCGAGACTGCAAATCGGGCCTGTTCTGCATTTAGATCAGAGCTTCCCTAGATGCTCCTTGCGCTGAGGCGGCTCGGTGCCGACACGCCGCCCAACTCGTTGTTCAAGGCCGACCCGCGCCAGCGGCGCTGCGCGCCGCCGGCGCGGTCGGCTTAACGTTACGTTACGCGTCGAAGTCGACCGCGACAGCACGCATAGCAGCCAAATGCTTAGTCCAGCTTAACCTCGACGATCGCTTCGATCTCGACTGTGATCCCGAACGGCAAGCTTCCAACGCCGATCGCGGACCTCGCATGCTTTGCACCAAAGACCTGCTCGAACAGGTCCGAGCAGCCGTTGATCACCCGAGAGTGCTCGCGGAAGTCTGGTACCGCGTTCACCATTCCAAGCAGCTTGATGATTCGCTTTGCTCGATCCAAGTCACCGAGTTCGGCTTTCAGGATAGCCAGGATGTTCAGTCCGACCAACCGCGCATGCTCTGCAGCTTCTTCGGTCGAGACATCGGCGCCAACCTTTCCCCTGGGAATCGTTCCATCTGGTCTCGCCGGCACTGTGCCCGACAAATAAATGGCGTTTCCCATGCGCACCGCGTTCACGTAGTTCGCGGCGGGCGTGGGTACTTTCGGAAGCTGGAGTCCGAGCTTTTGGATGCGCTTCTCGATTGACACTTTGCCACCTCGGCAATTTGCAGGCTCCCCACGGAACCCAAGCCGTAGGCTACCCCGCCCCGCAACCACTATTGCTGCCGCCCTGAAGAAGACATCGGTTCCACCCGTGCGCACGACGCCTAACGACGCGGCCACAGGGCGTTGGTCGGACGCCACCGCGGTCGCTGAAGGCGACGCGATCCGTGAGGGCGATGCCTAACGCAGCCGCATTGCACTGACTTCGATCTCGACGCGCCGATTGGGCGCCAGGCATTCTTCGAGATCGTGCATTGAGGTGAACTTGCCTGCGCACGCCACGACTGGCGCATCCTCGCCACGACCGCTGACCACGATCAGTGAACGATCAACGCCGGCGGCTACCAGGAGTTCGGCCACCGTTTGCGCACGGCCAAGGGAGAGCTTCTGGTTGTAGTCGGTCTTGCCGCTTGCGTTCAGGCGGTCGGTGAAGCCGGTGACGGCAATGCTCTCCAGCGTGATACCGGCGGCTTTCGCGCGTGTGATCAACTGGTCGAGTCGCTCGCGCGTCATCGGCCGGATCTGACTGGCATCGGATTGCGCGAAGTTGAACAGCGCAGCGGCCGAGAAGCTGGTCGGCTCGGACTTCGGCGCTGGCGGAGGCGCTGCCGGTGTTGCGGTTACGGCGATCTTTGCCGGCGCGCACTGCTCGGCCGCGATCTGCCCTTCACTGACGAGGTCCTCTGCCATCTGCACATAGGGCTTGGCGTGGCGCCAAC
The DNA here is from genome assembly GCA_963735955.1 of uncultured beta proteobacterium. Taxonomy (GTDB): domain Bacteria; phylum Pseudomonadota; class Gammaproteobacteria; order Burkholderiales; family Burkholderiaceae_F; genus CAVTND01. The sequence goes on along the minus strand of CAVTND010000004.1, from coordinate 70,139 downwards.
CGAGCTGCTTCATCTCGTTGCCGGCATGCACCAGCTCGACTTCGGCGCAGGCGATTTTCTGCGCGGCGCAGCGATAGCCGGCATGCCCCTTCATCCGTGACGTCGCGTCCCAGAGGTCCGGGCGCAGACGCTCGGCCTCGTTGACCAGCGGAGTGTCATTCGGCAACGGCGTCGCGTTGTTCTCCATCAACACGATCAGGCGGTCGGACTGCACGAGCGCCTGCTGAGGAAACGGCGAGCGGTCGTTGCGCGTGTATTCGTGAAACGAGACGTCGAGCCAGCACTGGGCCTTGGCCAGGTGATAGTCCGATACCTTCGGCCCTTTGCCGGTGCCGCGCTCGTTCAGCGCCCTGATGCGCGCTTCCGTCGCCTCGTAGGTGGCGTAGTCGGCGTTGATCTCGCGGTCGCTGATGCGGTCGGCCGGCGCCACGAGCTGCGGCGCGGGCTGCTGCGATTCGGCGCGCGCCGGGGCGATTACGTACAGGGCCAGAATGCAGAGACGAAACAGGTTTCGCATGATGGTTCCTAGCTGGCTGGGCGGTCGGTCGAGCGGTTCACCACCGCTGTCGGCGCCGCGGAAAATGTCTTCATCGAACTTGAAGCGCAGACGAACGAAGAAGCCCTGCGCGGTGTACTCCGCGGCCGTCATGTCGCGGTCGGAGAATCCGGTCACGTTGTAGCCGACCGCGAGCCGCAGGTTGGCCTGCACGATCGCGCCGATTTCGAGGCCGTAGGCGGTCTGCTTCGTGCTGCCTTGCGGTGAATACATGTAGGCGGCCAACGCGCCGAGGTCAAAGCGCTCGGTCACGTCGTAAATCGCGCGGCCGCTGGCGAGCGCGGCCGAGTAGCGCGGCGCGACGATGCCGTCGAAGGTCTCGGCGGCACTCTTGGCCGCCAGGCGGCCGGTCAGCCACCAGGGCCGGCTTGGATGCCAGTCCGCGAGCACCGAGAAGATGTTGACGTTGCGCTTGCTCGGTGCGGCCTGCGTGCCGACCAGCACCGTCGGCAATGCGCTCTTGTCGTTCTCGGTCAGGAACTCATACTTGGCGAGCGCGTTGACGCGGTTGCGATCGGTGTCGCGGTAGGCCACACCGATCTGGAAACGGTCCTGCCAGCGATCGCCGGTGGCGGCGAAGTCGGCATAGAGCGCGTAGTTGCGCGCCAGCAGCGTCCAGTCACGATCCAGCTTGCGGGCGACGACAATGGTCGAGAGCCACGAATCCTGCTGCTCGTCGATCAGCGTGGTGGCTGAGTCCCAGAGCCGCCGCCACTCGAGCCGTCCGAGTGCTTTCCACAGGGGATTGGCGGTGTAGTCCATCGCGCCGGCCAGGGCGACCGCCTGCTGTCCCAGTCCTTCCAGCACCTTCAGGTATTCCGCGCCGGTCACGAAGCGCAGTCCTTCGCCCAGCATCCAGGTGTTGCGCAGGCCGGTCGCAAGCTGCGCATCGCGTGCGACCAGCGGGTCGCCTATCGAATCGCGGATCCGGTATTCGGAATAGAACTGCGCGGTCGGCGAAAGCGCGGTGTCGGCGCCGAATACAAACCAGGTCGACTTGTCGGCCGGGTCCAGCGAGTAGACCGAAGCCAGACCGCGCTGCGTTTCGAAGCGGCCGTACAGGCGCGATCGTTCGGCGAGCTGATAGGCGGCGCCGAGCGCGAGCCGCTTCTGGTCATCGCCGGCCACCGAGGCCTCGACTTCACCGGCCAGCGAGATCTGCGGCGTCATCTGGTACTGCGCGCCGAGCTGCACCGTGGTCGCCTCGAGCGGAGTTCCGGCGCCGCTGTTGGCAGCGGCCGTCTGCGGCGCGAGGATCGCGGTGCCGGTGGCAGGATTCAAGGCATTGTTGCCGGTGCCGAAGAAGCCGCCGGACGGTGTCAGCGGCGAGGTTGCGGTGCCGACCGCGCTCGAGGGATTGCCCGGAATCGTAGCGGCCGGCGACACCGGCAGCCCGTTTTCGTCGATGCGCTTCAACGCGACATCGAGCGTCAGCTTGTCGTTGATCCGGAACGCGCTGCCGAGCTGGATGCCGTTGCGCGTGCCGCCGGCGATCACGTCCTCGGTGTGCACGGCCTCGCCAAACAGGGTGATGCCAGGATCGAGCTTGTGCGTGGCGCGCAGGCCGGCATCGCTGCGACCGCCGGTGTAGCTCGCGGCGGGATTGTTGAAGCCCTTTTCCGAACGGCCGGCGTACAGGCGCACGGCGGTGGCGCCGTCGTCGTGCTGGAGGGCGATGCGGCCCGCGTTGCCGTTCGCTTCGCCGCTCACGCTGGCCAATCCCGGCGTCAGCGCACCGTCCAGACCGGTGCCGGTGTTGTAGGTGCCCTCGGTGCGCGCGAACTCGCCGATGAGCTGTGTATTCGGGCCGAGCCGCACGCCGGTGTTGACCGATCCCAGCTTGTACGGTGCGTACGGATTGGTGTCGTTGACGGCGGTGCCGCCGACTTCCCACGCGGGCGTGATGCGGTACTGGCCGTCGAGGCCGTAGAGCCAGAACGGATCGCCGCCCTGGTCGACTTCGTAGGTGATGCGCAGCGACAGCGGATTGCCGAACTCGTCGCGCGACGGAATCGGCCGCGTCAGCAGGATGCGGCCGGAAAACGGCTCGAACACATAGTCGATCAGCGGCGCGAACGGCACGCTGCGCAGGATCACCGACACGTTGTTACGGTCGCGCGTGACGAGCTCGACCTTTTCGCTGTTGATCACCGCCGCGCTGTTGCGCACCGCGAACGGCCCCGAGGTGCCATTGCTTGCGTACTCCTCGATCGCCACGCGCAGATTCTGGTTGACGACGAAGGCATTGCCGTAACCCTGCGCGTTCTCGAAGTGGCCCTGGGCGCCGGTCACCGTGCGGCTGTAGGTGCCGAGGTCGCGCAGCCGCATTACCCCGCCCACCGACGGGCCACGCGCGCCCATCAGCGGCGTGGAAATCGGCGTGTAGCTGGCAGTCGTGATGAAGTCGCCATACAGCAGGTAGTTGCGATCCTGGTCGATCCGCACATAGAGCTTCGAGGTCGACTGCGCATCGTTGCCCTTGATCGACGCATCGCCGTAGACCGGATAGAACTGGTCCGGCAGGACATCGCGGAACAATCGCGTCTGCGTCTCCTTGTCGGAGTCGTAGGCCATCGTCAACAGCGCATCGCCCTTGATCTTGCCTTTCAGGAAGAACGCCGCGCGCGCTGCACCGGCGCCCTGGCCGTTGTCGAACGAACGTGCCCAGGTCTTGATGTCCTGCTCGAAACCATCGTTCAGGCGCACCGGCTGGATCTGGCTGGTCGATTTGTTGCGCATCGCGATCACGCCTTCGACCAGGCCGGCCGCGACCATTTCGCGCAACTCCGGCGCGAAGTTGACGTTTCCTTCAGCGACAGCGCGGCCGGCGCTGACGCGCAACTGCACATCCTGCGGCCGGGCCGGCGCAACCAGCCAGAACGTCGTACGGCCGTTTTCGACATTGATCTGCACGCCCGGCGTGATGCGGTCGACATCGAGCGCGCCGGGCGCCGGTCTCGTCGGTGCCGGCGCCCGGCAGCAGGATGCGGCCGGCGGAGTTCTCGATCGTGATCGTGGCCGGCGTTTTCAACGGCTTGCCGCCGGCATCGAGCAACTGCACCGTGACGCCGATGCGCGAAACACCATCGGCCACCGCGGCCTGCGCATTGACGTCGACGACGATCTCGGCGACGGCCATGTTCTGCAGCGTGTTGATGCCGATGCGCGGCGAAGTCGCCGGCGCCGGCGATGTTGACTGAGACGCGGCTTCGCGCAGCGGCGCGCCGCCGTCGAGGCCAAAGGTCTGTGCACCTGCCGCGCCGCATGCGAACGCACAGCCGAGCGCGGCCAACGCAGGTGCGAGGCGATGGATGGCGGCTAACGCTTCGCATCGCCGCCCTCGGATTTCACCGGCTCGCCGCTCGGTCGCGGCTGCGGTGCTGGCTGGTTCGCTGTGTCGGTCGCCTGCTGCGGTGCGCCCGCCGGCTTGCTGCGGAAACGCAGCGGTCCTGCCGGCCGCGACTCGGTAGCCGGCCCGCCGACTTCGCCCTGCGTCCGGCGCGCCTTGACCTGCTCGATGACCGGCGCCGAACACGAACCCTCGATGAAGTCCGCGCGATGCAGCTCGCCCTTCTTGATATCGAGCATCAGCGAGCCAGGATCGCCGACGTTGCGATTGCTCGACTCGGTCAGGCGCGAGCCGACCGGCAGCGTCGCGCGATCGACCTTCATCACGTGCAGCAGCGGGCGGATGCCGCAGTAGCTGTACTTGCCTTCGGAATCGGTGATGAAGAAGGTGCCGTCCTGCAGCCACAGGCGCACGCCCGGGATGCCGAGTTCTTCGGCGTCCTGCACGTGGTTGCCGTTGCAGTCGACGAAGACCTTGCCCGCCACGCAGGCGTCGGTGGTGAACACACCGCCCTGCACTCGCACCTGGAATTGCGAGGTGTTCGAGCACTGCTGGGGCGTGGCCGCACAGTTGACCAACGGTGTCGGCTTCGCCTGCGCGGTATTGATGCCGTTGCCTTCGGCCGCACCGACACCGACCCGCACGCGGTAGGTCAGCACGATCTCGTCATTGCCCGGCAATGAACCGACTGCGAACGTCAGGTTTGGCCCAGGGCTGCCGGTCGGATCGGTGATCTGCGCGCGGCTGCCGGCGCGCGTGACGAACGCTGTGCCTGGAATGAACCGGAAGCCAGCCGGCAGCGCGTCGTCGACGAAGGCAGCGCCGAGCGCAGTCGGGGTCGTATTGCGGATCCGGATCGTGTACTGCAGCGAGTCGCCGAGCTCGACGATCTGGGTCGAGCCGGTCTTGACGATCACGATCCCGGTCAGCGCGCGCGGATCGAGTGGAATGTGGTTGTTGAGGACGTTTTGCGTGCCCGAACCCACGCTCACTGCCAGGTAGTAGGTCGTGCTCTGGCCGATCGCGGGCGGACCGGACTGCGGCTGCACGTTGATCGAACCCGGCGCCGGTGGCGTGGCGAGCGCGCCTGACTGCGGCGGGATCAGCTGCGAAACGAAGCTGTGGCTCGGCGGCGGCGTCACCGCTAGCTGGAACTGGCAGCTCGGCGGGGCGGTCGTCGTGAACAGGAACTGGTAGGCGCCAAGCGGGCCGACCGTCATGCTGATCGCGTTGCCCGCGATCGTGTAGCCGCCGAGCTGCGCGTTGACGACGTCGTTGGCCGGGTTGTAGCCGGGACAGGTTGCCGACCGGACTCAGCGCGACGATCGAACCCGCGACGGGCTGGCGCGTGACGGAGTCATAGACGACACCCGATGGATCGACCGGCAGGCTTTGCTGCAGCAGGTTGTCGCCGGCCTGCAGCACGACGCGCAGTTGCGTCGCCAGCGAAGATTCCACGCACGACGAGCGCTGCGCGTTGCCCGGATTCGGATTGACGCACGGCACCGGCGGCGTGCCCGTATTGCCGGACACCGGAATGCCCCAGTAGACGCCGGAGTTCGGTTCGCGGAAGCGGACCAGATATTCGGATGCCGGGAATCAGGTCGGCAATGCGCCACGTGCCGTCTGCTGCGGTCGTCGTGGAACGCACGACGCCGCCGAGCAAGGAGGTGGCATCGACGATCTCGACCGTCCAGCCGGCCAGGCGCTGATCGCCGCCATCGAGCTGCCGGTTGACGCTGCCGATGTCGTACCAGACTGTGCCGCTGATGTTCGCAGCCTGTTGCACCAGCGTCGGCAGCACGGCAGGCGTTCTGCGTCGGCGGCGCAGCGCAGATCGGCAGCGCGGCGGGATTGGTCGCAAAGTTGGCAAGCTCGGTCGGCGACGACGCGTAGGCCGGCAGTTCACCGCCGCCGTCGACGATGACCACGTTGTTCAGCGTCGCGGACGCCGCGCCTCCGGTCGCGCCGAGGACAACACGATGACCGGCACCGTGATCGTCGCCGGCGACGACACGCGCCGGCGTGATCACCGCCGTCGACGTGCACGAGAAATCGGTCTGTCCGCGTGCGCCGGTACAGGTCCAGCCACTGCCGGTCGGCTGCGCGTCGAGCAGCAGGCCGGCCGGCAGCCGATCCTGCACGTGATAGGTGCCGCTGCTCGGCAACTGGCCGAGGTTGGCGACGGTGATCCGATAGAGCGCGTTGTTGCCGGTGGCGAAAGTACCGACCGCCTGTTTGCTGACCACCAGGTTCGGCGCGTTGGCGATCTCGCCGAAGTTGTTGGCGCCCGAGGCCGCACCGGTGGCGAGCGCAATGCCGTTGATCGCCGACGGCAGAGTCGGCGACGGTGTCGCCGTGCCGCCGGTGGTGCCGGCAGTCGTGATGCCGTTGATCGAACCGGACGGCTGGGTCGGCTCGGTCACCGCGTAGGTGCCGGGCCGCAGCGTGCGTGAAGACGTAGGCACCAGTCGCGTCAGTCACCACCGATTGAGTGACCGGCTGACCGAGATCGTTGGTTCCGGTCAGCGCCAGCGTGACGCCGGCAAAGCCAGCCTCGCCCGCATCGCGCGCACCGTTGTTGTTCAGGTCGTTGTAGACATTGCCGGCGATCTGCGCGCCCGGAATTTCGCCGAAGTTGTTGCCGACTGAGCGCGCCTCCGGCCGGCAGCACGACGTTCGAAATCGCCGATGGCGTCGTGGCCGGCGCGGTGGCGGTGCCGCCGCCGCTGCCGGGGGTCGTGATCCCGCTCAGGGTATTGGCGGGCTGCGCCGGTTGCGTGATCGCGTAGGTGCCGCCAAAGAGTGCGAGGAACTGGTAGTTGCCGCTGGCGTCGGTGGTCGTCGTCAGGCTGATCGCCTGGCCGAGCGCGTTGGTACCGGTGAGCGTGATGGTCTGGGCCGCGATGCCGGTCTCGCCGCCGTCGCGCACGCCGTTGTTGTTCAGGTCGTTGTAGACGCTGCCCGCGATCGAACCGGCAGCGATCTCACCGAACAGGTTGCCGGTCGATGCCGCGCCCTGGCCAAGCGCGATGCCGCTGATCGCCGACGGCGTCGTCGCCACCGGAGTGGCCGTGCCGCCTGTCGTGCCCGCGGTCGTGATGCCGTTGCTGCTGCCCGCCGGCTGCGCCGGCTGCGTCAGTGTGTAGGTGCCGGGCCGCAGCGTGCCGAAGCTGAAGTTGCCGCTGCCGTCGGTGACGGTGGAGAGTGCGACCGGCTGGCCCGCGTCATCGGTGCCGCTCAGGTTGATGGTCTGGGTCGGGAAGCCCGGCTCGCCGATGTCGCGCGCGCCGTTGTTGTTGCTGTCGTTGTAGACGCTGCCGCTGAACGAGGACGGATTCAGTTCGCCGAACAGGTAAGCGGTGGCATTGGTGCCGGACGTCAGGATCACGCCGGAGATCTGCGAAGGCAGCGTGGTGACCGGACGTGGCCGTGCCGCCTGCACTGCCCGCCGTGGTGCGCCCATTCAGGGTTCCGGGCGGCGCATTCGGCTGCGCGATCGTGTAGGCGCCGGGCCGCAGACCGGTAAAGCTGTAGTTGCCACTGGCGTCAGTCGTGACGCTCAGATTGACCGGCTGGCCGAGATCGTTGGTGCCGGTCAGCACGATGGTCTGGCCGGCGTAACCGGCTTCGCCACCATCGCGCACGCCGTTGTTGTTGACATCGTTGTAGACGCTGCCCGCCAGCGTGGCCGGGGCGATCTCGGCGAAGTTGTTGACAGTCGAGTCGCTGGCGACCGGCAACGCGATCGACGTGATCGCCGAGGGCAGCGTCGTGACCGCTGTTGCAGTGCCGCCGCTGGAGCCGGCGGTCGTGATGCCGTTCAGCGTGCCCGGCGGCTGCGCCAGTTCGCGCACGCTGTAGGTCGCGGCGATCAGGTCGTCGAAGCGGTAGTTGCCGGAGCCATCGGTCGTGCTCGTCGCGATGACGGCGTTGACCGCATCGAGCAGTTCGATCCCGACCGCAGCGATGCCAATTTCACCGCCCTGCCGTGTGCCGTTGTTGTTGGCGTCGAGGAAGACCGTGCCCGCGATCGAGCTCGCGGTATCGCCGAAATTCTGGTTCGTCAGCCCGGCCGCCGGGATCGCGACGTTCAGCGAGTTCGGCGTGCTCGAGCCGTAGCCGGCCGGCTGCAGTTCGACAATCTGGTAATTGCCGACCGGCGCACCACTGAACAGGTAATTGCCACTGGCGTCGGTGGTCGCAGTGGCAATCACCGCGCTGCTGATCGGATCGACGAGCTGGATCGTGACGCCGGCGATGCGGCCGGTGTCGGTCGGCTGCAGCGTGCCGTCGCGATTGCGGTCGATGTAGACCGTGCCGCTGACCGTCGTGCCGCCAACTTCAGCGAAGGTGTAATTGATGCCGTTCTGGTTTGATGCGACCGGAATCGCCGAGACGATCAGACCGAAGCCCACGCCACTCGCCGGCCGCGTGCCACCGAGCGAATCGGCGCTGCCCACCGGCGGGTTCGGGCCGTTCGTGAATCCGGCCGGCTGTGTTTCGGTGATCAGGTATCCGGCGGCGTTTGAGGGCCGCAGGGTGCCGATCGTGTAATTGCCGCCGCCGTCGGTTGTGACGGGTCGCGAGACCGCATTGCCGCGGTCGTCAATCCCGGTCAAGGTCAGTGCGACAGCGGAAATTCCGGGCTCGCCGCCATTGCGCGTGCCGCTGGAATTGAAATCGACGAACACCGAGCCGGCCAGCGTCGACGGCACGAGTTCGCCGAAATTCATCGCCGTGGCGCTGTCACCGCTGACAACGTTGACGCCGGTGATGCGCGTGATCGTTGCCGCTTCGTTCAGCGGGTTGTAGCTGCTGGACACCGCGCAACCGGCGCACGGCGCGCCGCCGATCAGTCCCGGCGTGGCAGTGCCGTCGAGGAATCCCGCTGGCTGCGGCTCCGAGATGAAGTAGGAGATGGGGTCGAGATTGAGAAAGTTGTAATTGCCACTCGCGTCGGTAGTCGTCGTCGCCGCCAGCGAGTTGTCGGACGTGCGATACAGCTCCACCGTGGCGCCCGCAATCCCAGTCTCGCCCGCGTTCTGCACTCCGTTGTTGTTGTTGTCGCGATAGATCGTGCCGCTGATCGACGGCCGCAGCACTTCGGCAAAGTTGTAGTTGATGCCATTGACATTGCCGCTGACGGGAATTGCCGAAATGAGAACGCCGAAGCCCGGCGCGCCAGAGGCGGGACGAGTGCCGCCCAGCGAGTCGGCCGTCGCCGGAGGTGGATTCGCGCCGTTGGCGTAGGTGACCGGCTGGGTTTCCGTGATCGCGTAGCCGGCCGCATTCGACGGCGGCAGATCGGCGAAGCCGTAGCTGCCGTCGGCCGCGGTCGTGGCGCTGCGCGAGATCGCGTTGCCGTAAGCATCCGTGCCACTCAGCGCCAGCGCGACACCGCCGATGCCGACCTCGCCCACCCCGCCCGGCGCACCATTGCCGTCGCGGTCGCGGAACACCGTGCCGGCCAGAGATGAGCGCGTGACGGTGACGATGTTGTTGGCCGTGTTGTTGGCCGCGTTGCTGTCGATCGCGCCGGTGTCGGCAGGATTGGTGCCGACGGTGGCGGTATTGGTGGCGGTACCGCCGGAAGGGAATGAGGTGAAGCGAGACGGAATCGTGATCGTCGCGACGCCGGGATTGTTCAGCTGCCCCATCGTGCAGGTCACCGTGACCCCGGCCAGCACACAGCTGCCGCTGCCGACGGGCGAAGTCTTGCTCCAGGTGATCGGTCCCGTTACCTGCACGCTGGCCGGCAGCGTGTCGGTGAGTATCGTTTGCAGACTGGTGGCCGGGCCGGCATTGGTGACCGTGACGGTCCAGTTGAACGGCTGGTTCAGTGCGACCGTGGCCGCGCTCGAACTCTTGGCGGTTCGAAGGTCGATCAGCTGCCGCACCGTGGTCGGCTCGCTGTTCGTGTTGTTGCCGGCGAAGGAATCGGTTTCGTTCGCGCTGACCGCAACTCCGTTCGTATAGACATCACCGGTCGGTGCGGGAGCGTCCAGCATCTGGAATCGCAGGAACACATCCTTGCTCTGCGCTGCCACCAGGGTGCCAACTGCAGTTCCCGTGGCTGCTGTTCCGGCCGGCACCTGGCAGGTGAAGGCGAGCGCGCCGCCCGGCGCCGACGTCGTGCCTGCGGCAAGCGAACACGTGCTCGGCGCACGGCATGCTGCACCGGTCGTGAAAGCGGTCGTGTCGCAGACAAAGCGGATGCGCTTGCCCGCCGGCGCCTGCATGTTCTCGGCGATCGTGACCCCGGTGCCGAACGAGGGGCCGTTGTTGGTGACCCGCACGCGGTAATTGACGCAGGTGCCGGTCGTGCAGGTCGCACCCGAGGCATAGCCGATCGGATCGACCAGGTCGGTCTTGTTGACCAGCAGATCGAGCGTCGCTGCCGATACGTTGAGAGTCGCGGTCTGGCTGTTGTTACCGTTGTTGGCGCCGGTCGTGCTTTCCGGTGTCGTCGTGGTCAGGCTTGCGGTATTCGGAATCACGCGCGCCGGATTGCCGGGCTGGAAATTGGGACGCACGACCAGCGTGATCGACTGCGTCTCGTTGTTGGCCATCGAGGCCTTGGTGCAGGTAAACGAGTTGCTGGCAGGGGTCAGCACTGCGCCGGCCGCAATCGAGCAGGTCGCACCACCCGTGGCCGAAATCGAGACGACTGTGAAGCCGGCGTCACCCACCGGAAACGCGATGCTGTCCGTGACGACAATGCTCTGGGCGATCGACGGACCGTTATTGCGATACGAGAGCACATAGGTCGCGTTCGAGCCGGCCAGCACCGGATTCGGCGAGACCGTCTTGCCGGTCATCTGCACATCGGCGATCGGCGCAATCGTGATCAACGTGTCGGTCGCGGAGTTGTTGGCCGGATTCGGGTCTCCCTGCACCGTGTTGCTGACGGTCGCCGTGTTGCTGAACGTGCCATCGGTCATCGGCCGCTGTACGGTGATCGTCACGGTGACGCTGGCGCCGGGTCCCAGCGTTCCACCGCTCTGCGTGCAGGTCACAGTCGCGCTGCTGCCGTGCAGCTGAATGTCGCGGTCGAACCGCCCGAGACCGCGGTCGTGACGGTCGGCGCCGGCGTGCGGCCGTTGATGAAGGCGGGCACCGTGTCGACGATGCGCACGCCAGTCGCGGCGTCGGTCGCCGAGAGATTCCTCACGACCAGCGTGTAGGTCACCGAGCCTTCGGTCGCGGACACGGTCTTGTCGCCACCGGTCGGCGTGGCCGTGAGCTTGGTGATTGCCAGGTCCGGCTGCGCTGTCGTGGACGATGAACTGGCATTGACACAGTCATTGCCGGCGTTCGGGTCGCCTTCGAGCGGCGGACTCGCGACACCGCCGGAGCCGGCCGGCACCGAAGTGCCGGTACACGCCGTGTTGGTGAGCGTGCCGCTTGCAGTCGCCGTAGACACCAGCGTGACCGCCGGCAGTGAAGCACTAACTGCAAGGCCGGCCGCGTTCGGATGAGTGCAGGTGATGGTCCGGACCGGCGCCTGGACGCAGGTCCAGCCGGTGCCGCTCGCCGAAACGTACGTCTCTCCCGCGGGCAGGCGATCGACTATGCGCAGCGGCCCCGTCGCTGCGCGCGGACCGTTGTTGAACAGGGTCAGCGTCGAGGTCAGGTTGCTGCCGAGCGCAACCGGATTCGGCGTCTTGGTCTTGGTGACGCGCAGATCGGCGCCGTCGCGCAGCACCAGCACGTTGACCGAGCCGCTGTTGTTGCCGGCAATCGGATCAGGCAGTGTGTTGGCGATCGTCGCGGTGTTGGTGAAGGTCTGACCCGCCGCAGGAATCTGCGCACTGGTCGGCGCAGTCGCGACGACCGTGATGTTGTCGGTCGCGCCGAGCGGAAAGCTCGCGCGAGTGCAGGTGATGGTCTGCGCCACTGCTCCACAGCCCCAGTTCGGCCCCGTCGCGGAGACGAACACCCAATTGGCCGGCAGCACGTCGGTGACGATCGCGTTGACTGCCGTCGCTGGTCCGAAGTTGCGAGGCTGGATCAGGAAGGTGACGTTGGTGCCGGCGGTCGCGGGCACCGTTGAAGTCACGGTCTTGCTGGAGATGCGGACGTCGGCGCCAGGTGTCACCGTCGTGTCGGCCGTCACCGTGTTGTTGGCGGTGATCGGGTCATCGACCAGGGGCACTCCGCCGATCACGAAGGGATCGATCGTCGCGCTGTTGGTGATCGCGCCGCCGGCCGCAGTGACGGTCGCTACCAGCGTGACTGCAGGAATTGCGACGCCGACCGCGTGCGGGCCGGGCCGCGTACAGGTGACGACCGGTGACGCGAACGAGCAGGTCCACCCGGTTCCGCTGGCCGAGACGAAGGTGGTCGATGGCGGCAGAGTGTCGCGGATTCGGATGCCGGCCGTCGCGTTCGGTCCGAGATTGCCGGCAGTCAGTGTGTAGGTGACGTTTGCGCCCCCGACCACGGGATCCGGTGCATCGGTCTTGGTCAGTGTCAGGTCCGCGCCGTTGATAACCGTCGTCGTCTGGTTCTGCGTGTTGTTGGCCGGGTTGCTGTCATTGCTCGCCGTGACCGTCGCTGTCAGGTTCAGCGAACTCGGACCCGGGCCGAGTGCCCGCAGCACGATGTCGACATTGCGCACATCAGCGCCGCCAGGTGCGATCGAGCCCAGGCTGCACACGACATTCGGTGCGGTGAAGACGCAATTGGCCGCCGGCGGCGATGCCGAGACGAAGACCGCGCCGGCAGGCACCGGCATCGTCAGCACTGTGCTCAGCGCGGCGTCGATGCCGTTGTTATCGACGCGAATCGAGTAGGTGACATTGCCGCCCGCCGGCACCGGATCAGGTGCATCGTTGAACGCGGCAACCTGTGGGTCAGCTGCGAACGCGGTGAACGAGGTCGCCAGCGCGGCGAACGCGAAGGACTTCAGCGAGAAAGCGCGAGTGCGCGAGCGGCCAGCCACGCCAGCCGATGAAAACTCCAACACGAGCAATCCTGACGACAACAGCACGAGCGCGGTTTCCCCGTACTTCATTCCGCGCGAGATGAAAATTATCTCGAGTGGAAATTCGTCAGTACTGCCTGCAATGGCTGGAAACGTCGGGCAATCTTTAACCCGCCGTTTCAGAGGCCCGAGGTGGGCCGGAATTGCCGTCTATTTCTGCTTGTGCACCCTGCCGTGCCCGCTCCCGCGACCCGTCTCATGGGCCTTCTCTTGGCGCTTCTTCGAATGCGATTCGATCGCGAGCTGGAAAGAAGCGTCAATCGAACGCGTTTCGAAATCGGCGATCAGCCCTTCTTCCGGGTTTCGCGCTCGGAGACACGAGCGAAGGAAATGGATGAGAATGTGGCGATGAACCGATCTCCGTGCCCATCCCACTTGCGCCGCTTTGCACTGCTGACAGTATCGTTCGCATTCGGCATTGGCGTTGCCGGACCGGCCGCAGGCGCCGGCACCGACGCGCGCGCCGCCGAAGTGCAGATCAACTCTGTGTGAGTTGCCGGATCGAGCGGCTGGCGCACTTGGTCTGACGGGTGTCGGGACGCGCAAGGCCTGGTATTTCGACACACGAGATCTCAAGCTGGTAAATCGTGGCCTCGTGTTCCGTCTGCGGACGTCCGGCGCGGACGCGGAACTGACGATGAAAGTGGCACGACAGGACTGCGAAACGATTCCACCGGCACTGATTCCTTCCGCCGATGGCAAGTGCGAATACGATCTTCACGGCGAATCGATGCACGGCGCGGTTTCACTGTCGCGACGCGTGGATGCCGGCAAGATGGCAGGCCTGCTGGAAGGACGCCAAGGCCTTTCTGACTTCCTGAGCGCCGCCCAGATCCGCTACTTGCAGGAGCGTGTGGGCCTCTGGCCTTTGCCCGCAGGTATTGAGCGCCTCGGGCCGGTGTCGATAGAAACCTATCGGCGCAAGGGCGAGCGCTTCGTCGTCGAGGCCTGGACGCTGCCCAGGGGCGAGCGCTACCTGGAGATCTCACAAAAGTCGAATCAGGCGCAGGCCCTGAAGGTCCGAGAGGATCTGCTTGCCCGGCTTGCCCGCACAGGCATATCGGTCTGTGCCGATCAATCCTCGCAGTCGGCCGGCAAGCTGCAGCAGCTCGCGAGATAAGGCCGGTTCATCGAGTTGCTCGCAGGCGTCGACACTTTCCACCGGCAAACACGACAACCCCTGCAGGCCGCGCGATGTACGCGTTCCAGTGTCGACAGTAGCTCTCCAAGTAAATCCTTGCTGGTGACGTCACGCTAGGCGAAATCGGCCTGCCGCGATGGCTGTGCCTTGATGAAGGCCGGCAGATCCATGCAGCATCGAAGATTCGCATGATGGTCGGCACATGATCAAGACGGCACTCAAAGCGCTGGGCATTGAAGATCTGCGGCACGATCAGGACGTCGGCGAGCGTGACGGAGTCGCCAAGCGTGAAGCGCCCGCATCTGCCCTGCGCAATCAGCTGCGCCTCAAGCTGCCCCAGGCCCTGCTCCACCCAGTGGCGATACCAGGCATTCTTCGCATCCTCGCTGGTTCCCAGCGTGCGCACCAGGTAGCGCAGGACGCGCAGATTGTTCAGCGGGTGGATGTCGCAGGCGATCGCGAGCGCAACCGATCGCACGTAGGCTCGATCCAGCGGAGCTTTCGGAAGCAGCGGCGGCTCGGGATGGGTCTCGTCGAGATACTCGATGATGGCAATCGACTGGGTCAGCACCTGGCCGGCATCGACCAGCGTCGGCACCAGTTCGGTCGCATTGATTGCGCGATATCCTGCGGCCGCCTGCTCATTCTTGACGAGGTTCACCGGCAGATATTCGAACGGCAGGCCCTTGAGATTGAGAGCGATGCGAACCCGGACCGAGGCCGAGGACCTCGCGGCGTTGTAGAGTTTCAGCATGGTCGGCGCTCCCTCAGCCGACTTCAGCGTATCGAATGAACGAGCCAGAGCGAGAGTAGCGGGAAGGCGACCAGCAGCGCCAGACGCGCCGCGTCGGCGGCGAGAAAGATGCCGACACGCCGGTAGATTGTTCCGAGCGGAACATCGCGCGCCAGTGCGCCGACCACGTAGACGTTGAGCCCGACCGGTGGCGCGATCAGCCCGATGTTCACAACCGTCAGCACCAGCACGCCGAACCAGATCGCCTTGGCCTCGGGCGCAAGCCCGAACAGTTCGAGCTGCATGACCGCCGGAAACACCACCGGAAGCGTCAGCAGCAGCATCGACAGTTCGTCCATGACGCCACCGAGCACGATGTAAAAGATCAGAACCGCCACCAGCACGGCCACTCCGGGAAGGTGAGCACCGGCCACGATCGCCGCAAACTTGGCCGGCATCTGCGACAGCGCCAGCGCGGCGTTCAGCATGTCGGCGCCGACAAAGATCACGAAAATCATGCCGGTCGTCTCGGCCGTCGCCAGCAGCGCAGTGCGCAGTCTTGCGCGGTCGAGTTCACCCTGTGCCAGACCGACGCCAAAGCACAGCAGGCATCCGACGGCTGCCGCCTCGGTCGCCGTAAACACACCGCCGTAAATGCCGCCGAGCACGACGACAAAGATCGCCAGCACCGGCCAGACCGAAGCCAGCAAGGCACCGCGCGCTGCGCCAGGGCACGCGTGGCTCGGGCGGACCGGCGTCCGGATGGCGGTGCATGTAAACGGCGATCGCGCCGATGTAGAGCGCCGCTGCCAGCAAGCCTGGCAGCAAAGCCGCCGCGAAGAGCTTGGCGATGTTCTGCTCGGTGAGGATGGCGTAAATCACCAGCACGACCGAAGGCGGAATCAGAATTCCGAGCGTGCCGCCGGCGGCAAGTGTCGCGGTGGCGAATCCGGCGTCGTAGCCATAGCGCCGCATCTCGGGCAAAGCCACGCGCGCGATCGTGGCAGCGGTGGCCACCGATGATCCGCAGACTGAGCCGAACGCGGCACAGGCCAGAATACTGGCCTGTGCCAGTCCGCCGCGCCGATGTCCGACAAACGCGGCCGCGGCGCGAAACAAGCGTGACGACATGCCGCTCTGCGCCGCCAGATTGCCCATCAGCAGGAACAGCGGAATCACCGAGAGGTCGTAGATCGAAAATCGCGCCGAGGTCAGACCCTTCAAATGCGCGAGCAAAGGCTCGACTCCGGACAGCAATGAGTATCCGATCGCACCGGGCACGAACATCGCCAGCCAGATCGGGAAGCGCAATGCCATCAGCGCCAGCATCGCGACAAACAGCAGCAGCGGTGTCAGCGCGAGCATGTCGGCATTCGGGTGATCGCGCGCATCCAGTCAGCGCAATGGAGATCAGAGCGACCGAGATCCGGCATCAGCGTGCCGGCCGCGTGCGCCAGGCATCGGCACACGCCGCGCAGGCCACGGCGCCTGCCATAGCCAGGCCGACGACCAGCGCGAGCATCGGCCACCAGAGTGGCAGCGCGAGCAGCATGGTCGTCTCCCCCGCCGCTTGCGCGTCGAATAGCGCAACGGCGGCGCGCCAGGCGAGCACGAAGAACACGGCGGCAGATGCAAGGTGCGACAGGACATCGAGCCCGCGCTGCGTGCCTGCAGTCGCACGCGCAGTGAAAAAGTCGACGGTCAGATGGCCGCCGTGCAGTTGGCAGTAGGGCAGGAACAGTGCAATGGCGACGGCGCAGCCGGCCTGCACCAGTTCGACGTCGCCAAGGATCGGTGCGGCCATCAGCCAGCGTCCGATGACGGAAGCGCCGGTCAGGACGACGATCGCCAGCAGCACCGCGCCGCCCGCAAGCGCCAGCCACGCGGCGATCGAATTCGAGCGCGCGGCGCACGCTACCTTGGAGTCGACGTCGGAGTTGCCGCAGCGACTTCTGCAGCGTTGCGCGCGATCAATGCGCGCGCATCCGTCAGCATGGCCTCACCCGCAAGACCGCGCTTCGTCATGTCAGCCAGCCACTCACGCTCGACCGGCTCCGCGGCCCGACGCCAGTTCAGCACCTCGGCCGCCGGCACCACGTAGACGCTGTTGCCGCGATCGAGTGCCAGCTTGCGTGCCGGACCCTTCTCGGTTTCCCACAGGCGCCCCGCCTGCCCCGAGAGTGCGAGTCCCGAATTTCGATCGATGATCGCCCGCAGCTCGGGCGAGAGTCGTTCGTACGTCTGAGAATTCATCGCCAGCAGGAACACCGCCGTGTACATCCCCGGCAGCTTCGGATCGGTCTCGGTGTGGTACTTCGCGATCTCCTGCACCTTGACGGCGGGAACCACTTCCCACGGCACCATCGCGCCATCGATCACGCCCTTGGACATCGCGTCGGCCAGTCCGGTCACCGGAATCGACACCGGCGTGGCGCCGAGCGCCGCGAGCAGCTTGTTGGTCTGGCGCGTCGGTGCGCGCAATTTGAGGCCGCGAAAATCCGCCAGCACTTTCACCTGGCGGTCGCGCGTGTGCAGGTAGCCCTCGTCGTGCACGTGGACCGCGAGCGGCTTCACGTCGCGAAAATCGTTCCTGCCGTGCAGTTCGTAGTACTGCCACGCAGCCCTGGATGCCGCCTCGGCATCGCTGGTCATGAACGGCAGCTCGAACACTTCCATCGTCGGAAAGCGTCCGGCGCTGTAGCCGGGCAGCGTCCAGACGATGTCGACGACGCCATCGCGCACCTGGTCGTACAACTGCGGAGCAGTGCCCCCAAGCTGCATCGAAGGAAAAATCTGGCACTTGAGTCGTCCGGCCGATTCAGTCTCGATCTTCGAGCACCACGGCACGATCAGCTTGGCGTGCGTCGTCGATCCCGTCGGCAGGAAGTGATGCACCTTCAACGTGATGGGTGAATGTGCGGCCGGCGACTGCGCGCCGGCCACCGCCGCGAACGAGGCCAGCAGCAGCGCCAGGCCGCACCTTGTCCACGACCTGCGCATTGCTCAGACCACCTTGACCTTCAGCGTGCCGAGTCCGGCGATTCCGCCTTCCATGACATCGCCCGGCTTGACCGCACCAACCCCTGCCGGGGTGCCGGTGTAGATCAGATCGCCCGGCGCCAGCGTGTAGTACTTCGACAGGTGTTCGATCGTTTCCGCGACGTTCCAGATCAACTGGCCAACGTCGCTCGACTGTCGATCGGCGCCATTGACCTTGAGCCAGATCGCGCCCGAGTTCATTTCGCCGGTAACCGACACGGGCTTGATCGGCGAAATCGGCGCGGAAAAATCGAAGCCTTTGGCAACATCCCAGGGCCGGCCCTTGTCGCGCAACGCAAACTGCAGGTCGCGGCGCGTCATGTCGATGCCGATCGCATAGCCCCAGACATGCGAAAACGAATCCGCTGCTGCGATCTTGCGGCCGCCGCGGCCGATCGCGACCACGAGTTCGATCTCGTGGTGGAGATTGCCGGTTTCGCCCGGATACGGCATCTCGCCGGTCGCGCCGAATGGCACGGCGAGAACTGCATCGGCCGGCTTGGCGAAGAAAAACGGCGGCTCGCGCTCGGAAAATCCCATTTCCTTCGCATGCTCGGCGTAATTGCGGCCGACGCAATAGATTCGATGGACCGGAAACAGATCGCTCGATCCATCCACCGGAACCACGGCCTGGCCCGGCGCAGCGAACACATAGCCCATAAGGATTCACCTCTCGCTCTCGGGGGCCGCAAGCGTACTACGGGCGCTGCGGACCGGCCGCGCGCGCAATCGCGCGGGAAAGCACTGCGACCGGAACGACCCCAGCCGCCACGATCGTCAGGGCCGGCAGCGCCGCCTCGCCCAGCCGCTCGTCACTGGCCATCTGATAGGCGATCACCGCAAGCGTGTCGAAGTTGAACGGGCGCAGCACCAGCGTGGCGGGCAGCTCCTTCATCACATCGACGAACACCAGCAGCGCCGCCGCCATCACCGAAGGTCTCAGCATCGGCAGGTGGACGCGGACAAAGGTCTCGAGCGGCGAGGCGCCCAGGCTGCGGGCGCTCGCGTCCATCGCCGGTGTAATGCGCGCCAGGCCTGACTCGACCGATTGATACGCAACGGCAAGTAGCGCACCAGATAGCCGTACAGCAGGGCAAACACGGATCCGGTCAGCAACAAGCCAACACTGAAGCCAAACAGTTGCCGCGTTACTCCATCGAGTCGATTGTCGAACGTGGCGAGCGGCACCAGGATGCCGACCGCGACCACCGCGCCCGGCACCGCGTAGCCGAGGCTCATGATGCGCACCGCTCCGCGCACCAGGTGCGCGGGCGCACCGCGCGTCACCGCGCGCGCGGCATAGGCCAGTGCCAGCACCGCAATGATGGCGAGAATCGCACTCGCCGTTGCGATAGACAATGTGTTGCCGAGCCAGTGCAGGTAACGACTCCAGTCAAACGTGAACCAGGCCGGCTCGAGCAGACGCACCAGCAGGAACAATGGCACCGCAAATCCGAGCAGCACAGGCAGCATGCAGATGAGTGTCGCCAGCCTGGCCTTGCCTCGGGTGAGCGTCACCCGCGACGCCAGTCGCTGGCTCGAAGTCGGAATGAAGAACCGGGCCTTGCCGCGGGCCCGATGTTCGAGCGCGATCAGCGCCAGCACCAGCAGCAGGAGAACGGCGGCCAGCTGGCTCGCGGCAAGGTGATCGCCGAGAGAAAACCAGGCGCGATAAATCGAAGTCGTGAACGTTTGCAGACCGAAGTAGGCCGATGCTCCGTAATCGGCGATGGTTTCCATCAATGCGAGCAGAGCCCCGGCCGCGATTGCCGGCCGCGCAAGCGGCAGATTGACGCGCCACCAGGTCTGCGCCGGCGTCAGCCCAAGACTGCGTGCCGCATCGACCATTGATGCCGTGCGCGCCATGAAGGCGGTTCGCGCGAGCAGATAGACATACGGATAAAGCACGAAAGTGAATACGAAGATCGCACCCGCGAGCGATCGGATCTCTGGGAAACCAGTAGTCACCGCGCGTCCAACCAAAACTTGCGCGCAGTGCACTTTGCAGCGGACCCGCAAATTGCAGGGCATCGGTATAGGCATAGGCCACGATGTAGGCCGGCATTGCCAGTGGCAACAGCAGGACCCATTCGAACATTCGACGCCCGGGGAAGTCCCGACTTGCGACCAGCCAGCCGGTCACAGCCCCTACCGCAACCACGCCGGCCACCACGCCGGCGCCCAGGACCAGGGTCTCGAAGGCCGCACCCGGTATCACGGTCGCCAGCAGGTGGCGCAATGTGTCGAACGCGGCGCCCGTCTCGAAAAAGCTTGCGAGAACGCCGAGTACCGGCAAGCCGACAATGGCCGCCGCCAGCACGGCGAGCGCCACCGCCCGGCCCAGGCCTTCACCCGCCGCCAGATGCATGGCCCGCAAGCCGCGCGAGCGCACCAGGTCCGAAGTCATCGAGCAAACATGAGAATGTGCTGCCGACAAGAGCAGGTATGCGGCTGATTTCCCAGTCTAAATGCAAATGAGAACCATCTGCATTTGGAATAGACTCCAGAAATGGACGATCTGAACACCGACCAGGCTTCCGACGCCTCCGCTCTGTTGAGGATCAACGGCTTGCGCCTGTCCTACGGCGGAGGCCCTGCAGTCGTCGAAGACCTGAGTCTGGTACTCGGTCGAGGCGAGATTGGCTGCGTGGTCGGCGGTTCGGGCTGCGGCAAGACGACTCTGCTGCGCGCGATCGCAGGTTTCATCGATGTTGACCGCGGCTCGATCGAAATTGATGGCTTGGCGGTGTCCGGCCCCCACTTCACCGCACCACCCGAAAAGCGCGGCGTCGGTCTGGTGTTTCAGGACTACGCCCTGTTCCCTCACTTGTCGGTCGAAGGCAATCTGGCGTTCGGGCTGCGTCATCATTCCGCGCGGGACCGTGAACGCCGAGTGACGGAAATGCTCGCCCTGGTCGGCTTGGCTGCCAGCGCGAATTGTTTTCCGCACGAGCTTTCCGGAGGACAGCAGCAGCGGGTCGCGCTGGCTCGCGCGCTGGCCCCGCATCCGGCACTGCTGCTGATGGACGAACCGTTCTCGAGCCTCGACGTCGAGCTGCGCCAGCGGCTGGGCGCCGAAGTTCGCGGAATCCTGAAGGCGAGCGGCACGACTGCCATTCTGGTAACGCATGACCAGCAGGAAGCGTTTGCAATCGCCGACCGGGTCGGCGTCATGAACCAGGGGCGACTGGAACAGTGGGATCGGCCGTACGAGCTCTATCACCGGCCGGTGACCCGCTATGTGGCCGACTTCATCGGGCAGGGAGTGTTCCTGCCGGCCAAGGTGCTGACGCCGCATAACCTCAAGATCGAACTCGGCGAACTGGCCGGCGATATTCCAATCCCATGTCTGCAGGGCTGTGACGTGTGCGGCAAGGGCTGCCACGTCGAAGTCCTGCTGCGCCCCGATGACGTCGTGCACGACGACGCCAGTCCCCTGAAGGCCGAAGTGCTGCGCAAGATATTTCGTGGCGGTGACTTCATCTACACCTTGAAGCTCGACTCGGGCCGCGAGGTGCTGGCGCTGGTGCCAAGCCATCACGATCACGCGATCGGCGAGAAGATCGGCATCCGGCTGGACGCCGATCACGTGATTACATTTCCGACTGCGGAATCGCTCAAGGGCAGCGCCGCCGCGCCAGAATTCATTGGCCGGGACTAGCGCAGGTCGCGACGCCCTGAGTTGATTCAGCAGAAGAAACGGGCCTTGGTGGCCCGTTTTCATTTGGTGTGGTTGATCCCGGCGAGCGTGGATATCGGGCCGCTGCGGCCAATACATTAGCCTGCGCGGTCAGCGAATTCGAAAGCAGAAGGCGGCTAGCTCAGGCGTTTGCCTTGTCTCCCCGCCCGCTACCGTCGCGGCCGTCCCGGTCAAACGCAAGTCGGTCGCATGCTGGAAACCTTTCTCGCTGTCGTCGCGTTGCTCGTGTTTGTGGCACTGCTCGCAGGCATCGCTCTGGTAATGCTCCGGGCGAAATTCCGCGGCGCTACGCTGTCCGGAAACTGGCCTTTCAGTCTGCGGAAGCCCCTGTCGGAACCCGAGCAGGTACTTTACTTTCGACTGTGCAACGCCCTGCCCGACCACATCGTCCTCGCCCAGGTCGGACTCTCCCGATTCCTTGGAGTGAAGCGAGGGCATGACGCGCTCGGATGGAGCAATCGCATCAACCGGATGAGCGTTGACTTTCTCGTGTGCAACAAGGACGCCAGCGCGGTGGCGGCGATTGAACTCGACGACGCATCGCATCTACGGCCAGGCAGGGCCGATGCCGACGAAAAGAAAGAAAAGGCGCTTGGTGCCGCGGGCCTGAGGCTGGTGCGCTGGAACGTGAGCTCGATGCCGGACGAAGCAGCGATTCGCCTTGCCATCACATCCGGTTTGACCGCGTCCACCCGCAAGCCAGACCCTGTCCCAAACGCCAGTCCGGCCAACTTCCGTCCGGCCTGAATTTTCTCCGTGCGTCGCCAGCATCAACTCGGAAGTCAATTCAGGCGGTTCGCCCCAGATCAGCGGACATTTCTCGCGCGCGACTTCCTGCCGCCCCGCGTCACGTTGATGGACGGCAAGGAAGACCGCTTTCGCGATTGCGGATTTGTTACGCCCCGATGGGGCCATCGGGTGCATGCTGCAGTCTGGGACACACGACATCACGGTGGGGATCCTCATATGGGAGACAGACGCATTGCGAGCCGCTTGCCGATCGCGTTGTCCGCCGCGATCGCGCTGAGCACCGCTGCATGTGCAGGCTACTCGCACTCCGGCGTCGCGATCGACGATCACGTGCACCTCGCGAGTCAGACCGAGACGCAGCTTCAGGATTTCGGTTCTCGCGCGTCTTGCGCAATGGAACCGTCGAGAATCCATGGTTCGTTCCCAGGGGACGGGTCCTCGTCCTGACCGACTTCCAGTATTCGCTGAGCGACGCCGCGGCCAGCCGTACGGCGACTTCAACCTGTTCCGGGAGCACGGCTTCGCCAATCCGATCGCGATTCCACTGATCACGCTGGGCGGGCACGCCGGCACGGCATTCGCGGAGAATCCGATCGTCTCGCACATCGCGATGACGAGCGGGGCGATCGTCGACACCGGCGACTCGATCTTTGCACACGGGGTCCGTTGCGCGGGCGCACGAATCACGCTGCGCGGGTATCTGGTCGACGCTCCGACGCCCTGACCGCGCGATCGCAATCCTCACTCCTTCCATGCCTCGATGACTTTGGCGAGGCCGAAGCGGTAGCGATAGTGCTGGGTCGGCGACCTATGGCTTCTTTTGCTCAGCTCGATGAGCTTGCAATCGTTCTCATCGATCACCGGCAGCTTCTGGGTCGGATCGAGCTGCACGGTCTTGAGGTCCTTGTAGCAGATGGACTTCGTGTCGTCCCATCCCGTCTCGTCGGCCATCGACCCGGGGTTGGCCCAGTGCGCGATCAGCTTGCCGCCGGCCTGGAAGTAGCCATCGACCGTGTCGTTGAGGATGCACTTCTTCTTCTTGTCCACGAACAGGTCGCGCGCCTGTTTCAAGCCTTTCTCGAAGGCGGCCTTGACGTTCTTGTCTAGCAGTTGCTCCGGCCGAATGATCGGCTTGCCGTCGACCTTCACGGGCGGAGCTGTCTGCTCGACGAGAGTGCAGGTCGAGCCCCTCGCCCGCGTGGCTTTGAGCGAGACCGCGATCCTGTTCATCTCCGCCGGTGCCTGCGCGATGCCGCAGCCCTGGAAATTGAGATTCTCGACCTGCACCGCACCCTTGACCTTCTCCGCGATCTTCTCCGCCGGCACATAGTCCTGCTTGCCGGGCGTATGGAACATCAGGTCGCCCTCCGGAGTCATGTGCGCGAAGAAATACAGGGTCTTCAAGGGTCCCTTGATTCGCTTCAGCTCTTTCGCCAGATCATCAGCGGTTCTGACAACCACCACCGGGACATCCTTGGCGAGCACCGAGGCCATGGTCGAAAGCCCTTCATCGTCCCCGAAAACAACGGCCAGGTCCTGCGAAGTCGGTGCAGCCTGCTTCGGGTCCTTCGTTTCCTCCTTCTTCACGTCGCGCTGAAGCAGAGGCTCGCCTCCGCCGCTGGCCTGCTGGACCACGTGAGCCAATTCATGAGCGATCAGGCGACGTCCTTCGTGCGTCGTGGGCGCGTACTCCCCTGCCCCGAACACCAGGTGGTGCCCCACCGTGTAGGCGCGCGCGCTCACCTCGCGCGCTGACTGCGCGCCGGCCGGCCCGTCATGGACGCGGACCCTGGAGAAATCGAAGCCGAACCGCGGCTCCATGAAGGCACGGGTTGCCGCGTCGAGTTCGCAGCCACCGGCGGGGACGACGCCGGAATGCGGCTCGGACGCGGAGCCGACGCTGCCCGACGCCCGCTGTACAGGTGCGGCGGCCTTGCGCATCACCTGGTCGGCCATCGTGTCCGCCTCGAGCTCGAGAGGGTCACCGGGCTGGCTCGACTGGACGCCTCGCTCCTTGCAGGCTGCACACGCGCAATCGCCGCCGCAGGACTTGCGGAGCAGCAGCGGCGCTTCAATACCCGCGCGCCCACGCGCAAGGAACAGTGGAAGTTCATCGCTGCCGGTCGATCCGCGGCGAGCGCGAGCGCCAGCACGCACTTCGGCCGTCCTGGCTTGAGCGCCTTCCGCGGACCTGTGCTGCTGCGCCTGCATGTGCGGACCCTAGTCCTTTCCTCTACACAAGCGTAGCGAACCAGGCGTAACTGTCTGCGTTGTCCTTGGCCTGATTCGCACTCAGTGTCGGATAGGCCGGCTCCCAGCGGTAGGCCTTGTCATCGATCCCGGCATGCCGGTGTGCGGCCTCGTGGATCACCAGCGCGGTCTGGTTCGGCGCCGGCGTGGTCGCGAAGTCGCAGCCGGCGGGATCGAAGCAGATGTGGATCGGCCCGCTGCCGCCGAACCACTGGTGGTTGTAGGCGTACCCACAGGTCTGGGTTGTGGCCGTCGTTGGACACGTCGACTCGCACTGCAGGCTCAGACCCTTCCGGAAAGCCGCCTGAATCGAAACGTAGGTGTGGAGGATGTCCCTCATGTCACCCTTGCTCGTCGTGTGGAAGTGATCGAGCAGGAGTTGCTTGTTCGCTGCCGTCACGTGCGCCGGACGCCCGTACGCGCCGGCGACGACGCTTGCGGCTCCGCTCATCGCGGTCTCCGCGGTCGCAACCGCAGCGTCGAGCTGCGCGGGCTGATTGCCGGTGCAGCTCTTGAAGCTCGACTTGCGCAGAACCGCTGCGCCGACCTTGCCGGCACGCTGCTGAACGACGTGCGCCAACTCGTGCGCAAGCAGCCGACGGCCCGACTCGTTGCCGGGTTGATACTGGCCGGCACCGAAGACCACATGCTCGCCGACCGTGTAGGCACGGGCGGACACGCTGGCTGCGTGGCTCGCCGCCGCCGTCCCCTCATGAACGCGCACGCTGCCGAAGTCGGCGCCGAAGCGCGGCTCCATCCAGGCACGCGTCACCGCATCGAGCGGGCCGCCGCCGGCCGGAACCATGCCGGAAGCCTGTCCCGACGCCGTCGCGGCGACGCCGCATGAACGCTGGGCGGTATCGGCGCTGCGCAGCACCTGGTCGGCCATCTCGTCGGCCTCGCGCTCCACTGCATCGAACGGCTCGCTGAGCCGCAGGACACGCCCGGCGCACTCCGCACAGCTGCCGCATCCGCAGCCCGCCTTGCGCAACACCATCGGCGACTGCGCCTCTTCGCGCGCGAGCCGGGCGAAGAGCGGGAGCCCGCTCCGGTTCGTCGTTCTCGCCACAGCGCTTCTCCGCGGGCTGGCGGCGGGCGCAAGTTCGGTACTGGAGGCTGTCGAGTGCTGCCGGCACATGCTCATCACGCACTCTCCATTCGCCTCAGTCGACGAAGTACGTGTAGCGGATGCGTCCATCCGGATGGAATTCGATCAACGGCTGGGCGTTCTTTCCGGGCCGCGCTTCGAGAATGATCTTCGCGTAGCCCTCGGCCTGCCCGGCCGGAATCTCCCTCCAGTCCAGATGCGCGCCGTGTTGCACGTCGATCGGCTTGTCCTTCAGCTTCCTCTGCGAGCTCTTCCGAAGATCGTCGAACTCGATCGACTCGCCGGTCTCGGTCTTCTTGCGGATGTCGAACAAATCGTAGTCGCTGGTGAACGCCTTGCCTGACGAGGGCTCGACCAGCACGTTGCCCTTGTGCTCGACCAGTCCCTTGTCCTGCAGGCTCTTCACCTGGTCGCGGTAGGTATGCCACTCGTCGAAGCGCGCATCGAAGCGCGACTTGATTTGCGCCTGCAGCTTGGTGTCGAGCGACTTAAGGTTCGACGGCATCTTCGGCTTGAAGTAGCCGACCTTGCCGATGTCAGCCTTGTCGGCGCCGAGGTAGGTGTCGACCTCCTTGATCGACTTCATCTTCAGGTACTCTGGCTTGGCCGGATGGCCGGCTTTGCGCAGTTTGATCCCGACCTTCTCGACCGGGCGGAAACGGATCACGACGCCCTCGCGCTTTGCGATCTTCAGCACCTCGACCGCGGCCGCGCCGGCCATGCCGCCGCGCAGGCCGGCCGCGCGCGCGCGGATCAGCGGCAACCAGCGCGCCGCGATCGCAGCACCGTCCTTGCCGGTTTTGGCGAGCAGGTACAGGTTCGCGGCTTCGCGGCCGATCGCTTCCCAGTCTCCGCTCTCGATCGCCTTCCACAGGCGTTCCGGCGTTTCGAGCAGACCCTTGACCATGCCCTTCAGCAGATCCGAGGTCGTCGCGCCCTGCTCTGCCGCCTTGGCGGTGTCGCTGACGAAGCTGGGCTCGTAGTAGGTGAAGCTGACGAAGTGCAGCGCGATCTGGCCGAGATCGACGGCCTGCTTGCCGGCCTCGATCAGCGGATCGATCACCGCCGACAGCGCGCCCTTGACGAAGTCGAAGCCCTTCTCGATCAGGCCTTTCTTGCGCGGCTTCGTCCAGGTAGGTGTCGTACTGGCGCTCGCGCAGCTGCTTCTCGAGCGCTTCGAACTCAACACGCGTATCGCGCTTCGGCGAGTTCTTCGCGAGCAGCGTCAGCCGGTCCGTCTCCTCGGCGCAGCGATCGAACCAGCCGGGAACGAGCTTGTCGTCATCCTGCCCCGATGCCCGCAGCGTGCTTACGACGCGCAGCATCTGCTCGAGTTCCTTCACGCGGTCGCGGGCGGCGCGCAGCTCCCGACCCAGAGATGCGAGTCGGCGTCGAGCATGGCCTTCAAAGTCACGTAATCGTCGGTGACCCGGTGCTCGTTGTCGATCTTGCCGATACGCTTCTTCGTTTTCTCGTACTCTTCGCTCAACTCGCGGTACGCGATCACGCCAGGCTGAGCTGGTGCTCTCGCCGAGGCGCTTGAGTTCCTTCTCGGTTCGCTCGTCGAGTTCGCCCCACTTCTCATCGGCCTTTGCCGACGTGTCGAAGAACCGCGTCTTCCAGCGCGCGAAGTCGGTTTCGATCGGTCCAAGCGCGCTCGCGTCGCTGACCTGGGCGAGCCGTAGCTGAAGCGCGCGGAGCTCGACCAGGAACTGCGCGCGGATCGCCGTGGGCGACGTCTGTTCGGCCATCCCGACCTTGAAACCCAGATTGCCCATCTCGTTGTCGAGCGTCTGCCAGCGCTTCATCGACGGCGCGTCGAGCTTGGCCTGTGGATCGTCGACGGCTTTGTCCGGTTGCAGTGCCAGAGCCGGCCGGCCTGCGGCAGCGGCAGCCGAACCCTTCGGGGGCGCAAATCCCTGCTGCGCAACGTGCGTCAACTCGTGCGCGAGCAGGTGGGCGACCGTCGCGCGAATTCGCATCCGCGCCGCGGCCGAACACGACGTGCGGGCCGAAGGTGAACGCGCGCGCTCCTAGCGCCCGCGCACGCCTCGCTCGCGTCAGCATCCGCATGCAGCCGCACTTGGCTGAAGTCGCGGCCGAAACTGTCCTCCATGAACGCGCGCGTCGCGGCATCGAGCCCGAGGGCTGATGTATGAAGCGTCGACTCGACGGCAGCAGGAACCGACGCGTCGCCTGCGACCGGCAGCAACGATGCGCCGGGGTCGAGCGGCGCGCCGTCTGCCACGAGATCAGCGATGCGGTTGGCTTCGACTTCGTGAGGTTCGGACTGGAGCGGGCGTCCGAGGCCTGCGCGCGCGGCGACGCAAAGCTGCACCGTGGCCGTCCGGGCCGGCATTCTGGTCGGGTCGATTCGTCTCGCTTTCTTTCGCTGTTCGGCAGCCGCGTCGCCACGTGACTCCGGCGATTGCTTCCGGCGTGCGAGCGTCATCGGGAGTCCGGCGTTCCGGCCCGCTCAGACGCGAAGCTCGGCGGGCACCGTGCGGCCCAGCTTCTGGTACTCGGCGCGCAGTGCCAGCACGACATCGTCTGCGGTCAGTGCCCGTCCTTCGGCGAGCGCAAGCGCACGCGCGGAAAGCGCCGCGCCGGCGACACTGCCACCCGGCAGATCAATTGCGCCTGCCATGCGCTCGATGAATCCTTGTTCCGCTGCCGGTCCCAGGTGACGCTCCCACAGGCGGCGCCGCTCCTGGGGACCCGGAACACCGAATTCGATGACCACATCGAGCCTGCGCAGGAATGCATTGTCGATGCGTTGCCGGCTGTTGCTGGTCAGCACGACGATGCCGTCGAAACTCTCCATCCGTGCCAGCAGGTAGTTGGTCTGGTTGTTGGCGAAGCGGTCGTTGGCCGAGCCGACATCAGTGCGAGAGCCAAACACGGAGTCCGCTTCGTCAAACAGCAGGATCGCCGAGCTTCCTTCGGCGCGCGAGAAGACCTGCGCGAGGTTCTTCTCCGTTTCGCCGACCCACTTGCTGGTCAGCGCGGCGAGGTCGATTGCGATGAGCGGCAGTCCCAGCTTTGCTGCCAACCAGCGCGCGGCGAGCGATTTGCCGGTGCCGGTCGGCCCGGCAAATAGAACGCGCACTGCGCAAGCCGCAGCGCCGCGCATCGCGACCGGCATTCGCTCGCGCACGCG
Organism: uncultured beta proteobacterium; assembly: GCA_963735955.1. GTDB lineage: Bacteria > Pseudomonadota > Gammaproteobacteria > Burkholderiales > Burkholderiaceae_F > CAVTND01. The sequence continues at coordinate 41,364 of CAVTND010000004.1, read as the reverse complement.
GCATCGGCCTGCAAGCCGCAGCAGCTCGGACCGAGTCGATTCCGGCAAGACCAAGTCAGAGTCACTAACATCGGTTGGCAGCAAACGGCCAACGCCGTCAAACATCCCGGCATCGCGGACGCGCGCGGCGACTGCGACATCGTCTTCGCTCGGCAAGGCACCGCGACCGGCGGCCTCGAAGCAGGCGGCGGTCGCCAGCGCGTCGATGCGGGCCACCGAGCAACGCCAGCGCGAAGCCAGGGTATCGGCAACCGGTGGTGCGAAGCCACGCATCTTCCAACGATCGCTACGTTCTATGGGCGTCGGCAACGGAAGCGTCAGCTCCGCGCAGGTTGCGCTCCCGACGCTCACCGCGCCGTCGCTTCCTGTGACTACGAGCAAGGGCAGATGCGAAACACGCGGCTCCGGGATCTGGACGCGCTCGCCAGGCGCCGCGACGACGGTGAAGACAGGGATGTGGCCTTTGATTGCGCACGCGGCAGCGAGTCCCGGCGGCCAGGCGGGACGCTCAATCCAGATCGGGCGCCCGAGCTGTCCCGCGACATAGGCGGCGGCGCTGCGTGCCTCGTCGGGATCAGGTGAGCGCAGCACCAGCGGCATGCCGATGCGCCGCAATGCACTCACCGCACCGTCCAGCATGACCCGCTGTGATCGACATGGCGCTTCCGCAGCGCATTCGTCCGTACCGGACGGTGCCTGCGCATCGACGCCGAGTGCGCACAGCACAGCGTCCGGAACACGCGCTTCCTGCGCAGCGAGCACATCATCGGCGTCGGACCACGTCAGCAGTTCCAGCGCCGCGGCTCGGCCGTGCTTCAGCGCAAGCACGTCGCCGCGCCCTGCGATCGGTGCGACCGCGGCGGCCAGCAGTCCCAGCGTCGGCCGCCCGCCGGCTACCGGCGACTGCAGCCATGCGATGACGCGCGCGAATGCAGGATCGATCTCCGCTTGCGCGGCGATCGCAACCGCCATGGCCTGGGCCGGATCCAGATCGAAACAGCGCGCGGCAAAGGCGAGTCGATGTTCGGAAGTGGCCAGCCAATCCGAGAAGGACTGACTCCACCCGGATCCACCGCACTCCGCGAAGGCGCCATCGACGAAGCCGAACAATGGATGCTCCGACGAGGATGCGTCGATCAGTTCGCGCAACGCAGCCAGTGCGATTGAACGGATCGCTGGCGTTTGCCGCGCGTCGGTCGGAAGGTCGGTCGACTTCATCGAGGAACGATCGATTTCTCAGTCGTATTCGAAGCGCACGACGCGCCCCAGCGCGGCAACCCAGCCGGGATCGATGTCGAGCCCGGCGATGCGGACAGGCAGGCTGACTCCGGCCAGCGGGAGCGCGACGATCAGCTGGGTCCGGCCCAGGCGGATGCGACCAGTGCGACGCAGCACGCGGCGCAGTGGCTGGCGCGTCGCTTGCAGGCAGGCAAGCCGGAGTTCGCGCAGTGGCGCCGGCTCGCCTTGATGCGCTTCGCACTCCCGCGCACCGCCATGGTCGAGTTCATCAAGTACTGCGTGCATCGGATCGGCGACGTCGATTCGCAGCAGCATCGCAATCTGACGCAGCCAGTCCACGGTGAAGCCATTCTGGTGGCCTACTTGTCTGGACAGGTTGAGCACAAAGAACAGTCCGGCCCATTCGCTGACCGCGCCCTCACTCTCCAGCGAAGTCGAATGCTCCTCGCGCCGGTCGAGCGCGGTCAGTCTGTAATCGTGCGATTCCGGCCGCTGTGATTGCCGCTGTGACTGCGACGGAGACCCGCAGTGCGGCGCGTGCAAGGTGTTGCGCGATCGACCTTAGCTCGGACTCCTCAGACGTGCTCGTGCCGGATTGCGGCGGTTCGCTTCGCTCGCCGCCCTGAGCTTGTCCTGAGCTGTCCGTGCGGGTTCTGATCAACTCACGTCGCACAGGCTCCGGAAGCAGCCATCGCAACTCCGCACTGTCGAGATGAGCGATCGTGCGGTCGATCAGTGCCGGGTCTGCAATCGCGCGGCATGCATCGGCGAAATATCCGACACGTTCTTCCACGGCCAGCATCTGGTCGCCGCGAGCGGTGAGCAGCTGCGCGATCTGGCGAGCGACATCTGCGTGCACGGGCAGCAATCGTTGCCAGAACCAGGCGGAAACATCCCGGCTCCGCGCCAGACGTTCAATCAGTGCCAGACGCGCGCTGGCTTCGTCGGCAAACCATACGGCCTGTGCATCCGCGCCCGCCCGGTTGCCTGGCTCGGGATGCATCGCGCCGTCGCTCAAGCCAGCCTCGATCTTCCTTGCCAGCAGATGCGCAGGCCAGCGCTCGTTGGCGCGCACTCGCAGGTGACGGATCAGCACGAGCCGCCCTTTCCACTCGGCCGGCAGGCTCGACGTGCGCAGCGCATCCTCGATCCGCGCCGCAAAACCCACGGGCGAAGCAAGCGGAGTCCGCGCAGTCACATGCAGCCTTCGGATGGTCAACGGATCGCGCGCCATCGCCTCACGCGAGCGTGGTCTGGAACCGGACCGACATGGCCTCGGTCGCCTGCGTGTTCGACTCGGCATGAATGACTCGCACCTGGGCGGTGTCGGCCTGCAAATCGTCGACCACTGCGGTGGCCGTCACGCGGCCGGCGTCGAAGAACTGCACTGCCTGTCCCAGCCGCACCTTGTCGAGCAGCGAAGGCCGGATCGGCACCAGTACACCGGGCAGCAGCGGCACGGGTCGCAGGACGCGCCCGGTGACAATCTCGTTGACCGGCGAATGGCTGGCAGCCAGCAGGCACACGCGCAGCAGATCGTTGATCAGCGCCTGCGCGCGCGGCTCGTCACGCGCGGCGCGGCCGCGCAGCCAGGACGCGAGTTCAACGATGTCCTCGCGTAGCTCGGCCGGCACTTCCCCAATGCGCGGCAGCAGCGAAAGATCGCCGAGATTGGCCGGTGCATCGAACTGGCTGAAGCGCTCGGCCCAGACCATGCGCAGCGCCGGCTTGACCTCGCCGAGCCTGGAATGCAGGCAAGCCGCGACCTGAGCGATGCGTTCATATTCCTGCACCGCGCGGCGCGACAACACTGCATGCTCGAAGATCGAAGACAGGTCGGCCAGCGACGCCACGCGCGACAGCTGTACACGATTATCGGAAGCGCTGGTCGTGAGTGCCGTCGCTTGTGCCTCGAGGCGAACCGCCGCCAGCACTGCACTATGGGACAGCGCGAGTTGCTGCGAGGCCGCGACCAGCGGTGCGGAGGAGACGGCAGACAGCGTGAACTGGGGCAAGGGCTGCCTGACCAGTTGCGACAGTCGATCCAGCTGCGGTGCCCGGTCGATCAGATCGAGCAGGCTGCGGGCCTGCGGGAACCACGCGACCGGCGCCTGCCGGATCAGGCGCAGCATCTGCAGCACTTCGACCGGCGCATCGTCGTGCTGCGCGAAACAGGCCGGCACGGCATCGGGTTCAAATGCGTTGTCGAGCGCGCGCGCGGGCAAGGGCTCCAGCCGCTTGCCGAATCGGGGCCGCGCAAAGGCGAGGAACTGCACATGCTCCGCGATGATTGCATCGCGCCGAGCATTGACGCTAGCCGCGCGTTGCTCGTCTTCGGCCAGCAGGGCGCGCGCTGTTGCCACGTCCTGACGCGCCTCCGCGAGTTCACGCTCGACAACCGGGAGGCGCCGTCCCAGCAATGCGGTGTTGGACTCGATCGCGCTGACTGCCTTCTGGCAGCGATCGAGCGCAGCGCGGTAACGCGCGACCAGTCCCTCGAAATTACGCAGCAAGCCGATCGTGAAGTCGGCGACGTCGACGCCTCCGAGGAAGTAATGTGCTTCATCGGCACGCGTTGCATCGGGCGAAGGATCGATCAGCACTTTCGAGAAGTCCGCGATCTCGCCGAGCTTGCGCGTGCCACGGACCGGCTGGCCGGTGGCCTGGTCGAGTTGGCCGGTCGGAACGCCGGACACGACCACCTCGTCGAGATCGAGTTCCGCGTCGGCGAGCCGTTGCGTGACTTCGACGCGGGTGGCCATCGTGAAGTTCTTCGGTCTCGACCGCGCGCGGCTGCTCCATGCGAGCGGCGATCGACACGTTGCGCACTTCCGCGAGGCCGGTCACTGCATCGCCCTCGAAGATGTTCGTGCTCTGCTCGAAAGCAGTCGCCTTCAGGCCGGCGACCGCAGCACTCAGCGCGCTCGGGGCGACCGCAATCGGTGGCGTCGCGCCGATGTCCGGGCGCACTCTCAGTCCACCGAAATCGGCCACCCCGGGGGATACCGCCGCAGTGAGATTGACGAACGACGCGCGCTCGGCAACCGGAGCGCCCCCTCCGGACGGCGCGACCTGCGGGCTGGCCTGGCGCGTCGTCTGCTTGATGTCGCCATAAAACTCGGCAAGCTGCTCACGCGTCGCAGCGGCGCTGTCGAGCTCGGCGATCTGGGACAGGGCTGGTGACACGGCGAAACGCGTCGCTTGCGACTGCTTTAGAACCGATTGGCGCAGGCGATACAAATCACTCTGCACGCGCAGAAATCCGAAATCGATGCCGTCGTTGGTCTTGTCGAGACTTGCCTTCAGCATCTTCATCGCGGCGCGCAAGCCCTGGGTGTCGATCGCCTGCGCCAGCGTTTGCTGCGCCCCGCGCACACCGAAGCGCAATGCACCGACGTCCTTCTTCACGGCCTCAAATTCCGCGACCACGCGCTGGCCGTTGTTCGCAACCGTGCCGAAGGAATCCTCGAACGGCGCGTTGGCGTCTTCGGCCGCGATGAACTCCCAGCCCTCGCCATCGCCGTGCTGGCTCGAGGCGCGCACCAGCGCCTCGGTCAGCCACGCATCCTGGCCGACTCCGACCGGCCCCCAGGCTGCACGGCCGTCGAACAGTGTGAAAGCCGCTCCAGTGATGTCGGCCCCGACGAGCCCGAGATCGGCGGCGCGTATTTCGAGCCGGATCCACTCGCCGGCCGCCGGCAATGCGCCCTGCGACAGACGGCCGGGCGTGGCGGGCGCGCCCCAGGCGATCAGATCTTCGCCCCAGAAGGCGCGATGCTCCCAGCTTCCATTCGCAAAGAACTGCAACATGATCTCGCGCGGCGGATTCTCGCGATCGAGTTGCACAAAGGCGAAGAGCACACCGTCGGCTGGTGTCAAGGCGGTCGGCGCATCCAGCAGGAAGTGCTGATGCATGCCTGCGAGCAGCGCGCTGCGATGAATCACGCCGGCCGGCGCCGGCAACAGTGGATCGAACCGCTCAGGCTCGAGCCTCTGCGGATCTTCCGCTGCGGATGGCACGGCGGCCACGCGCGGACCGTCAAGCGCCACCGCGAGCTGGCGTTGCTTTTCGCGCAGACTCTGCCGGCGCCGAAGCCAGTCCGCACGCACATCGACGAAACGCGCGATCGCCCGCGCGAACTCACCGTCGGCATCCGCCCGCTCGATCAGCAGCAACTCCGGTTCGAAGAACTGCTGCGGTACCGGCACGAGCACGCGGATCTCATCAGGCGAGGCAAGGTCGATTGGCGCGCCTGACGCGGAGTCTTCGAGCAAGGCATCGAGTTGCTCGAGCGGCACCGGTGCCGCGTCGACCCGGACGTTGGTTGGGAATACGACACTCGTGCGCGCTCTGGCATTGATCGCATCTTTCGGCAGCAGTCCCGCCGGCGGCAGCCAGCGCAGCGCCTGCGCCAGTTGCGCCGTCGTCCCGCCCAGGGCGCGGGCTTCCGCGATGTGCTCGGTCAATTGCTCGATCCGCGCCTGCCAGAGGAAACGCGTTCCGCGCCCGTTCACGAAAGGCAGGCGGGTTCGCGGCGCGCCTCCGGTTCGTGCGACGGCACCACGATCCGCGAACAGCGGAGCCCAGGCCGCGTTGAATGCCACGAGCGCAAGCGGCACGCCGAGCCGCCACCACGGCATGCGCGTGCTTTCTGCGGCCGTCAGTTCGCGGCGGAAGATTTCGTAGGCGAGCCGATTCCTCCACTGCGCATCGGGCGCCGGCAGCGGCAGCCACTCATCCGGCCAGGCGTAGTAGACAAGGCGCGTCGATTCCTGCCGGACTTCGTCGTCGAATGCTTCGGCCTCGAGGTCGCGCTCGCATTGCGACTGGGCGGCAGCGCCGGTCGGGTCGAGCAGGTTGTCGTACTCGACCGGTTCGGCAACGATGATGCCGGCACGCGGGACTGGCCGTCCTTCTGCCAGCAACTCGCGCAGGCGCGCGCCGACATTGCGCGGCAGCAGTTCGTCGAGTCCGATCGTCGTCGGTGGCGGCGCGCCGTCGAACAGCCATTGCGGCGCGGCGACCGGCAGATCGAGCGCATCGCAGACGATCTGCATCGGCACTTCGATGTCTTCACCGCTCAGGGCAACAGCCAGGCCGGTCTCGAGCGCGATCGGGCGCGCAGCGTCCAGGTCAAGCTCCGCCGGTGGTGGGTCCGCGGCGGTGCCGGGCAGCGCCAGCACTTCGTCCGCGAATGCCAGCCCGAGTCCTTGCACAATGCCGGCCGAAAGCGTGCGGTTCAGGTGCGCGATATGCCAGCTGCGATGCGCCTGTTCACCGGTCAGCGCGCGCGCTGTCAGCGAACGCCCCGGGAACGGGTTCATGCGCCGGTGTTCGGCGGCGGCCTGTGCGGCCTTGACGCGGGGTTCGATACCCAGCGCGATCTCGTCGCGCGACAGGCTGAGAGCGCGGCGGTTCGGTTCGGTGATGCGGATTCGCATGGTGGTCTCGCGAGGGTCTGGTGACACCCGGTCAGCGCCGCGGACCGAGGATGGTGGCGACATCGATCGTGCGACCGCCGGCAGCGCCCTCGAGCGCGCCCGCGACTCGCGTGACCTCCGCACTGCCAACACTTGACAGGTGGCGGTCGAGCTCGAGCACGGCGCCGCTGTCGACCAGTTTCTTGACGGTCGCACGATCGGTCAGGAGCTCGGGTTTGACCTCCGCCAGCTTGGCCAGCCCTTCGCCGACACCGGGCTGAGCGACAGTGGCCGCGACTTCGGCGACGTCGGCGCTGCCGAGCCGTTCGTCCGGTCGCGCTTCGAGCAGCGCGAGCGTCGTACTTGCCATCGCAGGTGAGCTGAGTGCCGGCGCGGCCATCAGGCGGGTCAGGTCGGCACGCGTGAACACGTCGGCGCGCGTGTTGAGCTCCCGCCAGCGCGTCAGCAGACCGAGATCCCGCATGCGGTCGTTGAGCATTCCTTCAAGATCGCTATCGGGCTGGGTGACAGCAACCGTACGGCCCGCGATCGACTCGTTGTAGGCGAGGTTCCGGCGCCGCGCATACCAGAGGCCGCCGCTGCTCCGTGCGGCCTCGAGCGCAGTGCGCCAGGCATTGTCGATCAGCGCGTTGGGATCGAAGGTCGGGCGTGAGATGAACGGCGTCGTGATCAGGCGCAGCGTGTCGATCGGCAGGCGCTTGGCTGCGAGCGTGGTAAGCGTCGGCCGCGGAACGCGCACGACACTGCCCGAGAGGCGCGCCGCCAGAGCGCGCACCTGCGCGCGCGGGATGGGGATCAGCAGCGAGACGAAGACCGAATTCATCACGGCCGCCGGTTCGGTCAGGTCGATCGGCGGCAGCGTCATCGATTCCTCGACCAGCGCGGCGAGCTCGTCGTCCGGAATGATCGACAACTCGGCATTCACGCCGGCGGGGAAGAAAGTCTGCGAGAAGTCCTGCAGGTTGACCGCGCCGTCCGGCAGCGGGCCGGCGGGCGGCAGTGCCTCGAAGAACTGGGTCGCTGCGAAGCTGCGCCCGGCGAGCTCTTCCAGCCGCTCGCGGTAATGGGCGAGATGCGCCTCGCGCAGCAGGCGTGGCGCAAAGCCGAATCCGAGCACGTCGCTGTGCGCCTGCCCGGCCTGGCGCCGCACCAGGTGCGCGTCGATCCAGCGCACGTTGTCGCCGGTCAACGCGACCACTGCCAGCGGAAGGATTTCAGGCGGGATCGACGGCAGGTTGCGATCGACGAAAGCGGCACGCGCGAGCTGCGCCCGCACCGAGTCGACGGTGCTCGGCGCAGCATCCGCAATCGGGTACAGCGCCAGTGCCGCCGCTTCGACCACATCGCCGGCCTCGACCGTGCGTTCGCGATCCAGTCCGCTCGGATAGGCAGCGATCGGGTTGGCGGTGAACTCGAGCGGCCGCAGACCAAGAACGAAAACACCGGTGCGGTTGCGCAATGGTGGGCGCTTCAGCAGATCGAGCCGCAGTCGCGCGTTGATCAGCTGCAGAGCCGGCATGTCCGCGAGCGAGACTTCGACCTGGCGCGCCAGCGACACGATCTCGCCGGCCTGCGTATAGCCGAAACCGGCGGCGACACGCAAGGTGTCGGCAGCCGCGCCGCGGGCGACGTCGAGCCCTTCGACGACGCCGGGGCCGAGCGCGCGTGCGTAGGCGGCCTGGCGCGCAAGGAAGTAGGCCTGGTCGCGCGTCAGGTCGCGCGCTGCAAGAAAGCGGCCATCAAAGTACCGCGGGCGGCGTCGATGTGATTCTTCGACCAGCAGATTGCGCGTGCGCAGCGCGTCGATTTCCGCAACCGGCAGGCGGCGGCGCAGGGTGTCGAAATCGAACAGCATGGCAATCTCCCTCGAAAATGGGCCTCGGTTGAGCGTCAGGCCTCGGGAACGAGGCCGAGCGCGCGCGCCAGCGCATCGGTCGGAAACACGAAGGCGCGCGCCAGGTTGTCGATGTCGGCGGCGGTCATCGCGGCGAAATCGGGTGTCGGCGCGGCGTCGCCGGCACCGGCCGTCGCCGGAATGTGAAGGCGAGCCAGGAAAATGGCCGCCGGGGACAACACTTCGGCACTTTCGCCGGCCGCGCGCGGCGGCAGCACACGCGCATGTTCGCGCGCATATGCGAGTTGCGGCTCGCCCGGCTGCGGCAGCGCGCGCTCGCCGGGCCGCGCAAGTGCGCTCCCCCAGGCGGAAAGCAGATGCTGCTTGAGCTCTTGCACCCTCTGCTCTGGCGTGGCCCCCGGCGTGAACGCCGGGAAGCGCGCGCCGGGCAGCGTGGCGGGATCATCGGGGTCGAGATCCCGCGGTGCAAGCAGAAAGCGGAACCCGTCGCGCAGGCGATTGGCGACAAAAGCATCCGTCGCATCGACCGCGCCTTCTGCGAATGACGGAGTCTTTCCTCGTTCACATTGCTCGAACACGACGAAGACATCGACGATCACGCGATCTCCACGCAGGGCATTGGCGAGTGCGGCGCGTCCCAACGCATTCGCGGCATCGGCGAGCGCGGAGTACCAGCGATTGATCCGAATGCACCAGGGCCGCGGCACTTCGATCAGTCGACCAAATCGATCGAGCGCGAGGCCCGGCTCCACCGCAAGTTCGAAATCGGTGCCAACGGCCTGCGGTGGCGTCACCGCCAGGCCGGCAATGGTTCCGGTCCCGTGCAGGTAGGCAAGTGCGCGCGCGAGCCGGCCGCGGTGATAGGTCTGCTCGTCGAGGAAATCCTCGGCATCAAGCAGAACTCCGGTCGCATAGAACGGGCGGTCTGGCCTCTCTGCGGCCTCGAGCGCATCGGCGCGAGTGTCATCGGGCATGGTTCACCTCGGAGTCTTGCGTCGTATCGGTTGCAACGGTGGAGTGGTCGGAAAATCAATCGGCGGCACCACCCCCGGCAAGGGCACAGTGGTGTTGCGGCCGCGCACCTCGAGCACCAGTTCATCCGGCTTGCTCTCAATGCCGGCAACGTCGAGAACCGTCAGCGCAAAGCGATGGCGGCCGATCGTCAGCGGGTTCTCGACCAGCACGGTCGGCCGCACTGAATCGATCGGCCGGCCTGGCGCAAAGATTGGCATCCCGGACCTCGTGTTCGATCCAATCAGCGGCTCGGCCCGAGGTAGGTAAATCGGAACAACCTGATGGTTCCGCCAATATCGAACGAGCGCTTACCCGACAGTTCGAAGCTCGTGCCAAAGTTGACGACTTCGGGCCCGTCCAGCACGGCAGTAGGTCGCTCGCGGTCAGCCACGATCACGACGATTGCGGTCGGTTCTGACGGGTTGCCGGAATCGTCGGTAACAACAAGTTCGAAGCGATGCCGGCCGGTGACCAGCGGTGCTGCGGGATCGACCTCGACCGTGACATTGGACTGATCGCTCTCGATCGGGACGTTGATTTCGAATCGGGGCATGGACGGACTCCTTTCAGTGACAGCACTTCCGCCCTAACCAGGACGGCGTATCCAGGTGAAGCGGGACAACTGATGACCCGGCGCGGCGCTCGATCGCGCACCGCTGAGGGCGAACGAATTCGCGAAATTCGACCAGTGGCGGGCCGTCGAGCACAGCGACCGGCGGATCGCCGGTCCATCCGACTCCGGCCTCGAGCCGCCAGTCGAAGGCGGATCCGCCCTCGATCACGTCGCCGCGTCCGATGCGGCTGATGTCGATGCGCGCGATGCGCACTTCGGGCGGTTCGCGCAGGTAGGTGTCGACGCCGACCAGGCTCGCGATGCCGGCCAGCAGCGGCAAGCGTGCCGCGATCACCTTGACGTCGACATGCGCTGGCGCTTCCTCGTCGGCGATCGCTTCGATCAGCCGCACACGCGCGGCATCGAGGTCCTCGTGCACAAGCACGGTCGCGCGGTGCGCGGTCCGCGTATAGAAGGACTCGACCAGGCGTTCGGCCTCCGCGGCGCCGACGGTCTCCTCGAGCGCTTCGGGCAGGAAGGCCGCGAGGAACTCGCGTTCGACCGTCTCGTCGCCGAGGATCAGTGTGTCGCCGACGAACGAGTTGCCCGACGTAATCAATCCCGGCAGCAGCGGATCATCATCGCGCTCCATGTCGACGCCGAGCAGCGTCGCGACGGTGCGGCGCAGGCGGTAGTCCTCGACGACGACGATCGCGCCGCGCGAGACCGCGCCGCCGGTTGCGACGTCGAGCGCGAGCTGCAACCCGCCGAGCGACCCGCGCCGGCGTGCGCGCTCGGGCCCGCTCGCGAGCCAGGCGCGCGCGCGCTCCTTCGGCAGCGCGGCCGGCATCCGCAGCCCGGTGAAGCTCGCGAGCCAGGGCAGCGCAGCCGCCGGACAGCTCGCCGGGTGGGTCAGCACATGCGCGTCGGCGGCCAGATCCTCCCAGCGCGTCAGTTCGCCTTCGAACAGATCGACGAAGCGCTCGAAGAAGTCGTGCCGGGTCGCTGCGCCGCGCACACTGCGGTCGAACACGGCCTCGTCGCGGTAGAGCTCGGGCAGGTAGCGGCTGACGTACGAGAAGCGCGCACCATAGATGCGGATCGCGGCGATCTCCGGCGACTCGCGACCGTTGCCGAGCAGCCGCAGCCGCAGGTGCAGCCAGCGGCCGCTGAGGCTGCGCAACGTGTGGTCGGCGCGCTGAACGAGCGCGCTGAAGAGCCCCGCGCGCTGCGGCGACTGCGGACACGGCAGCAGTCCCGGATGGTGCGGAATCTCCGAGGGAACGCGCAGCCAGGCGGCACGCGGCGCTTCGGCTGCGAGCACCGGCATCGCCACCGCTTCGCCGACGAAGTGCGGGTGGAAGTCGGCCTCGGTTGGATCGATGTCCTCGTCGAGCGCGGCGAGTTCGATGACGACGCCGCAGCCCGCCGGCACCGCGGCTTCGACATACAACCGGTGCCAGGTCATGCCGAAGCCGCCGCCGTCAATCACGCGGCCGGTCGCACGGCCTTCGTTGCGCAGCGCGCGCCACGAGAGCGGGACGAGCGGCCGGCTGTGAATGCGCGGGAAGTCGTCGGGCAGGCGCTCGGGCTCGCACGGATAGTGCGGCGGCCAGTCTTGCGACTGCAGCAGCGGGCCCGACAGCGCGCGCCGCAACGGATAGCGCGCACCGACGATCTGCAGCGGGCGGTCGAGCGAATCGGCCGAATACGCGAGCGCCTCGTCGAGCGCACCGACGCGCACCGCGACCATCGACTCGTCGAGCCACTTGATCGAGTGTCCGTGCGCAGCGCCTTCGAGCTCGACCGGCTCGCCGAGCACGAAGTGCGCGGCCTCGTCTTCGAGCGGGTGGACCATGAACCTGCCGTCGGGGCCCCAGCCCGCAATCAGCACGCGGCCTGCGCGGCTTGCCGCGATCAGCACGAAGTCGGTCCCGGCCGGGAGTTCCAGATCGACCAACTCGATGCGCGGCGAGTCGGCGTTCTCCGGGCAGGGCCGGAACGTGTCGGGATCGAAGTCAACGAAGGCCCGCGTGCGCAATACGTGGCCGCGCAACCGCGCGATTCGGCGATGACGGCGGTCGAGCAGCCAGCGATTGCCGAGGCCGTCGCAGGCGATCTTCGACGTGACGAAGGTCTCGCCGCCGTCGAGAACCGGCGCAGCCACCCGCAGCGGCGCGAAGCGTTCGCGCAGGTCGACCAGGTCGACGAAGGCGTCGAACGTGAGCAGCACGACCTGGTCGGAATCGATCGCAAGGTCGTTCGGCGACTGCGTAGCGCCGGTGCCAGGCACCGGCACCGAGCCGTCCATCACGCCGAATCCGCGCAGCACGCGGTCGGCCGAGTCCCAGCGCGCGAGCGTGCCTTGCGCATCGCGCAGCCATGGCAGCTCGGCCAGCCGCTGCTCGGCGAGCGCTGCACGCCCCTCTTCGACCGGCAGCTCGCGTTCGCGTTCGAGCATCAGCACACGCTGCGCCGGGTCGACGACGCAGTCGTCGAGCTGCGCATAGTCGCGCCGCTCGGACCACATCCAGAAGCGCAGGCCGTTGGCGTCCATCAGCAGACCTCAGGCACGACCGGAATCGCGACGCGCACGCCGCGGCCGGCCGGCTCCTCGGGCTCGGCATCGATCGCCGCCGGCACCTGGTCGCCGATCGTCGCCTCGACCTGCAGCAGTTCAGGCAGTTGCCATGCGTCGAGCGCCAGCGACTGCGTTCCGTTCACGCCGCGCGGCAGCAGCCGCCAGCCGTCAACTGCGCGCGCGAACAGGTTAACGCCGGCTACCGTTGCAACGCCGGGCACGCGCGCCGCTTCGACCTCGAGCTCGCGGTCGATCACCGCGCGGCCCAGTGTCCAGCCCTGGCCGTCGTGGCCGCCGGGTGCGAGCGGCCACAGCAGGCGCGCGATCGCCGTGCGCACCGCGGCCAGCGTCGCGTCGATCGCCGCGTCGTTGCGCAGCCCGACCGCGACGGACACCGCGAGCGGCACATACTCGCAGCCGATCACGTAGAGCTCGGTCGCGAGCGGCCGGCGCGCATCGAGATGCGCATGCACCGATTCGATCAGCGGCCGATCGGCGCGCGGGTTCGGCGCACTGATGCCGTCGCGCGCCGGCAGCACCATCACGCTGACGACGCCCGGAATGTCGAACTGCCGCGTCTGCGGCTTGAACCGCGGCAGCACCTCGACGCGGCCGACCGCCGTCGCAGGCGTCTGCAAGGCAAGCACGCGATAGTCGTCGGCGGTGACTGCGCGTTCGCGATGACGCAGGAATCCCGAAATGCGAGCTTCGGCCGCGGCGACGCGTCTCGGCGTCGGCGCCGCCGCGCAGCGTCGCCGGTTGCACGACCTTCAGCTTCGGAACGCTGCGGCCCGGACGGATGTCCTGCCCGCTGATCTCCTTCAGCGTACCGGCGGGCAGATTCCCCGCGCTGCCGCCGCCCGTGCGCAGCTGCGTCGCGCGCACGCGCGCGCCGAGCGAAGGCACACGGCCGCGCACGCCGTCGCCGAACAGCAGCGTGCCCGCCTGTGCGTCGAGTTCGAACACGCGCGCGTCGCGTCCGCTGCGCGGCGCCAGCGTCGCGAGGTCGTCGACACGCTCCCAGCGCTCCCAGGTCGAGCCATCCTCGGCCAGGTCGATCTGCAGCGAGACGCCGTCGACATCGCCGGCCGGAAGCTGGATGCGTGCGTCCGCGCTGCCGTCGGCGTCGCCGACGATCGCGTTCGCGAGTGTGCTCACTTGCTCGACGACGACCGCGTGCACGCCAACCCACGCGAGCTTCAGCGAGCCAACCTGGCCCGCCGCGGGGTCCGGACGGACGCGCAGCCAGGCGACGAGCCGCGACTGTCGCTGCGGATCGTCGAGCCGCGGCGGCTCGGCGCCGACCCCGCTGCGCTCGTTCGCGGCGCGCGCATCGGATCCGACGCCGATCAGCGCTTCACCCGGCGGCACCAGGCGGACGACACCGGCCTTGCGCGTTCCTAGCGTCGCATCGCGCGCGACCGGCAGTGCGGCGAAACCGGTGGCACCGTCGGACGCCGCCCGCGACAGCTCCCACAGCAACGTGATCGCGCCGCGCGGCTCCGCCACCTGTTGGTCATCCGGCAGCGCGTTGGCCGGCATCACGCCGACGTTCAGCAGCCGCGGCTCCGCAGAATCGTTGCGCGCGAGCTGAGCGCGCGCGGCGTCGACGAGTGCGCTCTGGTCTTCGCCGCCGCGTGCGGCCGGCGCCAGCAGCGCGATCCACGCGCAGCTGTCGACGCTGTCGGCGACGATGTCGACGCCCGATTCGACCGCAAGGCCATCGGCGAACAGCGCAGTGACCACATAGGGCTCGATCGGTCGCGGACCGTAGAGCTGCTGCAACTGCCCGAGCGTGTCGTCGAGCGCGCGCCGCTCGCCGGCGCCCAAGCGGCGTTTCAGATAGACCTCGCCGGTCACCGGCGCGATGCTCACCTCGTCGATCGCCTCGCATGGCAGTGGCTTCGCGACGGCGGCGCGGGCACGCAGGTCGACCGCGGCGCGCGCTTCGTCCGGTAGTGCGAGCGAGATCAGCCCGCGCGCGGGCAGCGCGGGACGGCGCGGCATGCCGAGCAGGTTGAGGAACGCGAGCCGCTGCTTCTCCGGGATCTGGTTGACGCGGTAGAGCAGCGTGTCGCCGAGGAACGCGAAGAGATCGATCAGCGTGCGCCCGGGATCGCCCTCGCGGACATGCGTCCACTCCGGCGTATGCGCCGGGATTCGCGCGATCAGATCGGCGACGAGATCGTCGAAGCCGCGGTCGTCGAGGTTGGGGACTGGCAATGACATCTCAGCTTCCCCCTCCGAGCGCGAGCGTCAATCCGGTCGTGCGCGAAATGCCGGTCCGGCGCAGCCGGTAGTGGATCTCGATGCGAACGCGGCCCAGCTCGGCCTGCGCGGCATCGCTGTCGTCGAAGACCTCGACGGTGTCGATCTCGATGCGTGGTTCGAAGCGCTGGATTGCTTCCTGCACGCGAGCCTGGATGCGCGCGCGCGTCGCGAGCGTGTTCGGTTCGTGCAGGAAGGCTTGCAGGCCGGCGCCGAAATCCGGATGTGCGAGCAATTCGCCCGGGCGCGTCGCGAGGATCACCTTCAGCTGGCCGGCGACACTCGCCTCCAGTTTCGGCCAGTCGAGGCGGCCGTTCTCGTCGGGCCGCGGCAACAGCGGCCAGCCGATTGGTGGAGCGATCGCGAGGTTGGCAAGGTCGGAGCGCGGCATCGGCATCTCTCAGCGACGGATTCTCGGGATGAGGATCTGCGCGAACGGGATCCAGCGGAAGACGAAGTCGAGCAGCGTCAGCACGACAGTCATCGCGACCAGCGCGCAGACGGTCATGATCGGCATCGAGAGCTGCATGACCCATTCGATGCCGAGGTCGAACCGGCGCGGATTGCCCGCGAGCATCGCCTGCGCACCGTTCGGGTTCAACAGGCGGCGGATTTCGGGCGGCAATGTGAACGATGCGCTCGGCGCCAGTCGCGCGAGCGACGCGCGATCGAGCTTCGGCAGCGCGATTGGCGGCGTCGGCCGCCCGGTCGACTCGAACCAGGGTGCGATCGTGAACAGCCGCGACGGCGCGCTCCAGATGAGCCGCGGCAGGCAGCGCGGATCGTCCGCGCGGACGCGGACGAACGCGCGCACCGCATACCGCGCGTTCGCGTCGTCGTACGGCCCCCGCGGCAACGGTTGCTCGGCGGCGATCGCCTCGATGCTCGCGAGCGCCTCGTCGGCGATGGCCTCGATCAGCGTGGCCGTCGGTGGCGGCGGCGCCGGATCGAAATTCAGCGGCGCCGGGCCGATCAGATGCGGCATCGTCACCGCGGATGCGGCTCCGAGATCGTTGCGCACGATGCGCGCGCAGGCGGAGAGGAAGGCGACCGGATCGATGCGGTCGTACTTCCAGGCGCCGAGCCGCGCCGGATTGAGTCGCCACATGCGCAGCTGCGCGAGCCGCGGACGCCAGCGCGCCGCCCCGGCGCCGAACGCGTCGAACTCGTAGGCCAGCTGCTCGATGAATGCGATGAACTCGTCCTCGTCGTCCGGAATCCTCGTCTGCGTGAGCCACGAGCGATCGAAGCTCGCGCCTGCGCGCGGGGGCGCGGTCGCCGCTGTGAGCTTCAGCCAGCGCGACAGGTGATCGATGAACTTCTGCCGTTCGGGCGTTCCAGGCGCGCGCAGCGCCGCGACCTCGGCCCTGACTTCGGTCGTCTGTGCGCGCTGCTGGGCCGAGCTCGCGGTCGGGATCAGCCCGAACAGCAGCGTGCGGCCAGTGGCTTGCGCGATCTCCGGCTTCGCGACCCACATCGGCACCGTGCGCTCGACCGCTTTTGCCCGGCGGTTGCGCGCGGCGAGCAGCGCATCGACGGCTGCCGAACCGGTGCGCGCAGTCGTGCCCTGCGTCGTCTCCGGGTCGGCGTCGAAAGCCGAGGAGCTCGCAAAGCTCACCCAGCCCTGCGCATCGGACTCGGCTCCGAGCCAGCCCTGCCAGTTGCGCGGGTTCGCGAGGTCTTCGGCGCTCGCTCGCTCCGCTCCGACAAAACGGCGCATCACGAGCCCCGCACTGGCAACCTTGCGCGGATCGAGTCGCGGTTCTCCGAACGCGAGGCAGTGCGCATCGATCAACGCCAGGTTGAACCGGCGGTGGATCGGCTGGAACAGGCGCACGCTTCCGGTGGAGAGCGCACGGTTGGCGATTGACGTCGGCCAGCCGCGCCCGGGCCAGGAAGCGGATAACAGCAGCTCGTCGAGCGCGCGCAGGAAGTCTGCCTCGTCGAACGCGAGCAGCGCCGGCGCTTCGCGTACGCCGCGGTCCGGGCCGCCGAGCGCGATCGCGTGATGAGGTCGCTCGCCGTCCATCGCTCACCAGATGTTGCCGGCGCCCGGCGTGTAGCTCGCCGAAACCACCGAGTTCGTGATCAGCGTGTCGCACTGGACCACGCCCGAGAAACGCGACATCGCTGCATTGACCTGCACCATCGATGCGGTCACGTCGATCTGCGACGCCTCGATCGTCAGCTTCGACCCGGTCCGCACGGTCACGCCGCCTCCGGCCATCGTCGTCGTGTTGCCGTGCCGGTCTTCGATCGTCACCGCGTCGCCGGGCGCGTCGGAGAGCGTGATGCGGTTGCCGGCCGGCGTCTCGATGATCACCTTTTCACGGCCACTCGTGTCGTCGAGCACGATGCGGTTGCCGTTGCGCGAGCGCACGACCTTCAGGTTGTTGGCCGGCTCCAGCGTCTCCGGCGAGCGGCTCGTACCGTTCCACAGCCCGCCGAGCACGATCGGCATGCGCGAATCGCCCTGCACGAAGGCGACGACGACTTCGTCGTTGACGTCGGGCATCCAGAATGCGCCGCGGTCGTTGCCCGCGAAGAGCGTCGCGACCCGTGCCCAGAGTTCGCCTTCCTGATTCGACGTTCCGCTGACCGCAGCGAGCCGGACCTTCACGCGGTTCTGCCGGTTTGGATCGTCGAGTGACACGACCTGCGCGAGCTGCACACCGAGGCCGGCCGCAAGCGCGAGATGCTGGGTGAATGGAGGGACAGGATCCATTGCGTTTGATGGGTGTTCAGGCCTCGGCCAGGAAAGCGCTGCTTGCGCAGAAGTCGGTCTGATAGCCCTGTTGCAGGTCGAAGCGATGGCTGCATTCGACGACTTCGTAGCTGTTGTCGAAGCGCGTGCCAAGGCCGCTCAGCGCGACGATGGTTCCGGCGCGCAGCAGCGGATTGCCCTCGACCGAGCCGCGCGCGGTGACAAAGCGGCGCGCGCGCTGGTCGAACGCAGCCCTCGTCAGCGCGTCGGCCTCGCCGGCATCGACGCAGGCGAGCGCGCCAAGGTGCTCGGTACGCTCGCCGAAACTGCGCCGGAGCATTTCGGCGCCGGTCACGCCGCGACCGGCGCCGAGCTGGGTTCCAGTCCCGCTTGCGGTGAACGCCGAGCCCTGCTCCGCATCCCAGCCAGATGCGGTGACCCCGGTGCACTGATGCGCGAGGTCGGCCGCGACCTGGGCGCGCCTGAGCTGGCTGCCGAGCGCAAGATCGATCGTGGCGCCGTTCGCAATGCGCGACGACACCAGCAGAGATCGCCCATCGATCCGCAGCGTGCAGTCGTGGCGTGCGAGCACGCGCCGCAGGAACGCCAGATCGCTCTCGTTGAACTGCGCGAAGGTCGCGGTCACGCGCGGCAGGTCGCGCGCGTCGACATTGAGGCCGAGGCCGCGCCCGATCTGCTGTGCCAGGTCGTCGAGCGACATGTCGGTGTAGACGCGCGTGCGGCGCGCCAGCCGCGCCGCGACGAGCTTGTCTTCCGCGCGCACGATCAGCGCCGGCGGTTCACGCTCGCCGGCGATCGCCTCGAGCGCGCTGATGCGGCCGTCGAAGATCCGCTGCTGCGCACCGAGCGGGCCCGCGTCAACCGTGATGCCGGCTCCGAGCG
This sequence comes from uncultured beta proteobacterium, assembly GCA_963735955.1. GTDB lineage: Bacteria > Pseudomonadota > Gammaproteobacteria > Burkholderiales > Burkholderiaceae_F > CAVTND01. The sequence continues at coordinate 22,805 of CAVTND010000004.1, read as the reverse complement.
CGAGTTCGCTGCCGGCGTCGAACGCGAGCCCGGCGCCACGATCGTTGCTCGCGAAGTTCGACAGACGCAGTTCGAGCGCGGCCAGGCAGTCGATGCTCTCATTGACGATCATATGGAGCAGGCCGAACGCCAGGCGTTCAATCGGCGCGCCGTCAACAGCAATCGTCGGCCGCGCAGTGATGACCGACGCGACGCTGACCGGGATCTCGTTCGCACCCACCAGTCGCTCTCCTAGTCCGCCAGCAGCCGCGCAGCGACGCGCGCGCGTTCCGCCAGCAGCGCATCGAGCTCGCGTGCGCGCACGGCGGCGTCCTGCGTCGACGCCGTTTCCGAAGGCGCAGTCGCGGTCGGCTGCGTCACGTCGACCAGCAGTTCATCGATCGTCAGTGCCATCGGCGTCTCCCGCTAATCGAAGAGCTGCATGAATTGCGACAACGGCACGTGCTGGCCCACATCGGCCTGCGTCCCGCCGGGTCCGCCGGCACGGCCGCTGCCCTGGCCGCCGCTCGACGAACTTCCGCCGGTATCCGGCACGGCGAGCCCGCGCTGATCCGAGCGCCGCGGCTCGATTCGCCGTTCGCACCGGCGATCGCACGCGCGATTCCGAGCGCCTCCCCGGCCGCCATCGCCGCACCGAACAGGCGCCCGGCCACGCCGGCAGCGCCGTCGATGCCCTGCGGCGTCGTCGGTCCGATCATTGCCGGCGTCGATGACGGCGCACGGCGTCCGCCTCCCGCGGGTTCGGTCGCGCGCGTCTGCTGCGTCATTGCGATGCTGACCTGCGCGCGCGACGGGACGCCCTCGGGCGAGAAGAAATCCAGCGTCTCGCGATACGACTCGACCAACCCGGAGAACAGGAACGTGCCCCACTCGAAGCGAACGACCGGCGGCACGATGTCGAGCACCGCGCGCGTGTCGGCCTCATCGGGACGCATCAGGCGTTTGATCGGCAGCGTCTGCTCGCGCACCGATTCGCCGGTCGTCGTCGAGTCGAACTGCAGCTCCACCGAGAGACCGCGCGTTGCTCTGCGTGACGAGCTGCCGGCGCGTCGCGTCGCGGTTCTGCTGCGCGAGACTGTTCGAAACCTCGTAGACCAGCGAGACCGGGTTGAACTGCACCTCGATCGGATCGCCGGTCTGCGGGACAAGCCGCGCCTTGGTCAGCTTGACCGAGTTCATGTGACCTGCTCCAGGCCCTCGTGCACGAGGTGGAGTTCCTCGATGCCGACCTCGGTCGCGCGCGCATTCAGGTCGGCCGCCTTGAACTTGACGGGCAGTGCGCGGCGCAGCTTGAACTGCATCACCGGTCGCGCCGCGCTGTCGCGCAGCTCGACCACGACATCGAGGCGCTTCGCATACGCGCCGCCGGCGAGCGCCTCGAACGCGAGCGCGAGGTCGCGCGCGCGCGTGAGTCCCCGCCGCATCACGACGGTCGCATGCGTGACCGGACCCGGCCGCTGGTGCGCGAAGCCGTTCAGGCCGCCCTCGCGGATGCTCTTCGCTTCCATCGTCGACTCGAGCCCAGAAACCTCGGCGAACGCGCCCTTGACCAGCGGCAGCGGATCGCCGCCGGCCGAACGCGAGAGGTCGGCCTCGAAGAAGCTGACCTCGAAGTTGAAGACGTGCAGCGGCGGGCCGGTGGCGGCCGAGGGATCGCTGCTCATGTGACCACCTCCGGTATCTCTTCGGTCTCGCGCCAGGCGACTGAACCCGATTCGCCGAGCCACAGCTCGACGCGGATGCGTTCGATCGAGAATGCCGGCGCGAACTCGATCGAGCAGACGACACGACCGTTGTCCAGATCGGCCTGCGTCATCAGGGCGCGATCGCAGCGCACCGCAAAAGCCTGCGCGGGCCGCTCGCCGCGCAGCGCGCCGCGCTGCCAGAGCACGGTCAGCAGGTCCTCGAAACGGCCGCGGATCCGCGCAAACAGCGCGTCGCCCGCGGCCTCGAACGAGAACGCCTCTCCGGTGCGGCGCGCCAGCCTCAGAAGCTGGCCCATCAGGCGGCCGACCGGAGCGTTGCGCCAGCCGCTGCGGTTCGACAGCGTGCGGTCGGACAGCAGCTCGATGCGATCGATGCGCGGCGCAAACAGTGAAAGCCGCGCGGTCCACGCGGCGGCGTCGGATTCCGGTGAGGGCGTCTGCAGTTCACGCGCCGGCGGCAACGGCTCGACGTCGTAGACGCCGAGCGGCGTCCGTCCGGCGACCGTGCGGAACGCGCCGTCAACAAGCGCGCTCCTAGCGATCAGTCCGGCGAGCGCGCCGTCCGGCGCGACCAGTCCCTGCGCGGTGCGCGGCGGCTCGACCTGCTTGAACCACGGATACGCGACCTGCACGAAGCTCGCATGGAGACCGTCCAGTGCAGCCCGTGCGTCGCGGCCGGTACGCGCGCCGCGCGCCGGAAGCGGCAGCGCCAGCAATGCGCAGCAGTCGCGCCGGTGCTGCGCGAGGAACTGGTTGATGCGGTCTGCGTAGCGGCGCCAGCGTGCGTAGTCGTCGTCGTCGCAGCGCGGCACCGAAACGCGCAGCACGCCGGGGACGCCCGATCGCGGCGCGACCCGCGGTGCGCATTCGACGAAGACCTCGGGTGGATCGACCGCGTCGCGCGACGGCGCGACCGTGTCGCGGCGGGAGGCCGCAAGCTCCGGCAGGTCCGGCACCAGCACCTGCGCGACGTCGTCGAGCGCCTTCGCGTGCGCGAGCCCGCGCCACGATGTGCGCTCACGATCGATGAACTCGGGCAGGGCGCGCCTGAACAGCGCTTCGCGCGTGTCCGCATCCGGCATCTGCAGCAGCGGCCACGGCGGATCGAGCGCGACAACATAGCAGCGTCGACCGCCGTTCGCGAAGAAGTCGCGCACCGCGATCCCGAGCGACGCATCGGCGCGCTCGCCGCCCGCTGTCGAGACCGGGCGGTTGCGCCAGTCGGCCGCCGCGTCGAATTGCGCCCAGCTGTCGAACGGCAGCGGACGGTCGAACGGCAATGGCGCACCGACCGCGACCGTCACCGCGAAGCGCGCGTCGTACCAGGCGGCCAGGTCGCGGTCGACCCGCGCCGCGGGCCGCCATGCGCACCAGCCGACGAAGAGCGCGATGTCGGCCCGCGGCTCCACCGGCGGCGCCGCGACGCGCTCCTCGAAGCTCAGTCCGTACATCGCTGCGATCCGGCCGCTGTTCCGATCACGACTCGATCTCGATCGCCTCGGCCGACAGCACCAGCTCCTCCATCGCGACGTCGCCGCCGCCCTTGGCCGCGAGCGTCGGGCCGGTGTACTTCATCGGCACGACGCCGCGCAGCTTCCAGGTCTGCACACTGCTCTGCGCCTCGTCGAGCAGCGTGATGACGACGTTCTTCTGCGCGGCGACACCCGTCGTGCGCGTCTGCTTGATCCAGTCCCAGAGCGACCTCGAATCGATCACGCCGCGCTTGAGCGTCACGTCGCCGACCTTGTGGATGCCGGGGATCTTGCGGACGTGGTTCTCGTTGTCGTTGCCGTTGCGGTACTCGGCGATCGTGATCTCGGTGCCCAGGCCCGAGACGTCGGAGAAGCCGCCGAACGGTCTCGCCGCCGTCGAGGTTGACCAGGAAGTTGAAGGCGCCGTAAGGCGTGAGTCCGTGTGGCCATGGATCGAGCTCCTCGGAAATCAGTCATTCACGCGCGTCGGCGGTCTTCTGGCCGATGCGGAAGATCACGAACTCGGCGGGCTTGAGCGCCGCGACGCCGATCAGGCAGACGAGCCGGCCGTTGTCGAGGTCGTTCTGGGTCATCGTCGTGCGGTCGCAGCGCACGAAGAAGGCCTCCTTCGGTCGTCGCGCCGAGCAGCGCGCCGTTGCGCCACTCGTTGTAGAGGAAGTCTTCGACCGTCTCGCGGATGTTCGCCCACAGTCGCTCGCCGTTCGGCTCGAACACGGCCCACTGCGTGCCGCGGTCGATCGAGCGCTCGAGGTAGTTGAAGTAGCGCCGGACGTTGACGTACTTCCACTCGGGGTCCGAGCTCGCGGTGCGCGCGCCCCAGACGCGGTAGCCGCGGCCGGGGAAGAAGCGCAGGCAGTTGATGCCGAGCGGGTTCAGCACTTCCTGCTCGCCGAAGTTGATCTCGCGTTCGAAGCGCAGCGCGCCGCGCACGACCTCGTTGGCCGGCGCCTTGTGCACGCCGCGCTCGATGTCGTTGCGCGCGTAGATGCCGCAGACGAAGCCCGAGGGCGGCAGCGAGATCTCGCTTGGCGACAGATCGTTGCCCGGTCGTGCATTCGGGTTGGCGATCACGACCCACGGGTAGTACAGCGCCGCATAGCGTCGAGTCGATGCGCGCCCTCGCCTCGCGCGCCTCGCCCGGCGTCAGCAGTTCGGCGGTGTCGAGCACCGCGATTCGGTAACGGCGGCGTCCTTCCGCGTGCGTGATCAGGCTGCGCATGATCGCGTCGTTGGCGTTGGTTGCATACGCAGAGGCACCCGGAGCGGCGACGATGCTGATGTCCTCGAGGCGTGCCAATGCCGCGAGCGCGAGCTCGTAGCCGCGCTCGTTGGTGGCAGTCGCGGTGTCAGTGCCGAGGATCGGCTGCACGCCGTCGTTGCCGCCGGTCACTCGCACGCGCATCCAGCTGATTCCTGCGAGAAGCTCAGGCTGCGGATCGGCGCCGGCCCCGCCCGCGGTCAGCAGCACGGATCTCAGGACAAACGGCGTGACGCCAGTGATCGTCACCGCATACATGTTCTCCAGTTGTTCGGCACGTCGCTGGGGCGTCGCGCGCAGCACCTCGCCGAGGTAGCGTGGGTGCGCGGGCGCATAACCCAGGTCGTCGAGCGCCATGTCGGAGCCATCGCCATCGGTGGCCAGCACCGACAGCGTCAACAGCACCGGATTCGCCGGGGCGGTGTCGGCCGCAACCGCGCCGACATTGCCCGCGGCGTTGACTTCCTGGAACCCGGTGTCGACCTTGAGCCAGAACTGAATGCCGGCTCCAGCACCGGTGCGAATCAGGCTGCCGACCGGAGCAGCACGTCGTGCCGTCGCCGGGCCTGGCGATTCGACTTCGCGTACGCGCACGGCGCCGTTGCCGCAGTCGCCTGCGAAACGCGCCGAGAAGCGCACGACGTTGCCGGCCCCGGTTGCGAAGTTGGCGCTGCTCGCCAAACCCTGTGCCGGCTGGTCGGCTGCGGCTGCTGCGGTTCGCGCGGTGTAGGTGCGCGCGACATACAGTCGTGAACCGCCTTCGTTGAAGTAGGCGCGCACCGCATGCGCGAGAAAGTTCAGCGCCGCCGTGCCGGGATCGGCAGCGCCGAAGCGCAGGTCGGCAAGTCCGCCGTACAGGCGTTCGAAGTCAGCAAAGCTGGTCAGCAATTCGGGAATCTCGGTCAGCGAGGCTACCGGTCCCTTGCGCGTCGGGCCGACGAACGACGTGGTGCTTGTACCAACGCCTTCGATCGACTTGGCCCGGAAACTCGTTTCCTCGACATAGACGCCGGGGGCTAGATATTCAGGCACGGTGCACCTCCTTCGGGAATCGAGTCCGCAACTTCATGGCAAGTTGATGGTGAGCGGCGTCGTACGGCCGCTGGCGATGACGACACTGACAGTGGTTCGCACGAAACCCGCACCGCTGGCGGCGGCCAGTGCGTCCGTGTCGGGCGGCCCGACGGCGGCCGGTTCGAACACAGCGGTAGCCTCTGCTTCGAGTTCGCGCACAAAGGCATCTGCGCCGCCGCTGGGGATGAAGAGCGGAACGCCGGGAACTGCGATCACCGCTTCGCCGCGTGCATCGCTTTGGCCGCGTCCAAGCAAGGCCGTAATGTCGCCAACTTCGTGGACGGTGATCGCGCAGCCGCCAGCAGGCTGTCCGCCGCGTTCGGCACGGACGCGCAGCGCGGCCCAGGGCGCGGCCAGTGGCGCCGACGGTGCGGGATACATCGGCACGTCGATCGGCTCGAACAGTGGCGGCAGTACGCCCACCGCGGCGACGTCCGAGCGTGGCAAGGTGATCGGGACCGTGCGCGCAAGGTAGCGACCTTGCGGGTCCTCGAGCGTCGCGCGGATGGTCACCGCGGTCACGGCGGTCGGTGCCGGAAACGAATCCTCATAGTCTTCGAACTCGCCGCGCTGCGCCGCTGGCTCGCTCAACTCGTGCAGCACCAGCAAGCCGGTCCTATTCCCGAGCCAGCGCTGTCCCGCGCCGTGCACGCGCAACGCCGCATCGAGCGGCAAGCGCGAAACGGCATCGATCGGACGCAAGGCGACCCAGACCCGGCGCTCGACATCCTCGACGATCATGCCGGGACCTCGTCAGTGAAGCGCAGGCGCTGTGCGACGACGTTCCTGCCTTCATCATGTTCGATGTCGATCTGCACCACGCGCGCGACAAAAGGCGCAGACAGCCGGTACGACGGCGTCACCGCGTCCCAGATCCGCATCATGTCTTCGACCGTCATCTCGGACGGTGCCAACTGGATCAGATCGCTCTCCGTGAAACCTGCGTCGACCGTCGTCAGCAGTGATCGATCGATCACTGGCAACTGGTACAGCTCCCGCATCGCCCAGGCGAACAGCACGAGCTCGTCCCCGGGAGCATCGGCCCACACGGTCAGCAGCAACTGCACGTCGAGCGGCAAGGGCTGGTTGACGCGCCCGGCTCGCGCTGGAAAGTGACGATTGCGCTGGTGCTCGTTGATCAGCACCCGGTAGGGCCAGAGCGTGATGCGGCTGCCGGCCCCGTCAGGCCGTTCGCGCACAAGGCTGCCCGAACCCAGTGATTCGAAGCTGCAAGGATGAGAGGCCCGCAGTTCGGCCGGAAAGGCGCGATCGAGGTAGCGGACCAGACCGTCGGCCAATGCATGCAGCGCGAAGACATTGGCCATCAATGTTCCCTGCGGCCAGGCGGATGTCCAAGCTCCGCGATGGCACGCTCAAAGCGCTCAGCGTCGTCGCTGCGTCGCCAACGCACGCGGCCATCGCCGGCAACCACCCTGTCGATCAAACCCTGCTCCTCCATCCAGTCGAGCGCGACCTGCAGCCGCGCCGAGTTCACCGGTGCGTCGGCACGCAACCACCAGCGCGCAATGCCATCGCTGGTGTCGCTCGCCTGCGGATGTTCAAGCAGGTACGCCAGCAGCGCGTGCACGACACCCATCAGATCGGAGACGTCGTTCATCGTGTCCGAAGCAGCTCACGCAAAGACACGAACGCAAGTTGGATGCCAGGTCGACAGATGCGACAAGTTCTTGATTTTGCAGGCACCCTGAAGTGCGTCCGCGGCGGGGCCGTGCTCGATTTGTCCCGAGTGCAGAGTCAAATCGTGCGAACGACGAGGCAAGAAAGGGCGTGACTCTTCTGCCCCGCGAAAACGCAAGTTTTGTCTCAGGCACGCAGAACGTGATTGCATCGCCGGTGCGAGCAAGCGACTTGAGCGCAAGACACCAACGCAGGACGCCTTGGCGCTGGTTCGAGCAAGGCGGTGCGCGAAGCCGGGCGGTGAGGTGCGCGGCTGGGTGATGGTCCACGCGCGGGCCGCGCGCGGCCCGAGTTTCAGGCCAAAGCGCGGAAGCGCTTGGGCTCGATGCGGTATTTCTGCATCAGAGCGATGAACGCGCGGCGGTTTTTCCGTGCGGCGGCCGCCGCGTGAGTGACGTTTCCGGCATGAGCGGTCAGCAACTGCTCGATCCGGTTCCGCTCGAAGTCCTGCACCACGCGTGCCTTGGCCGCGCGAAACGATTCGCTGTCCGGCAGTGGCTCGCTGCCGCGATCCAAGGCAACGTCTGCCTCGGTGAGGACCGCGGTCGACGCGAGCAGAACGGCCCGCTCGATCACGTTCTCGAGCTCACGCACATTTCCCGGCCAATCGTGAGCGATCAGGCGCCGCAGCGCGGCCGGTGACAAACCGGTCACAGCGCGGTCGAACAGTCGTGCGAAGCGGGCGATGAAGTGCTGGGCCAGTGGCGCAATATCTTCGCGCCGGCTGCGCAGCGGAGGCAGCTCGAGGTTCAGCACGTTGAGCCGGTAGTAAAGATCCAGTCGAAATTCGCCGCGCGCGGCCATGTCCGACAAGCGATGATTGCTGGCGGCGATCACCCGCACATTCGCTCGTCGCATGCGCGAGGCGCCCAGGGGCCGGTACTCATGCTCCTGCAGAAAGCGCAGGAGCTTTGCTTGCGCGGCCAACGGCAGGCAATCGATGTCGTCCAGGAACAATGTCCCGCCCTCTGCTTCTGCCACCAGCCCTTCGCGCGCGATGTGTGCATTCGTGAAAGCGCCCTTCAAGTGTCCGAAGAGCTCACTCTCGACCAGATCCAGGGGAATGGCGCCGCAATTGACAGCGACGCACGGGTGCGCAGCGCGCGGAGACAGGTAATGAATCGCCTGGGCGCAAAGTTCCTTGCCGGTGCCGGTTTCGCCGAAAATCAGCACTCCGGCATCGCACGCGGCGAACTGCGGCAGGCGCGCAATCTGCGCAACGAACACGCGACTGCTCCCCACGAAGCCCCGCAATCTCGGATCAAGGCTGATCTGGCCCAGAGAAGCTTCGGCCATGACCTGGGCCATGACACGCCGCAAACGCAAGGCAATCTCATCCACCGTCGCCGGGAGCACGACAACATCGACCACGCCGGGGCCTAGATCGGGCGACAGTGAAGAAAGTTGATCGGCGGGGCACGCGGCCAGAATCGCGCAACGAGGTGAGCGGCATTCTGTTCTCAGTCTCTGCAGCGCCAGGTCTGCAGCACCGTGCGCGCGGAGCACCCAAATGGCGACATCCGCCTCGAGGCCATCGGATGTGCAGTCTGGCTCTCGGACACGAGCATCCACGCTGACGCCCTGGACCCGGCCGAGCTGTTCAATGAGCGTGCGCGCATGCGGGAAGTCGTTTCGATCAGCGATGACAGTGCAGCGAAGGCTGGTCATCGAGTTCCCCCTCCCCGAGACGATCGCAGCGCCATGCGGCGGCTGCAGCTGCAATGTCCGGGTCCTGCAGTCCGATAAGGATGCAGCCGGGCGCCGTGACGACAGCAGGCCCACTTGCTGTCAAACCACATTGAAGCACCGTGAATGCGCGATGTCATCCCCAGAACGAGGCAAAAGGTCCGCGAATATTCACACTCGGGAGCGCTGCAGAACTCCCAGCCCGCCCGCTTCGGCCGTGCGGCGCTTCCTCAGGCCAGCCGACGCCTGAATCCGGCGGACTGGAGCCAGCGAAGCTCGCGCGTCTGCATAGACTTGAGCGACTCGCTATAGTTCGCGGCTGCTTGTCCGTGATCAGGAGATGTTGATGAAACCCGCAATCGATATCAGTCGTCGCCGCCTGCTCGCCACCGGAGGCAGCGCGCTCGTTGCCGCCGCCGGCACCGGCGCGATTTCCAGCGCCTCGGCCCAGACGCCGGCTCCGGCAACGCCCGCAGCCTCGCAGGCCAAGCCGCTGCCGCCCTACGTCGCGTGGAAAGACGCCGACTCCATGATCGTGCATACGCCGACGACGATCGAGACCAAGCGTACGGCCTTCGGCACCGGCGTGGTCACGCCGACCGATCGACTGTTCATCCGCAACAATCTTCCGGCGCCCGATGCATCGATCGTGGCCGATCGTGACGCATGGAAGCTGTCCATCGAGGGCGTGCGCACACCGCGCACGCTGACCGTCGCCGAACTGAAGACGCTCGGCCTGGAGGCGTTGCCGACAGTGCTGCAATGCTCGGGCAATGGTCGGGGCTATTTCCCCAGCAAGCCGAGCGGAACGAAGTGGACGGTCGGGGCGGCCGGCTGCGTGATCTGGAGCGGCGTGCCGGTCAAGGCGGTTGTCGATGCGCTCGGCGGCGTGTCCGGCGGAATGGTGTACATGACCGGGACGGGCGGTGAAACGCTGCCGGCCGGCATCGATCCAAAGACCGTGATCGTCGAGCGTTCAGTGCCGATCGAGACGATGCAAAGCGCCCTGCTCGCCTGGGAGCTCAATGGCGAGCCGCTGCCGCTGGCGCATGGCGGTCCCCTGCGCCTGATCGTGCCGGGCTACAGCGGCGTCAACAACATCAAGTACATCAAGCGACTGGCATTCACCGCGGCACAGACGGATGCGGCGATCCAGAGCACCGGCTATCGGATCTCGCCACCGGGGCAGAAGGGCGAGCCGGGTCAGCCGTCGGTGTGGGAGATGGGGGTCAAGTCCTGGGTCAACGCGCCCTCGGATGCCGAGCCGGTCAAGTCCGGCTGGGTGCAGCTGCACGGCGTCGCCATGGGCGGAACCCAGGCGGTGCGTCGGGTCGAAGTGTCGATCGACGGCGGCAAGACCTGGCGCGACGCGGCATTCATCGGACCGGATCTCGGACGCTACGCGTGGCGCCAGTTCGCCACGTCGGTCAGGCTGGCTCCGGGCACCTACACGATCATGAGCCGGGCGACGGATTCTCAGGGTCGAGTGCAGCCCGAGTCGAGCCCGGAAAACGGCGGCGGCTATCTCAACAGTGGCTGGCAGGCGCACGGAGTTCGCGTCGTCGTTGTTTGAAGGCGGGTCCATGCGAATCTTCCAAACCGTGACGATGGTGGCAGCGCGCGGCGCGCTGCTACTCGCCATTGTAGGTTCGGCATCATCGGCCGAGGCGCAGTCAAACGCCGAGCGCGGCAAGGAACTATTCCTCAAGGGCGCGACACCGCCGTGTGCCTTGTGTCATGCGCTTGCCGAGGCCGGCGCTGTCGGCGCCATCGGCCCGTCGCTCGATGAGCTCAAACCCGATGCCGAGCGTGTCGCCAAGGCGGTCAAGAACGGCATCGGCCAAATGCCGGCCTTCTCGACGCTGAGCGAGCAGGACATACAGGCCATCGCTCAGTACGTCGCACGCGCCAGCGGAGGGTCGAAGTAACTTCGGCTAGTGCTTCAGGCGCCGGACCCGCTCGCGAGCGGGTCCGTAGCGCGCAGTCATGATCAATGTGCCCGTATCTCCAGCGGCTGTTCGATCTTGCTGCGAAACAGCTTCTGCTGGAAGATCTTGCGCAATATCACCTGCAGCACGTTGGCAACTGCAGCCAGCAGCACTGAGATGATCAGCAGTCCAATGAAGGCTGACACAGTGTCTGATGCAGTTCCTTCGGCGACAAGTGCCGGCGCGCTTCCGATGGCAAACACAGCAAAATAGGATGCAAAGGACTTGCCCGAGAAGATGCTGCGGTTCAATCGGGCATTTCGCACACTGATAACAAGCATGTAGCAGAAAGAAGCGATTGCACTCACGCCAAGTCCACCACTCTTGTTATCGCCCTCACCAAAGATTCCCAGCAAGAAACCAACAACCAGTATCGGCACGAGAATGTAAAGGTCGTATCGTCCCAGTGGAAACCAGCTCTCGCTTTTGCCCTGCACTGGCGCAGATGGCGCCGAGGATGCAACGGGTGCGGCAGCTGATGTGAGACCTCGCACTTCTTCCGCAGGCTGGGCCACGGGCTTTGGAGCGGCGCTGGCCGAAGCTGACGCAGGTTTGCCATCGCGCAGATCGATCTCCTTGAAGAGATTTTCGACCAGCGTCGACAGACGCGTTTCCGGATTGGGGTGAAGGTTGACCCAATTGCGCGACGCCAATTCATATAGATAAGCGCCCCGCGGCTGGCAATTGGCAATCAGGACGGGGATCACGAGTTTTTGCAGACTGTCTGCGATGGCGAGCTCTTTGATGAGCTGGCGCGAGTCATTGGAATGTTCGGAAAACAGTATGACCAGGGCCTTCGACGTGCCCAGCGCATCCACGATCTTCCCGCGCCAATCCTGCCCGCCCTCGATCATCTGGTCGTACCAGACGCTCAGGCCTCGCGCGGATGCAGTCCTGACGAACTGTTCCGCGAGCTGTTGATCGGCGCGGCTGTAGCTAAGAAAGATATCGCTGTCCATATGCTTTCACTCTTCGCGAGAGAAGCCTTTCGCACCGCATCTGGAGCCGTGAGGTCGCAGTCAAACTCGTCGTCTGTTGTACGCCTCGTGACCGCTGTAGCTCGACGGACGGAATGTACTGGCGGAGAGAGTGGGATTCGAACCCACGATGGGCTTTAGACCCATACACACTTTCCAGGCGTGCGCCTTCGACCGCTCGGCCATCTCTCCGCGCTCTTGGCGGCCGAAGTATATCGACGCCTCAGTGTCGAAAGATTGAGGCGAAAAAAAGCCCGCGGCGGTGCCGCGGGCCCGAGTTGCTGCGAACGCGAGGATCAGGTGGCTTCCGTGACCACCACGTCGCCGCGCAGATGCGGATAACGCACGTGTTCAACCAGTTCCTGGGTCTCCTTGTTCGGCTCCGGCGTGAGCAGGCTGACCACGATCAGGGCGATGATCCCCAGCGGCAATCCGAAGATCGCCGAAGAGATCGGCTGGATCCCGGACCACAGCGGCCAATCGGCCGGATTCAGTCCGAGCGCCTGCTGGAAGAACGGATAGCGCGTCGCCATGTAGTACATCGTCATGCCCAAACCAGCGACCATGCCGGCGATTGCGCCCCACTTGTTGGCGCGTTTCCAGAACACCCCCATGGCGAGCGCCGGGAAGAACGCGGCTGCCGCCAGCGAGAATGCCGCACCAACCAGGAACAGGATGTCTCCCGGCTTCAGCGACGTCACCCAAGCGGCGATCAAGGCCACGACAAGCAAGAGCATCTTCGAGATCGTGACCCGTTTCTGGGTCGACGCGCTCGGGTTGATCATCTTGTAGTAGAGGTCGTGCGACAGGGCGTTGGCGATCGTCAGCAGCAGTCCGTCAGCGGTCGAGAGCGCCGCCGCCAGACCACCGGCCGCCACCAGGCCCGAGATGACATACGGCAGCCCGGCGATTTCCGGCGTGGCCAGAACGATGATGTCCTGCCCAAGCCGCAGCTCCGCCAGTTGCACGATGCCGTCCTTGTTGACGTCGGTCAGAGACAGCAAGCCCGGATCGATCTTGCCCCAGGCCGCCACCCATGCCGGTAGATTCGCGAACTGCGAGCCGACCACGTCGTTGTAGACGACGAACTTCACCAGCACCGCCAGCGATGGCGCGGTGAAATACAGCAGGAAGATGAACAGGAGCGACCAGAACACCGATTGCCGTGCCTGGTTGACCGAGGGCGTGGTGTAGTAACGCATCAGGATGTGCGGCAGCGCGGCCGTGCCAACCATCAGGCACAGGGTCAGGGCCAGGAAGTTCAGGCGCTTGGTGTCACGCTCTTTTTCACCGGCCTCGCCCGCCTTGGCGCTGTAAAACGGCTCGCCATGCGGCATCGGTGGGGCCGCCAGGGCATTGTTGGCACCAATCTGCGCCGTCCAGGCTTTCTTCGCATCCGCTGCGCTCTTGGGAAAGTCCGTGATCGCCTTTTCCGCAGCGCGGATCTCGGCCACCGGAGCATTCGCCGACTTCAGGTCATCGACCTTCTTGGCAGCGGCCGCCCTGCCTTCCTCCCACGACTGCGGCAGTGCATCGACCCTCGCCTTGGCGGCAGCCGCGCGCTCTTTATAGATATCGCGGACCTGAATCTCCTTGGCGTCCTTGGTCAGGACTTTCTCCCGCTCGGTCACCTTGGCCAGGACCTGGCCGTACATCACCTGTGGCAGCGGCACTCCGGTGATCTTCACCGACAGCCAGACCACCGGGATCATGTAGGCGATGATCAGGATGATGTACTGCGCCACCTGCGTCCACGTGACCGCGCGCATGCCGCCGAGGAAAGAACAGACCAGGATACCGGCCAGCCCGAGGAACACGCCGACGCCGAACTCAACCCCGGTGAAGCGCGAGGTGATCAGCCCGACGCCGTAGATCTGTGCGATCACGTAGGTGAACGAGCACAGGATCGCCGCGAAGACGCCGATCGACCGGGCGATGTGACCGCCGTAGCGCGCACCAAGAAAGTCGGGAATCGTGAACTGCCCGAACTTGCGCAAGTAGGGAGCCAGGAACAAGGCGACCAGGCAGTAGCCGCCGGTCCAGCCCAGGATGAAGGCCAGTCCGTCAAAGCCCTGCAGGTAGAGTCCGCCCGCCATGCCGATGAACGACGCCGCGCTCATCCAGTCGGCACCGGTCGCCATGCCGTTGAAAAACGCCGGCACCCGTCGCCCTGCGACGTAGTACTCGGCAACGTCGGCCGTGCGGGCCATGATGCCGATGCCCGCATACAGTGCGATCGTGGCAAACAGGAACACATAGCCGATCCAGACCTTCGGCAATCCCATCTGTTCCAGGATCGCCAGCACGGCCAGGAAGGCTATGAAGCCCCCGGTGTAAAAGCTGTAGTACTTCTTCAGCTGGTTGAAAAAAGCTCGATTGGCGCTCGCGGCGGAACTCATCACAGGTCTCCTTCGTCAACGCCATACTCGACGTCCAACGCGCGCATTTTCTTCGCGTAGTAGTAGAGGATGACGACGTAGATGATCAGCGAGCCCTGTGCCGACATGTAGAACGACAATGGCCAGCCGAAAAAGTTGATCTCGGCCAACGGGCGCGCGTAATACCCCATCACGAAGGTGACGAGGAACCAGATGAACAGTAGGACCGCGGTGATCCGGACCGTCCTGCTCCAGTACTCCTTGTGCTTTTCAGTGAGTTGCATGCTTGCTCCTGGGTAGTGGTTCTGCTCCCTGCTGCTGCGGTACCGCTGTCTCCTCCCTGTCCTCGGAAGTTTGTTGTTGCCCTGGAACGGCCTGCGGGGCCGTGATTTCGATATCCCGCTTGAGTGTGGCCGCATAGCGCGGCTCGAAGCCCTTCAGCTCTTCGTACACCTTCCACGCCTCGTCGGCGCGGCCGAGGTGGTGATAGGTCATTCCGAGCTGGTAGTAGCCGTACGGCGACATCGGCTGCAACTTGATGTTGCGGCGGAGGGCCACGATCGCCTCGTCCAGCCGGCCCTCGCGTATCAGCACCAGTCCGAGGCCATACCAGGCGCGGTCAAGCGATCGGCTGCAGATCGACCGCGTTGCGGAAGCAACGCTCGGCGACTGCGCGTTCATCGCGCTCATCGTGGATGAAGCCGAGGTTGAACCAGGCTTCGGCGTTGCGCGGATTCAGCTTCACCAGCGCCTCGAATTCCGACTCCGCAGCCGCCTGGTCGCCGTCTTCGGCACACAGCGCGCCGATTGCTCCGCGTGCGGTTTCGTTGCCGGGATCGATCTCCACAATGCGGCGCAGTGCGGCAATTGCCTGCGGGCGGCGATTGAACAGGACGTCGACGCTGGCGAGGCGGTTAAGCCACCAGGTCGAGAGCGTGCGGCTGACGGCGTTCATTAGCGGTTGGCCTGGAGCGCCGCACAGGCGCGCTGCTGGGGGTCGGCGAGGCAGCTGGCGCGCAGCTCAAACACGACAAACAACCAGATGAAGAACAGCAGCATGAAGGTCACGATCGGGATGTGCTGATCGATCACGACGCGCGGCGTGATCTTGCGGGTCAACCACGTGAACGGACGAGTGACGACCTCGAACACCCGGTACACCACATTGTCGTGGCGCCGATCCCAGGAGAAGATGCCAACCAGGAACTGACCCAGCAGCGCGAATCCCGCAATCTCGATGATCGCTTTCACTATGGTCAGGAAAAACGCCACGCTTCACTTTCGTTCGCACCCACTTCAGACCACAGATTTCAATTGTTCAAGGATCGCCGGGTTTTCCAGGGTCGAGACGTCCTGCGTGATCTCCTCGCCCTTGGCGAGCGAGCGCAGCAAGCGCCGCATGATCTTGCCGGAGCGAGTCTTCGGCAGGTTGTCGCCGAAGCGGATGTCCTTGGGCTTGGCGATCGGACCGATCTCCTTGCCAACCCAGTCCTGCAACTCTTTCACCATCTTGCGCGCCGCATCGCCGGTCGGCCGCGGCCCCTTGAGCACGACGAAGGCGACCACGGCCTCTCCGGTCATATCGTCCGGCCGGCCGACGACGGCGGCCTCGGCTACCAGTTTGGTGTTGGCGACCAGGGCAGATTCGATCTCCATCGTGCCCATGCGATGGCCCGACACGTTCAGCACGTCGTCAATGCGACCCATGATCGTGAAGTAGCCGGTTTCCTTGTCCCGAATCGAGCCGTCGCCGGCGAGGTAAAGCTTGCCGCCGAGCTCTTCCGGGTAATACGACTTCTGGAAGCGGTCGGGATCGTTCCAGATCGTGCGAATCATGGCCGGCCACGGCCGCTTGACGACCAGGAGCCCTCCCTGGCCATTCGGAACATCATGACCAGTCTCATCAACGATTGCGGCCATGATTCCCGGCAGCGGCAGCGTGCATGAGCCCGGCACCAGCGGCGTTGCACCCGGAAGCGGCGAGATCATGTGGCCGCCGGTCTCCGTCTGCCAGAACGTGTCGACAATCGGGCAGCGCGAGCCACCGACCACGGTGTAGTACCACATCCACGCTTCGGGATTGATCGGCTCGCCGACTGTGCCGAGCAGACGAAGCTTCGACAGGTTGTACTTCGCCGGCTGATCGCTGCCGGCCTTGATCAATGAGCGGATTGCAGTTGGCGCGGTGTAGAAGATCGTCACGCCATGGTCCTGGCACATCTTCCAGAAACGGCCCGCATCCGGATAGGTCGGGATGCCCTCGAAGATGATTTCGGTCGCACCGACGGCCAGCGGTCCGTAGCTGACGTAGGTGTGCCCGGTGACCCAACCCACATCGGCGGTGCACCAGAAGACATCCGACGGCTTGATGTCGAATGCCCATTTCATCGTCAGCACGGCCCACAGCAGATAGCCGCCGGTCGAGTGCTGCACGCCCTTGGGCTTGCCGGTCGAACCTGAGGTGTACAGCACGAACAGCGGATGCTCGGCATTGACGGCGACCGGTTCGCAGTTTGCTGGCTGGTCGTACATCAGCTCGTGCATCCAGACGTCGCGCCCGGCGTTCCACGGGACCTTGCCGCCGGTGCGCTGATAGACGATGACCTTGCGCACGCCTTCACAGCCGCCCATCGCAAGGGCTTCATCGATCGCCGGTTTCAGCGCGATCGCCTTGCCGCCACGCATCTGCTCGTCAGCGGCAATGACGAAAGTCGCGCCGACATCGACGATGCGCTCCTGCAGGCTCTTGGCGGAAAAGCCGCCGAACACCACCGAGTGGGTGACGCCGAGGCGCGCGCAGGCCTGCATCGCGACCACCGCTTCGATCGACATCGGCATATAGATGATGGCGCGCTCGCCCATCTTGAAGCCGAGCGACTTGATGCCATTGGCGAGCTGGCACACCTTGGCGTGCAGCGCGCGATACGTGATCTTGGTTACCTTGCCGTCGTCGGCTTCGAAAATGATTGCGACCTTGTCGGCGTTGCCGTTGCTGAGGTTGCGCTCGAGGCAGTTGTACGAAGCGTTGAGCTCGCCGTCGGAAAACCACTTGTAAAAGGGCGCCTTCGATTCGTCGAGCACCGTTGTGAACGGCTTGGTCCAGACGAGGTTCTCGCGCGCGAGCCGGCCCCAGAAGCCGGTGAAATCACGCTCCGCTTCGGCGCACAGAGCGTTGTAGGCGTCCATCCCGGAGACGTTCGCCTGTTTGACGAACTCCGCGCTCGGCGGAAAGACCCGGCTCTCAGTCGAGACCGATTCGATATTCGACATGACTTCAGCCTCCGTCTGTGCCGGCACCGCAGGCGCGGTGCTCGGGTATCCCGCGCGGCACGGTAGGTAGCGGCCCTTACAGGACGCTGACTCAAAGGCAACTAGTCATGCTGCGTTGCCGCAAGCGCGACGGACGGGTGGTCAATCGCCTGTCGGATCAAGGTGATATCGAAGCCGCAGATATAATTCACGGCTTGCTGTAGTTCGACCGGAGAGGTGGCAGAGTGGTCGAATGCGCCGGATTCGAAATCCGGTGTACGGTTCAACCGTACCGTGGGTTCGAATCCCACCCTCTCCGCCAGGTACGCGATTGGCCAAGTTCACGTCAGTCTCCACTGAGCAATCGGGCGACGCAATACGCGCTGCATCCACTCGTGTCCTACACAGTGTCTTTTGTCCTCTCACGCCATCGAGCCGGAGTCGTGCCGCTCCAACGCCGGAACGCCCGCGTGAAGGCGCTCGCGTCGGCATAATCCAGCAACGCAGCGATCTCGCTCATCGCCATCGCCGAGTCCCTGAGCATCTGCCGGGCGACCTCGTAGCGACACTCGTCCGCAAGCTCCTTGAAGCTTGTGCCGAAGCCATTGAGGCGGCGACTCAAGGTGCGGCGGTGCATCGAGAATAGTTCGGCGACTACGGTCGACACTGGCGTGGCCGGTGACAAGCGCCGTGCGCAGCACGCTCCGTAGCTGCTCCGGCAGGTCTTCGCCGTGTCGAACCTCGAGTGCGTCGATCTGCTTCTGCAGCAGACGGTGCAGCTCGGGATCGACTTCGGGCAAACGACGATTCAACCAATCGGCGGAGAACACGACGGCGTTCTCCTCGGCGTCGAAGACCAGGGGCGTCCGGAAAAACCGCCGGAACGGACCGACGTCCTTCGGCTTGCGGTGGGCAAACCGGATCTCAACGGGCTTCCAATCGGAGCCGCACAACGCACGCATGATGTTGAACATCACGGCGACTGCGGCATCCCCAACCTGGTCGGTGACCTCGCCATGCGATTGATAGATTTCGTAGCCCAGCGTCGCCGAGTGGCCGTCCACCGCCAGGGTCGCCACCGCGCCGCGAACGTGTAGATGCGAATAGCGCACGAGGTTGCGCAGCGCCGCTCCCACGTCTGGCGAGTACTTCACCAGCAAACCGACGAGCCCGAGGGAGTGCGGTCCACCCTGCTGACCGACCAGGAGACCGAAATGAGGGCAGCCGGTCCTGGCCGCGCAGTGAGCCATCAGGCGGTTCCGGGCCGCGTAGGAAACCAGATTGTCGGGGTCGTCGAAGAGCTTGAGGTCGAACCCCGCCTCGGCTAGCACCTCAGCCGGATTGGCGCCCAGACTCCGGAGGACCGCTGGAATGGCCATCGTGCCGCCGATGCGCACGGTCGCGTCACTGCGACGGAGCCTGACCGTCCGCGGCCGCGTAGAGCCCAAGTGTCGCAACAATTTGATCTGCACCAAGAAAGACGTCCGGAACTGTCCCGGATTGTCCATTCCATGGCTCCAATTGTCCAACGGACTGCCGCCGGTTTCCGGACAATTCATCCAGAGTGTTGACGCGTGAACAAAGAGTGAGGGTGATGCGCCATCGCGGTCGATCCGTAGAAGAGCACGATCACCCTCAAGGGGCCGCGGGGCCGGCGGCCAAGTGATCGCGGCATGCATCGATGTATAGAGGAGGATCAAAGGTGAATTCGATCGGTCGCGGACTGTCCGTTTTGCTGGCCGCCGCAGCGCTTGTTGCCGGCTTGCTCGGCTGCAGCTCGACCCCGACCTGGGACCCGGGCGCGCCGGATGCAATGACTGCCGAGCATTACTCGCTGGCTCTGTCGGCTATCGACGCCAAGGCCAAACCGGACGCGCAAGCCGCGCTCTATCTGTTGCGCAACGATGTCACTCGGATGCGCACCAATAGCGTGGAAATGCAGCTGGCGCTCGCGCGTATATACGCCGTGACCAACGCAGTGGACAAGGAAGACTGGGGGACGGCCCGCAAGGGCCTCGAGGTCTTGGCAGCAAGCTACGGTCGCTCGGCAGTGAAGTAGCCGCACCGCGGGGGCAGGTTGCCCTCTGCCTAGCGCGGTGTTGCTACGGCACCGGCGACCCCGGGCGATCGAAATGAAAGCGAACACTGCGGCAGTTGCCACGGACCCGACATGTCGACACGGAAGGCGGCCAGATGGAATCAGCAAGGACACATCGAGTGCGTCATTTTCATTTGCCACAGCGATCACACCGCGGCGCCCACCAAATGTGCGCGCGGTTTCTCGCCGTGTCGCTGTCTGAACCCTGACTCGACGCAAGCGGGATGCACCGGGACCGAGACAGACTCAGCGAATCCCGAGAAGACCAGACTCAGACCGTGTCGACAATCCTCGCCGCCTTCATTCTCGTCGCCGCTACAGTGTTCCTGCATACGGTTGGACTGGTCGCGCTGGTCATGGGATTAATGAGAAAGCACGCCCGGTTGCCAACGCGCTTCTGGCCCATGACCCTATTGCTGATCGAGGTGACGTGGGTACTGGTCCTGATCCATGCGACCGCGATCGGGATCTGGGCATTGTTCTTTCTTTGGGCGGGATGTCTGCCGGATGCCGAGTCGGCGTTCTATTTCTCGGGAGTCACCTACGCGACGATCGGCTACGGCGATGTCGTGCTGCCGCAACCGTGGCGGATGCTCGGACCGATCGAGGGCTTGACGGGCATTCTGATGTGCGGACTCTCCACCGGGCTGTTCTTCGCGATCATCACCCGATTGATCGGTCCTCGGCTCAAGGCTGGGACTCACTGAGCCTATGAGGCGCCGACTCGACGACGTCCAGCAAGGTCCGATGCTGCGGGCACTCTTCGTGGCGGCTGCACCAGTGGCAGCCGCGAACTCTGGGCACGAGGCGGACGCACTTCTTCTCCTGCTGCTATTGCTGGGGATCGCGCTGCTCGCCGCGCTGCCGAGTCGTGCTACCGGATCCGTCGCTGCCTGCAGGGATTGCGATGCGGCCGGCAGCCTGATCATTGCCACGCTGCGAAGCCAAACCAAGCGCATTACCGTGCTCGCAGCACTGCTCGCTCTCGCCGGCTGCGCAACGCGACCGGTCAATCCGCCGATTACGAAGGTTGACCTGGACACCGGTTACCGACTCTTGAAGCGGCAGCCGCACTCCAAGGACCCGGATACGCTGATCGTGCTCGCTTTCTCGGGCGGCGGAACCCGCGCGGCCGCCTTTTCGTACGGCGTCCTGGAATACCTGCGGCGCACCGAAATCGTCCGCGCCAGCGGAGAAAAAGTGCGCCTGCTCGACTCGGTGGCCGTCATCACCGGGGTGTCGGGTGGCAGCTTCACGGCACTGGCCTACGGCCTTTACGGCGAGAAGCTCTTTTCGGAGTACGAACAGCGCTTCCTGAAGCGCGACGTGCAGGGCGAAATCACCGCGCGTTTCCTGAATCCGGCCTACTGGGGCGACCTATGGTCGAGCAATTGGGGGCGCTCGGAAATGGCGGCGGATCTGTACGACGAGATCCTGTTTAACGGCGCCACGTATGCCGATTTAGGCCGGGGTCAAGGGCCCTATGTCCTGGCGGCGGCGACCGACGTTTCGACCGGAGCCCGGCTCGTATTCGACCAGGACATCTTCGATGCGATGTGCTCGAACCTCGATCCGGTTCGGCTGTCGCGCGCGGCCGCGGCGTCCTCGGCGGTTCCCGTGGTGCTGTCGCCGGTTACGCTGAACAACTACGGTGGCACCTGCCACTACGAACCACCCGCCGGGCTGGAAAGGCTTTCAGGGCCGCACGGCCCGCCACGCGTGGCGACGCGCGCGAAACGCGACATCGACGAGCGACTTGCGGTCGCCGACAGCGTTCGCCGTCCGTACATCCATCTGGTCGACGGTGGCGTCGCCGACAACCTCGGCATGCGCAGCGTCCTGACCATACTCGAACTGATGGAAGCGGCTCAACGTCTCGGTGTGCCGACGCGCCTGGACAAGCTGCGCCGGATCGTCGTCGTTGTCGTCAACTCGAAGCCGCAACCGAGCACGGACTGGGACAAGAAGGAGCGGCCTCCGGGCTCGATCAGCCTGCTGTTGCAGAGCACGAGCGTTCCGATCGACCACTACTCCTACGAATCCGTCGAACTGCTGAAGGACACGGCAGCACGCTGGCAGACGCTGCGTCGCCTGCGCAAGTCGGCGGCATTCGCAGGCAATACCGACCCCGCGATCGCCCAGGACCTGAAAGCGCCGGACATCGACCTTTTTGCAATCGATGTTTCGTTTGGTGAGCTGAAGGACAAGGCGGAGGCGGATCACCTGTACAACCTGCCCACCTCTTTTGTGCTGCCCGCCGGCGATGTGGACCGACTGCGCGCTGCCGCCGGCACCATCCTCCGGGACTCGCCGGAGTTCCAGCGCTTGATGAAGGAGGTCGGGGCGAAGATCTGCGCCAGGACCTTCGATCACCGGATCGGCGGCGCAATGAAACGCGTTCCGTCGCAAGAGATCCCTTAACCAATGAGAACCCGATGAAACGAAAGACGTCTTGGATACTGGTTCTTCTCGCGGCGACGATGGGGCAGGCAGACGTCGACGCACAGCAGTACGTGTACCCCGCCAAGGGGCAGACACCGCAACAGCAGAAGAATGACGAGTCAGCCTGCTACACGTGGGCGGTGCAGCAGACGGGTTTCGATCCCGCCAAGTCGCCACCGCCTCAAGCGGCCGCCAAGCCACCGACGACGGCGACTGGCACGACCCCCGGCGCCGGCCTGCGCGGCGCAGCGGGCGGCGCCGCGATAGGCGCGATCGCGGGTGATGCTGGGGCCGGCGCCGCCGCAGGCGCTGTGGTCGCTCGTTCGAGCAGCCGTCGTCATAACGCTTCCGCCGAGCAACAGGCGCAGCAACAACAGCAGTCGGCCTCACAGCAGAAGCAGGCTTCCTTCTCCAGGGCTCGCGCCGCGTGCCTCGAGGGACGTGGATATACGGTCAAGTGAGATTGGCTGCGACGCGACGTGGCTGACGGCGAGAGCAAAAGCCACTGACGAACATGCCGATCGCCGCCACACACCACGTCGTCGCGATCGGCCACGGCGCCGGCGCCGCCGCCGATCGCGCCGAGCAAGCTTCGTCTCCGGTATCCTCGCTGCAGTGGCGTCAGCACGTTCGCCCTCTTCAGTGGATTGGGGTGGCGCTGCTATCGGCAGGCTGCACGACTGTGGGCCCCGACTTCGTGGCACCCGCAGCGCCGGTGCTTGCGCAATGGGAAGACGCCGACGCCGTGGCTGTCACGC
>CAVTND010000003.1:0-332800 GCA_963735955.1 uncultured beta proteobacterium | reverse complement strand
CTTACCAATGTGAGTGATCCCTGCTACGTCAAGGAGCCAGTGCCGGCCGTTTGCGCAACGCCTGACACCTACTACTACTGGGATCTGAGCAATCCGACGTACATGACCGGCCAACGCCTCGCGCAGGAAACGATCCGGGTCATTGGCCGCGACGCGAGAATGTGACTGACGCGCCCGCCTTCGCGCCTCCAGCGTTCGCCTGGTCCCCCTCTGGTGGGCCGGTCGGATCTACCCATCAAAGACGTGGAATTTCCTCCGGCGCTTGCCGCCGGCGAGAATTCGCCTCAGGCTTGCGCCTGACGCCGAGCTTGCGATGTCCAAACCCCAGCCTTCCGCTCCACGGCGAGTGCTGCTTTTCAGCGGCCATATGGTCGATCGTCCCGACCGCAAGAAGCCACGCTTGCCGGCAGCGGCTGTGCCACCGGCTGCGCGCGCGATCGAGCTAAGTCTGAACGAGCTCGACGTTGATCAGCGCGATCGTGCCGTCTGCAGCGCGGCCAGCGGTGGAGACCTGCTGTTCATCGAATCCTGCCTGGCGCGCGGGGCCGCAATCGACGTGTTCCTGCCGTTTGCGCGCGAGCGCTTTCTCGAAACCTCGGTGCGACCGGGCGGTGCGGGCTGGGAATCGCGCTTCGACACTCTGCTTGCTGATCCGCGGGTGACACTGCACCTTGGCGCCGATGCGAATGCCGACGGCCAGGCCTATGCACGCTGTAACCAGTCGATGCTCGACTTTTCGCTGGCCAGGGGCGAGGAACTCGACTTCATCTGCCTCTGGGACGGCGGCGGCGGCGATGGACCGGGCGGCACCGAATACATGGTGCGCGCGGTTGAACAGCGTGGCGGCCGGGTGCACTGGATCGATACGCGAACCCTGCGCTAGTTGCTCAGGCCGCCTGCGACATCAGCTTCTCGCCGGTCAGATACGAGCTGCGTGAACTCCTCCAGGCCGTGCGTGCCGCCGTTGACGTACTTGCGTGCCTGCGCGTAATTCTTCTCCAGCAGCGCGCGCTTGATCTTCAGTTCCCTGTCCTTGAGAAATCGTGTCAGCACCTGCGCCGCTATCAGCGGGTCGTTCGCGCAGCTTGGGGTTGCGACGAGCTGGGTGCCGAGTCCAAGCGTACGGCCGTACTGCTCATAGTTCGCGCGGCCCGTCAGCTGTACGAAGCCGCGCCCCTTGAAGCTCGCGCCA
Source organism: uncultured beta proteobacterium (assembly GCA_963735955.1). GTDB lineage: Bacteria > Pseudomonadota > Gammaproteobacteria > Burkholderiales > Burkholderiaceae_F > CAVTND01. Next base: position 331,608 of record CAVTND010000003.1, on the reverse strand, counting down.
TCGTGCGGCCCGCGATTGCCAAGGTCCGCGCGGTTGTCGTAGAGATCGAAGTAGGGCGGCTCGGCCGCCGGCGACGTGTTGTAGCGCGAGCGGTATTCGTCGAGTGGCGCGAAGCGGCCGGTTTCGACGAAGATCGTGGCGATCGCCATCAGCAGCATGGTCTTGTCGGTCAGGTCCAGTTCGCTCATCGCCTGCGCCACGGCAGGCAGGTTGGCCTTGATGTTGCCGATCGGGGCGCCGGGGCACATCGCCGCGACGACCTGGACCGTCAGGGCCGGCAGGGCCGAAGGCAGGCGGGCGTCATCCGTGAGGCCAAGCGCGGCCAGGGTGCGCGGTCCGGCGACGCCGTCGGCCAGCAGGCCCGCGCTGTGCTGGAACGCCATCACAGCCGCCTCGGTGCCATGGCCGAACGCGCCGTCGATCGCCCCCGGCTTGAACCCGCGCGCCGCAAGCGCCTGTTGCAGCTGCTTCACCTCGCTGCCCTGGGAGCCGAGCTTGAGCGGGCTGGTGAGCGCCAGCAGGTCACGTCCGCGGCTACGCGACTTTGCAGGCGCCGTCGCACGGCGACTTTGCCCGCACCGGTGCCGGCGCCTGGGGCCTTGATGACGCGGGATCGATCGCGCGACGGCAACGGCCGCGCGCGCTTGACCGCGGATTTGCGTGTGCTGCGAGAGCTTTGCTTGCGTGTGCTCATGATTTTCCTGTGACTGGTGGGCGAGTGAGAGGTGAGATGTCGAGACGCAAAGCTAGCAATCGTCTGAGGATTTGCCTAGTCGATCGGACCGATTCGGTCGACCAGCAACAGCTCCGACACGATGCTGCCATCACATTCGACGCGGCGTCCAACCAGCGCATCGAATGAGGAGTCGCCGAAGCTCGGGCCGTAGCGCCGACGAAGGCGATAGCGCGCATCCGCCGTGCGCAGGAAACAAGTCTGCTGCGCGCTCTTGCTGCCGGGCGCGAACGAACCCCGCTCGACCGTGCCCTGCAGGTGGTGAACGGCACGCCTTCCGGTGGAATCGGAGTCGCTGTTCAACGTTGCTGGTAGATCCGATAGCCGAGCACGCGGCCGCCAGATTCGCGCACCACGATCACAGTGCGCGAACCGATTCTCAGGCCCGGTCGAACAATGATTGCCAGGTGATAGCGGTCGGCCGGCGCCTCGCGGGTAAGCGCGCGATCGGCGAATCCCCGGGGGAGCGTCACGTTGTAGGCAGTGAAGTCGGGCGGCTCGCGGATGCCCGCCTCACGCGCGATCTCATACAGTTGTTCCCGCAGCCCGCGCGGCATCTGGGCCTTGAAGTCGGCCAGGGCCGCGATCGGCTTGGTGAGCCGGATTTCCCTGCTGAACTCGCGCGCGCGATCGCGCCGAGCCTGCCGCGCGCTGCGTTCGGAATTTTCGCCCACGACTTCACGCGTGCCACCGGTCGACGTCGCCGCGCTCACCGGATGAACGCTCGGGTCGCCGTAGAGGCAGAACTGCGCCAGGGTCTTGAGGTCGATCGGGTCCATTTCGGCCGACTGGCGCACGTACTCCAGCCTCGCATCGAGCATCGCCCGACCAATCGAGGCACCCTTGTGGCACCTCGATCAGAAAGTACTGCGTGATCAGGTCGGCCTGCACCGTTGCCACGCGCAGGACCATAGGCGATGGTCGTGCTGCCGAGGAAGCCATAGGCGCCCTGCGCCAGGTAGCTCTGGCAGATCGGCTCGTCGACTGCGAGCGTCACCGAGTCGTAGAGTTCGCCCCCGTAACAGCACTCGACGCCGCGACCGTGCCCTGCGACGATCTTGCCGTGTGTGTGGCGCTGTTGCCATGGCCACCGGAAACTTGCTGCGGTACTCGCCGTAGAACTGCGGATCTGCCAGGCCGCCATGGCAGTTGATGAAGTGACTCAGCCGATCCAGCGAACGGCTGCGCGCCGCGCTGCCCGGTGGCGAGATCGCCAGTGTGTCGTCGTTGCCGAAGATGTTCTCGCAGGCTCTGCGCAGTCGAGTCGCTTCCACAGCCGCACCGAGATCGAAAAGTAGGGTGCGTAGTACTTCCGCGGTCGCGTGCGGTATTGCGTCGCTGTCGTCAGCAGCTTCAGCAGGTGCGCAGGATCACGCGCGCCGGTCAGGTCGGGGAGTCGGGCGACGACGCGTGTCGGGCCGACGAAATCGGCGATGTCGCGCGAGTACGCCGCATCGCAGGCATAGGGGAGGTCACTCCATGCCTTGGGATCGTCTTCCTTGTCATCGGCATAGACCGGATTGGCCAGATCCTGGTGCGGGATAACGTCGATGGAGCCGAGCAGCATCAGGTAGTCGGGCTCGAGCGCGCGGAACACGCCGATCGATCGCGTCCTTGTTCTGCTTCGGATGCAGCGCGTCGGTGACCACCGGAGCGTTCAGTCGCTTCATCGTCGTGGCCGACGACAGATCGACGAGTCGGGCGATCAGCCCGCGTCTTCGATCGGCCGCGATCGAGTGTCGGCCACGGCGCCCGTGACCTTTCGCAGGCCGGCGGCACCGTACTTCGCGCGCAATGCCGACTTGTTGGTCACGATCAGTTTGTCTGTCATCCCACCGCCTTTGCGCAAGCTCGCGTGATCGTCAGCACCATAGCGCTCGCGACGGCCATCGCAAAGTGCGATCGGACGTGCAGCGCCCCGCGCGGGTCGTGCCGTCGTGCATGCGCTCATCCGCTAGACTGCGCGCCCGCGCGCCAACGGTGTCCTACGTCGGACACCGGTTTCTCCCGATGACGTACCGTCCGCACCCGCATCGCTCCCAGCCCGACCGGCATGCTGCACCTGGGCACCGCCCGCACGGCGCTGTTCTGCTGGGCGTTCGCGCGCCATCACGGCGGCAAGTTCATCCTGCGCATCGAGGACACCGACCTCGAGCGTTCGACCGAGGAGGCCGTCCAGGTCATTCTCGACAGCATGCGCTGGCTCGACCTCGACTACGACGAGGGACCGGTGCGGCAGACCGACCGTCTCGACCGCTACCGCGACGTGATCGAGCGGCTGCTGGCCGACGGCAAGGCCTATCGCTGCTACGCGAGCAAGGAAGAACTCGAGCAGCTGCGCGAGGCACAGATGGCGCGCGGCGAGAAGCCGCGCTACGACGGCCGCTGGCGCCCGGAGAACGCGCGTGGCATGACGCCGCCGGCAGGAGTGAAGCCCGTCGTGCGCTTCCGCAATCCGGATGACGGCGACGTCGGCTGGAACGACCTGGTCAAGGGTCCGATCGCGTTCTCCAACTCCGAGCTCGACGATCTCGTGATCGCACGCGGCGACGGGGTGCCGACCTACAACTTCGCCGTCGTCGTCGACGACATCGACATGGCGATCACGCATGTGCTGCGCGGCGATGACCACGTCAACAACACGCCGCGCCAGATCAACATCTATCGCGCCATGCTCGGCGCGAGTGCGACGCTGCCGCAGTTCGGCCACCTGCCGATGATCCTCGGCGCCGGACGGGCAGAAGCTGTCGAAGCGCCACGGCGCCGTCAGCGTGCTGCAGTACGACGAGGACGGATTCCTGCCCGAGGCGCTGTTCAACTACCTGGCGCGCTTGGGCTGGAGCCACGGCGACGACGAGAAATTCACGCGGGAGCAGCTGGTCGAGTGGTTCGACCTCGAGCACGTCAACCGGGCGCCGGCGCAGTACAACCTCGACAAGCTGCTGTGGCTGAACGGCGAGTACATGAAGGAAGCCGACGACGCGCGCCTGGCTCGGCCTGGTGGCGCCGCGCATCGAAGCGCGTGGCGGCGTGCTCGCCGAGCGGACCGGCGCTCGAACGCGTGGTCGCGCTGCTGAAGGATCGTTCGCGGACGCTGAACGAACTGGCCGATGACGCGCTGCTGTTCTATCGGCGGCGTCGCATGCGAACCGACACTGCTCGCCGAACACCTGCAGGGTGCCGGCCGCGACGGCGGTGCCGGATGCTTTCGCGAGCGAGCCGGCGATGTGACGTGGGAGCGAGCCGCGCTCAGCGGCCTGATCAAGCAGATCGTCGGCGAACTGAAGCTCAAGATGCCGCAGGTCGCGGTGCCGTCTGCGCGTCGCCGTCACCGGCCAGACGCAGACGCCGTCGATCGATGCGGTGCTCGAACTGATCGGCCGCGACGCCGTAGTGGCGCGGATCGACGCTGCACTCGAGCGGGATCGCCGGATAGAGGGGCGCGCTCGATTGCGAGGCCGATCTGAAAACGGCTATACTCCGCGGCTCTCCGTGGGGGTATAGCTCAGCTGGGAGAGCGCTTGCATGGCATGCAAGAGGTCAGCGGTTCGATCCCGCTTACCTCCACCACAGACCGCATATGCACAGGCCCGCTCACGCGGGCTTTGCAATTGAACCGGTCCCCTTCGTCTAGAGGCCTAGGACACCGCCCTTTCACGGCGATAACACGAGTTCGAATCTCGTAGGGGACGCCAACGCAAGAGCCCGCCTTGTGCGGGCAGTTGTCCGCCTCGGCCCGACGCAAAGATGGGAGGCTCGAGTCGTTCCGACGGTTCGCTTGACGCTGCAACGTGCCGCCATAGCGCGTTCGTCCTAAGCTGATCGTTGACCTGCGAATCAGTGGCGACCGTCGACGATGGCTGACGTCTTCATTTCCTACAAGCGCGAGGATCGTCAAGTAATCGAGCGTCTTGCAGGTGCGCTACGACTTCTGGGCTTTGACGTCTGGTGGGATTTCGAACTGCTGTCCGGAGAGAACTTCCGGGCCGCGATCCGCGCGGTGATGGACCAGTGCAAAGCGGCAGTCGTTGTCTGGTCCAAGTCCTCGACCGAAAGCAGCTTCGTCCTTGACGAGGCGAGCTATGTGATGCGCCTGGGACGGCTGTGCCCAGTTCGCATCGAAGCGGTCGAACTGCCGTTCGGCTTTCGGCCAGATCCATGCGGAAGATCTGTCCGACTGGAGCGGCGAGCTTTCGCATACCGGATTCCAGAACCTCGTGAAATCAATCGAGGAGCGTGTCGGTCGCAAGGCGATGTTCGGCTCTCTTGTCCGTACCCAGGAGAGACAGGCGGCAACGGCCGAGCTGGAGGCGTTCAAGGCGGCCGAGTTGGCAGGGACGCCCGAGGCGCTGCGGACTTTTGCCGCCAACTACCCGAGCGGATCCCTAACTCCGTTCGTGCGAGACCAGATCGTGCAGGTAGCGCACGAGCTGGCGAGCCGACCTGCGCGTCGCTCGGGTGCGACAACGAGCGCTCAACGCCCCGCCGTGGGGCCGCCGATGGATATCGGTTCCAAGCGACGCTTGTCGTTGCCGATTGCCCTCAGTGTGGCGGCCCTCGTCGCGATCTTCCTCGTCGCGGTCTCGATCGGCTTCTACACGTATTGGGACGCTGCCCGTCAGGCGGATGTAGTTCGAGTGCGGGAACAAGAGCAACGTGCGGCAGCAGAGGCGCGCGCCGGTGCATTGGAAGCGCAGGCTGCGGCGGAGCGCGCAGCGCGGGAGCGCGCAGACGAGCAACTGGCGGCCGAGAAGCGAACTCGGGAACTGGAAGGGCGTGCCAGCGCAGATCGCGCGGCGCGGGAGCGTGCCGAGACTGATCGGCTGGCCGCCGAGAAGCGGGCCCAAGCGGCAGAAGCCAAGTTGCAACTGGCGCAGAAGTCCGTGGCGCCTGCCGTGACTACCGATTCAGGACGTCCTTCGGCGGACCAGTCGTTCGCGTTTGCGGCGCTTTCGCCGGGACTGCGAGATGCGGCACAGGCCGCGCGTGCCAATGCAAAGCGCGCAGAAGACAAGGCCTACTGGGCTCGCATGGCAGCGGAGGCCGCAGAGGCCGCGGCCAAGCGTGCGCGAGCCAGGGAACCGGGGACCATTACCTTCGACCTTGATGGCGGGACGTACTGGGGCGAGGGCCGCGCGCCGAATACCGGAGAGAGCCGCGGCGCGAGCCGTGAGGGCAGCGGCGTAACCATCTATCGTGCCCCGAGCGAATATGTCGGCGATCGCTATGCCGGACAGTACCGAGACAATGCCAGGAATGGTCTCGGCGTCTACGAGTACGCGAGCAATCCAAAGAACACTTTCCAGGGCCTTCGGTGCGAGTGTGAGTGGGCCCAGAACCGGTCCAGCCTTGGGCTGCTGACGTACAGGTCCGGCGCGCGGTTCGCGGGACAGTGGCGCGAGGGCGCGTCTCGGGTTCCGCTGTCTATACCAACGCCGACGGCACCCGCTACGAGGGTGAGTGGCAGGCCGGCAAGCACAACGGACGAGGCGTGTTGGTTTCCGCCGATGGCCGTGTTCTGAGCGCGGGACTCTGGAAGGACGGCAAGATCGACATTCCATTCAAGCCCTAACGCGTAGCCGACTGCGCCAGCTGCGCGCGAGCGTCGAATGAGCGAGAGATAGCCCCTTGGGCCGCGATTTGCGCGGCAGTGGAAATCGACTACTTCACGCAGACCAGGTTAGGGCTGTCTTCCCCTTTGGAATGCTCCCGCGCAATGAAGATGCATTGAGTCGCGCCGCACATGCAGTTACCCATCCCCAGCTTGCCTTCGAACAATGTGAATGTGCATCTACAGGCTGGCGGCGACTGTCCGGCAGCGGGGGCCTGTGCCTGGACTGGGCGTTGAAAAAGAAGGACCGCAGCGCAAAGCGACGCAAATGCGGAAAGGGCGACGCCATATGTCACGGGCGACAACTTCACTGAAAGCTTCATCTTGCGACTCCTTGTTGACAACCAGCGCCTGTCCTTGCCGTTCCCCAGGCGCAAGGGGCGTGGAGCTGGGGGTCCTTGGCACCTCATTCAATTTCACGGTGCCGCTGCAAGGCGTTATGAGCTCATGTGCTGGCAAGGATGCGCTCCGCAATCGGTGCCGCATCAATGATCGTTGCCCTATGGCAGCGGCGGACACGGCTTTCCCCGTGCAATACGCGTGGTATTGACGACATCCGGTACCCCGCCACTCGCCTGCGCCGCCTTCAGATTCTCAGGCGCGTACCGACATTCGGGGAGGCGCATGCGATCGATCGCCGACTGATGGATCACCTCGCCATCCTTCCTATGCTGACCAAGCGTCCGTACATTGGGTCCCATCACCTTGTACATCGCCGTCATCGAGTCATTGAGCACGGAGTTGAAGCACGGCACAAAGTGCGCGAGATACGGCTTGTCGAACTCGAGCCCGAGATTTTCAGCCTTCTCGACGATCCAGTGCAATGCCTCGTTGGCCAGCCCATCCGGCGCGCAGCTGCCACCCACGTTTGTGTGCACGCCTGCGAACCACGCCTGCACGAGCTGTCCCGTCCAATCCGCCGGCTTCTTCCAGAGATCCGGCGCAAACGGCTTGCGCCGCTCGTCGATCGCAACTGCGTGAAATGCGTTCTGGATCCGTGAATTCAATCCAACGTCGTGGTACTGATATTTGCCCTTGTTGAGAATCTGGCCGAGCATGCCGGGCGCACCGAGTGAACCCACGGTGTCCCACACGCCGATCAACTGGATCGGGGGACACGCGCGCGTGCCCCTAACGTTATGAAACGCCTTGATTTCCTCCGCTGACCCCCGTCCCTTTTCACTCTCGTACCACGCGTAGATCTCGGGCACGTAGTAGTCGTCGTCCTTCTCGATCAGACCCACCTTGTTCATGAATCCTGCGAGCGTGCGCACGGTGAACGCACCGCGACTGAAGCCGAAGAAATAGAGTTCATCTCCCTCCGAGTAGTTGTAGACGATGAATCGATACAGCGCCCGGATGTTGGCCTCAATGCCTTCGCCGAACGCACCGCCGGTGAATTTGTCGAGGCCTCCGCCCATGCCGACGCCTTCGAGGTAGTAGACCACTTGCGGCGTGCCGTTCGCCGCCTGCGGCAGCACTGCGCGTGCCACCTTAGTCACGTTCGTGGGGTGCCTTCGCCCGGACTTCTTATCCACCATGTCGCGCTCGTTCCAGGTGCCGTCCGCGCAAATCACGATACGTTTCATTGCCTCGCTCCCCTGTTCAACAGAATTTCCTGGTCAAGCGGCATTGAGTTCTTGAATCAGCGTCCCGGCCTCGACGGCGAGGTCCGATGTGCCGGGAAAGAAGCCGTTGGCCGAGGTCCACCAGTCGACGTAGCGCCGGAACTGGCGCGCCGTCGATTCAAGCGGGAATGTATCGGCGTCGGCCTGGGCCAGTACCAGCGCCTTCATCTGAGAGAGGACAGTCTTTGTCGCATCCGCTGGCAGCCGCTGCCCGGCCAGGGGCGCCAGCAGGCAGAGCTCGGCAAGCGATCCGAGCGCCCAGATGACCTCACTCGGCTTTGCCTTTTCTCTGTCTCTATCTATCTCAGCGGCAGCCACGGCCGCGTGCCAGTGGTTCGGTTTCGCCAATCGCCCTTCGAGCGCCAACTCGAGCGATAGCTGTTGAACACCGGTCCAGTGGTGCGAGAGATTGCGCCCGTAGGCCTGCCGATACCAGTTGCGCGAGCGTTGAAGAGACTCCCGCATCAGTTGTTGCCAATGCGCGTCTTCGCCCAGCCGGCTACGCGCGAAGCAAACCTCCGCAAGGCGTTTCTCGGTGCTGCCCAACAGTCCCAGGTTCTCTTCGAATACGCCGCGCCGGCTGGTCTTTTCGCTTTCCTTGAGGAAACTCAGCAGCCCTTCGATCCGCCGCCGCAGCTCTGCGGCCGCACGCTCGAAAAGTGCGGCGTCCTTGCCGCCCTGACTGATGAGACTGTCGGACCAGCTCTGTATCGTCCTCAGCGAAGCCAGACACGACTCAAGCTGGATGTCGAGCAGGTGGTCCGCGTAGCCCTCGGGAAGGCGGACGTATCCCGTGAGGCTTGCCCAGTCGTGCCCGGTCGTCTGCCGCTGTTCGAACAGCGCAAGACGCGCCTGGTGCAGCGCGATGCGCACGTCCTCGCCGTCGAACAGAGCCTTGTAGAAAGTCTCGACCATCAGGTTGGATCCGGGCACCGTGAACGGAAACTGCGAAGCGATGACGACCGGAAATCCCAACTCGTGAAGCCCGTGGGCGATGCTGTGCTTGGATGTGATGGTGTTGGTCAGGTTTGCAGAGTCGCAAGTCGCCAGGGTCACGACGACCGTGCGACCAACCAACACCTTCAGGGCCTGCTCGATCTCCTCCGGGGCCACTGCGTGCAGATCGCCGTCCTCGCCATGCAGTGCCATGCCAAAGTGCTGCTTGTGCGCCTGTTCGACCGGATAGCCATGCGCGAGGAGGTGTACATGGGTAAACGGCTTCTTCTCTTCTACCGCGGTCCGGCAGGCCGCTTCAAGCTGCGCGAGAGTCACATTCGCCAGCGTCGCGAGCACCGACGTACCACTGCTCTCGCCTGTACCGTCTTGTACGGGCATCCAGGGCCCGAGCGCCTTGCGGAGCGCTGCTTCGTGTGCTTCGGCCGGCACATCGCCCGCACCCGGTGGGGCAGCCCAGGCAAATAGCATCCGCGGTTTCGCTGGCCACCGGACGCTTTGCTCGGCGAAGGCAGCGCGAATGCGTCGGGTGAGCACCACCGCCGGTTCAGCTCGCGCGAACAGTGGCGTTCCGTCGCCGTCGGTGGCTGCCTCGAAGGGCAGCGCGGCGACCTCGGCCGGATTAACCACAAGATCGAGCTGCAGTGGAAAGCTGCCGCTTGTCAGCGAGCCCAGGCCCTGGAGTCCGAGCAGATTCGCAGCAATCTCGCCAATCTCCTTCAGGGCCGCTAGGCGCCCATCGGCATCGCCCTGGTAACGCAGCGCGCGCGTCAGGTCGAGAAACTTCTCGTGCTCAAGAGGCGAGCTGAACTGGCGAATTGGATACTCGGACCCGGCTGCCACCAGATACGGATCGCCCTCGCGCCAGATTCCCGTTGCGAGATTGTTGAGGCGAAGGAATTCAAGCAGCAGTGAGCGCATTTTCCCTTTCCGTTCTCCGGCGAGAAACGCGCAGCCGGACCTAGTGCCACTCCAGCACGATGCCTTTGGCATCCGACGCCGGATACGAGACCTTGTAGCCGTATTGATCACGCAGCGGCTTGCCGTTCCATGCGTCGTTGTACTTGGTGCGATAGTTGAAGCTCAACTCCGGCCGTGCTCCGCCCCACTTGATGACTCGGGCGACGGCTTGCGGGTCGGGATGCTTGAAGTGGGCACCGTTCGTCGAGAAAAGCCACTTCCTGCAATCGAGGGCTTGCAGGAACTGGCGGCTCACGTTGGCCTTGCTGCCGTGGTGCGGGAGCTTGCAAGCGTCCACCCGGAGCTTGCCGCCTCCGCCAAGCCGCTTTATCGCCGCCGTCATGACCCCCGGATGGGCGTCTCCGGTGAGAAGCAGGCGGTGGCCTTCGAACTCCGCGAGCATTGCGATGCTGCTGCCGTTGGCCTTGGCAGAATCCTCGGAAAAGGTTCGGCCGCGAGTGCCTCAACATCAGGTGCGCCGAGCAATTCAAGACCCTCCGACGACTCCACCTCCCCGGGACGAGCTTGGCTGGGGTCAAGCCCCGCCTTGCGAACCTCGTTCTCCCATTCGGGCTTCAGATCGGCAAGCTCGCCGGGCGTAGGCGAGAGCAAGGTAAGAACGAGGCCACCTTCGAGCTCCAGACGTGGCAAGTTTCCTTCTGCCTGCACGACGACGGCGGCTCCTTTGAATTCTCTGTTCCACGGCCGCTTCACGAGCAGATCGGTGAGCATTTCTCCCTGGACGGGACCGAGGGTCTCGGGTTTCTCGTCCGGTAGATGCCGATAGCCGTTGAACCAGGTGTCCTTTGCCTGGAAGCGCGTGTCGCTGTCCCCCAGCAATTCCAGGATTCCCGCGATGTGGTCGGCGTCGATATGAGTGACCACCAGCAGCTCGAAACGACGGTCCTTCTCTGGCAGGCCGCGGAGCCTCTCGCGCAGGGCGCGCTTGTAGGTTCCCACCGCCCCGCCATCGATCAGCACGCGTCGCGGGGACTTCGGGTCGCCGTATTCGATCCACAGACAGTCACCGTGTCCGGCCAGCAGCATCTCGATCCTCAGCATTGCAACCTCCATTTGAGCCGCGTGAAGGGCGGTTGGCGGCGTCCGCACTCTACTTGTGATAGCGGCACATTCTGCCCTGCATCCACATCAACAGGGTGGCGGGCGCATTCGGGCAGCGTATTCTGAGCATGTTGATGTTGACTCTCATTCTGTCGGTGAACGCCTGAAAGGGGACCAACCATGGCAAGCAGCGGCGCTACCCGAATCCAGCATGCGCGCGAGTTCGTCAACACGGCTCCTTTGCCAGTCGCGCCCGAGCGCACGCGTGGCCTGTCGGACGACGTTGTCACCGACGCACTCAAGGCCGGCAAGAAACAGGCTGCTGTGGTGGGATCCGAGGTTCTCAGCTTCGCCGCCGGCGTTGACTCGCCGTGGCGCACCGATCTTCTCAACAGTTCGCTGCTGGCCCAACTGGTTGCCAAGAAGCGAGTGCCCGATTCCTCGCGCGTGTTCGAGTGGTACAACGCCTACTTCGACTCACTGGCCAGCATCGGTTGGGCAGTGCAGGACAAGAGTTTTGCGGTGTATGCGGAACAGAGTCGGAACTTCGAAGCGCACAAGGCCATCCTGAGAGTGGCCGCCGCACTGATGGGGCCGGCCGCCACTACTCTGGTGCTGGTTACCACTGCGCTTGAAGCCCTGCGATCCATGGACGCTGACAGCCCGTGGATCAAGCTGTTCAACCGCGAGAGCCGCAGCGCGAGCACCGCCCGCTTTCAGATCAGCGTGGCGGAGCAGGCGCCTGGTGGCGAGCTATCGGTGGCGTTGATGGCGTTCGGACTGGAGGCAAAGAGTTCACTCACGCAGGTACTCTTTTTCAAGAGCCTGGCCTCGGACGCCACCTTACGACATAGCTCGGCCAAGGTAGGCATCGATACCGAGATACTGGCTGGGGTGCGCGAAGGCCTGAAGACCAAGCTCGTTAATTACGCGAACGATTTCATCAAGACCTTGCCGGACCTGTAGCCGGTCACTGCGTCGCTCGTCGGCCGCTGTCTTATTGCGGCACGGCCTTCACTTCAATCTGGATCCCGGCGTAATACGCGGACAGGTCGCGAATATCCTCGTCGCTCAACGACTTGGCCGCAATCGACATTACTTCGTTGCGCCGCTCGCCGGCGCGGTAGGCGCGCAGCGCCCGCTCCAGGTAGAGCGAAGGCTGGCCCGCAAGGTTGGGTGCATCGGGTAGCTTGGCGATGCCGTCCATCCCATGGCAGACCTGGCAGGCGATCGCCTTGCGGCGGCCGGCAGCCAGGTCCTGCGCGGCGACGCCCTGAGGAACGACCAACAGCTCGCAAAGAGCCGCCGCCGCAACGACTGCGGCGGCGCGCGGGCTGACGCTCATCTGCCTAGGGCTGGTAGGAGATGCGGTAGATCGCGCCGGCGAAGTCGTCCGAGACGAGCAGCGAGCCGTCCTTCATCACCGCGACGTCGACCGGCCGGCCGCGATACGTTCCGGTGCTGTCGTCCAGCCAGCCTTCGGCGAACACCTCGGTCTTGTCGGCCGTGCCGTCGGCCTTGAGCGACGTGAACATCACGCGCGCGCCGATCGGCTTGGTGCGATTCCAGGAGCCGTGCTGGGCCGAGAAGATGCCGCCCTGGTACTTCGCCGGGAACTGCTTGCCGGTGTAAAAGGTCAGGCCCAGGTCGGCCGCGTGCGCGTCAAAGTAGACCTGCGGGTCCGTGATGTTGGCCGGCAGCGGATCCTTGTCGTAACCGTGCTCGGTGATGCGCGTCTTGCCCTGCTTCCACGGGTAGCCGAAGAACTGGCCGGGCTTGGTGGCACGGTTCAGTTCGCCGGCCGGGATGTCGTCGCCCATGCCGTCGGTCTGGTTGTCGGTGAACCACACCGAGCCGTCCTTCGGGCTGATGTCGATCCCGACCGAGTTGCGGACTCCGGTCGCGTACACCTCGCGCTTGGAGCCGTCGAACGGATTCATGCGGACGATGCCGCCGATGCCCACCTTGTTGTAGAGCGCGATCTTGTCGCGCGGCTGCACGTTGAACGGCTGTCCGAGCGTGATGTAGAGCATGCCGTCCGGTCCGACGCGGCAGGTGCGCGCGTGGTGGTTGTACGACTCCTCCTCTTCCGGAATCAGCTTGCCCTGCGGCACCACCTCGATCACGGCGACGTCCGCGCCCTCATAGAAGAACTCGGCAGCCGGGAAGTTGAGCACGCGGTTGTGTTCGACCACGATCAGGAAGCCGTCCTTGGTCCAGCACACGCCGTTGGGCACACTGGAACTTGAGCGACGGCGCGAACTGCTTGACCTCGTCGGCCACATAGTCGCCGTTGCGATCGGTCACCGCCCACACAGCGGTCTTGCGCGTGCCGACGAACAGCATGTTGGTGCTGGGCGCGATGGCCATGTGACGCGCATCCGGAACGACAGCAAACAGTTCGATCTTGAAGCCGGGCGGCAGCTTGACGCGCTTCAGGTTCTCGCGGAGGGCATCGGCGTTCTTGCCCGTCTGCGGCACAGACGGGATGTTTGGGTCGGTGCCCGAAGGCTTCATCTGCTTGAGCTTCTCGATGTTCTGCTGCGCCAACGCGGGTGCGATGCTGCCGACAGCCAGCGCAACCGCGAAAGCGGTCGCCTTCCATGTCCGACTCATATGCGTCTCCTGTCTCGTGCGTTGTTGTGAACCGTGTCGCGTGCGTGCGCGAGTCACGTTGAGCAAATATCCTCCGCGCCAGACAACTGAACAAGCGTCGGACGCGCCGCCAGATCCCGCGAAAGCGCGAGAATCCGCCGGGATCTAGCGGACCACCAGCACCGGCAGGGACGAATGCGTCAGGACGCGCTGGGTCTCGCTGCCAAGCACCATCGCACGCATGCCGCGGTCTCCATGCGAAGCCATGACAATCAGGCCGCAACCGTGTCGCTGCGCACCCGCGATGATGGCCCGATAGGGCTTGTCGTCTTCCAGCATCGAGGTATGACATTCGACGCCGGCCTCGTGCGCCGCGCTCTCGACGGCGGCCAGCCGGGAACTTGCTTCGGCGCCCATGCGCGCCTGGTGGTCGGCGGCAGCGGGCCCGCTCGATTCGCCGATACCAGCATAGCGGTAAGGCGGCAATACGGTGAACCCTATGAGCTTCGAGCCCGTGGCTTGCGCCAAGCTCGACCGCGGCGGCAATCGCCCGTTCCGAGTGCGCCGTGCCGTCAGTCGCCACCAGGATTGTGTTGTTGAACATCGTTCCTCCGCGCCGTGCTTCGCGCAGCATAGTGCCGCCGGATCTGGATACAAGGGGGAGGGCGCCCGTCGGTTTGTTCGCAGACTGTTAACGTAGACTTTGATCGATCGACTTTGCCGGGAGGACTACAGATGTCGAAGGTGAGACCAAGCATCGGGACGGACGGACAGGCGCTCCCGGTGTTGCCTCCGGAACGTGACCCGCGCGTCTGGGCGCGACTGGTTCGGGTGATGTTCTATACGCCCGGGTTCCTGGCCCTGTTGCTGCTCAAGACCGGTGAACCGGCAGGCTTTGGCATTACGGTGGAGCTTCTGATGCTGTCGAGTGCGGCGGCCATCGTCGCCGGTCTGTTCATCGGCACACAGTCGTCGGATGGCGGGGCAGACAATTCATCGAAGGTTGGGGTATGGAGCGGAGCGCTGGTGCTTGAACTGCTGGCTGCCGTGCCGTTTCTGTGCGCGGTACCGCCGTTGTTCCATCAGTTGGCGAGCAGCACCCTGTTGCACGCCAAAGCGCCGGATGCAATCAACATCACTCTTGGGGCGTCCGAACTGCTGCCAGCTGTCGCCATCCTGCCGTTCATGATCTACCAGCTCGCCGGGTTCGGGACACTTCATTTCGTGGTGTCGAAGTCCGTGAACTGGATCATCAACTTCGCCATCCTCGGCTTGATCGTTGGCAGCTATATCGCCAACCGCCTGGGCGATTTCGGCGTGGAGAAGAGACTGGTCGGCGTGCTGGTGTTGATCATGGCGACTGCGGTTTTTTACGGCGTCCTCAGGCTCAAGAGGATGCAGGCGACTTATGACGCTCATTGCCCGCCGAAAGCACCAAAGGAGGCAGTCGAGAAGAAGAAGGGTGAGTAGGACTGCAACGGGCGGCATTCACCTCGACGGTGCACGGGACAGTCCGGCAAGCATGACACCGGAATTGGCGCGGGCGGCGAGGAGCCGGCACGCCTCCGTGCGCGATTGTTGTCTGACAGCAGCGGTGCCGCAAATCAATTATTCCATCCACAGTCCTGACGGATTACTCTGCGGTTCTCGCTGCCGCACGCCGTCATCTGAGTGCGACTCGAACTTCGACGGGGGAATCAAGAATGAAACGGTCGACCTTGGCGGTCGCGCTTGTTGCAATCGGAGCGGCGATATCGGTTGCTGCCTTTTCCGGGGATCGTACGGCCGCCTTGATGCTTGCACAGGCGCCCGCGCCGGCAAATTCGGCTTCGCCCGCGGACTCGCCAACGTCGTCGCCCGCGGACAAGTCCAGACCCGACAATCCCGGCTTCTACGCCGGCGAGTCGATTCTCAATCCATCGGAACGCGCCGGACGGGAGATCTGGTACAAGGCGACCGCAGGCAATTCCCGTTTCCACACCTACGTATTCCAGCAGCGCGTCAACGTGCTGATCGACTGGTATCGCGTGCTCAATGCAAACGAGCGCGGCGACCGATTCGCGGCCTGGGGCATCATCAATGATCCTGGCTGCTGTGTTCCCGGATCGAAGGATTGTCCGGCCACGAGCCTCGACCAGACCTACGGCTTCGAGTGGTGCCCGGGCGACGAAGAACTGCTGAAATTTGTTGGCAAGACCGGCTATCGCGATCCCGCCTGCGACTACAAGGATGCGCCGATCGATCCTGCCGATCCGCACAACAAGGCCAAGGATCAGCGGCAGACGTCCTGCGATCTCGAGTTTGGTACCTCGACCGGAGCATTGGGCATTCGGAAATTTCCGAATCCGCGCTTTGACAAGGCTCGCTGGCTGAAGGTCAATGGCAGCCTGGCCAGTTGGGAGGGCTACCGTGGCGCGATATCGAAGGATCCGAAGTCGAGCGATTCGAGCTTGAACCGCCTCGCCGACGGTTCTATCGAACCACCATTCCTGATCGGAACCGCATGCGGCTCATGTCACATTGCTTTCGATCCGCTGAATCCGCCAAAGGACCCGGCTAATCCACAGTGGGCGAACCTCAAGGGTGCGATCGGTAATCAGTATTCACGCATTTCCGAAGTACTGACCTCGGGCATGTCCGGCACGACTCTCGAGACGCAGATGTTCGCGTATGCACGGCCCGGAACTTCGGATACCTCGGCAATCCCGACCGACCAGATCCACAACCCCGGCACAATGAACGCGATCATCAATATCAATGTCAGGCCGACGTTCCCCGGCGAGAAGGTCAACAAGTGGCGCAAGGTCGCAAGCTGCGCCAAGCAGGATGCCTCATGCTGGTGCGAGCCGGGACGCGACAACAAGTGCTGGCAGCGCAGTACCGCAACGGAGACCGTGCATCACATTCTCAAGGGCGGCGAAGATTCAATCGGCGCTCACGAAGCGATCCAGCGCGTCTACTTCAATATCGGTTCGTGTTCGGAACAGTGCTGGCTCAATCATTTGACTGATCTGCGTCAGCTTGATCCGACCGGGCGCAACTTCGGCCAGACGCCGTTCGACATTGGCCAGTGCCGGCGCGATTGCCCGAATTTCCGCGCGATCGAGGATCGGCTGCCCAACATCCTGGCGTTCCTGATGTCGAAGGAGGCCGATGCGACCGATCTTGTGGTCGCGCGGGCCACGGCGAGGCGTGCGGCCGATCCGAAAGCGACCTATACAGCGGCCGATCTGCAGCGCGATCTTGACAAGCAGTTCGGTACTGACGCGGTCAAGCGCGGCCGCGAGGTGTTTGCGGACAATTGCGCGCGCTGTCACTCGTCGATCCCACCAACCGCGGAGGACTCGTTCAAGAATCGCGATTTCGGCGCGACCAAGGCCGGCGGCATGCGAGCGGACTGGCTCGGCTCCGACAAGCCAACCTTGGCGACCGAGGTGGGCACCAATCGTTGCCGCTCCCTGCATTCGAACCACATGACCGGCCACATCTGGGAGGAGTACGGCTCCGAAACCTTGCGTGCCCAGGCGGCTGATCCCAACATCAAGGAGCCGCACGAGGGTGGCCGCGGCTACTACCGCAACATTTCCCTGGTATCGCTGTGGGCGCACGCGCCATTCATGCATAACAACTCGATCGGTCCTGAGCTGTGCGGCCAACCGAGCAACAAGGCGAACCAGTTCTACCGATCACCGTACGTCGATGCCGACAAGAAGACCTTGCCGGCCGGCAAGGCTCCGGCGTGCTGGCCCTACGATCCGAGCGTCGACGGACGCTACAAGCTCTATGTCGCATCGATGGAAGAGCTGCTCAATCCGGGCAAGCGCGTGCCAAAGCTGGCGCGCTTCGACCAGGAGGTGCGAATCGCGCTCGGGCCACGCACCTGGGACGGCAAGGAAGAGAAGCAGATTCTTGGCTTTGCGCTGGTGCTGCCGGCCGGCACCAGCGTGGGCGGGATGGCTAGCTTCCAGCACAAGGCCTTCGTCAATGACCTGATACTCGCGAAAGTGAAGCCCGACATGCTTGACGCCAAACTCGTCAAGCAGCTTGGAGAGAAGGAAGGCAAGCAGGTTGCCGCGGAACTGCGCACGATCACGCAGGAGCTTGCGAAGGATCCCGAGAAACTGGTCGAGACAATCCGCAGTCATCCGCGCCTGGTCGAGATCTACAGCTCGTGCACCGCGGATATCGAGAACCAGGGCCATCCGTTTGGTGAAGCCCTGTCCGACCAGGACAAGAAGGCGCTGATCGCCTTTCTGGCGACGCTGTGAGGAGCACGGCCATGACCCCCATTGCACTGCGCGCCGCCCCCTTTGTCCTGACCGCTTGCCTCGGCTTCGCACTGGCCGGCTGTGGCGACAAGCCGCCGCCGGGAATCAAGTTCGGGCCATACGACTCGGCTTACTCGACCAAGCCGGATTTCGCCCGGGTCGAGCACGAGATGCCGCTCGACCGTGCCGATCTGGCCAAGCTGACGCCCGGCGCTCTGAAGTCCTACGATCAGGAACAGATCGATCAGATCTACGCGCGGCTCACCGCCGGTCCGATTCCCGATGGCGCCTATGACGGCGATCTGTTCTTTCCCAAGGGCATTTCCGGTGACAGTCGGATACGCGAGATCGTCGGGGGCCTGTCCGGACTCGCAGCGGGGGCGGCAACGGTCAAGCTGGAACTTGTCGGCAAGCACCTGTGGCGTGGCAAGGTGTTCTATCGCGATGAGCGCGTGCTCAGGAACCGGATCGAAGATACCGTCGCTGCTGAAGCCGCTGATCGAAGGCGACCTCGCGACAATTCCGAAAGTCACGGTCAACGGCAAGGACCAGTGGTTGATGTTTCCTGCCCGTCTCTACTGCGGGCAGAGCCTGCTCGACTCCCGGCGCGAGTCGGTCATCATCGACTACTTCTACACCGACGAGATTCCGGGCTATCGCGAGCGGCCGGACTTCCTCGCCGGGCGCCGCGGGCTTCAGGTGCGCGACGAGGTCCGCATGGTGCGACCCGGGTTCTATCTGGGGCGCGCCTATCTTGGCAAGATATTCCTGCTCAACTTCACGCTCTACAACAAGGATGTCGCGACGCGTGACGGCGACGCCTTCGTGAAGACCGGACAGGTTGCCGAAGATTGCTGGACCGGAACGCAGCAGCGGGCCGTAGTGACCGCGGCGAAGTGAGGCGAACGAGCATGTCCGATGGGGAACCGGCTTGTTGTCTCCGTCATCCTGGTCTGCTGCCTGGTGCTTACGCCTTCTGAAACGAACGCTGCACCGGGCTGGGCGCTCGATCCGGCCGCAACGGGCCCGGTCTTGCCGCCAGCAGGAAGATCGTTGTTCGACCTGATCACCGCCGAAGGCGTGCCGTTTCCATTCGATGCCCTGGTGCGGCGGATCGAGCAGCGCATCGGCTGCGCCCCTGGTGCGTGTACGACGGCGGTCCTGATTCCGCTCGGTCGCTCGTTGCAGCGTGCTGCAGCGGCACCGGAGTTCTTCGCGTTTCCTCGCGTCGTCCTCGCCGTCACCGGAGAGGGCCACGGCCCATTTGTCGCCAAGGACCGGCTCTATCTCGGTTATCAGGAACGCGCCGACCTGCTCGAGGTGATCAGCTATAACGAACAAGCGGGCCGCTTCGAGTTCCAGATTGTCCGCAACTACCGGGCCGGCGGTGCGCCGGAACTCGTCTACGCCACCCGCACCGTGTGCATGGCTTGCCACCAGAATCAGGCGCCGATCTTCTCGCGCCAGATCTGGGATGAGACCAACGCCAACCCGGAGATCGCTGCGCGTCTTGCGCGGCCGACAGAACGCTCCTCGGCGCCGGTGCGCACACAAATTCATGGCGTGTCAATTGCGCGCGGAGTTGACATTCCCAACGCCTTTGACGATTCCACTGACCGCGCCAATCTGATCGGTGTGACGCAACGCCTCTGGCGCGACGCCTGCAGTTCGGCCTGTCGCGCCCAGGCCTTGACTGCGGCCTTGCAGTACCGCCTGTCGGGCGAACGCGCGTTCGAAACCATGCCGGCACTTGCGACAAGCTTCTCTGCACGCTGGCCTGCCGGACTTGCTGTTCCAAGTCCGGACATTCCCAACCGCGATCCCCTGGCCTTTGCGAAGGACGCGACGGGCATTGAGCAAGTCGACATTCCGGCGCGACTCGAGCCGATTGCGCCACGCGCACCGATTGATGTCTGGAAAGCCGACGATCCTGCCCTGACCGGCAAATTCGTTGCCGGGTTGGCGGCGCTGATTGCCGCGGACGACGTGGATGAACTTGAGCGGACGCTCGCGCGCGGCACGGCCTCGGCGAAGCGCCGGACTCTGCGAGCTACCTGCCATGTCAGCGGTCAGCGGGTTGAATGCACCGGAGGTTTCGCCCTGCGCGGCAGCGCCTCGCTCTTCGACGAACTGCAAATCGATGCGAAGCGCTTGCCTCGCCTTGAATGGAAGAATGGCAAGGTGACTCGTGATGGCCGGGTGGCGCGCACTGCAGCCGGCGATGCGATCGAGCGCCTGACATTGGAACGCATCGGCAACGAGACCGTCGCGACCCTCACGGTCACTGACGACTTTGCCCCCGCGCGCATGGCAATCGCAAAGGCCGCCTGGCCCGATGCTCCTTTCAGCTCTGCGGCAATGCGCGCAGCGCTTGGGCTCAAGTCGCGCGCTGGCGACGGCGCGGCCGCACTCGCGCCGCCGCGCGCAGACGAGGTCGGCGACAAGTCACCGGCGCCAGCCGGCAAGCCGGAAGGCGACGCCCTTTTTGCGCCCTGCGCGGCATGTCACCGTACGCCCGAGCGCTCGCCCCCGAATTTCCTGGCCGGTGATGCGCGCCAGGTCAGCGCGAAACTTGCGCAGTGTGCCCCGCGCATCTTTGTGCGACTTGCGATGTGGCAGCTACCTGCCGCAACGCGCGGCAAGGTGCCGATGCCGCCGCCGCGCACATCGCGCGATGGCAATGCCTGGATCCAGTCCGAGCCCGACCCGGCGATCGCGGCGCTGCAGGCGCGGGTTGCCGGATGGCTGCGCGCTGAGAGCGGCAGCGAGCCGGTCGCTGCAGCGATGCTGGCGCGCGGATACGAGAATCTGCGGCCCTGCCTGCCTGCCGGAACCTGACTCGAAGGAGTACTTCATGGACGATCCGTTCGACACATCGCGCAAGGCCGGCTGGCTGACCCGGCTCTATCGCCATCGATGGGCACGGATCCTGATGTTCGTTCTTGCGATTCCGACTGCCCTTGCGCTCGTCTTCGCGTCCGCCCTGTGGCAACGCTTCAGTGCCGATCGGCCCGTCGTGTATGCGCAGATCGAAGAGCACTTCAAGTACGGGTCGACCGGCGGCGAGCGTGTCTCCGGCTTTCCGTTCTGGATCTTCAAGGCGATGCCGGGTGTCTGCTCGAAGTACCTCCCGGGCGGCTG
The DNA here is from genome assembly GCA_963735955.1 of uncultured beta proteobacterium. Classification (GTDB taxonomy): domain Bacteria; phylum Pseudomonadota; class Gammaproteobacteria; order Burkholderiales; family Burkholderiaceae_F; genus CAVTND01. Next base: position 310,656 of record CAVTND010000003.1, on the reverse strand, counting down.
GGCCTCGCTCGGCTTCATGTTCGAGGAGGGTAGGGAGTTGCCGATCGGCATGTCGATGCGGAACTACCAGGGCATCGACCGAACCTTCTTCAACTGCGCCGTGTGCCATGCCAGCACGGTGCGCGATGCGCCGGATGCGAAACCGCGCGTGGTGCTCGGCATGCCCGCCAATGGCTTCAACCTGTTCGGGTTCACGAATTTCGTCTTCAACTGCGCGAAGGATCCGAAATTCTCGACCGAGTATGTCGTGCCCGAAATCGGCCGCCTGATGAAGGAGAAGGGCGAACAGCTCGGGCTGCTCGACCGCTACCTTGTTTATCCGATTGCCATCGCCCTGATGCGCGAACGCCTGATCATGTTGAGCGGGCGATTCGCCCCGCTGATGCAGGACACGGAATGGGGCCCGGGACGAAACGACACCTTCAATCCGAACAAGATCCTCTTCAGCTTTCCGGTCGAGCAGTTGCCCGAACGTGAACGCAATGCGCCGGTCGATTTTCCATCGATCTGGCTGCAGAAGCCGCGCCAAGGCATGCAGCTGCACTGGGACGGCAACAACGTGATGGCCGAAGAGCGCAACAAGAATGCGGCCTTCGGTACCGGCACGACGCCGCCGACGATTGATCTGACGGCGATCGGACGCCTGGAGGAGTGGCTATTGAAGGTGGAGCCGCTGAAGTATCGGTACGCGATCGACAGTGGCCGGGCCGCGCGCGGCGAGAAGATCTACGCGGAATACTGCGCCGGCTGCCACGGCGCCGATGGGCGCAATTTCAGTGCGCCGGCCGGCACCGAGGCGCGCGAATGCATCAATCCCAAGGAGCGCGAAGAAGACCTCTACGGGCCGCAGGTCGGCAGGATCACGCGCATCGAGTACATCGGCACCGACCGTCACCGGCTCGATTCGTTTTCGTACGACCTCGCAGTCAACCTTGGCACGGTCTACGCCGGCTACCCACATCGCTATTGTCACTATCGCAAGACGTTCGGCTACGCCAACATGCCGCTTGACGGCATCTGGCTACGCGCGCCCTACCTGCACAATGGCTCGGTCCCCAGTCTGCGCGATCTGCTCGAGCCCGCGCTCAATCGACCGAAACTTTTTTACCGTGGCAATGATGTCTACGACCCGACCCGGGTCGGCTTCGTCTCTGATCTTGCCGAGCAAGGCGGTCGAAAGTTCTTTGCCTTCGACACAACCAAGCTCGGCAACTCGAACAGCGGGCACGAGGGCAAGCGCTACGGAACCGATCTAAGCGCCGACGACAAGGACGCGCTGGTCGAATACATGAAGACTTTCTAGGGAGCCATGCGATGACAAGCAAGTCGGCAAAGAAGGGTCGGCTCCGCGCCTGGCTGGTCGTCCTGGTCATCGTGGGCGGGGTTTTTGGTTTCTACGGCTGGTACAAGTTCTTTCGCGAAGTGCCGCAGGAAGAGTGGGTCACGGCCACGGCTGAGTCGCGCTTCCGCTACGGCTCGATCGGCGGTGAACGCGATGCCGGAATTCCGTACTGGATCTTCTATGTGCTGCCGCGAATCTTTCCCGAGAAGCTGCCGGGGCCCGGTGGCTACGCTTCACTCGGCGTGTCGTGGGAACAGGGCAAGGAGTTGCCGATTGGCTTCACCAAAAAGACCGTCGGTTTTGCGCGCGTCGGAAATACCTGCGCCGTTTGTCACACGACAAACTACCGCGCGAGCACGAACGAGAACCCGGTGTTCATCAACGCCGGCCCGGGGCACACGCTCAATCTCGTCGCTTTTTTCCGCTTCCTCGTGGACTGCGCCAAGGATCCGCGCTTCAACGCTGACATCCTGATGCGCGAGATCAACCTCGTCACCGATCTGCCGTGGGACGACAAGCTCGCGTATCGCTTCCTGATCATTCCGATGACGAAGAAGCGGCTGATCGAGCGCGAGAAGCAGTTCGCCTGGATCTACAACAAGGACTTCCCGGACTGGGGCCGCGGTCGCGACGACTCGATGAACCTGACCAAGTACTTCATGCTCGAACTGCCGATGGACAACAGCTTCGGCCCGGACGACATTCCCGCGATCTGGAACCTGAAAAAGTACAACGTGCCGGGCACGACGATGAATCACTCCGGTGACAGCCACGACGCATACTCGGTAATCATCGACTCCGCGCTCGGTGTGGTCGGCGCGGCGCCGAAAGACAACGACGAGTTCCTCGGTCACATCAAGTGGCTGCAGGAATACCTGTCGAATACGCCGCCGCCGAAGTACCCGTTCGCTATCGACGCCTCACGCGCCGAAGCGGGCCGGACCGTGTTCGATGCCCTCTGCGCGAGCTGTCACGCGAGCGACAAGACCGGGCGCCGCATGGCGCTCGCCGGAATTGACACGGACAAGGAGCGCATCGGCACCTGGAACAAGAGCAACGCGATCGAGGCCAACAAGGTCGTGACCAAGATGGGGATCATCCGCAAGGGCCTCGTCGAGGAAGAGCTCGTTGGCTACAACCCGCCTTTCCTCGACGGCATCTGGGCGCGCGCGCCCTACCTGCACAACGGTTCGGTGCCGACGCTGCGCGACCTGCTCGAACCGCCGGCGAACCGGCCGAAGGTGTTCTGGCGTGGCTACGACCTGTACGACCAGAAGAACATTGGATTCATTGTGCAGGGCGCGGAGGCCCAACGTGTCGGCACCAAGCACGATACCGCGCAGCGCGCCAACGGCAACGGCGGACACGAGTTCGGCACCACGCTGCCCGCGGCAGAGAAGGAAAGCCTGCTCGAGTACTTGAAGACCCTATAAAGGCGAGCCCGCCGCGGACGGTCCGTCGCCATTCGGGGGCGGCGCGGACCATCCGGGCGGGCTCGAGTTGGGCCTGGTGGCTTTCAGCGCGCGGCTACGGCCTTCCCGGCCCGTGCGAGCTTGCTGTCGCCGGGTGCCGCGCCATAGGTCTGTGCGACATAGCCGCTGACCGGCGCGACCCTCTGGTCGACATGGGCCGAGATGAAGTACAGCAGCGGCGTGACGATAATGGCGGCGATTCCGACGTAACGGCCCAGAGGTTTCGGTTGATCATGCATTTTGGATCTCCTGTTAAGGGCGGTGCTCCGGCGCTCCGCAACACGACGAGTCAGCGCCGCACGTGATCGATGTTGCGGGCGAGCGTCGTCGGCTTGACATGCGACGCGGCTACGGCGATCTTGTCCTCGTCGGCGATCGACACGACCGAGCTGAACAGCACGAGCGTGGTGACGGCCGCGGCGACAGCGGCGATGGCTTTGGGCAGATAGGGCTTGGTCATGGCGTCCTCCGGTTCGGGAGAGCCAGCTCGAATCGCTGTCTCTTATTGGTAGGGACGCAGACCGGACAGCAAACCGGACATTCGACCGAAAGATTCGCGGATCAGGGCGCCGTAGCCGCCAGACGCTGATGCGACGGCAACGGCGAGGTCGCCAGGGCTCGCCGCGCCTCGGCTACCATCCAGCGGCCGCGCTTGACCTCGCCATTGGCAATCCAGGCTTGACCGAACCAGTACTTGGCTTCGGCCGCCTCCGCATTGCTGGAATCGGGCCAAGGCCGGCCACGTCAGATAAGTGTTCAATGCACTCAAGTCCGGACTTTGTGGGACTATTGTGTGCATTGCTCATTGACCATCCTGGAGGACGCATGAATCAGATTGTGCAGACCGCTTCACGCAGTGCCGAATCGGTCGAGTTAGGCCTGGAGCGAAACCGGGTCCTGCGTAACACCTATTGGCTGCTGGCTCTTTCGATGATTCCGACCGTGTTAGGCGCGTGGATCGGCGTGTCGACCGGTATTGCGCGGGCCATGTCTCCAGGCATCAGCCTGATCGTGTTCCTGGCGGGCGCGTTCGGGTTCATGTTCGCCATCGAGAGGAGCAAGAACTCTGCCGCTGGCGTGCCCCTGCTGCTGGGCTTCACACTGTTCATGGGGCTGATGCTGTCACGCCTTTTGGGCTCCGTGCTCGGGCTGGCCAACGGCGCGAGCTTGATCATGGTGGCGTTTGCGGGCACCGGCGCTGTTTTCTTCGGCATGGCCTCGCTGTCGACGGTGATCAAGCGCGACCTGTCGGCGATGGGCCAATGGCTCTTCATCGGCGCAATCTTGCTGCTGGTGGCGATGATCGCCAACTTCTTCATTCAGTCGAGTGCGCTGATGCTCGCGCTGATGGTGCTGGCAATCGGTATCTTTTCGGCCTTCATCCTGTACGACCTGAAACGGGTACGGGACGGGGAAGAGACCAACTACATCTCCGCCACGCTCGGTGTCTACTTGAGCCTCTACAACGTGTTCCAGAGCCTTCTGGCACTGCTGGGGATCTTTGGCGGAGAGCGGGACTGAGCTTCGATCACCTGCGACTTCTCTGAGGAATGAGCGCAAACCACCCCGGCAGACTTGATCGAATCGTCGCCGAAGCGCGTCGTGCCGCCGATGAGCGCGCGCAGGGCTATCGGGAAAGGGCACTGAAGATCTACCCGTGGATTTGCGGGCGCTGCGCCCGTGAGTTCACGCGCGCCAATGTGCGCGAGCTGACTGTCCACCACCGGGATCACAACCACGACAACAATCCACCCGATGGAAGCAACTGGGAACTGCTGTGCCTGTATTGCCACGACAACGAACATCAGCGGCAACTGGAAGCGACCGGTGGGCAAGGCAGCGGCTCTGACAGCGGCCCCGTGTCGACCCACACGCCGTTTGCGGCTCTCAAAGAGCTGCTGGGAAAGAAGCCAATCGCGAAGTGACACAAGCGAGTACAGAAACTGCAATGTGCGGGCGCGTGGAGGTCGAGAACAGTCGGAATCGGCTGGAAGCTGAGTCCCGGGTCAACGAAGCATTTCGCCCGGTCGTTACTTGAGCGGATACGCTTGCCCGTCGAAGGCGCCCTCGATGCACCTGGCCCAAGCCGCGATTTTGCTATTGCTCCTCACCGCGGGCTGTGCGGCCGTCGCGCCGGAAACACCAGTCGCGCCCAAGCCCGAAGCAGTCGCAGCGCAACCAACCGAGCCGCCTCCCGCTGCCAGGCCCACAGCGCCGACACCCCCGCTACCCGCCGCGGCACCTGGGCACGCCGCACCGACTCCCGCACAGCAGGCCGACAACAAGGCCGCTATTCCCGGTGCGAAATCGGCCCCTGCCACAAAGCCATCGTCTGCGCCCACGCCGATTGCGCCGGCAGCCAAGCCTGCGGCACCTCCCGCGGCTGCTACGCCCGCGCCCGCTGGCCCCCCGGCCCTGGACCTGAACGCGCTCAAGGAACAGCTCAAGGAAACCAAGGCCATCGGTGTCTTCACCAAGCTCAGCCTCAAGAACCAGGTCGATGACCTGCTCCAACAATTCCGTGACTTCTATCAGGGCAAGTCCAAGATCACACTGGCGCAACTGCGCCGCTCTTACGACCTGCTGATGATGAAAGTCCTGTCGCTGCTCCAGGACGCCGACCAGAAGCTAGCCTCGGCGATCGTGTCGTCGCGCGAAGCGATCTGGGGCCTGCTCTCGGATCCGAAAAAGTTTGCCACTCTCGAAACCTGATGCCGATGGACCTATGAACAATCGCACCGCACTTCTGACCCAGTCACTGCTCGTAGCGGCATTCGTTGTCGCGCCGTCGCTTGCTGCCGACCAGGAGACGCTGAAGAGGGACATGACTTCCGTGATCGCGTTGCAGGGATTGCCTTGCGGGCAGGTCGTGGCCGTCAAGGTGAATGCTGAGAACGACTATGCCTGTTCATGCAAGGATGGCAACAGGTACCGCGTCTACGTGAATTCGGCGGGGCGGGTGGTCGTCGAGAAGCAGAAATAGCGGTCTGCGTGCCATTGCGAGCGCTACCCAGTACCACGCAAAGCGCGGCCTAATCGTTGATTGCGATCGCTCGCTCAACGACAGCGCAACGGATACCTATCTCTCGACACCAAGGACGATCGGCGGCAGCTCGGTTTCGATCAGGTACTCGAACTCCTTCCGGAACTCGGCGACCGACATCCCGGCCGTCGTGGCGATCTTCGCCGAGCGTGATCGGATCCTCGAAGTCGTCCCGCCTCAGTCGGATCATGTAGCGACGGGCAATCGCGTAACGCGTGGAACGGATGTCGACCATGCGAATCCTTGCGCGCCCCGTCGCCGGATCGAGGAGCTCGCTGGAACGGAACCGGGACGAAGTTGCCCGCCTGGATCGAAATCATCGCCGCATTCCCGCCCTCGAGGAGGTACTTCGTCGCGCAGTAGCCGAGGTCGCGCGTGTACTCCAGGTCGAAGGGAATCGGATCGGCGCATCGCAGTTCATAGCCGATGTTCTTCGCGGCGATCGTCGTGTCGATGCCGAGCTGCTTCAGGCGTGCCTGGACCGCGGCCTTCAGGAGCTCGCCGATGTTCACCTCGGCGATCCGGACGTTTCCGTGTGCGTCGCGCTCGACGTTCGAGAGGCCTCCAAGAACCTCGGGGTCGAGGCCGAGGACGAGCCCTTCCGCGATGACCGCAACGCCGTCGCGACGTCCCTCGGACAGTCGCTTGATGATGGCGCACGCGAGCGTGTCGACGATCGTCTCGAAGCGTATCTGCTGCGTCTGGAACTCCTCGCGGATCAGGGTCAGCGTCGCGCCGGCGGCCTTGCCGATGCCGAGCGCCAGGTGCCCCGCCGTCCGCCCCATCGCGATGACGAAGTACCAGCGCGACGTCGTCTTCGCGTCGACCATCAGGTTCTTGACGATCTCGACGCCGTGGTGGCGCGCGGTCTGGAAGCCGAACGTGTCGACGTAGGCCGGCAGGTCGAGGTCGTTGTCGATCGTCTTCGGGACGTGGACGATCTGCAGGCGGCCGGCGGCCGTCTGCTCGAGCTTCATCGCCGAGTAGGCCGTGTCATCGCCGCCGATCGTGATCAGCCTGCCGACGTTCAGCCGCAGCAGGGAGTCGACAGCGTTCTCGAGATGCTTCGGGTCCTTCGTCGGGTTCGCGCGCGAAATGCCGATATGCGAGCCGCCGCGAAAGTGGATGCGTGAGACCTCGTCGGTCGTGAGCGGCATGACGTGGGCTATGTCACCCTTCATGATCCACTCGAAGCCGTCACGGATGCCGATGACGTCGACCCCCTCCAGGACGGCGCGGATCGTGGCGGACGCCATGACGCTGTTGATCCCGGGGGCGGGACCTCCGCCGACGAGGATGGCGAGATGCTGGTGCGGGCTCATGGGGCGATACTCACCCTCAGCTTAGCGGGCGGGGTGGCGTGACGGTTGAAACTGATCGACGTACCAGATCCCGCATCGGACTGCGCATTTCGTCCTCTGCCGAACGCCTGGCCTGGGACGACCCGGATCTTTGCGGCGGAGCACGCTATCGGCTGAACGTCCACACTCGGCCACATGCTAGGAGGAACAGACCATGAGCGATCAAAGCGAACTAGAGGCAACGGTGCGGAGCGCTGGTCCAGAAGGGCAAGGGGATACTGGCGGCCGATGAAAGCAGCCCGACGATCGCCAAGCGGTTCAAGTCGATCGGCGTCGAGTCGACCGAGGAGAACCGACGAGCCTATCGGCAACTCCTGCTTGCAACACCTGGGCTCGGTGAATTCATCAGCGGCGTCATCCTCTATGAAGAAACGCTGGGCCAGCGGGCCGACGACGGTCTCAACGCTGCCGCAACTGGCGGCGCGCCAGGGCATCGTGCCCGGGATCAAGGTCGACGCCGGCAAGATTCCATCTGGCCCATGCACCCGGTGACGAAATCACCCAGGGCCTGGACGGACTGGCGAAGCGCCTTGATGGGTACAAGCAGCAGGGCGCGCGCTTTGCGAAATGGCGCGCCGTCTACAACGTGTCCGACACGCTCCCGAGTCGGCTTGCGATCGAGGCCAACGCCGAAGCGCTGGCCCGCTACGCCGCGATCTGTCAGGAGCAAGGCTTCGTGCCGATCGTCGAACCCGAGGTCCTGATCGACGGCAACCACAGCATCGATCGCTGCGCCGAGGTCACCGAAGCCGTTCTGCACGAAGTGTTCCACGCGCTTGCATCGACATCGGGTAGTTCTTGAGTACACGCTGCTGAAGCCGAGCATGGTGGTGCCCGGCAAGGAGCACAGCGAAACAGGCAACGCCGCCAGAAGTGGCCGCGTACACGATCCGCATCCTGAGGCGCACGGTGCCGGCTGCCGTGCCGGGCATATTCTTCCTGTCCGGTGGCCAGACGCCCGCGGAAGCGACCGCGAATCTCGACGCGATGAACCGGCTCGGTGCGCAGCCATGGCAGTTGAGCTTTTCGTATGGACGTGCGCTGCAGGACCCGGCCTTGAAGGCCTGGAAGGGGCAGGCTGCCAATGCTGCGCGAGACCCAGAAGGCACTGCTCAAACGCGCCCGGCTGAACGGCGCCGCGCGCGAAGGAAAGTACGTCGCCGTCGCTGGAAGACTCGATCGCCTGAGGCAAGCGCCTTTGACGAGGGCGAACAGGCGGCTGGCTGACCGGCCCCAGCGTCACGCGCACGTTGTGAACGCCGGCGTCGTCGATCAGCGGAATGGCCGGTCCGGAAAGTTCGTTGCCATCGAGTTCCACCCGCACGACGCCGCGTGACACACCTTGGGGGTTGTCGATCACGAAATCGTACGTGGAACGCTTCGAGCCGCTTTTCAAACAATAGCGAATCTTGAAGCTGCGCCACTGCTCCGGAATGCAGGGATCAATCAGGATCTCAGCGGCCGCGCAGCTTGAATCCGAGGATGAACTCGATTCCGGCGCGATACATCCAACCGGCAGCGCCGGTGTACCAGCTCCAGCCTCCGCGACCGGTATGCGGTGGTTCGCTGTAAACATCGGCGGCCATGACGAAGGGTTCAGCCTTGTAGCGATGAATGCCGGCGCGCGTCGAACCGTGGTTGATCGGATTCAACATCTCGAACAACTCTGCGGCGCGCTCGCCGTCGCCCTGCAGCGCGTGGGCAATCACGCACCAGACGGCGGCCTGCGTGTACTGCGCTCCGTTTTCGCGCACGCCCGGCAAGTAGCCCTTGATGTATCCGGGCTCGAGTGTTGATCGGTCAAATGGCGGGGCGAACAACAGCACCATGTCGTCGCCGGGCTTGACCAGATGTTCGCCAACGGACTCCATCGCTCGCCGCGCGCGCGCGGGTTCGCCCGCGCCCGATATCAGTGCCCAGCTTTGCGCCAATGAATCGATGCGGCATTCGGCATTGCCCGCCGCGCCAAGAGGGGAACCGTCGTCAAAGTAGGCACGGCGATACCAGGCGCCGTCCCAGGCCTCGCGTTCCACGGCAGTTTGAAGACCGTCTGCATGCACGGACCACGCTTCTGCGCGCTCCAGTTCGCCGCGCTGCGCAGCCAGCGGCGCGAAATTGCGCAACGTCGCGCACAGGAACCAGGCCAGCCAGACGCTTTCGCCACGACCTTCGGCTCCGACGCGGTTCATGCCGTCGTTCCAGTCGCCGCCTCCCATCAAGGGCAGGCCGTGCTGTCCGACCGCCATGCTGACGTCGAGCGCACGGGCACAGTGTTCGTACACCGTGACCTTTTCCTCCGACATGACTGGCTCGAAGTACATCGCTTCGCGCTCAGGCGGCAGCAGGGCGCCTTCGACGAACGAAGTGAGTTCGTCCAGCACGCTCGTATCGCCGGTGGCGGTCAGGTAGTGGCTGACGCAGTACGGCAGCCAGACGCGATCATCGGAAAAATGGGTCCGCACGCCGCGCCCTGAAGGCGGATGCCACCAGTGCTGAACGTCGCCTTCGCGAAACTGATGCGATGAGGCGTTGACGATCTGCCTGCGGGTCAGATCAGGGCGCGTGATCGTCAGCGCCATGACATCCTGCAGCTGGTCGCGGAAATCCAAATGCACCGCCGGCCTGATAAAACGCGCTGCGGGCGTACAGCCGGCAGGCGATCGTCTGGTACAGCAGCCAGTGATTCAGGATGACGTTCATCTGCGCGTCTGGCGTCTCGACCTGCACGCAGTCGAGGATGTCGCGCCACTGCTGCCTGACACGAACAAGCTCAGCGTCGGCGTCGGGGATCGACCGATAGCGCCGGATCAACTCCCGCGCGGCATCGGCGTTGGCCGCCTGGCCCAGCACGAAGCACAGTTCGATCTGGCCTTCCGGCTCGAGTTCCACTTCCCGTTGCAGTGCCACGCACGGATCGAATCCCGGGCCGCATCGTCCGGAAAGCGCGACGTCGACGGCGAGGGCGACCGGTGCCTCAAGATGACCGTTGCGTCCGACAAACTCCTGTCGATCGCAGGTCAAGCCATCGGCCGGGGCATCCCAGGCAACAAACGCGACCCGGCTGCCGAACTCACGATTCCACGGATTGAGCGCGAACACGCCGCCCGTTTCGGGATCGACCTCGGTGACAACGAACGGCGCATTCACGGTGCGCGAAAATCCAAGCACCCACTCGACGTAGGCGGTGATCGAAATGCGGCGCGTCTGGCTCGAGCGATTGATGAGTCGGAAGCGCGAAATCTTGACCGGATCCTCGGAAGCCACGAACTGAGTGAGCTCGCTTTCGATCTCGTTCGACAGATGCCGGAAGCACGCGTAGCCGTGGCCGAAGCGGGTGATATAGCTGGCTTCCTCGACGCGGATCGGGAGCGCGGTCGGTGTCCACAGGACACCGGAGTCGCGATCAAGAAGATAGAACGCCTCACCGATTGGATCGGACACCGGATCGTTCGACCAGGGTGTTAGCTGGTTCTCCCGGCTGTTGCCCGCCCATGTGTAGCCAGCCCCGGACTCCGATACCTGAAAGCCGAATCCGTCGTTGGCAATGACATTGATCCACGGTAACGGCGTACGTTGGCCACGGTTCAGGACGATCGCGTACTCGCGTCCGCTGTCGGTGAATCCGCCCAGGCCGTTCGAAAACTGCAGGGGCGGTGGAAGAAGTACGGTCGAAGTGCCTGGAGCTATCCCCAAGCGAGGAACAACCTGCGGCGCTGGTTCACGCTGCCGCAGCGCCAGATGTGCGGCCAAACTGCCCTGGCGGCAAACGATGACGACACGCGCCGCCGTCAGCAGCAACACTCGGTCGCCTTCGGTGAGTAGATCGGCACGGAGGACGTAAATCGCACCGCGCGCTACCGGATCGTCGCTGCCTTTGCGCGCGTTGCTTTCGCGAACGCGCATCTCCAGGTCCTGTTGCAATCCCTCCGCATACGACGTTGGCTGTTCATTCAGGATCACGAAGTCGATGCCGAGCCGCTTTACGTGCAGGTATTCATGAGCAGTAAGCAACTGTCGGATGACGCCGATGTCAGCTACGTCGTCAACGCGCGCGAGCAGGATGGGACGATCGCCTGAAATGCCGAACTTCCACAGTTCGGAAACCGGAAGGCGATTGCCTTGCAGATAGTCGCGCGGCCCTCGCAGCAGCGGGTCCGAGAAAAGAACTCGACTGGCCAGTTGCTGGAAGACCTGCGCCTCGCCCGGATCGATGCCGAGATAGTGCAGCTTGACCTGGGCATGGGTCCACACCAGTGTCGAGGCGCGGTCGAATGCGCCCGGGTCATGGTATTTGTCCGCCAGGTTGAGGATCGTTTCGCGGCTGGTGGCGGCCATCGTCGCGAATGATGCGTGCACGGTCGCGCCGGGTGCGATGGCGAGGCGTATGCGCAGACTGGCGACCGGATCCAGCACTGCTCCGACCGTATTCGACAGGCGCCGCCCTTCCATCAACGCCAATGGCGTCCGAACCGTTCGACCGCGTCCAAGAAACTTGACCCGGTCGGTTTCGAATTCGATGCCGGAACTGCCTTCGCTTTTGCTGTCGTACGCCACTACGTGTGCTGCCCACAGCGGCTCATCATTGGCCGATCGCGGCCGGCGCGTCGCAATCAAGCCGTTGACCTGGGACACGTACTCGGTTTGCACGAACAGATTCGAGAAGACCGGATGAGCTTCGTCGGCGGCCGGTGCTGCCAGCACGATTTCGCAGTAGGAGGTGACTTCGATCTCGCGCGGCCGCGATCCGGTGTTCTTCAAGGTCAGCCGACGAATCTCGACGTCGTCTTCAGCCGAAACCATGATTTCCAGCGACGATTCGATGCCCGCGTCCGCACGCTGGATGCGCACGCGGTCTTCGGCAAACTCGGCTTCGTAATAAACCGGGTCGACGCACACGGGCTGATAGCCGGCCGACCAGAGGTATCCGCTGGCCGGATCGCGCAGATAGAAGAAGGTGCCCCAGCAGTCGCGGGTTGCGTCCTCGCGCCAGCGCGTGACCGCACGATCGCCCCATCGGCTGTAGCCAGATCCGGCCGCCGTGGCCATCACGCTGTAGCGGCCGTTTGAGAGCAACTGGGTCGGCGGCGGCGATGCGTGTGGCGAATTGACGCGACGATCGATCAGGCCCACCGCTGAACTCGCAACCGCTGGCGTCGCCCGATCTGAGCGAGGCAGGGCAAGGGTGACATCGCGCTGTGCCGCTTCCTGCAACAAGAGTTCAGTCGCCTGCACCATCGGTATCCGATGGAAACGGTGACGCATCTCGCCACCAAGAGTTACGTTGGCCAAAGCAAGCAGCGACATTCCCTGGTGGTGCGCCATGTACGCGCGAACGATCGCCACGTTTTTCGCCTTCGGCAGACGACCCGGAGTGAAATCGAGTGCCTCATAAAAACCGTAGTGGCCCAGCGCACCGACTGCAGTCAGGCGTTCAAAGTTCAGCACCGCAGCCTTGGCGTCGTACATGGCCGCGAGCGCGGTCGCGTAGGGGGCGACGACCCTGTCCTTTGCCAAGCCTCGCTTGAGTCCGAGGCCGGGGACCCCGAAGTTCGAATACTGGTACGTGAGATGGATATCTCGCGCGTTGTAGGCCGACTCGGAAATGCCCCACGGGAGGTCGCGCTCCCGACCGAAATTGATGTGGCGGGCAATGACGCGGCGTACGGTCTTCTCGAGCAGACTGCCGTGCGGAGTGTCCATCAGCAGCGATGGCATCAGGTACTCGAACATCGATCCTGACCATGACACCAGAGCTGCGCCGCCGTCGACCGGTACCAGCGTGCGGCCAAGCCGGAACCAGTGTGCGGCGGGCACATCGCGCTTTGCAATCGTGATGAAGCTTGTGAGCCGCGCTTCAGATGCGAGCAGGTCGTAACAGCCAAGGTCGAGCCTTGCGTCCTCGACCAGATAGCCGATCGAAAACAGATCGCGCGTTTCGTCATACAGAAAGCGGAAGTCCATCTCGTCGAATAGGCGGCGGGCCCTGCGTGAGACCGTGTGCAGCCGTTGGGCGAGTTCGTCGACGGCGCGCCGCGACCTCTCGATGGCGGTCGCGGTTTCCTGGCCGACGGGAGGGATTGCGTTCGAATCGCCGCCTTCGGTGATCCCACCGACTGCCTGCTCGCGTTCGATCACGTCCAGCCAGGGGGTGAGCTCGAGAAGATCGCGGCGCTGCCCGGTGATGTTCGAATGCATTGCCTCGGCCCACTGCAGCGCGTCCCGCAGTTCCGCTGCGCTGCCTTCGCTGGCAAGCGTTTTGACGATGTCGTGCAGATCCGCTGCCGTGACTTCGAGCGCTTCGAAGCGTTGATCGCGGTCATGAGCCGTAAGCGGTGGCGACTCGAGCAAGCGATCTACCCGGCGCAGTGCCTCATGCAACTGGTCGAAGCCGACACCGTCGGCGCCACGACTTTGGTCGGCCCGGGCGAGCGAACGTCGCAACAACTCAACTTCATCGCCGATCCCCGCCATGACCCGATCGTGGGCGAACGGCCGATCCAGCGCCTCATTGCATGCCTGCGAAAGCACCAGCAACATTGCGGCCAGGTTGCCGCTGTCGACGGTCGACACGTACCTCGGCTCGAGCGCGCGCAGGTCAAGCGTGTCAACCCAGTTCAAGAAATGGCCCCGATGGCGCGGCAGCAAATCCATGCCATCCAGCGTCGCCTCGAGGCGGCTCGCCATTTCGTGCAGGCTGATCCAGCCAAAGTCGCGCGCGGCTACTACCGACAGCAGGTAGAGCCCGAAGTTGGTGGGCGAACTGCGATGAGCAATGACTGGTGCCGGATCCTCCTGGAAGTTGTCCGGCGGCAGATTGTGATTGGCCTTGGTCACAAACGTCGTGAAGTAGAGCCAGGTGCGACGAGCGATCAGGCGCAGGGCGACGATATCGGCAGACTCGATTGATCCGGCCGCTCCATGCTCGGGTGGCGTGCTGATCCGCCAGGCGATCAACGGCGCCAGCAGCCAAAGAGCGAAGAATGGCAGTGCCAACCAGAAACGGTCGGGATGGGCAGCAAACGCTGCGGCGCCCGCGGCGATGACGATCAGCGTCGCCGGCAGCATGTTTTCGACGAAGCTCAGGCCGGACAATCGAGCTGCTTGCTGCACCTGAGCGCTGGTGTTCCACTCGAGCAGATTCCGGTGCCTCGCCAGGCGCACCAGAGTGCGCACGATCGCATCGAGCATCAACCAGGCGCGATGCGCGAGCAGCGCCAGGTTCACGGCGGCACGTGTTCCGGCCGACACGAAATCTGCCGCCAGGCTTCGCAGCCAATGGGTGCGGTCGAGGTTAGGCTGTGGCAACAGGCGTTCGAACAGCGGGAGCAGTTGTGGAAGCAACAGCGCTACCAGTGCCAGGCCGATCCAGGGTTCGGGTGGCACGGCTGGAATCAGCCAGCTGGCTGCCAGCATCAGGAACATTGCCGGCGCCGACAACGAGCGGCGAAGATTCTCGATCATCTTCCACCGCGCCAGCGCCGAAATGCTGCGCGAGTATCGACCACAGATCCAAGGCAGCAGCTGCCAGTCGCCGCGCGTCCAGCGGTGCGAGCGGATGTCCGCGACACCGGTGTGCGAGGGAAACTCCTCGAACAACTCGACATCGCTGACAAAGCCGCAGCGCGCGAAGCTGCCCTCGAACAGATCATGGCTCAGAATCGCGTTCTCCGGCGTCCGGCCGGCGAGCGCCGCTTCGAAGGTATCCACCTCGTAAAGACCCTTGCCGGTGAATGTGCCCTCGGCAAACAGGTCCTGATTGATGTCCGATACCTGGAACGTGTACGGGTCAACGCCGGCCTGGCCGGAGAACAGCTGTTGGAATCGCGTGCCGCCTACGCGCGTTGGCAGTGCCGGCGTGATGCGCGGTTGCAGGATCCCGTAGCCGAGAACAACCCGCTGGTGGGCGTCGAACTGTGGTCGGTTCAACGGGTGGGCAAGAGTGCCGACCAGTTCGGTCGCCGTGCCGATCGGCAGGATCGTGTCGGCGTCGAGCGTCAGGACAAAGCGCACCCTTTCCGGCGGCGGAACAAAGTGCACATCTCTGAGGAACGACGTGTCCTGCGCGCCGCGCAGCAGACGATTGAACTCCTGCAGCTTGCCGCGCTTGCGCTCCCACCCCATCCATCGGGACTGCGTGGGATTCCAGAGGCGACGGCGATGAAACAGGTAGAAGCGCTGGACGCTGGCTGACGCTTCATCCGCGCCGGACCGATAGCGGCTGTTCAGCTTCTCAATTGCGGCAACCGCAAAGTCGTACTGGGCCTGATCCTCGGGCAGGTGCTCGCTGTCGGCATCGGGCCAGTCGGTAAGAAGCGCGAAGTAGAGCTCCCCCGGGCTGCTCGACAAATGTCGAGTCTCGAGTTGATGGACCTGTTCGGCGATCGATTCATCGCTACCGAGCAAAGTCGGCACGACCACAAAGGTTCGCATCGACGATGGGATGCCATCAGCGAGCTCCAGGCGCGGCAGATGGCGCGGAGCAACGGCCATGCCGGCCAGCCGATTGACGATCGTGACAGCGATGTCGGACGCAGGAAAAACCGCCAACGCTGCGAGCAGCAGAAGAAGCGAGGGTTCGACGCCCGCATCGGCGCTTGAAGACCACACGATGGCGAGCAGCCCGAAGGTCAGTACAAAGACGCGCCGAGGTAGAGCGGCAGCGCGATCCGGAGTGCGGCCCGGAAGAGCTGCCGCAGGAGCGAAACCTCGAATTCGATCTCGCGCTCGAACTCGGCCCGTCCGTCGTCGATCAGGTAGTACCCGGGGTCGCGAAAGCGCTCGTCCGCAGCCGCGTCGGCCGCCGCGGCGCGCCTGACTGCCGCCTGCGCAACCTCGATTTCAGTCAGCGGCGACCTGCGCGCGAGCTGTTCGACCGCATGTCGATAGCGGTCGCGGGTGATGAAGTCCATGCTGGCGAACAATGGCGCCGCGCACAGGGCGTCATGCACCAGGCTCACTGCCTCGACAAATTGCTGCCATTCGAACGAGGAGATCAGCCGCAGGCTGGTAATCAGATTGCGCACTGAAAGATCGGCTGCCGTTTGCCGATCGACCTCGAGCCGTACGACCTCTTCGGGGTGCGTACCCTCCTTGGCCAGCCGTTCGGTCAGCGCCATCAAGATGGGCGCGGCCACGACGTCGGCGTACCGCAATCGCTGGTAAAGCTGAGCCGCCGAGGCGCGCGGCAGCGCGGAGTCCTCGGCAAACGGCCAGGTCGGCTCATTCGACTTGCCACTTGCGCCGAGGCCAAGCAATTCGTCTGCAAATCGATCGGCCAGTTCGCGGCCGTCGATTGACTCGACGATGCGGGCGGCAAGGCGTCGCAGATTCTCGATCATCACGATGCGCAACATGATCGGCAGTGCCCATAGCTCGGCCAGCGTCAACGGCTGGACGCGCTGGTAGGCGACGACAAACCGGTGCAGCAGGCCGGAGTCGAAATGGCTGTCGGTGTGCGCGGTGAACGCCCAGGCGATGCCGTAGATGCGAGGCAGCCCGATCAGTGGGCCGCTGTCGAGCGCGGGCAACTCACTAAAGAAGCTGGAAGGCAGCAGCGAGCGGATGTCGCGGATCTGCTCTTCGACGATGTGGAAGTTATTGAGCAGCCATTCGGCGGCCGGGGTGATCGAGCTCTGCTTGTCGACCGCGGCGGCAATTGCCTCGTAGGCACCGATCAGTACCCGCGCATTGTCGGCGCTGCGACGGGCGAAGCCGAACCAGGGCAGGCGCAGATCCCCGGTTGTCTGTGCTTCTGCAAGGCTCTCGGCGTGCTGTTCAAGCCGCTCCGGACTGAACACTTCGGCCCACAGTGGCTCGTCGCGTGCCCCCCAGCGCTGAGGCCTCGACAGCGCATAGAACCAGTTCGACAGATAACGGTAGAAGTTCAGCGCTTGCCCTGAGAAAGTGAATCGATGTCTTGCGGAGACCAGCCTGGCTATCCACCGGCTGGTGTCACAGACCTTCCGTCCGCGTAGATGGCTCCGCGATCATCCGATCCGCAACGCGGAGTCGACATTGATGCGCCGCGAGCGAGAATCGAACTCGTACTCTGCCGCCAACGCGGGATGTTGAGTTCCTAGCGTCGGAACTTACACCTTCCCGGCCAGGGGCGCGGACTGGTGTCGTAGTCGGCATTGCGCTCAAATCTCGAGCCCGGCGATCGGCCGCGCACGGCGGATGTGAGCCGCGACAGCGAAACCGGCGGCTCGCTACTTGCACCTTGCTCGAAAGTCGGCAATAGCGGTGGTGACTTGGCGAGGTGATGGGTACGGGGATCGCCTAGCACGGCACCGTCTTGAACTCGACGCGGCGATCAAGTGCATCGCGCAGAACGTCGGTACCGGTGCCCACGACCTTCTCCTCCGAGCCGGCTCTGCTCGCACTCACGCAGCGTCAACGAGTAGCCGGGATGCTCGGCCGTTCCGCCAGCACAGAACCGCTTGCAATCGTTCGGGTCACAGTTGACCTTGGCACAGGTACTTCAGCTGCATGTAGTCGTCCAGGCCATGCACCGAGCCTTCTCGCCCGTAGCCCGATTCCTTGACGCCGCCGAAGGGGGCGGCCTCGGCCGCGAGCGCACCCTCGTTGATGCCGATGAGGCCGGCTTCCAGCGCCTCGGCGACGCGCCAGATCCGACGCACTCCGGTCGAGTAGAAATAGGCGGCCAGGCCGTAGGGCGTGTCATTGGCCGCAGCGATCACCTCGTCCTCGGTCTCGAAACGCGTCACCGGCACCACCGGGCCGAAGGTCTCTTCGCACGAGCAAGCCATGCCGGCGTTAGCACCGACGAGCAGCGTCGGTGCGAAGTAGTTTGGCCCGAGCGCGGCCAGTCGCGATCCGCCGACGACGATGCGCGCGCCGTGCTCGAGCGCATCGCGCACATGGCGCTCGATCTTGTCGATGGCGCGCGCATTGATCATCGGTCCGATCTGCGACGATGGGTCGCTGGCCGGTCCGACCTTCAGCGCGACGACGCGCGCGGCGAGCTTCTCGACGAAGGCCTCGTGCACGCTCGACTGCACGAAAACGCGGTTCGGGCAGACGCAGGTCTGGCCGCCGTTGCGGAACTTGGCGACCATCAGGCCCTCGACTGCCGCTTCGATGTCGGCGTCGTCGAAGACGATGAAAGGCGCATTGCCGCCGAGTTCGAGCGAGAGCCTCTTCAGCGTGTCGGCCGAGCTGCGTGCCAGGTGCTTGCCCACCGGCGTCGAGCCGGTGAAGGTGATCTTTCGCACGCGCGCATCGTCGAGCCAGACATCGACGACCTCGGGCGCGCGCTCGCGCGAGGCGGTCACGATGTTCAGCACGCCCGCCGGCACGCCGGCTTCCTCGGCCAGCTTGACGAGCGCAAGCGAGGTGAGCGGGGTGTCCTCGGCCGGCTTGCAGACCACGGTGCAGCCGGCGGCCAGCGCCGGCGCGATCTTGCGCGCGATCATTGCGGCCGGGAAGTTCCACGGTGTGATCGCCGCGACCACGCCCACCGGTTCCTTGATCGCGAACATGCGTCGGCCCGTCACCGGTGCGGGGATGATGTCGCCGTTGGCGCGCGTCGCCTCCTCGGCGAACCATTCGACGAAGGTCGCGGCATAGGCCGCCTCGCCGCGCCCCTCCGCCAGCGGCTTGCCCTGCTCGCGCGAGATCAGCCGGCCGAGGTCCTCCTGGTGCGCGAGGATCAGGTCGTTCCAGCGCTTGAGGATCTGCGCGCGCTGCTTGGCCGGCACGACGCGCCACGTGGGAAAGGCCGCATGCGCGGCGTCCACCGCCGCGCGTGCATCGGTCGCGCCGCTGTCGGGGACGCTGGCGAACACGGCATCGGTCGCGGGGTCGCTGACGTGAATCGGCGGCCGTCACGGGCTTCGCACCAGGCGCCGATCAGGTTGCGTCCGGGCAGCAGGTCTTGACGATGCAGGGTCAGTGGCATGGTGAACGCTTAGGCGCTGCACAAATCGATGCAGACGTGAGAGTGCGCATTCAGGAAGCCGCCACGAGCGCGGCAATCGCCTGGCCGAGTTCGGTGGTCGAGGCGCGGCCGCCGAGATCGGATGTACGCGGTCCATGCGCGAGCACGGTCTCGATCGCGCGCAGGATCGAATCGTGCGCGGCACGACCGACTCCCTGGCTCTGAGTCAGGAAATCCAGCATCAGCGCGCCCGACCAGATCATCGCGATCGGGTTGGCGATGTTCTTGCCGAAGATGTCGGGCGCCGAGCCGTGCACCGGCTCGAACAGCGAGGGGAAGCGGCGCTCCGGATTCAGGTTGGCCGAAGGGGCCAGGCCGATCGTTCCGGCGGTCGCCGGGCCGAGGTCGGACAGGATGTCGCCGAACAGATTGCTCGCGACGACGACGTCGAATCGACCCGGCTGCAGCACGAAGCGCGCGGACAGGATGTCGATGTGCTGCTTGTCGACCGTCACCTCCGGATAGTCGCGGCCGACCGCGTCGGCGCGGCCATCCCACCACGGCATGCTGATGGCGATGCCGTTGCTCTTGGTCGCCACCGTCAGGTGCTTGCGCGCTCGCGCCTGCGCCGCCTCGAAGGCGAAGCGCAGCACGCGATCGGCGCCGACGCGCGAGAACACGGACTCCTGGACCACGATCTCGCGCTCGGTGCCCTCGTACATCACGCCGCCGAGCGAGGTGTATTCGCCTTCGGTGTTCTCGCGCACCACCAGGTAGTCGATGTCGCCGGGCTTGCGGCCCGCGAGCGGGCAGGGCACGCCTTCGAACAGCCGCACCGGGCGCAGGTTCACGTACTGGTCGAATTCGCGCCGGAACTTCAGCAGCGAGCCCCACAGCGAGACGTGGTCGGGCACGGTCGCCGGCCAGCCGACCGCGCCGAAGTAGATCGCATCGACGCCCTTCAAGCTGCTCCTTCCAGTCGGCCGGCATCATGCTGCCGTGCGCCTCGTAGTAGTCGCAGCTCGCCCAGTCGATTGTGCGGATCTCGAGCGCGAAGTCGAAGCGGTCGGCCGCCGCCTGCAGCACGCGCAGGCCCTCGGGCAGCACTTCCTTGCCGATGCCGTCGCCGGCGATCGCGGCGATGCGGAAGGTGGGCGTCATTGCGTGGGTTCTCCTGTCCGCTCAGGCGGCTGCGCGCTGGGCGTCGATCTCGTCGAGCCAGCCGCGTCGCAGCTCCGGCACCGCGCGCGCCAGCTGCTCGTAGTAGGGATGGTGCGGCCCGCGGTCGTAGTCGGCGCGCGCCACCTGCGCGAGCTTGCGGCCGTGCTTCATCACGACGATCTCGTCGCAGACCGCGCGCACCGTGTGCAGGTCGTGGCTGATGAACAGGTAGGACACGCCCAGTTCGCGCCGCAGTTCGGCGATCAGGTCGAGCACCGCGGCGCCGACCACGGTGTCCAGCGCCGAGGTCACCTCGTCGCAGAGGATCAGGTCGGGCTCGGCGGCGAGCGCACGCGCGAGGTTGACGCGCTGCTTCTGTCCGCCCGACAGGCCGCCCGGCAGCCTCCCGGCCAGCGTGCGCGGCAACTGCACGAGATCGAGCAGCTCGTCGATGCGCCGCTGCAGCGCCGCGCCCTTCATGCCCTTGTAGAACTCGCAGCGGCCGCGCCAGGATGCGCTCGATCGTTTGCGACGGGTTCAGCGCGGTGTCGGCCGACTGGAAGACGATCTGGATGCGGCGCAGCTCGTCTCGGCTGCGTTCCGCGAGCGTCGGCTTCAGCTGCTGGCCGGCAAACGCCATCGTGCCGGTGCAAGGCGCGAGCAGCCCGGCGACCGCCCGCGCCAGCGTCGTCTTGCCCGAGCCCGACTCGCCGATCACGCCGATCGCCTGGCCGCGCTTCAGCTGCAGGTCGATGTCCTCGAGGATCATGTTCGCCGGCCGGCCGTTCGCACCCGCGGGCCGTAGCCGGCCGACAGGCCGCGCACATCGAGCAGCAGTTCGGCGTTGGCCTCCGGTTTCGCCTCGGCGCGCACCGTCGGCCGCGCAGCGGCGAGCAGGCTCTTCGTGTATTCGTTCTCGGGCGTCGCGAGCAGGCGCTCGGTGGATTTCAGCTCGCGCATGCTGCCGTCGCGCAGCACGAGGATGTGATCGGCCATCTGCGCGACGACCGCCAGGTCGTGGCTGACGTAGACCGCGGTGACCTGGCGCTCGCGCACGACGCGGCGGAACGCGCGCAGCACCTCGATCTGTGTCGTCACGTCGAGCGCCGTCGTCGGCTCGTCGAGGATCACGACCTCCGGGTCGGTGATCAGCGCCATCGCCGCCATCAGCCGCTGCAGTTGTCCGCCCGAGACCTGGTGCGGATAGCGCGCGCCGATCGTCTCCGGTTCCGGCAGCGCCAGTTCGCGGAACAGCGCGATCGCCTTCAGCTCGGCCTCGGCCCGGCGCAGCGTTCCGTGCAGGCAGGCCGGTTCGACCACCTGGTCGAGGATCGTGCGCGACGGGATCGAACGAGGCGGCCGCGCTCTGCGCGATGTAGGTGACGGTGCGGCCGCGCAGCGCGCGCAGTTGCCGTGGCGTCGAGCCCGAGCACGTCGACATCGCCGATGCGCACGCTGCCGCCGGAGATGCGGCAGCCGTGGCGCGCAAAGCCCATCAGCGCCAGCGCGGTCGTGGTCTTGCCCGAGCCGGATTCGCCGATCAGCGCCAGCACCTCGCCGGGCCGGATCGAGAAGCTCAGCTCGTCGACCAGCGTCGCGGCGCCCGCGCTGACGCTGAGGCCTTCGACCCGACCGGGCTGCCCATCAGCGTGCTCCGCGTTCGCGGGCCTTGCGGCCCGGCAGGTTGTCGATCACGAGGTTGACCGCGATCGTCAGGCTGGCGATCGCCAGCGACGGCGCGATCACCGAGGCGCCGCCTTCCGCGAGCGCGCCGATGTTCTCGCGCACCAGCGAACCCCAGTCGGCCGTCGGCGGCTGCACGCCCAGGCCGAGGAAGCTCAGGCTGGCCAGCAGCAGCACGACGTAGACGAAGCGCAGCCCGAGATCGGCCAGCATCGGCCCGGTGATGTTGGGCAGGATCTCGCGCAGCATCACGTAGGCGGTGCCTTCGCCGCGCGTGCGCGCCACCGTGACGTAGTCGAGTGCGTTGATGTTGACCGCCAGCGAGCGCGCGATCCGGTACGCGCCCGGCACGTAGATGATTCCCGCGGCGATGACCAGCATCGGCACCGACGAGCCGAACCCGGCCACCATCAGCAGCGCGAACATCTTGCTCGGGATCGCCGTCAGCGTGTCGAGCCCGCGGCTCAGCACGGCGTCGATCCAGCGGCCGCTGGCGGCGGCCAGCAGTGCGAGGACTGTGCCGGTGCCGCTGGCGAGCAGCGTCGCGATGAAGGCGACGCCGACCGTGTAGCGCGCGCCTTCGATCACGCGCGCCAGCATGTCGCGGCCGAGATAGTCGGTGCCGAGCCAGTGCGCCGCGCTGATCGGCGCGAACACCGCGCCGCCGCCCATCGCGCCGGTGCGCGACAGCAGCGCCGGGCCGAAGACCGCCGCGAGCACCCAGAACGCAACGATCGCCAGACCGATCAGGCCGGAGACGCCGAAGTGCCCGAGCCACGCTGCCGCAGGGCACCGCGGGCCGGCGGTGCAACGGCTGGGGTGGAGACCGAGGACATGCTCTGTCTTTCCTCAGCGGTGCCGCAGCCGCGGGTTGGCGAGGATGCCGCAGATGTCGGCAGTCGTGACCAGGATCAGGTAGCCGGCGCAGAACAGCATCGCGCAGGCCTGCACCAGCGGCATGTCGCGCTGCGTGACGCCGTCGACCATCAGCTTGGCGATGCCGGGGTAGTTGAAGATCGTCTCGACGATGATCACGCCGCCCAGCAGGTACGACAGGCTCAGCGCGACCGCGTTGGCGATCGGTCCGACCGCATTGGGCAGCGCATGCGCCAGCACCATGCGCAGCGGCGAGGCGCCCTTCAGCCGCACCATCTCGATGTAGGGCGCCTCGAGCTGGTCGATCACCGCGGCGCGGCTCATGCGCATCATCTGCGCGACGATCACGCAGGACAGCGTCAGCACCGGCATCGCGAAGGCGCGCAGCAGCTGGCCCAGCGACTCGATGTCGTTGACATAGGACAGCGCCGGCAGCCAGCGCAGCTGCACCGCGAACACCAGGACAGCGAGCGTCGCGACCAGGAACTCCGGCACCGAGACCACCGCGACGGCGGCCGTCGATGCCGTGCGGTCGAACCACGAACCGCGCCAGACCGCGGCGGCGATGCCGAGCGCCAGCGCGATCGGCACCGAGAACAGCGCGGTCACGGCGGCCAGCAGCAGCGAGTTCGGCAGCCGGCTGCCGATCAGCTCGGCCACCGGCATCTGCGTTGTCGAGGAGACGCCGAGATCGCCGCGCACCAGGCCGGTCAGCCAGCGCACGTAGCGCTGCGGCGCCGGCACGTCGAGTCCCATCTGCGCGCGCAGCGCGGCCAGCGCCTCCGGCGTCGCGTCCTGGCCGAGCTGCTCCTGCGCCGCGTCGCCGGGCAGCACGGCGGTGATCGCGAACACGATCACCGACACCGCCAGCAGCGACAGCAGCGCAAGCGCGATGCGCTGCGCGAGGAGCTTGAGGAGCAGCCCGTTCATCGCGGTGTTCGCCGGCGTCGCTCGCGCCGGTTCAGGCGTCGAGCCAGACGTGCTCGGCGAAGTTGTAGCCCATCAGGCCGCCGAGCGGGATCGGCGACAGCCCCTTGAGCTTCGTGGTGTGGCCGTCGAGGCTGGCGAGGAACAGCGGAATGCCGATGCCGGCCTCCTCGTGGATCATCGTCTGCATGTCGGCGTACATCTGCTTGCGCTTGGCGAGGTCGGTCTCGGCGCGCGCGGCGACGCAGCAGCTGGTCGAACTTCGGATTCTTCCAGCGCGACTCGTTCCACTGCGCGTCGGACTTGAAGAACTGCGTCAGCAGGATGTCGGCGCTGGGGCGCGGATTGATGTTGCCGAAGCCCACCGGGCTGTTCAGCCAGTGGTTGGACCAGTAGCCGTCGGCCGGCATGCGCTTGACGTCCAGTTCCAGGCCGATCTTCTTGCGCGGTCTGCTGCATCACCAGCGCCATCTCGACCGAATACAGCGCCGCCGGCGACGCGACGACCGGCACCGCGCCGGTGATGCCGGACTTCTGCAGGTGGAACTTCGCCTTGTCGGGATCGAACGGCCGCTGCGGCAGGCCGGCGAAGTAGAAGCGGTTGGTCGGATCGATCGGCTGGTCGTTGGCGACCACGGCCTGGTCGAGCGCGATCGTCTTCCGCATCTGCTCGCGGTCGAACAGATACTTCATCGCCAGCACGAAGTCGGGGTTCGAGCCCGGGGCCATGTCCATGCGCATGATCAGGTCGGAGTACTGGCCCGACTGCGTCTTGAAGACCGCGAAGCCTGGCGTGCCGCTGACGCGCGCGACCGAGCGCGGGTTGACCGAGCCGACCAGGTCCATGCCGCCGGACAGCAGCGCGTTGACGCGCGCGCTCTCGTCGCCGATGCCGACGAACTCGATCTCGTCGAGGTAGGGCTTGCCCGGCTTCCAGTAGTTGTCGTTGCGCACGACCAGCGAGCGCACGCCGGGCTTGAACTCCTTGAGCTTGAACGGACCGGTGCCGATGCCGGCGTTGAAGTCGGTCGTGCCGTCCTTGACGATGTGGAAGTGGAAGGTGCCGAGGATCACCGGCAGGTCCGCGTTCGGCGACGTGAGCACCATCGTCACCTCGTTGGGGCCGGTGGCCTTCACGCTCTCGATCTGGTCGGCCAGCACCTTGGCCTTGGAGGCGGTCGCCGGGTCCTTGTGGCGGCTGATCGAGAACACGACGTCGGCCGGCGTCAGCGGCTTGCCGTCGTGGAACAGCACGCCCTTGCGCAGCGTGAAGACCCAGGTCTTGGCATCCTTGGTCGTGAACGACTCGGCCAGCGCGGGCTGCGGCGTCAGGCTGCCGTCGAGCGAGGTCAGCCCGTTGTAGAGCATGTTGCAGCGCGAGTAGTCGGTCTGGTTCGACTGCTTGGCCGGGTCGAGCGTGTCGGTCGCCGCGGCGGTGGCGCCGGCCACGCGGATCTTGCCGCCGCGCTTTGGCGTCTGCGCATGGGCCGACACGGCGTGGTCGGCCAGGGCTGCCGGCCAGCGTGGCCTGCATGCCGCCCGCCACCAGCATCGCGAGGATGTCGCGGCGCGTCGCACCGCGCCGCAGCGCGCCCATCAGCCGCTGGCTTTCGTGGGGTCCGACGAGAGTGTCCAAGCTCTGGCGTTCGGTCATGGTGCTTGCTCCTGGTGTGTGCTCGAGGTGTGGAGAAACGGAAGGCCCGCTCAGGCGAGGCGGTCCTTCAGGCGGAAATAGAGACCGACCGCCGGCAGGAACCACGGCGGGCCGAAGTGTCCGGGAATCGCTGGCCAGTCGCGACCGCGCCACGGATTGGCCCGGTCATCCCCGGCCATCACCGCGGCCATGCGCTCGCCCATCAGCACCGACATCTGCGTGCCGTGGCCGCTGTAGCCCATCGAGTAGTAGAGGCCGTTGCGCTCGCCGGCGTGCGGCAGCCGGTCCTGAGTCATGTCGACCAGCCCGCCCCAGCAGTAGTCGAGGCGCACGCCCTGCAACTGCGGGAAGGTTTCGGCCAGGCCGCGGCGCAGGATCTCGCCGCTGGCCGCGTCCGACTGCGGGCTGGAGACCGCGAAGCGCGCGCGCCCGCCGAACACCAGCCGGTGGTCGGCCGTCAGTCGGAAGTAGTGGTGGATGTTGGCGATCGTCACGTAGGTGCGGCGCTCGCGCAGCAGCGCTTGCGCGCGCGCCGCACCGAGCGGTTCGGTGACGACGATGAAGCTGCCGATCGGCACGATGCGCCGCCGCAGCCAGCCGAAGCTGCCGTAGCCGCCGTGGCGCGTCGCACCGGTCGCGAGCAACACCTGTCGGGCGTGCACGCTGCCGCGCGTGGTGTAAAGCACGTGTGCCTGGCCGCTGCCGATGCGCTCGAGGCGTTGCACGCAGCAGCCGGTGTGAATCTGCGCGCCATGGCGCTCGGCGGCGGCGGCCAGGCCGTTGGCGAAGCGGCCCATGTGCATCTGGCCGCTGCGCTTGTAGAGCAGGCCGCCGATGTAGCGCTCGCTGGCAACTTCGGCACGCACCCGGGAAGCGTCGAGCATCTCGACGTCGGTGTCGACGCCATCGCGTATCAGCCGCTCCGCGATGCGCTGCAGTGCCTCAAGATGCGCCGGCCGCGTCGCGAGCTTGAGCTTGCCGTTGCGCATGAAGTCGCAGTCGATGCCTTCGTCGCGCACGATGCGCTCGACCGTGTCCACCGCCTCGTCGTAGGCGTGGTACCAGCCGCGCGCGCGCTCGACGCCGACCTTCGCGGCGAGGTCTCGGCGTAGTCGACCGCCAGGCCGTTGTTGACATGGCCGCCGTTGCGACCGAGGCCTCGGCCGCGACGCGATCGCCGGCCTCGAGCACCGCCGACCTGCGCGCCGCGCCGGGCCAGCGCCAGCGCTGCCGACAGTCCGGTGAAGCCGCCGCCGACGATCGCCACGTCGAGCCTGCGCCGGCAGTTCGCGCGCCGCCGGCTGGTAGGGCGGCGCGCTGTCGGTCCAGTAGGAGTCGAGCTTCATGCGGCGAGGGTCCCGGACGTTGACAGTCGAGCAGGTCAGAGGCCGACCACGCCGGGCAGGCCGCCGATGTCCTTGATCTCGACGTAGCGGTAGGCCGGGTTGCCGGGGCCGTGGCCGCGATTGACGAAGACCTTGTTGACGATGCCGAGGTCGTCGGCCGACATCAGGTCGTAGCGCAGGCTGGACGAGACGTGCAGCACGTCCTCCGGGTTGCAGCCGAGCGAGTCGAGCATGTACTCGAAGGCCTTCAGCCGCGGCTTGTAGGCCTGCGCCTGCTGCGCCGTGTAGACGCGATGGAACGGCGCGCCGAGCTGGGCGACGTTCTTCTGGATCTGGCTCGTCCGAGGCGTTGGACAGGATCACCAGCGGGATCTCGCGCGCGATCTTCGCCAGCCCGGCCGGCACGTCGTCGTGCGGGCCCCAGGTGGGCACCGCGTCGTAGTACTGCTGCGCCTCGGCGTCGAGGTACTGCAGATTCCACTTCCTGCAGAGCCGTCGCACGGCGTTCTTCAGCACCGTCTCGTAGGGCTGCCAGTCGCCCAGCACCTCGTCGAAGCGGTAGGCGGTGAAGTCGGCGATGAACTGCTCCATCCGGTCGGCCGGAATGCGGTCGGCAGAAGATCTCGCGCGTCAGCTCGCCCATGCGGAAGCGCGTCAGCGTGCCGTAGCAGTCGAAGGTGATGTACTTGGGTCGGAAGCTCATGTTCTCGCGTGGTCCGATGGTGTCTGTCATCGCGGCGTCATTGCAGCATGGAGTGGCAGCCCGGTTGTCGCGTATTGCGGGGCCCGCAGCAACGAAGCTGTCGTTTGCGTGCCCGGCGACGGCATGGAATGCCGCTCAGCTGCTGGCCGTGCATGCGGCATCCGACGCTGCTCCAAAGTCGATCAGCACGCTCTTGAAGCGCAGATTGGCTTCGACCGCCTGACGGCCCAGATCCTTTCCGATGCCCGACTGGTGATAACCCCCGGTCGGGATCACGAAGTCGCTGCTGCGGCCGTAGCGGTTGATCCATACGGTGCCGGCGGCGATGCCGCGCATCGCGCGCAGCGCCCGGCCGATGTCCGCGGTGTGCACGCCGCAGGCCAGGCCGTAGCGCTCGTGCGCGGCGAGCGCCAGGCCCTCGTCCTCGTCGTCGAAGGTCTGCACCGTCAGCACCGGGCCGAAGATCTCCTGCTGCACCGCTGGATTCGATGCGGCCACGTTTTCGATCAGCGTCGGTCGGTAGTAGGCGCCGCCGGGGCCGCCTTCGTAGAGGTCGCCGCCGCACGAAATGCGCCCGCCCGCGGCAACGCGACTGCCGCACGATCTCGTCGATGCGCTGCGCCTGGCCGGTCGAAACGATTGGCGGCAGCGTGGCCTCGGGGTCCCAGGTCGCACCGGGCAGATGCGCGGCGAAGCGCGCGGGCAATGCGCTCGAGCAGCGCGGCCGCAATGCGCCGCTGCACGATCAGCCGCGAGCCGGCGACGCAGACCTGGCCGGCATTGCCGGTGATCGAGCCGGCGATCATGCCGGCCAGTCGCTCCAGGTCGGGCGCGTCGTCGAACACCAGTTGCGGGCTCTTGCCGCCGAGCTCGAGCGTCACCGGCTTGGGACCGTGCATCGCGCACGAGGCCATGATCGCCGCGCCGGTGCGCGTCGAACCGGTGAAGGTCATCTTCGAGATCAGCGGATGGCGCGTCAGCGCCTCGCCGGTGGTCATGCCGTCGCCATGCACGACATTGAAGATGCCGGGCGGCACGCCGGCCTCGACCGCAAGCTCCGCCAACCGGAGCACCGAGTAGGGCGTCAGCTCCGAGGGTTTGAGCACCACCGCGTTGCCGGCAGCCAGCGCAGCGCCCACCTTCCACGAGGCCATCACGAGCGGGAAGTTCCAGGGCGTGATCGCGCCGACCACGCCGTACGGTTCGGCGACGACCATGCCGAGATGATCGTGCCGCGTCGCTGCGACTTCGCCGCCGAGCTTGTCGGCGTACTCGGCGAAGAAGCGCAGGCCCTCGGCAGTGAAAGGCACGTCCCAGGCGGCGGCATCGCGCACCGGTCGAGTCGAGCACACCGCTTCCAGCGGCGCAAGCCGCTCGACATCGGCCTCGACCAGCATCGGCCCAGCGGCGCAGCACGCGGGCGCGTTCGCGTGGCGCGCGGCGCGCCCAGTCGCTGTGCCGCCAGGCCTGAGCCGCGTCCTGCACCGCCGCGTCAACGGTGCCGCGTCGGCCAGGGGCAGGCCTGCATGCGGCTTGCCGTCCGAGGGACGATTCACCGTGAACTTCTCGGGAGCCGCCAACAGCCGGCCGCCGATGAAGTGCGCACATGGCACCTGGATCCGGTCGGGTTCGAAACTGCGCATCGGGTGAGACCCGCCGAGTGGAAGTGGCGAGCATGCTAGGCGCGAGGCCGTGGCATTTGGTGTCGTTACAGACGGCTTTGGCACGGAGAAATCGCAAAACACCGGCTCCACGCAGCCGATACTATCGAATTGCATTGAAGTGCTGCTGGCGGGTGGCACGGCACGCCGAATGCACTCAATATAGGAAGCCGTGAACCCCCAGGAGAGTCGAATCATGGGTGCCAACGACCCACCGGTAGCGGACGGCG
This sequence comes from uncultured beta proteobacterium, assembly GCA_963735955.1. Lineage (GTDB taxonomy): Bacteria > Pseudomonadota > Gammaproteobacteria > Burkholderiales > Burkholderiaceae_F > CAVTND01. Next base: position 281,298 of record CAVTND010000003.1, on the reverse strand, counting down.
TGAGTCTTCGTCCGATGGTCGAGGCCGATCTGGCGGTGGCGCATGCGCTGTCGCTCCGAGCTGCGCTGGCCGCATCGCCCCAGTGACTGGGAATTGGCCTTCCGCCACGGCGAAGGTCTGGTCGCCGAGCGCGACGGCCAGGTCGTGGGCACCGCGCTGCGCTGGCGCTGGGGCGAGCGGCACGCGACGATCGGGCTGGTGATCGTCGCGCCGGCTTGCCAGGGCCGGCGCATCGGCCACCGCCTGATGAGCGCGCTGCTCGACGGACTGGACCGCTTCACCGTGCTGCTGCATGCGACCGCCGACGGTCGCGGCCTCTACGAACGCCTGGGCTTCGTGCGGCATCGGCGAGCTGCGCCAGCACCAGGGCATTGCGCTGCCTTCGGCGCCGGTCGCGCTCGATCCCGGCTGGCGGCTGCGGCCGGCCGGCAGAGCGACCTGACTGCCCTGGCGGCACTCGACGCGCGGGCGCGCGGCATGCCGCGCGATGCGCTGATCGCCGATCTGCTCGCGCAGGCCGAAGCCACCGTCGTGCTCGACCGCGACGGCGCAAGCGCTGCGGCTTCGCCGATGCTGCGCCGCTTCGGCCGCGGGCATGCGATCGGACCGGTGGTTGCGCCAGACGCCGGCGGCGCGAAGGCGCTGATCGCGCACCTGTCGGGTCTGAACGCCGGGCGCTTCACGCGCATCGACATCGACTTCGACAGCGGGCTGGCCGAATGGCTGGAGACGCTGGGCCTGCAACGTGTCGATGCGCCGACGACGATGCTGCGCGGGCCCGGCGCTGGCGACCAGCGCCCGACGCGCGCCTGTTCGCCATCGTCACGCAGGCGCTGGGCTGATGCAGCCGATCTTCCTGTACAAGGCCGATCCGGCGCGCGGCCGACAATGGGGCGAAGTCTTCCTGCGCGAAGCGCCGGAGATTCGACTTCCGGATCTGGCCCGACCTGGGCGATCCGCCGCGGTGCACTATCTTGCCGCGTGGGAGCCGCCGAGCGACATCGCCCTGCGCTTTCCCAATCTGCAAGCTGTTGTTCTCGACCGGCGCCGGCATCGACCAGTTCGATTTCGTCGCGCTGCCGCCCGAGCTGCCCGTGGTGCGCATGGTGGAGCCCGGCATCATCAGCGGCATGGTCGAGTACGTCGTGCATGCCGTGCTCGACCTGCACCGCGACATGCCCGCCTACCGTCGCGCGCAGCAACGCGGCGAATGGCGGCCACTTCCAGTCAAGGCCGCCGCAGAGAGCGCCGCGTCGGCGTGCTGGGCCTGGGCTCGCTCGGCCAGGCGGTGCTCGCGCAACTGAGGGCCTTCGGCTTCGATTGCGCCGGCTGGAGCCGCTCGCGCCACGACATCGATGGCGTGCGCTGCCACGCCGGTGATGAGGAGCTGGGCGAGTTCCTGGCGCGCACCGACATCCTGGTGTGCCTGCTGCCGCTGACCGATCTGACGCGCGGCTTCCTGAATGCCGCGCTGTTTGCGCGCCTGCCGCACGGCGCCGCGCCTGGTGCACGTCGGCCGCGGCCCGCAACTGGTCGCGCCGGACCTGCTCGCCGCGCTCGACTCCGGCCGAATCTCCGAGGCGGTGCTCGATGTCACCGACCCCGAGCCGTTGCCGCCCGGGCACCCGCTTTGGGTGCATCCGCGTGTGCGAATCACGCCGCACATCGCGAGCATGACGCAGCCTTCCAGTGCGGCGCGCGTCGTGCTCGACAACCTGCGGCGTTTCGCGCGGGGTGAACCCTTGGTCGGCCTGGTCGATCGCCGGCGCGGCTACTGAGCTTCGATGACGCCGCGGCACGATCTGCGGAACGGGCGCTCGACAACCGCAGCATCGAAGCGCATGCGCCCCGAAAGCAGCACCACTCTTCGCGGCATCGCTCGTAAGCTCGCGTTCACCGATGTCCACCGAATGAATCTCATGATGCCTCTGGCTGCCGTACGCAATGACCATGACGCGCTGATCGCCCTCGACCGCGCTCACCTCGTCCATCCCGTCGCCTCCTGGCGCAACACGAACAGCGCGGTCCGCGGGTGCTTGACTCGGCGCGCGGTTCCTGGCTGACCGACGATGCTCGGTCACCAATTGCTCGATGCCTTCGCCGGGCTGTGGTGCGTGAATGTCGGCTACGGGCAGGAGAGCGTGGTGCAGGCCGCGACCGACAACTGCGCAAGCTGCCGTATGCGACCGGCTACTTTGATTTCGCCAGCGAGCCGGCGATCCGCCTGGCTGCGAAGCTCGTCGAAATCACGCCGCGCTCGCTGACGCGCGTCTACCTGACGCTGGGCGGCTCGGAGGCGGTCGATGCGGCGGTGCGCTTCATCGTCCAGTACTGGAATTCGGTCGGCCGGCCGAGCAAGAAGCACTTCATCGCGCTCGAGCGCGGCTATCACGGCTCGTCGTCGACCGGCGCCGGGCTGACCGCGCTGCCGGTGTTTCATCGCGGCTTCGACCTGCCGCTCAGGACTCAGCATTACATTCCTTCGCCGAACCCGTATCGCCACCCGCAGGGCAACGACCCGCAGGCGCTGATCGCCGCATCGGTCGCGGCGCTGCGCGCCAAGGTCGCCGAGCTGGGCGCGGACAACGTCGCCGCATTCTTCTGCGAGCCGATCCAGGGCTCGGGCGGCGTGATCGTGCCGCCGAAGGGCTGGCTCAGGGCGATGCGCGACGCGGCCGCGAGCTCGACATCCTGTTCGTCGTCGACGAGGTCATCACCGGCTTCGGCCGCACCGGCCCGATGTTCGCGTGCGAGGCCGAAGGCGTGGAACCCGACCTGATGACGCTGGCCAAGGGCCTGACTTCGGGCTATGTGCCGATGGGCGCGACGATGCTGTCGGAGTCGATCTATGCCGGCATTGCCGACGGCGCGCCCGCGGGCGTGCCGATCGGTCACGGCGCCACCTATTCGGCGCATCCGGTCGGCGCGGCGGTCGCGCTGGAGGTGCTGAGGCTCTACAACGAGGGCGGTGTGCTTGCGAACGCACAGCGTGTCGCGCCGTCCTTCGCGGCCGGGCTCGACGCGCTGCTCCAGCACCCGCTGGTCGGCGACGCTCGCCATCGCGGTCTGCTCGGCGCGCTGGAGCTGGTCAGCGACAAGGCGACGAAGCGCGGCTTCGATCCTGCACTCGGCCTGCCCGACCGCATCTTCGCGGCGGCTTACCGCAACGGCCTCGTATTTCGCTGCTTCGGCGACAACATCCTAGGCTTCGCGCCGGCGCTGACGCTACAGCGAGGACGAGTTCGAGCAGCTGTTCGCGCGACTGAAGAAGACGCTGGACGAGGTGCTGGCCGCGCCCGAGGTGCGCGCCGCGCTGGCCGGCTGAGCAACGACTTCTCGCCCGCGCAGGCAGGCTGGGCACAATCGCGTCCGACGTCCGCGCTTCCGACTACCATGCCTGAATCGATCAAGCTCGACCGCCTGGACCTTCGCATCCTCGCGCAGCTGCAGAAGAACGGGCGCATCACCAACGTCGACCTGGCCGATGCGGTCGGCCTGTCGCCCAGCCCCTGCCTGATCCGCGTCAAGCGGCTCGAGCAGGCCGGCTACATCGCCGGCTACGGCGCGCACCTGCGGCTCGAGAAGCTGGGTGACACGCTGACCGTGTTCACCGAAGTCACCTTGTCCGACCATCACCGCGAGGACTTCGTTCGCTTCGAGACTGCGATCCGCGCAGGTCGACGAGATCCTCGAATGCCATCTCGTCAGCGGCGGCTACGACTACCTGCTGCGCTTCCTCACGCGCGGCGTCAACCACTACCAGCAGCATCATCGAGGGTCTGCTCGAGCGCAACATCGGCATCGAGAAGTACTTCAGCTACATCGTCATCAAGTCACCTTTCGTCAAGAACCACTTCCCGATCGAGAAGCTGTTTCCAGAGCGATCATGAATGACGCCCCGCGGTTTGTCCGCCTTGCCGAGACCGACCGCGCCGCGGTCCAGATCCACATCGATGGCCGGCCGGCGCCGGCGCTCGCCGGCGACACGTTGCTCGTTGCGCTGCTGACCAACGGCCGCCGCGTGCGCGACAGCGAGTTCGGCGATGGCGCGCGCGCCGGTTTCTGCCTGATGGGCGCCTGCCAGGACTGCTGGGTCTGGAGCGAGAGCGGCGAGCGGCTGCGCGCCTGCTCGACGCCGGTGCAGGACGGCATGGCGGTGCTGACGCGTCCGCCGCCCGCGCTTGGCCGATGACGCCCGACCTGCGCGAATTGCTCGGCGCCGATTCGGCGCCCGCCACATGAGCCAGCACCGCGCATCGTGATCGTCGGCGCCGGCCCGGCCGGCGTGCGCGCGGCGCAAGCGCTCGTCGAGGCCGGCGTGCGGCCGGTCTCGTCGACGAAGGCCGGCGCGACGGCGGCCAGATCTACCGGCGCCAGCCCGAAGGCTTCAGGCGTTCCTACGCCAAGCTCTATGGCAGCGAGGCCGCGAAGGCGCGAGGCGCTGCACGGCAGCTTCGACGCGCTGCGCGAGCACATCGACTACCGCGGCGACACGCTGGCCTGGAACGTCACGGCCGACGAGCTGCACGTCATGCGCGACGGCACGGCGGTCACGCTGCCGTTCGACGCGCTGATCGTCTGCGCCGGCGCGACCGACCGGCTGATGCCGGTGCCGGGCTGGCAACGCGCCGGCTGCTACAGCCTGGGCGCGGCGCAGATCGCGCTGAAGGCGCAGGCCTGCGCGATCGGCACGCGCACCGTCTTCCTCGGCAGCGGGCCGCTGCTGTACCTGGTGGCCACGCAATACCTGCGAAGGCCGGTGCCGACGTTGCCGCGGTGCTCGACACTTCGCCCGCCGCCGGGGCGAGGGCCGCGCTGGCGATTCTGCGGGCACGCCCCGGCTGGCGCTGCGCGGCCTGGGCATGATGTGGTCGCTGCGTCGCGCCGGCGTGCCGGTGCTGCAGGGCGTGCCGCCGCTCGCCATCGACGGCGACGCCGCGCGCGGCGTGTCGTCGGTGCGCGTGCTGGACGGGCGCGGCCACGAACGGTGCTTCGAGGCCGACGCGGTCGCGCTCGGCTGGCATCTGCGGGCCGAGACGCAGCTGGCCGATCTGGCGCGCTGCGAGTTCGACTTCGAGCCGGCGAGCCGCCAGTGGCTGCCGCGCATCGATGCCGACGGTCGCAGCAGCGTGCAGGGCATCTATCTCGCGGGCGACGGCGCGCGCATCCTCGGCGCCGACGGAGCCGAGGCCGCTGGCCGGCTGGCCGCGCTCGCTGCCTGGCCGACCTGGGCCATGTGCCGGGTGCACAGGCGTACGCAAACGAGGCCGCGCGGCTGCGCCACGCGCTGCGAACCATGGACCGCTTCCGCGCCGGCCTCGTGCAGGCCTTTCCCTGGCCGCATGAGCACGCGGCAGCGCTGCCCGACGAGACGGTGGTCTGCCGCTGCGAGACCGTCACCGCCGGCGAGTTGCGGCGCTGCGTGAATGAACTGGGCAGCCGCGAAGTCAACCGCGCCAAGGCCTTCAGTCGTGTCGGCATGGGCCGCTGCCAGGGGCGCTATTGCGGCCATGCCGGCGCCGAGATCGTCGCCGCTGCGGCAGGCGTGCCGATCGAGTCGGTCGGTCGGCTGCGCGCGCAGGCGCCGGTCAAGCCGTTGCTGATGAACACGCGCGAGGTGGAAGGGTGACGCAAACACGAGCCGACACCCGTAGCGATGTGCTGGTGCTCGGCGGCGGCCTGATGGGCACGTCGGCCGCATTCTTCCTGCGCCGCCAGCATCGCCGTTCGGTCACGCTGCTGGAACGCGAACTGGTCGGCCGACAGGCCAGCGGCACCAACTTCGGCAACGTGCGCCGCCAGGGCCGCGATCTCGCCCAGATACCGCTCGCCAATCGCGCGCGAGCGGTCTGGGGTCGGATGAAGGAGCTGCATCGGCGAGGATCTCGAGTTCGTGCCGTACGGCCATCTGCGCGTCTGCTACACGGAGAGCGCAGGCCGCGGTGCTCGAGCGCCACGCCCGCGACGTGAAGCCGCTCGGCCTCGAGCTCGAGCTGTTCAGCGCCGAGCAGCTGCGCAAGCGCTGGGGCATCTTCAGCCCCGCCATCGTGGCCGGTTCGCTCTCGCCGCACGACGGCCATGCCAATCCGCGCCTGGCCGGCCCGGCCTTTGCCCGGGCCGCGCAGCGCGAGGGTGCGCAGGTGATCGAGCACGCCGAGGTCGTTCACGTCGAGCGAGACCGTGGTGGTTTCGTCGCCCACACGGCCGATCGGCTCGCGTCACTTCGGCGAGCAGTTGCTGGTGTGCTGCGGCGCTTGGTCCGACCGCATCGCGGCACTGTTCGGCGAGGCCGTGCCGCTTGAGGCGCGCGGCCCGCAGATGGGCGTGACCGAGCCGCTGCCGTATGCGATCGGTCCGTCGATCGGGCTGTCGTCGCCGGTCGAAACCGAAGGGCTGTATTTCCGCCAGATCCGCCGCGGCAACATCGTCTTCGGCGGCGGGCTGAAGGGTCCGGCATATGCCGAGCCGATCCGCGCCTACGTGAAGCCCGACAACACGCTGCGCCAGCTGCGCGAACTGCGCCGCTTCGTACCCGCGTTCGCGCGCGTGCAGCTGATTCGCGTCTGGAGCGGCATCGAGGGCTACACCGCCGACTGGCAGCCGATCATCGGCCACAGCGCGACCAGCCCCGGCGTGCACTACGCGTTCGGCTTCAACGGCGAAGGCTTCGCGATCGGTCCCGGTGTCGGCGAGGTGATGGCCGAGCTGATCGCCACCGGCGCGACGACGACGCCGATCGAGCCATTCTCGATCGCGCGCTTCGTGCAGAAGGTGGCGTTGCCGGCTTGATGTCGCATGCGCCTCGTGATGCGGAACTAGACGCGGAGTCGGAATCGATGTCGACAGAGCACCTACTCGACGCAGCACGCTGGGAAAGCGTGCGGGCTGGCTACCCGGCGCAACAACCCTTGTTGAACTTGAACAATGCGGCGGTCAGTCCGCCGCCGCTCGTCGTGGAGCAGGCCGTGATCGAGGCGTACCGCCTGATCAACCGCAACCCGGACGTCAACATGTGGAGCAGGCTCGATGCTGCTCTGCCGGATGTCAAGCGGCAACTCGCGGCATTGGCGGTGTGCAAACCGAGCGAGATCGCCCTCAACCGCAACTCCACCGAAGCGCTGTGCACGGCGATTTTCGGCATTCCGCTCGCCGAAGGCGACCAGGTGCTGGTGTCTGCCTGGGACTATCCGAGCGTGCGCGCCGCGTGGGCGCAACGCGCGCAGCGCGAGGGCATCGAGGTCGTCGGTGTCGATTTCGACCTGATGGACGACGACGATGCGATCTTCGCTGCGTACGAGGCGCGGATCACCAAGCGCACGCGCGTGATGCAGCTCACCCACATGTTTCATTGGACGGGGCGTGTCCTGCCCGCCGCGCGCTTATGCAGACTGGCGCGCGCGCATGACGTCGCCACTGTCGTGGATGCCGCGCAGAGCTTTGCCCAGATGCCTGTGAGCTTCCGCGACCTGGATTGCGACTACCTCGCCACCAGCCTGCATAAGTGGCTGGGCGCACCAGTGGGCAACGGCATGCTCGCCGTCAAGGAAGACCGCATCGACTGCAGCTGGCCCCTGCTGGCCCCTTTCGATCCGCCGCCGTTGCGCATCGACAAGTTCGACCACTGGAACCTCGGCACCTACAACTCGGCATTGCAGGCCGGCATCGCGCCGGCGATCCAGTTTCATCAGGCGATCGGCACTTCCGCCTTCCATGCGCGCCTGCGCGAGCTGACGCTTCATTGGGTGCGGCGTGCGCAGGCGATTCCGGGGTTCAGACTACACACGCCCATTGATACCGAGCATTTGGCAGGCGTCGCGCTGTTCTCGTTCGACGGTGTCGACTCGAAGACCATCGAGCGCGAGTTGCGAGAGCGGCATCACGTGCATGTGAAATACCGCGAGGTCCGACACGTACGCGGACTGAGGGTCTCTCCGCATGTCTACGTGCGCAAGAGCGAGCTCGACGATTTCGTGGTGGCGCTGGAAGACGTGGTCGGCAGCATCAGGGCTGCCGTTCCTTGATCGCCTCGCGTCAGCCCATCGCCATCACCACGAACACCTTGCGCAGCGTCTCGTCAATGCGCCATTCGCCGCGCGTGTGCGCCGGGAAGAACAGCGTGTCGCCGGCGCGGAACTCGATCGGCTCGCCGCCGGCGGGCGTGAACGCGCCGCGGCCGGCGACGATGTGCATCACCTCGGCCTGGTCGAGCTGGCGCTCGAAGCGGCCCGGCGTGCATTCCCAGACGCCGCAGCCGTTGTCACCCGCACCAGCGAGCGAAACATCGATGCCGCTCAGGCGGCACGGCGGGGCGCTCTTCGGTCGGGCCGGCGTGCCTTGATCCTGCAGGCTGGTCAGCGTGGCGGTTTGGCGAAGAACGGTGATGCTCATGTTGGATCCGCTCGGGAGGGTCGAGGCGCGAGCGAGCGTTCGGCGACGGCGCAGAACCAGCGTACGCCGTAGGGCAGCGCGTCGTCGTTGAAGTCGTAGCAGGGGTGGTGCAGCGGGCGCTCGCCGTCCGCGCCTGGGTCGGCTCGGCCCTGTCCGAGCCAGAGGTAGGCGCCGGGCCGTTCGCGCAACATGAAGGCGAAGTCCTCGGAGGTGAACGCCGGCCGCGGCGCGACACTCGCCTGCAGGCCCGCGGCTTCGGCCGCCTCCAGCGCAAGCGCGGCTTCGGGCGCGCTGTTGATCGTCGCCGGGTAGTAGCGCACGTACGAAACGTCGACCGCGATGCCGTGGGCCAGCGCAATGCCGGCGGCCGCATCACGCAACGCGGCTTCGATCCGATCCTGCACCTTGGCGTCGAAGCTGCGCACGGTGCCAGTGAGCGTTGCTTCGGCCGGCAGCACGTTGTGACTAGAGCCGCCAGCGATGCGCGTTACCGACAGCACGGCCGACTCGGCCGGGTCGATGCGCCGGGCGACGATGGTGTTGAGCTGACCGACGAGCTGGCTTGCCGCCAGCAGCACGTCCGGTGTGCGATGCGGCTGCGCCGCGTGGCCGCCGCGGCCGCGCAGCACGATGTCGAAGCGGTCAGCCGCGGCCATGATCGCTCCGGACCGCGTCTGCGCGTGGCCGAGCGGCAGGTCCGGCCAGTTGTGCAGGGCATAGACCGCGTCGCACGGAAAGCGCTCGAACAGGCCGCTCTTCGATCATCACGCGCGCACCGCCCCGGCCTTCCTCGGCCGGCTGGAAGATGAAGTGCACCACGCCGTCGAAGCGGCGCGTGCGCGCGAGCTGGCGCGCCGCACCGAGCAGCATCGCGGTGTGCCCATCGTGGCCGCAGCCGTGATGCACACCGGCCTGCCGACTTGCATGCGCTTGAAGAGATTGCTCGGCGATCGGCAGTGCATCCATATCGGCGCGCAGACCGATACTGCGCGCGCTGTGGCCATTGCGCAGTGTGCCGACCACGCCGGTGCCGCCGATACCTTCGTGTACCTCGAGTCCGATCAGACGCAGCGCCGCGGCAACGATGCCTGCGGTGCGGTGCTCCTCGAAGGCGAGTTCAGGGTGCGCATGCAGGTCGCGCCGCAGCGCGACAAGCTCAGGCAGCAGGTCGTTGACGGCGATCGGCACGGCGCCTCAGCGTCCCGCGTCGACGGCGTCGGCCAGTTCGCCCAGCGTGTGGAAGTGGTAGTCGGGAGTCGTGTGTTCCGACTCGATCGTGCCGCCCGAGTCCTTGAGACCGTGGCGACGCTCGATCCAGCAGGTCGCAATGCCGAGCTCCTTCGAGATGCCGATATCGTGGTACTGGCTCTGTGCGACGTGCAGGTTGTCGGACTGGCGCCAACCCCATGCACCTTCGTATCGGCCGCGCGCGTAGGCGAAGTAGCGTGGATCGGGTTTTTCGCACAGCGCATCGTCGCAACTCAGTTCGAGATCGAACGGCCGTCCGAGTGTGCGCGAAAAGTGCGCGAGAGCCCAGGCCTGTGCATTCGTCATGGTGACCAGCTTGAAGCGCCGTCGCAGCCGCTGCAGCGCTTCCACCGAATCGTGGAAAGCCGGCCAGTCACGCACAGAGTCGCGGAAGCCACAGGCGATCGCCGCGCCATCCGGCAGGCCGAGGCCCGGCGCCAGGATATGCCACACGCGCTCGAGGTCGTCGGGGTAGGCCAGCGTCCCTGACATCTTTCGCGCCTTGCGATAGGCGGCCAGAAATTCGTCATCGCCGACCCTGGTGGCCGGGGCCGCAAAGTGCAAGTAGTCGAGCATGCCGCGTTCGAAATCAATCAGCGTTCCGACGACGTCGAAAGTCAGCACTTTGAAGTCCTGAAGTCGCATGAGCGAATCCTGAAGTGGGCCTCTTTCAAGCTTAGTAGGACGCCGAAACAGAAGTGAACAAACTGGCGGTTCGAACAGCAGGGAATGCCGTTCTTGTGGCCCGAATCAGATTGCGACACGGTGAGCGCCGATTTCATCGGCGCGTCAATCCAGGGACGGCGAGAGACAGCAGCGCAGCTCGTGCCCTAGCACGGCACCGTCTTGAACTCGACCCGACGATCAAGCGCGTCGCGCAGGTCGTCGGTGCCGGTGCCCACGAGTTTCTCCTTCGAGCCGACGCCGCTCGCGATCACGCGGCCCTTCAGTTGTGGCGATTCGCGCTCGAGGCGATTCTTCACGTTCTCGGCGCGCAGCACCGACAGGCGTTCGTTCAGCGGTTCAGGCCCCGTCGGACTGGTGTGGCCGACGACGTTCAGGCAGGCCGACTGCGCGGTCGCGCGGCGTGCAATCTGCGTCATCCACATCGTATAGGGCGCGCTCAGTCGCGGGTCCGTCACGAAGTCAGTCGAGCCGGGCCGGAACAGGAACTTCACGCCGAGCCGGTTGCTGGTGAGTCCAACCCGCACCGCCTCGCCGAACGCTTGCTCGGCATCGGCACGCTTGCCGAGTTTCCAGCTCGCGCTGTAGATGCCGTTGTGAACGCGCAGCTGGTCGCCCTTCGGCGTGCTGAGCGCGCTGCGATAGACCTCGATCGCGTCCTGGTAGCGACCGCGGTCCTGCAGCGCGCTGGCCTCGGCGATCAGCGAAGCGGCGAGGATGCCGTCGAGATACGCCGGGATCGATGCGATCGCCGGGCTTGGTCGTCTGGCAGGTCCGCACATAGGCATCGACAGCCGGATCCTTGGCCCAGGTCGGCGCGTCCTGCAGATGCGGCAGTGGCGTCTGGTCGATGCCTTCGACCTGCGCGCGCGCAACTCCCTTGGCGACGATAAGCCCGGACTTCAGATCGGCCAGCGCCAGGCAGATGCGAAACGCTTCGCGCTGGCCGCCGACCTGGTTCTTCAGGTCGATCGCAGTGAATGTTCCGACCAGCACGATCGGCGCCTGGCCGATGCTGGTGCGCGACATCGGCTGCACGTTGAAGCCCGGATACTTGCTGCGCACCAGGCCCTGGATCTTTTCTTCCATCGACTGCGTGGTGACGCTCTGCGTGTAGGACACCGCATCCACCAGTGGATCGATGACCAGCAGGCGTTGTGCCGGCGGCGCCCCAAGCGAGCTCGATGCAGCCGAAAACAGCTTGCCGGCGGCGTCGAGCAACGCCGTGTCGAGCGGAAGCACGGGTATCGGCGGCGGCGGCGGTGCGGCGCAACCGGGGCGGGGGCGGCGCGGGACTGCACCGGCGCCGGTGCCGGCGCGGTGAAGGGGCCGGGGCGGGAGCAGGTGCCGGCGGCGTAAACAAGGAACACGCGCCCAACATCCTGCGACGCCGAGGCGAAAACCGTCAGCCCGGTGTTCGTGCCGGGTCGTGATCCGAGCCCTTGCTGAGGTTCGTTCATCGTGCGCACTCCTTGCTGCTGAGGAACTGCCGTTCTTCGGCGGTCAACTGACCAGTCTGCTGGAATCGTTCGGTGATCTCGATGCAGCGGCTGGAAGCAGAATTCGGACGAGCAGTGGATGTCGTCGGCTTTGCGGCGGTGGCCGCTGGGCCAGAGTGATCGGCAGCTGGCGTCGCAGCGGTGACTGCTGCGGCGGTCGTTGCCGTGGCGGAGTGGCGACGCGCGGTTGTCGGTGCCTTCGTTCCTGCGGCTGCTGCGGAGCACCGGTTCGGCGACGCCACTGGCGCTGGAATCGGCCTTGTGGCGATGCCTGCGCCTTGAACGGCTCCTTGATCGCCGAACTTCGCTCCGGTCCGACTCACGGCGCTGGCGATCCACACGACGGCGAGGACGATCGACTGTAGTCCCAGGCCCCACAGACAGCGGCGCGCAGTTGGATCGGGCTGATCCGCTCTGCATCGGAGCGACGTCCGATGCACCTGAGCCGCGCCTGCAGCGATTCCACAGCTCGCTCAGTGCGCTGTTGCGCGGAAGACTCGTGACTCCACGGTGGCGTGGCCGTCGCTCTTCAAGACCTGCGTGTCGGCAAAGGGCCAGGTCCACCGCATCGCTGACGGCCCGGTCTCGTCGTCGGCTCCCGTTCGTGCGGGCGCCAGTGTGGGTGCTGCCAGCCCGACGCTGCGATAGGTCGGCGCGTGATGCCCGCTGAAGTCGGGCGTGCCCGACAGCGTGGCCGGCGCCTGCCACGAGCCGACTCCCAGCGTTGTCGGTATGAGCGTCCGCACGACCGTCAAGGTGGCAGGTCCGATCGTTCCCTTCCTCGGCTCGAGTTTCGCCAGAACGCAGAGGTCGGCAATCAGGTGATCCAGCCGCGGATCATCGCGCTGGCCGGACCAGCCAAGGAGATCGAATGTCTGCGTCTGCCGGAACTCCATGGGCGGCTTGACGTTCTCGAGCCGCACCGGCAACAGCTTGTCGCCCTGAAGCGCCTCGTAGGCTTCGATGCGCACCCAGCGGCTCGCCACCGAGTTGGCGGTCCAAAGCACCAGCAGACAGCGCGCGAGACCGAGCTCGTCTTCAAGGACTTTCGGCCAGATCGTTCCCGCGCGGGTTTCCTGGTCCCAGAAAACGTCCCACCCGTAACCCTCAAGCAGCTGGACAAATTGCGCCGCACGCGCCTTGTCCTGACGCGAGTAGCTAACAAAGATGTCGGCCATCGCTTCCTCCAACTGCCCGCTGCAGCCCGGCCCAATCCGTCGTGTTCGATGGAGTTGTTGCCAAGCGTGGGGAGTCTAGGTGCGAACCTCGCCAAGGACTACCGCATATTCATGCGCCGGATCCGCGCCCGGCAGAGAACTCTATCCCCGCGCGCCGAATTTTAGTGTGAACAGGCCCTAGCGCGCTGCATTCCTCGCATCGTGCGCTCGGCGCAGCCGTGCTTCGGCCGCCGCGACATCCTGCTCGAGGAGACTGACGCGCGCCTCATATTCGGGCGACAAGCGCGTGCCCCCGCCTTTGAGGCCGAGCCGTTCGCCCGGTAGCGGCTCGCGCCCCAGTTCGAGCTTGCGTCGCGCTACGGTCAGATCGCGCTCGGCGGCCGTGATTTCCGCGGCCGCAGTATCGAGCTTGTTGACCGTGCCTTTCGGCGTGCCCGGTGGCGGCGGACTCAGCGGAGTCTGCACAGTCTTGCCCGCTGGCGCACGCGGCGGTGTGGCCTTTGAGGTGCGTTCTTCGAGCACCTTGGCCTCGGGAGGCGGGGTATCCGTAAACAGGATGCTGCCGTCGGGCATCTGCACCTTGTAAATCGTCTGCGCGAGCGCCGGCAAGGGCGTGGCGCATACGCAAGAGGCGATGCAAGCGACGATGATAGGGCGGCGCATCCCGGGTCTCCCTGGTTGAGTGCTGCAACGATAGCTGCTCCTAGAAACGGGCGAAACCCTGGGTCGGTTGGCCAGAAGCCGTCAATCTCTTCAATCGAAACGCTTGCCGGCCTGGTTATCCACACAGATGGCATCGCGCGAGTGGCAAAATCACTGCAATGAGCAGCACCCAGTTTGTCCATCTCCGCCTGCATTCGGAGTTCTCGGTTGTCGACGGCACCGTCCGCATCGATGACGCTGTGAACCAGGCAGTGGCAGATGGTCAGGGTGCGCTTGCGCTGACCGACAGCGCAAATCTGTTCGGCGCCGTGCGCTTCTATGCCGCTGCGCGCAAGCGTGGCCTGAAGCCGATCATTGGTGCCGACCTGGCAATCAGCAATGACGCCGACCGCGACAGCCCGCATCGCCTGCTGCTGCTTGTTCAGAATCGCGCTGGCTACCTCAATCTGTGCACGCTGCTGACGCGCGCCTATCTCGAGAACCAGCATAGGAATCGCGCGGAAGTTCGCATTTCCTGGCTTGAAGCCGACGCCGGAAAACTGGCGCAGGGCTTGATTGCGCTGTCGGCCGGCCGCCACGGTGAAGTCGGTGCGCTGCTGGCGGCGGGCAAGCTCGAGGCAGCCCTGCTGGCAGCACAGCGACTCGAGTCGCTGTTCGGCGGACGCTTCTATCTCGAGCTGCAGCGCACGGGCGATGCGCGCGACGCGGCACAGGTCCGGGCGGCACTGGTGATTGCAGTGCGACTCGGCCTGCCGGTGGTGGCCACGCATCCGATCCAGTTCCTGACTCGCGGCGAATTTCGCGCACACGAAGCGCGCGTCTGCATCGCGGAGGGCTACACGCTCGCCGATCCGCGCCGTCCCAAGCGCTTTACGCCTGAGCAGTACTTCAAGAGTCAGGTCGAGATGACGGCGTTGTTCGCCGATTTGCCGGTTGCGTTGGCCAATTCGGTTGAAATCGCGCGTCGCTGCAATCTTGAATTCGAACTCGGCAAAGCGCGCCTGCCGCCGTTTCCTACGCCGGCCGGGGTCTCACTTGACGACTTTTGCCGCGAGCTGTCGTTTGCGGGACTTGAGCGACGCCTCGCGGTTCTGTATCCGGACGAAGAGCGGAAGAAGGCAAGGCGCGAGGAGTATGAACTGCGCCTTGATCTGGAACTCAAGACCATCGCCAAGATGGGCTTCTCGGGCTACTTCCTGATCGTTGCGGACTTCATCAACTGGGCCAAGGGCAACGGCATACCCGTCGGGCCGGGCCGCGGCTCGGGTGCGGGATCCCTGGTCGCCTATTCGCTTGGCATCACCGATCTCGATCCGCTGCGCTATGGACTGCTGTTCGAGCGGTTCCTGAATCCAGAACGCGTGTCGATGCCGGACTTCGACATCGATTTCTGCCAGGACAATCGCGACCGCGTGATTGACTACGTGAAGCGCAAGTACGGCGCTGACGCAGTCTCGCAAATTGCGACGTTTGGCACGCTCGGTGCCAAGGCCGTGGTGCGCGATGCCGGCCGCGTACTTGATCTACCGTTCACCAAGTGCGACCAGCTGTCGAAGCTGATCCCACACAACCCGGCCGACCCCTGGACCCTGGACCGTGCGCTGCGCGAGGAGCCGGCATTTGCCGAGGCGGTCCGGCAGGATGAGGAAACCCAGGAATTGATCGAACTCGCCCGACCACTGGAAGGGCTGACCAGGAATGTCGGCATGCATGCCGGCGGCGTGCTGATCGCACCGGGCCGGCTGACCGACTTCTGCCCGCTTTACTGCGCACAGGGCACCGACGCCGTCATCAGCCAGTTTGACAAGGACGACGTCGAAGCGATCGGCCTGGTGAAATTCGATTTTCTCGGCCTGACCACGCTGACGATTCTGGAGCTGACGCTGAAGTATGTGAAGCGTCTCGATCCTTCGTTCGACCTGACGCTGGACACCTTGCCGCTCGACGATCCGAAGACTTACGACATCTTCAAACAGGCGGCGACGACGGCGATCTTCCAGTTTGAATCGCGCGGCATGCGCGAACTGCTGAAGCGGGCGAAGCCGGATCGCCTGGAGGACCTGATTGCCTTGAATGCCCTGTATCGGCCAGGTCCGATGGATCTGATCCCGGAATTCATCGAGCGCAAGCAGGGCCGAAGCCGCGTCGAGTACCTGCATCCGTCGATCGAACCGATCCTGGCCGAGACCTATGGAGTCATGGTCTACCAGGAGCAGGTGATGCGGATCGCGCAGGTCGTTGGCGGCTACTCGCTCGGCGCAGCCGATCTGCTGCGACGCGCGATGGGCAAGAAAAAAGCCGACGAAATGGCGCGCCATCGCTCCATCTTCGTGGTCGGCGCGGCGAAACAGGGGGTGGATGCCAGTACCGCCACGGCCCTGTTCAACCACATGGAGAAGTTCGCTGGCTACGGGTTCAACAAGAGCCACTCGGCCGCGTACGCCGTGGTCGCCTACCAGACGGCTTGGTTCAAGGCCCATTACCCGGCCGCCTTCATGGCCGCCAACCTGTCAACCGTGATGGGTGACACCGACAAGGTCCGGGACTTGATCGAAGACTGCAAGTCGATCGGCATTGCGGCCCTGGCGCCGGACATCAATGCCAGCCAGTGGCAGTTCGAACCGGTCGATGCGAAGTCGATCCGCTATGGACTTGGCGCGATCAAGGGCACCGGCCAGGGCGCGATAGAAGCGATCCTGGCGGCGCGTGCGGCCGATGGGCCCTTCACGGATCTCTACGACCTGACGGCGCGGGTCGACAAGCAACTCGTCAACCGGCGCGTGGTCGAGGCGCTCGTGCGCGCAGGTGCGTTCGACCGCCTGCATGCCGATCGCGCCACCCTGCTCGCGAGCGTCGGACGTGCGATCGATGCAGCCGATCACGCGGCGGCGGCAGCGGGCCAGGCCAGTCTGTTCGGGGGTAGCGACGCGGTGCGCACGATCGAGTATGTAAAGGCTGCGCCATGGAGCCAGCGCGAACAGTTGTCCAACGAGAAACTCGCACTTGGCTACTACTTCTCGGGACACCTGTTCACCGAGTGGGCCGCCGAGGCACGACGGCTGGCGCCGACGCCGCTGGCAAACGTGCGCCAGGGCAGCGGCCGCGCCGAGCAGATCAAGCTGGCCGGCGTGATCGTCTCCGCACGCAGCCAGAACACGCGCCGCGGCCGGATGGGCGTGATCGTGCTCGATGATGCAAGTGCGCAACTCGAACTGATGGTCTTCTCCGAACTGTACGACCGCAAGCGCGCGCTGCTGAAGGAGGATCAGCTCCTGTTCGTTGTCGGCAAGGTCCGCTTCGATGAGTTTGCGCAACGGCTCTCGATCTCGGCCGATGAACTGATGGACCTTGCCGAGGCGCGCGCGCGCGGCCAGGCGGCTCTGCGAATCGAGCTCGAGGGCGCGGGCGATGTCGCGCGCTTGCGCGAAACCCTGCTGCCCTATCGTGTTTCGCAGGGAAGTGGGTGCCGGGTCGTGGTCTGCTACAGCAACGGTTTTGGCACGGTGGACGTGGCACTGCCCGAAGACTGGCAGGTGCGTCCGGAAGACCGTTTGATCGACGACCTGCGCGGCCAGTCGCGTGTGCGCGGCGCGGCCTACAGCTACGCTTAGCTTTCTCCGGCTTGCGCGTCAAGGCGATGGCGTCTGTGGTTGCCGCCGCGCCATCGTCGGGCCACATTTCGGGCAACATACGCAGACGTCGTGAGCGACATTTTCATCAGTTATGCGCGCGAAGACCGCACGGCCGCGGAAGACTTTGCGCGCGCGTTCGGAACGCTTGGTTTCTCGGTCTGGTGGGATCGTGACATTCCCGGCGGTACCGAGTTCGCGACCGTCATTGCGCGCGAACTGAACGATGCCCGCGTGGTTGTGGTGCTGTGGTCGGCACCCTCCACGGTATCTGGCTTTGTGCGCGATGAGTCAACGCGCGCGCTGGAGGCCGGCAAGCTGTTGCCGGTGCGCATCGAAGCAGTCGCGCTGCCGTTGGGTTTCGGCCAGATCCATACGCTCGATCTGTTCGACTGGGATGGCGATGTCGACGCCGCCGCATTTCAGCAGCTGGTCTACGAAATACGCCAGCGTCTCGGCCAATCGGGCGCGCGGCCGGCGCCGGTGCGCCGCTGGCGCCTGAAGCCGCGCCTGCTTGCCTTGATCGTCGGCCCGCTCGTGCTCGCAATTGCCGCGTACGGAGGCTGGCGCTGGCACCAGACAAACCAGGCGGACAGTTTTTTCCGGCAGGGGCTCGAGCAGCAGTTTGCGCGCGAACCGAATCTGGAAGCCGCGCGCAATCTCTATCTCGACGCGATTGAACTGCGACCCGAGCACGCGAGGACCCGCTTCTACCTCGGCCACGTGTACGCCCAGCTTGGCCAGCGCGAGCTCGCGCGCGCTTCATTCCAGCTTGCACTGGTGACTTCGAGCGGACTCGACGATGGACAGCGCGAGGACGCGAAGACCAACCTCGCCGCCCTGGCGCCGGCCAATGAACCGGCGCCGCTCGAGCGTGCCATTGTCGCCAGCGGCCGCCCGAGCCTGCAGCCTCCAAAGCTTGAGCCTTCGATCGACAAGGAGATCAAGCGTCCGGCACCTGACGATGCGAAGAAATCGGCGGCGGCTCAGACGACGACAGCGCCGCCAACGACCTCGGCAATCGCAAAGCTTGCAACGACTGCCCGCCCGCCGCAGATTCCGCTCGCACCGGAAAGCCGGAAACGCGTCGTAGATCTGGTCGAGCGCATGTTCGGGGCCGAGGGCGAGGCACGCATTGCGGCAACGACAACCCTGGTTACTTCGCCCGACTTGCTGTCGGACGCGGTGCCGATTGCGGTCGACGAAGCCCTGGCGCGGTTGGCGGGTGGAGTCAACAACATGTCCGCCGCGGCGCAGTCGGGCGTGATCAACACCCTCGTGCTTCTGCAGTCTGCGTTGCCTGGGACCTTGTCGGTAAACAGCGCCGAGATAAGACGCCTGCTGGCGCAGTCCAGGCCGATCGGCGCGCAGACATCGGCGCAAGCGGACCGCGTGCAGACCCTGCTCGATGCGGCCGGCAAGCTGCGGCCGCACGCCTTCATCCAGATCGCCAACGAGTCGCAGCGGCCGATCGCCGAATCACTTGCGGTGCGATTGCGAGCCGCCGGCTACGACACCGGTGCCATCGAACTCAGTGCCGAGCGCGCGCCGTCGCGCTCAGCAGTTCGAGTGCAGGGCAGGAGCGATCGCGGCTTTGCGCGCTGGCTGGCCAAGGTTGCTGGCGAGGCAGATGGCGAGGTGGTAGCCGTACAAACTCTGCGCAATGCCAATCCGAAGATCGACACCTATGAGATCTGGTTTGATCGGGATCTTTGCGCACGCGGCGGTCGACGCCTTGCCGGCTGCGGCGATTGATCGACGAAGCCCTGCCGACAGTGTGGTCGGCAAGGCCGGTGCGACAGATGCCCGTGGACCGGTGGAGACGCTCGGAAACCCGAATGCGCGGCGGTAATCGACGCCGGGCGGCCAAACGGCCTAATCCGGTCCGCCGGCGCCGACATGCTGCGCGACCGACCCGCGACCCTCCCATCGCCTGTAGTCGACTCATTCCTCGCCGCTTTTCGGCGTCTGCGCCCTCGGCTGGCAACGGTAGAAAGACGGGATGTCGAGCTCAGCACCCCGTTCTTCGAAGTCCGAGTCGCCGGCGGCCGATGCCCCTGCTGCAGATGCGCGCGTACGCGCACCGCTGATCGACCTGCCGCGGCTGCGCCACGCCGAGCCCTCGCAGCGGCTGCGGCTGATCACCGTCAGTGCGGTCACGACACTGTGGTTCGCGTTTACTGTCTGGGCATCGTCCTTCTGGTTCAACGCCTTGGCCGATTCGGTCGGGCTGGTCGCGGCGATCTTCTTTATCGGCGGCCTGGCACTGGTGCCAGCCGCGATGAACATGTTCATCGTCGCGAGTCTGCTCCTGGACCGACATCCGCCGCGTCGCACGCTGGCCCGCTATCCGGCGCTGTCGGTGTTGATGTATGTGCGCGACCAGGCGCAGTCGATTGCCGAGACCATTGAAAGCATTCGCCGCCAGGAGTATCCGGGGCCGTTCGAAGTCATCCTGATCGATGACGCCTCGACCGATCGCACCGCGCAGATCGTGCGCGAGCATGGGCTACCGGTGGATCAAGGTGCTGCGCCAGACCCGCAACCGCGGCAAGGCGGCGGCGCTGAACCGCGCGCTCGAGTCGGCACAGCACGACCTGATCGTCACGCTCGACGCCGACGCCATCCTGTTCGGCGACGCGCTGTGGAGCATGGTCGAGCGCTACGTCGCCGCCGAACCCGACGTGCGAGCGATCTCCGGCTGCGTGCTGGTACGCAACTCGCGCGAAAACTGGCTAACCCGCGCCCAGGAGTGGGATTACTTCCACGGACTGGCGTCGATGAAGCGGATGCAGTCGCAGTACCAGGGAACGGTCGTCGCCGAAGCGGCGTTCACGATCTACGACCGCGCGGCGCTGAAGGAAGTCGGTGGCTGGCGTTCCGACGTCGCGGAAGACGTCCTGCTGACATGGGACATGATGCAGCGAGGCTGGCGCGTCGGCTTCGCCGAGGATGCCTGCTGCTTCATCATCGTGCCCGCGGACGTGAAGTCGCTTTGTCCGGCAGCGCATGCGCCATGCCCGAGTGACGCTGCGCGCGCTGCGCGAGTTGCCGAGCGAACTGGTCAAGCGGCGCACGTCCATGCTGTTCGTGATCTGGCACCTCCTGTTTCCATGGACCGACCTCGCCTTCACGCTGGGCTTCGTCCCGGGCGTGATTCTGTCCGTCGCGTACAGCAGTCACCTGCTGATGGGACCGATGGCGCTGACCCTGCTGCCCGCCGTTCTGCTGCTGAACATCGCGATTTTCTTCGTGATGCGCTCGATGTTCCACGACTCACGGACTGAAGATCCGGCGCAATGTCGGCGGCCTGCTCGTCTACATGTTCGGATACAGCCTGCTGCTGCAGCCCGCGCGCGCCGCCGGCTACCTCGCCGGCCTGATGCGGTCCCGCCCTGCGAAGTCCTGATCATCATTTCTGCGCCCGCGAGTCCGCTTGCAGGGGTGATTCGAAAGGCGATGCGATCGACCGGAACAGCCGCCGGAGTGCGTCGATACAATCGCGGACCCTGTCAAGCCAGCAGCGTTGGCCTCATGGCCGGTCTGCGTCTCCTGCGATGATCCGAACCGCACTTCTCCTGACCGCCCGTGTCTTTGTCGTCGGCCTTGCCGCTGGTGCCACTTCCCTCGCGCTCGCGCAGAACATCGTCGTGCCGAACGCGAACCTCAAGGTTGAGGGTATCCCGCCGATCCCGGCAGCGCTCGCCGAGGAGGTCGCGTTGTACACGGAATTCCGGCCGCGTTCGCTCGCGTCTTGGCACCCGACCAGGCGTGAACTCATCGTCGCGACGCGAGCGAAGAACACTGCCCAGCTCTTCGACGTGAGGTCGCCGCTCGGCACGCTCGCGCAGATCACCGACTACACCGAGCCGGTCCGCTACGGGACGTGGTGGCCGGCGAAGCCCGACGTCCTGGTATTCGCCCGCGACGCGGGCGGCAACGAGCAGGGACAGGTCTACCGGCTCGATCCTCGCGCCAAGGAACCGGTGCTGCTTACCAATCCGGCCCGCGCCAACTATCTGGCGACGACTACACGGGCCCGCGACCGCATGCTTATCACGTCGACCGATGTCGACAGCACAACCGGCCGACGCGAAAACCCGAGTGTCGACCTGACGCTGCTCGATCCGCTTGCGCCAGCCAATGCCGTGAAGATCGCTACGCTGCCCGGCACCGGTTGGTTCGAATACTCGTTCTCGTTCGACGACCGCCGCCTTGCGCTGGCTGAATTCAAGTCGATCACCGAGAGCTACATCTGGGTGATGGACGTCGCGACCGGCGAGCGGCGTCGGGTGCTGCCGGCGACAGACGCTGACACGGGCAGAACGATCGCCTCGAGCGAGGTCAACTTCGCGCGAGACGGCAAGGGCCTGTTCCTGACGACGGACCGCGACGGGGAGTTCCGGCGGGCCGCGCTTCTCGACCTCGAGACCGGCCGACTTGAGTACTTCGGGCCGTCGAATTGGGATGTCGAGCAGCTTGCGCTTTCGCCCGACGGTCGCACGATCGCGATGGTTACCAATGAAGCAGGTGTGGGTGTGTTGCGGCTCTTCGACGCCGACACGCGCCGTGAACTTTCGAGGCCGCAGGTACCGATCGGCACTGTCAGCGGCGTCGTCTGGCACGACGACGGCGGAGCCCTCGCGTTTGTACTCAATTCGGCACAGAGCCCGGGTGACGTGTACGTCCTGGATCGTGCGTCCAATGCCGTCGTGCGCTGGACCGAATCGAAAGTCGAGGGTCTGGATGCCAGCGCGTTCCGCTCGCAGGAGCCGATCCGGTGGACGAGCTTCGATGGACGCGAGATCACCGGTTTCCTTACGCGCCCGCCCGCAAAGTTCACGGGGCGTCGTCCGGTGATGATCCAGATCCATGGCGGGCCGGAAGGACAGGCGCGTCCCGGCTTCCTCGGTCGCTGGAACTACTACATCAATGAGCTGGGAATCGCGATCATCGAACCGAACGTGCGCGGTTCATCCGGCTATGGCAAGACCTTCGTGTCGCTGGACAACGGCATGAAGCGCGAGGACTCGGTCCGCGACATCGGCGCGCTGCTCGATTGGATCGCCAAGCAACCTGAGCTCGACCCGACGCGCGTCGTCGTCGCCGGCGGCAGCTACGGCGGCTACATGAGCCTCGCCGTGGCGACCACCTACCCCGAACGCATCGCCGGCGCGATCGATATTGTCGGTATCGCCAACTTTGTGACCTTCCTCGAACGCACCGAGAGTTACCGGCGCGACCTGCGTCGCGTCGAGTACGGTGACGAGCGGGACCCGAAGATGCGCGAGTTCCTGACCCGTGTCTCGCCAGTGAACAACGCCGCGAAGATCAAGCGGCCGCTTTACGTGGCGCACGGCCGCAACGACCCGCGAGTGCCGTATACCGAAGCCGAAAGCATTGTCGAAACGGCACGCGGCAACGGGACGCCGGTGTGGTACCTGTTGGCCAGCAACGAGGGCCACGGATTCGCGAAGAAAGAGAACGCCGACTTCAACTTCTACGCGACGATCCGCTTTCTGCAGGAGACCGTGCTCAAGTAGCCGGGTGCGACGAAAGGAAATGCAAGTCAATGACGGCGCATGAAGTCGGAGCATCGACAAGCCGGCCTGATCGTGTCCGCCGCGGGTCCTGATGTCACCCAAACCCGTTGAACAACTTAACCGGCTCGCCGAATCGCACGGAGCGATGCGGACCGGTACCGGCTTGATTTCCGGAGTCATCGCACTGGTGCTCGCTTGCCTGTGTCTTCTCGGCGTGCTCGGCGTTTCACTTCCCTGCCTACCTGACCACACCGGAGCTGCGCAAGGCCTATGACGTCGATCTGCTGCGCAACCTGATGCTGGCGGCAATGCTGATCGCCGGCGGTCTCGCGCTCGCGAATGTGCTGTTCAACCGGATGCGCTGGCTGTCGGGCGCGGCCTTTCTGCTGGTGGCGCTGACGGCGCTGCTCGGCGGGCACAAGGTGCCGGTCGGTGACTTCCCCGACCAGACGCCATACGTCGGGCTCGACTGGTTCATCCTTGACCTGCTGGCCTCGACGCTGATCTTCGTGTTTATCGAGAAGCTGTTTCCACTGAAGCGCGATCAACCCGTCTTGCGCGCTGAATGGCAGACCGACTTTCACTACTTCCTGGTCATCCATCTTCTGATCGGCGTCATGCTGCTGGCCACCAACCAGTTCCTGCATAGCGCCTTTGACTGGGCGATCAGCTCGCAGCTGCAGGCAGCGGTGCAAAGCCTGCCGTTCGTGATCGAACTGCTGCTATGCATCCTGGTCGCGGACCTGGCGCAGTACTGGACCCACCGCGCCTACCACGAGGTGCCGCTGCTATGGCGCTTTCACTCAGTGCATCACAGTTCGAAGGCGATGGACTGGCTGGCCGGATCACGCCAGCACCTGCTCGAAGTGCTGGCCACACGCACCCTGGTGCTGGCGCCGATTTACGTGCTCGGTTTTTCGAAAGGCGTGATCGATGTCTACATCATCATCGTCGGCTTCCAGGCCGTGTTCAATCATGCCAACGTCAGCGTCAAGCTGGGGCCGCTGTCATACCTGCTGGTGACGCCGAACTTTCACCATTGGCACCACTCGCAGGACAAGGAAGCGCTGGATCGAAACTATGCCGCGCACTTTGCGTTTCTTGATCACCTGTTTGGCACTGCGGTAAAGGCGGACCGCGAATGGCCTGAACGCTACGGCGTCAAGGGCGACTACATGCCGAACGGATTCGGTCGGCAGCAGGCGTTTCCCTTCACCTGGGATGGCAAGCAACATCCGAACACCTAACAGATTGAAGAAGAACAACGGCGCGGACGCTAGGTCGTGGCAGATTGCGCCAGCCCGAGCATCGCAACGGTCTGTCCAGACCGGACTCGCTCCTGCAGGCGTTCCCAGTTCTTGCCCTCGAAGCGCCGGTCGTTCTCGCGGTGGTACAGATGCAGCACACCGGTGGCGAACGCGCCTTCCTTGCGGCGCACGCCGGCGTTCAGCAGGCGTACCGCAAGATCGGAATCCTCGAAACCCCAGCCCTCGTAGGCTTCATCGAAGCCATTGACGACGCGAAAGTCGTCCATCCAGACGGCCAGGTTGCAGGTGCGCACACGCTGCCAGCGACGCCCAGCGAGCTTGCGCAGTGGCCCGAGAGGAAGGTGCCTGAGCGGCATGGTCCGATTGATATCGCCGCGCGTGGCTGCAGCATTCCACTCGGCTCGGGTCCACGAATGAATCGGAATCCTGTCTGCCAGCACCTGCCGGGTGAAGGATTCCGACAACAGGATCCGGTTGCCGGCGACCATCCAACCATGCTCGGCAAGGCGGCGATGACGAGCGATGAAGTCTGGCCGCGGCACGCAATCCCCGTCGACGAAGATCAGATAGTCACCGCGCGCGATCGCCGCGGCGCGATTACGCGCGGCCCCGGCGCGAAATCCGCGGTCTTCCTGCCAGACATGGGTCAGCGGCACGGCGTAGTCCGGCGCCGCCGCTTCGATCAAGCGTTCGCGTGTCGCTGCGCGAACCATCGTCGGCGACAAGAACTTCGAAGCCGCGATCCGTCTGCGCGGCCAGTCCCGCGAGTACGGCTGCCAAAGCATCGGGCCGGTTGTAGGTGGTGATGATGACCGAGATCAGCACACCTGCCTCAGTTCCTCAGGCTCGGCGGCAGGGGCGGTTCGCGCGTCAGTCCGTGCATGCGCTCGGCATACTTGGCATAGCGGTAAAAGGTGCCCTCGAAGTTGGACAGGGCGATCACGAAGCCCGCCCAGCCATCGAGAAAGCCGGCCCGCACGACGTAATGTCGAAAGAAGGCGCCGAGCCCGTGTCCGAGTGCGCTCCACATTGAAGGCACAGTATTGCGCTCGGTCAACCGCTCGACGCCGAGGGTGGAATAGCGCTGCAGCTTGTGCACAACCTGGGCGAGGTCCTTGAACGGCACCTGCGCGATCGGTTCGGTGGTGTGACCGAGCGTGCCGTCGAGCACGTAGCTCTCGTGCACGGCGTCCTCCGTGTAGCGCAGTTTGCTGCGGCGAAACAGCTGCGGCTGCCGATAATCCGGAAACCAGCCAGAGTGGCGGATCCAGCGGCCAAAGAAGAAATTTCGACGTGGGACATGATAGGCATCGGCTGCATCGGGCTTGTCAATCAGGCGCCGGATCTCGGCCGCGGCAGCTTCGGTACAGCGCTCGTCCGCGTCAAGCGAAAAGATCCATTCGCTGTTCAGCTGCCGGAGCACGTCATTGCGCAGCTTGCCGAATCCTTCAAACGGCACCTGCACGATGCGATCGGTGTAGCGACGCGCGATCTCGACCGTGGCGTCGGTCGAGAACGAATCCGCGACGACGATCTCGTCTGCCCAGCGCACGCTTTGCAGCGCGGCCTCGATCTTGTCGGCCTCGTTGAAGGCGATGATGTAGACGGAGACTCTTGCCATGTTTTCGCTCCCTCGCGCTGCACGCCGCGCTGCTCAAGAGTTCAGCGTCCAGAATCGCGCGAAGCTTAGCCCGTCTTTCTCGATCGCCGCCTCTACAATCCTCACTTCACCTGATTCGCTGCCCTTCGGCGCCGACTTCTTGGCCACCACCGTCAATCAGCTTGTTGGTGCCGTCTACGTGCTGTCGGTGAAATCCTTCACCGACCGGATCGCCCACATCCGTGCTGAACTCGCCCGGCACGGCATCGACTTCGAATGGATCTTCGACTACGACGCCGACGAATTGACGCCGGAGCAGATCGAAGCTGTCTTTGCGCCGAGCGACCTGAAGCGCGGCCATCAGTCCCTCGTGCTCAAGCACATCGAGACCTGGAAGCGCTGCGTCGCAAAGGGCCATCGTCGCGTGCTCGTGTTCGAGGACGATGCGGTGCTGTCACGCAGTTTCGAGCGCGTCTTTGCCGAAGCCATGCGGGAAGCCGATGCGATCGAGGCCCCGTACATGATCTATCTCGGCTGCGGTGACAACAAATATGTCGAAGGAGCTGCGCGCTCACCGACCCAGCTGATTGCGCCGGACTCCGAATTGCCGGCAACCGATGCGACCGTGCTCGATGCGCGCGCGGCGCAATTGCGGCTCGACTACGTTCGACGCCAGAAGATCACACGCCCGGCCGACTGGCTGATGCGCGAGGCCGACGCGGCGATGGGCGTGCGTCAGTGGTGGTTGCGGCAGCCAATCGTCGAGCAGGGCAGCATGAACGGGCGTTTTGCAAGCGTGCTGGACGATCGACGCGTCGATCGAGGCCTTGCATGGAATCGCTGGCGCTTCCGCTGGGACCGGCTGCGCCGTCGTTGGCTGGGCAGCACGCGGCCGGCCGCGGCGCATGCCGACTTCGGCGAGGAGCGCGCGCGCGTGCGGCGCGATTTCTGGGCGATCAGCGCGGCGCGCGCGGGCGCGGCATTGGCGCTGGCGGGAACACTCTTCAGTCCTCCGGTGACCAACGCGGGCGAAGCCTTGCTGGTACTTGCATTCGCGACCGCACCGTCGGCGCGAGAGCGGCTGTCAGCGGCGCTGCGGCAGCCGCTCGGCGCGATGACTCTGGCCCTGATCGTCATGCTCGGTATCTCGATACTCTGGACCGCGGCGCCCTTGAAGGCAGCCCTGTCCGAGTGGGCCGGATGGCGGCAACTTATCTGCCTGATCGCCGCACTGGCCGTATTCGACGAACGTGTCGCCAAACTGCGACTGGCTGCGTTCTTCGTTGTGGTGGCGGCGATCGGAGCACTGGTCTCGTATGTGTTCCTGCTGCGCGGCATCAGCGTGAATCCGGAACTGCCCCCGGGCATCGCGCTGCGCAATCACGTAACACAGGGCATGGGGCTGTCGATGGCGGCACTGCTCGCGGCCGTACTCGGTTGGCTGGCGGCGCCGCATTCGTGGCAGCGCTGGTTGGCCTTCGGCGCCTGCCTTCTGCTCGTCTCCAACGTGGTTTTCGTCGCGACAGGTCGCAGCGGTCACGCTGTACTCGCGGTCCTGGCGGTTCTCGGAGTCCTGGGATTGGCGCGCGGCCGCGCGCGCCTGGCCACACTGGCCGCGTTGGCGTTGATCGGGATCGGCATCATTGCCGTGTCGCCAGTGATCAAGGAGCGCTTTGCGATCGCCTTCCAGGAACTGCAGCAGGCGCGGCAGTCCGATGCCATGACGCCGATGGGCATGCGCGTGGTCATGTGGGAGACCAGCGCCGAGTTGATCCGGCAGCGTCCCCTGATGGGCTACGGTATCGGCGGGTTTGCTCCGGCGTACGAAAAGCTCACGTCAACGCGCAATGAGGGCTGGCGCGCCAGGCCGACGCTGGATCCACACAATCAATACCTATTCGTGCTGGCCACGACAGGACTGCTCGGATTCGCCGTATTCACGTTGTGGCTTCTATCTGCAACGCGCCAGCCGGTGCGTGGGCCGTTCAGGGTCATTGGCCTTGCATTGCTGGCGTCGTGGTGCCTGACGAGCCTGTTCAGTTCGCACTTTCAGGCCTTCAACGAGGGCCACATGATCGCGCTCGCGCTTGGCGTTTTTCTGGCGCGGGAAAAAGATCAGGAGGCAGCAGCGATTGCGGAATCGACGGTGGCGATGACCTCCGCATAGCTTGGCCAGCCGTTGGAGCGGCCGACCAGGCGCACGTTCGGACCCCAGGGCCGGGTCTGATCGAGTTCGGTGACGCCGAACACACTGACCAGCGGTGCGCCGACCGCCGCGGCGAGGTGACCGGAGCCGCTGTCATTGGCGACCACGAGCTCGGCGCCTGCGAGCACGGCCGCGAACGTCGCGACATCGCCTTCGGGCAACAGGAGCGCGCTCGGCAGTGCTGCGCGCACCGCTTCCGACTCGCCGGGTCCTGGCATCGAAACCACCTTGTGGCCGCGCTGTGCGAGTTCGTGACCAAGCCGGGTGAAGCCGCTCCATGCCTTGGCCTGTCCGTGATGCCGGCCAATTGCCAACGGACAGAGCACGCAATACCGGCCTGAGATGCCGGTGCCGTCAAGCAGCGCGCGGGCCCGGGCCCGCGCGGCAGCGCTTAGGCGCAGAGACAGTGCCGATGAAACGGGCGGCGCGTTCGAAACGAGCGTCGAGGCCAGTCGGAAGTAGTACTCGACCATGTGATCACGCGGATTGACCGCGACAGCACTCGCCAGCAGCCATGAACGGCCACCGCGCGCATACCCGGTGCTCCTGTATCCGGCCAGGCGAAACTCGAGCGCGCTCGAAAGGGAATTGGTGAGCAGCAAGGCCTGTGCAACCGCCGGCCGGATCGAACGCAGTGTCTCGACGTGATCGAGGTTCGAGCCCTGCAGTTGGGTCACCGGCCAGTCGTAGGCCTCGAACAACGGGCTACTCCAGGCGCGTCCCGCGAGCCTCAATGCAAAGCCGCGATCGGCCAGCAGCTCGAGCGCGGGAACGGCCATGCAGGCATCGCCGAGGTGATTCGGCAGTCGAACTACCAGCTCGCCCATCGGCTCGCTCATTGACTTGTTCATTGACTCAGAACGGGCTCGGACGATGTGCGCGTCGCATACACTACGCGCCGCCGATTGTGGCATGCGAGTAATGGCGCCCGTCTCTCATCCCCGCATTCTTGACGATCCGAACCTGAAGCGGCTGTTCCGCATGGTGTTCGGTCACAGGCGCATGCTGGCGCTCGGCCTGCTGGCGAGCGCAATCGGCGCCGCGACGGAACCCCTGCTCGCCAAGCTCACCGGGGTGCTGACCGACAAGGCCCTGCTCGAGCAGAACACGCAGTCCGTGTTCTGGCTGCCGGCCGCATTTGTCGGCCTGTTCTGTGTGCGCGGGCTGATGCAGTTCGGCAGCTCGTACTTGCTGAACCGGATTTCGCAGCTCGTCCTGCAGGACCTGCGCATGCAGATGTTCGATCGCATGCTGCGCTGGCCGCAGGCCACCTTCGAGAACCTGCCGTCCGGCATCGTGATTTCGAAATTCGTCAACGAAGCGACCAATGCGCTGAACCTGGCGGCCGAGACACTGAACGTCGCGGTGCGCGACACCTTGATCGTCATCGGCCTCGTCGGCATGCTGGTCTGGTACAACTGGCAGCTCACTCTGGTGACGCTGGTTGTAGCCCCGATCATCGGGCTGCTGCTGCGTGCGTTCAGTCGGCGGCTGCGAAGACTGAACGTCGAGAACCAGGCGATGCTCGGCGAAATGACGCGCGCGGTGCAGGAAGCGCACGAGGGCCAGCGCGTCGTCAAGATCTACGACGGCCACGCCTACGAGAATGAGCGATTCCGCCACATCAACGCGAAGCTGCGCGGCTTTGCGATGCGGATGCAGGTGGCCTGGTCGGCCGCCACGCCGGTCACGCAGATTGCGGGTTCGATCGGCGTGGCGATCGTCATGATGATCGCCCTGTGGCAGGTGCGCGAGACCAGGGCTTCGCCGGGCGATTTCGTGACCTTCCTCGCGGCGGCATTGTTGCTGCTTCCGGCCTTGCGCCACCTGGCTGCTCTCAACGGGCCCCTGGCACGCATGGGCGCCGCCTCTGAGAGCGTGTTCCGGATGATCGACCTGCCGCCTGAACAAGAGACAGGTTCACGCGAGATTGCGCACGCCGAAGGCCGGGTCGAGTTCCGCGCGGTTTCCTTCAGTTACGAGTCGACCGAACAGGCCGCGTTGGTCGACTTCAGTCTGAGCGTGGCAGCGGGGGAAATGATCGCCCTGGTCGGCCCGTCCGGGGCGGGCAAGACCACCTTGATCAATCTGATCCCGCGCCTGATCCGGCCCAGCGCCGGCACGATCCTGCTTGACGGCGTGCCGATCGAGGAACTGACGCTGGCGAGCCTGCGGAGCCAGATGTCACTGGTGTCCCAGGATGTCGTGCTGTTCGATGACACGATCGCTGCCAACATTGCCTACGGCGGGCAACGAGGTCTTGCGCATGAGCAGGTACGCGCGGCCGCCGAGGCGGCGAATCTGCTGCCCTTCATCGAGAGCCTGCCGCAGAAATTCGAAACCCGGATCGGTGAGAACGCTGTCAAGCTGTCGGGCGGGCAACGTCAGCGCCTCTCAATTGCGCGCGCGCTGCTGAAGGACGCGCCGATCCTGTTGTTGGACGAAGCGACCTCGGCGCTTGATTCCGAGTCCGAGCGCCATATCCAGGCCTCGCTGGCGCGCCTGATGCAGGGGCGGACCAGCTTCGTCGTCGCGCATCGCCTGTCGACCATCGAGCGCGCGGACCGCATCGTCGTGCTGGAACACGGTCGGATGATCGAAACCGGAACGCATCGCGATCTGCTGGCCGCCGGCGGCCTGTATGCCCATTTGTATGAAATCCAGTTTGCGCCTCATGGTGAAAACGAGCGCGCAAGGAAGCACGCCCGGGAGCCCGCATGAAATCGTCGCCGCCGATCAGCCGTTATCCGGTTCCGTCGCTTGCAAGCCTGCCCGAGGACATCCGCGCCCGCATGGTCGAAGTGCAGGACAAGGCCGGGTTTGTTCCCAATGTGTTCCTGACCCTGGCACACCGCCCGGACGAGTGCCGCGCCTTCTTTGCTTACCACGACGCTTTGATGCTCAGGGAGTCGGGCCTGACCAAGGGCGAGAAGGAAATGATCGTGGTGGCGGTCAGCGGCGCCAACGACTGCCTGTATTGCATCGTTGCGCATGGCGCGATCCTGCGCGTCTACGAAAAGAATCCGCTCGTCGCGGACCAGGTCGCGGTCAACTATCGCAAGGCCGACATCACGCCGCGCCAGAAAGCGATGCTCGCCTTCGCGCTGAAGGTGACGACGGACTCCGCGGCGATCGGTGACGCAGACTACGAGTCGCTGCGGGCGGCCGGCTTCAACAACGAGGACATCTGGGACATCGGCGCGATCGCGGCGTTTTTCAGCCTGTCGAACCGCATGGCCAACATGATCAGCATGCGGCCCAACGACGAGTTCTACCTGCTGGGCCGCCTGCCGCGCGAGAAGAAAACTCGCGCGGAGTGACCGGGTGCGGAAGCGACCAGGGGCGCGGACCGCTTAAGCCGGGTCGCGGTCCGCCTGCGCGTCGGGTGGACTGACGAAGTTGTCCCGCACCAGCGCACGCAGTTCCGCCGCCGCGGCTTCGAGTTGTTCGTTCTTGCGTGTCAGCGTCGCGATGCGCACCTGCTGGTGCGCGGCGGCCGCGGCCCGGGCCAGTGCATCGAGCAGTTTCAC
Organism: uncultured beta proteobacterium; assembly: GCA_963735955.1. Classification (GTDB taxonomy): domain Bacteria; phylum Pseudomonadota; class Gammaproteobacteria; order Burkholderiales; family Burkholderiaceae_F; genus CAVTND01. The sequence continues at coordinate 249,862 of CAVTND010000003.1, read as the reverse complement.
CTCGTCGGGGTCGGGCAGGGTGCTGTTGACGTGGCCGCTGTAGAGAACGACCGCGGACAATTGATGCTGGTTGACCACCGGGATCGCCAGCACCGGCTGCGCCGCGCCGCCGGGGACTTGTGCGGGTAACCAGTGCGCATCGAGCTTCAGCGGGCCGTGCTCCGCCTGCAGGTAGCGCACCAGCATCGCGTCGGCATCCAGCCGAGTGGCGTGCTCATCGCTCCAGCCATGAGCCAGCACGCGGCGCAACGGGCTTTCCGGCGAGTCGCGATAGAACAGCGCCGCCGAGGCGAGTTGCAGGTGGCGCACCGGTTCCAGTACCAGCGCTTCGGCGATACTACGCTCGGTGTTGGCGAAGGGCAGTGCCGAAGTGACCTGACGCAGCCGCTGCTCGGCTTGGTGATGTTTTCTGAACAGCACCCGGTCGACCAGTCCGTTGATGCCATGCGTCAGGCGGTGCAGCACAAATCCGAGACCAATCGCCGCCGCGCCTTCGAGGCCCAGCGTCAGACCCGAATGTTCGATCAACCGGCCCAACAGCCAGTGCACGGCGGCAATGACGGCCAGCGCCAGGGTCGAGACCGCGCCATAGACCAGCGTGCGGCTGACAGCGAACTGCACGTCGACGACACGCTGACGCAGAATTGCGTTACCTAACGCCAGCGGCCACAGAAGCCCGTAAAGCAGTGCTACCACCCAGTTCAATACGGTGTAAATCTCGCCGCTCACATTGCTTGTGAACTGCGCGGGCAGAACAAGAAGCACGGGGGTAAGCGCTTGGGTCCCAAGCGCTGCCGACACACCCAACACAGCCCACTTCAGCCGCGCCCGTTCATCGCCGCTCGACCTACGATAGGTGTGCCAGAGGATAGCTATCGCGGAGGGCAGGCTGACTAGCGCAACTGCGGTCCAGGCAAACAATGGGCGGTTCGGAAACCGGTCTCTCTGGAAAGGCACTAGGTCAACGGACGTCGCCAGATAGAACAGCCAAGCCAGAACAGCCAACCCGCCGAGCGCACGCAGCCACCGCGGCCAGGCGGCCACCCGATTGCGTGGAAACGACAATGCAAATGGTACGAATGCGATCACCATGCCAAAGCACACCATCAGGACGGGCGCCAAACCAAGCCAGCCGGGCTCGAAGGCAAAGGCGAAGTTGATCCAGGGCCGCAGCGGGAAAGCGCACAAACTCGAGAGAAAGAAGGACCAGGCCATCAGCCCGGGGTGCGCCCATACCACCACGATGCCGAGCAACACCGCGATGGTGTGTGCGCTCAAGCGCGCTACTAACGCCAGCCGATCGTTGAGCGTGGGCGCATAGGCCACACGAGCGGGCTCGAGGCGAATAACGGTTCGAGAACCATCGGCATGCCGGACCGGCAACGTCGCGCTGAAGCCGGCGGGCATCTCGCGATAGCTCGCCAGGATCCGGCTCTCGTTGCTGGCGGGGTCGAACTCGAGCACGTCGCCCACTTGCAACCCGGCACGGGCAGCGGCTCCGCCCGGCGGCACCGCGGTGATCTGTTTGGCATTGCCGCCGATCCAGACGCCCTGGTACTCGAGGTCCGCGCGCGACAGGTCGAGCAGCTGAACTATCGGCCAGTAGGTGGCCAGCAGGAAGGAGCTGATCGCGGCGGCGAGGACAGCGTTTAGTGTTCGCGCGGTCAGGCTGGGGGCGGTGGAGTTCCTCATTGACCGGGACTCACATCAGATCGTCGTGGTTCAATCCAGCCTTATTGAAAGTCCGGGTCGTGAGTTCCCCATGGGCCGGGAAGTGAAGACGGGGACGCGCCCGCATTACACGGGCTGGCGCCGGGCGCCGCAAGGGGGACTTCGGCTTGCGATCCCACGACGGGCAGCAGGCGCCAATTGCGCGGGTAGTGGGGCCGCAATGGCGCTTACCCGTTAGCGACCCGAAAGGAACGCAGCCGGCGAAATCACCCGCCCTCTCATGCCGACATCCCGGATCAATCGCTTGTCGCCGGTCACCAGCAACAGATCGACCCGGGTGGCCAACAAGTTCCAAAGCAACTGGTCGCCGGGGTCGGGCGCCGGACCTCCGGCTTCGGGTGTGAGCACGATCGCGTGATGGGCGAGGTCGGTAAGGATGGCCTCGACCTGTGCAACCGTCAGCCCATGCAACTTGCGCACGCCCGGTCGGACAAGCACTGTGCGGTACTCGGCAAGCAGCGCTTCCGACAGCACGAATGGGAAAACTGCCCCGAGCATGCCGTCAAGGATGCGGGCGACGGGAGATGTGTCATTGGCCGTCAGCAGGCCAGCGACAACGACGTTGGTGTCGACGATGACGACTGGACTTTTCACCGCCGGCGGCGCACTGCCTTGACCTGCTCCTGCGCCAATGCGACGGCCTGGGCTTCACTGAGCGCGCTGCGCGCGCGAGCACGCCGCACGAGGTCCAGGGCATCTTCCCGCGACTTGATGCCGTAGTACTCCAGGCTTTCGTCGATCAACTGCCCGATGGTCTTGTCGCGCTGTGCGGATGCTTCCTTGAGCGCCCGGTAGCGGGCCTCGGACAGGGTTATGGTCAGACGGCTCATCCAGCCTCACATTGGTGTTTTGACACCAATATGTTAGAGCACTATCAGACCTGATGCAAGATTCCGCGCGCTCTACATCAGGACGATGTCGAACTGTTCCTGCTGATAGAGCGTCTCGACCTGCATCGAGATCGGCTTGGCGATGAAATCCGAGAGCATTGCCATGGCCTGCGACTCGTCCTCCAGGAACAGATCGATCACGGTCTGCGACGCGAAGATGCGGAACTCCCGCGTCTCGCCGAACTGACGCGCCTCGCGCAGGATCTCGCGCAGGATTTCATAGCAGACTGTGCGCGCGGTCTTGATCTCGCCGCGGCCCTGGCAGGTGGGGCAGGGCTCGCACAGCACGTGCGCGAGCGATTCGCGCGTGCGCTTGCGCGTCATCTCCACGAGGCCGAGCTGTGTGAAGCCGCTGACGGTCAGGCGCGTCCGGTCGCGCGCCAGGGCCTTGCGGAATTCGGCGAGCACGGCGTCCTGATGCTCGGTGTTTTCCATGTCGATGAAATCGACGACGATGATCCCGCCGAGATTGCGCAGGCGGAGCTGGCGTGCGATCGACTGTGCCGCTTCGAGATTCGTCTTGAAGATCGTGTCGTCGAAATTGCGGGTGCCGACGAAGCCGCCGGTGTTGACATCGATCGTCGTCATCGCTTCGGTCTGGTCGATGATCAGGTAGCCGCCGGACTTCAGGTCAACGCGGCGCGCGAGGGCACGCTCGATCTCGGCGTCGATCTGGTACAGATCGAACAGGGGCCGCTCGCCGGTGTAATGCGAAATCTTGCCCTCGGTGCGCGGCACGAAATGGATCGCAAACTGCTGCAGACGGGCGAAGTTCTCGCGCGAGTCGATCAGGATTACCGAGGTTTGCTCGGTGGCAATGTCCCGCAGTGCCCGCTGCGCGAGTGACAGTTCCTGGTACAGCGTCGAGGGTGCGGCGCTGTCGCGTTGCCGCTCGCAGATCCGGCCCCAGAGCGTGCGCAGGTAGGCAAGATCGCTCGCGAAATCCTGCTCGGTCGCATTCTCGGCGCTGGTGCGGATGATGAAGCCGCCTTTTTCATCCGGCGGCACCAGTTTCTGCAGCCGCTCCTTTAACTGGGTGCGTTCAGCCTCGTCCTCGATCCGCTGCGAGATCCCGATGTGGGGATCCTGCGGCAGGTAAACGAGCATCCGCCCGGCAAGACTGATCTGGGTCGAAAGGCGCGCACCCTTGGTGCCGATCGGATCCTTGACGACCTGCACCAGGACCGTGTCGCCCTCGCGCAGCAGCCTTTCGATCGGCGGCGCCTGCTCCTGCTCCCGGCGATACTCCCAGATGTCCGCCACGTGCAGGAAGCCCGAGCGCTCTAGCCCGATATCGACGAACGCCGACTGCATGCCGGGCAGCACGCGCGCCACCTTGCCGAGACAGATGTTGCCCGCCAGTCCGCGCGTTGCTCGCCGCTCGATATGTAGTTCCTGGACCACACCGTCCTGGAGCACCGCGACGCGGGTCTCCTCGGGAGTGATGTTGATGAGGATGTCTTCCATGGCAGATGCGGGCTCGGTGGTCGCGGCACTGCGTGCCGCACGTGCAACTCGCCCGTTCTGAAGTGGGCGCCAGGATTCGGACGGCCGGGCACCCGGCGCGAACAAAAGTGCAACGATATTAACGGAGTCGCTGCGCCCGCCGCGGTCGCGGACTCACAGAACGCGCACGCCGGCCTGAGCCAGCAGCCTGGCCGTTTCAAACAGTGGCAAACCCATCACGCCGGAATAGCTGCCTTCAATGCGCTCGATGAAAATCGCTGCGAGTCCCTGGATCGCGTAGCCGCCGGCCTTGTCGTTGCTCTCTCCGGTGGCGCAGTAGCGCAGGATCTCGGCCTCGTCGATCAGGCGAAAATTCACGCGGGAAGTCGAAGTTGCTACCAGTACCGGTCCCTGCATCGCCAATGCGACGGCGGTACGCACCTCATGGGTACGGCCAGCGAGTCTTCGGATAAAGTCGGCGGCCTGGGTCGGGTTCGCTGGCTTGGCGAGAACCTCATCATCGACGATGACGATGGTGTCAGCGGCGAGCACGGGCCGATACAGCATCGAGCGCATCGAAAGCACCTCGAGTCCGAACGCGGCTTTCTCGCGCGCCGTGCGCTCGACGTAGTCGGCGGCCGGCTCATCTTTGTGCTGCGCCTCGTCGATGTCCGGGCCGCGCGGCGTGGCCAGGCGCAACAGCAATGGATCGAACCGAATGCCGATCTGCTTGAGCAGTTCGCGCCGGCGCGGACTGCGGGATGCGAGATAGATGGCGGCCGGCATCAGGCGCGGTGATAGGGATGCCGGGCCAGGATCGACCACGCTCGGTAGATCTGTTCGGCCAGCACGACGCGCGCGAGGGCATGCGGCAGTGTCATGCTGGACAGCCGCAGCAGCAGGTTTGCGCTTTGCTTGAGGGAGGGCTCCAGTCCGTCGGCCCCGCCAATCAGAAACGTGATCGCGATCGCATCGTCGCGCCAGCGTTGCAATGCCTGCGCAAATCGGGCGGTTGACCAGTCCTGCCCGCTTTCGTCGAGGGCCACGACTGTGGCGCCGGCCGGCAGTACCGCACGCAGACGCAGCGCCTCGGCCGCCATCGCACGGCTCGCCTCATCAGTTCCGCCGCTACGACTCTCCGCCTTGATCTCTTTTAATTCCACCTTGAAATCCGCCGGCAGTCGGCCCAGGAAATCGCTGACGACCGCATCAACCCAGGCCGGCTGACGCTGACCGACGGCGAGGATCGTGATTTTCATCGCGCACACAGAGCGATCGCCTTGAAGGTCCAACCCGCGAGCGTCAAGCGTGTCGCGCCGGCTTTGCGCGCGGCTGCTTGCTGACCCTTGCTTCTACCTTTGCTATCGACTTTCCTGTCGCGGACTTGAGGTGTACCGACTTGAGCTGGACTGGCTTCAGGCCCCAGATTTCTTCGAGCTTGTAGTAGGCCCGCACGGCTGGCTGCATGACATGCACCACCGCGTCGCCGCAGTCGACCAGCACCCAGTCGCCCGCATCAGCCCCCTCGACACTTACGATGGATCCGCCGGCCGCCTTGACCTTCTCCGATACCGATGAGGCCAGCGCCCGGGTCTGGCGGTTCGAGTTGCCCGAGGCGATGATCACGCGATCAAACAGGTCCGACAGCTTGGACGTGTTGAAAACCTGGATATCCTGGGCCTTGATGTCCTCGAGGGCGTCGACGATCGTGCGCTGCAGCTTGCGGATATCCATCATTCAGTCAGGTAAAGGCGATGGGTCCGAATATAGTCGAGCACGGCCGACGGGATCATGGTAGCGAGCCGATCCGGATCGACGTTCGGATTAGCCAGTTGACTCCGAACCTCTGTCGATGAAACGTCCATCGGACTCATCTCGAATTCCACGGTACGTCCCGCCGGACTGGCTGCAAGTTCCGCTGCCGCAATGACGCGATGCGCCGCATGCCAGGAGGCGAGAGCCGGCCTGGGCGATAGTGGCGCCGATCCGCGTCGAGCGACCGCAACGTGAGCCAGTGTCAGCAGTGAGTGCCACTCGCGCCAGGTGTCGATGCGCTCGAACTGGTCACCGCCCATGACCATGACGAGCGACGTCGCGGGCAGAAGCTGGTGTAGCTCGCGCAGCGTATCGACGGTATAGGTGGCACCGCCGCGTTCGATCTCACGCATGTCGAGCACGAGGCGGCGGCGAATGTCGGGCACTTCGTCTGCGATGGCCAGCCGCACCATCTCGGCCCGGTGCGATGCAGCGGTCGGTGCGGGCTTCTGCCATGACTGCGCGGCCGGAATCAGGCGCAGCTCGCCGATCGGGAGCCGGCCCAGTGCATCGCGCGCCAGCTGCATATGCCCGCGATGGACCGGATCGAAGCTGCCACCAAGAATGCCGATGGCATTCATGACTATGAGGTCCAGTCGCGTGGCCGCAGAAAATCCGTATACAGACGCGCTTCCGGCGACCCCGGCGCAGGCTGCCAGTCGTACTTCCAGTTCACTGTCGGCGGCATGGACATCAGGATCGATTCGGTCCGGCCGCCCGATTGCAGGCCGAACAGGGTGCCGCGGTCGTACACCAGATTGAATTCGACATAGCGGCCGCGGCGATAGGCCTGAAACTCTCGCTCGCGTTCGCCGTAGGGCATGGCGTGTCGGCGCTCGACGATCGGAAGATAGGCGTCGAGAAATGAATCGCCGACGGCCCGCAGCATGGCAAAGCTGCGATCGAAGCCGAGCTCATTGAAATCATCGAAGAAAATTCCGCCGATGCCGCGCGGTTCGCCACGATGCTTGAGAAAGAAATACTCGTCGCACCAGCGCTTGAAGCGCGGATGCAGTCCGGCCCCAAAAGGTGCCAGGGCACTCCTGCAGGTCGCGTGAAAGTGGCGCGCGTCCTCCACAAAGCCGTAGTACGGCGTCAGGTCCATGCCGCCGCCGAACCACCACACATCGCGAGTGCCGGTTCGGTGCGCACCCTCCCCCGCGCGCGGGGGAGGGCCGGGGTGGGGGGCATCAAGATCCCCATGGGGGCCGTGCGCAGCGCGCGCGGTCCCCTCTCCCAGGGGAGAGGGGCTCCTAGCAAGCGCTCGCGCGACGAAGAAACGAACGTTCATGTGCACCGTCGGCACGTAGGGATTGCGCGGGTGAAACACCAGTGACACGCCGAGGGCTTCGAAGCCGCGACCGGCCAGCTCGGGCCGCTGCGCGGTGGCCGAAGGCGGCAGCGCACGCCCGAGCACGTGCGAAAAGCCGACTCCGCCCCGTTCGAGCAGGTCGCCCCCTTCGACGATGCGCGTCAATCCGCCGCCGGTCAGTGGCGCGTCGTCCGGCTTTTCCCACATGTCACTGAGAAACGGCCGGTCGAGCCCTTCCATCGCAGCGACGATCCGTTGCTGCAATCCCAGCAGGTATTCGCGGACGGACTGGCTGTCGACGAACTCCGTCATGTGTCAACCCATATGCCGCTTGATGAATCCGAGCACGGTGTCGTACCAGGCCACGATATTGCGCGGTTTCAGGATCCAGTGGTTCTCGTCGGGGAAAATCATCATTTCGGACGGCACGCCGTGATACTGCAGCGCTTCGAACAGATTGAGCGCTTCGCCGATCGGACAGCGATAGTCAAGCTCGCCGTGAATAATCAGCGCCGGTGTTTTCCACCGCTTGATGTGACGCACGGCAGCGTAGCGGTCGAAGCTCGCCGGATCGGCATAGGGATCTTCCCCTCCCATCTCGAGATACCACCAGGCCGGATGATCGGTAGTTCCGGTGAACTGCGCCATCGTGAATACGCAGGCGTGCGTGATCAGGCACTTGAAACGCTGGGTCTGGGTGCCGATCCAGTTGGTCATGTAGCCGCCGAAGCTGCCGCCCATCGCCATGATGCGTGTCGCGTCAACATCGCTTCGCCGCTCGAGCGCGTCGGTGACCGCCATCAGGTCCTTGTAGCACTGGTCGCCCCAGACATTGCCCCAGATGCCCTGGATGAAGGCCTGGCCAAAGCCGGTAGAGCCGCGCGGATTGGGTAGCGCGACCGCGTAGCCGGCCGCCACCGCCAGCAGGGGATTCCAGCGCCAGTGAAAGCCATCCTGGTCCATGCCGATCGGGCCGCCATGGATCCACAGCAGCGTCGGCAATTTGCCCTGGGCGCCCTTCGGTCGCACGAGGAAATACTGGATCTGCGCACCATCGGTAGAAGCCACGCGCAGGCTCTCGACCTCGGCGTAATCTGCTTCCGCCTGGCCCGACAGCCGTGAAAGCAGGCGCGGCGTGGCGCCGGCTTTCGCATCGACCACGAAGGTTTCCGGCGCTTCCAGCAGAGTCGAGCGGATCCCGACGATGCGGCCGTCCGCCAGCGTGGCGAGATCGCTGTGGGTACCGCCGCTCGACTTCGCGGTCACCCGCTGCACGATGCCGCTCGCAGCGTCGATCAGGAACACCGGCGCATGGCCTTCATCGTCGGCAGTGACGATCAGTTGTTTGCCATCGCCGGACCAGCCATCCAGATTGGGCCAGCGGTCCCAATCGGCCGCGAGCTCGCGCATGCTGCCGCTGGCCAGGTCGATCAGCGTCAGCAGCGGGCGCAGCACCACTTTCGGCGAACGAGTGCTGCGGACCACGGCAAGAGTCTTGCCATCCGGCGAGAAGTGCGGCGAGCTGTTGTTGGTATTGGTCGCCGCGCCCAGCAGCGTGGTCGTCCGCGTAGCGATGTCGATCAGCGCAATCGAGCTGTCAGCTTCGCGGTCCGCACCTGGTGTCTCCCAGGTGACTGCCAGCCAGTGCGCCGTCATTTGACACATCGAGTGCAGGTTCGATCGACAGCTCGCGCCGGGCGTCCGGAGTCAGGTCGATCCGATCCTTGCCGGTCGCTGTATAGGCGATCGCATGGGTGCACGCCATGTTGTCGTTCTCGTGCAGCCAATGGTCCCAGTGGCGCACCGGCTGTTCACGGAAGTGGCGCGCGCTCGGTCCTTTCTTGCTGCGCTCGGTCGCGGTCTCGCGTTGCTTGGAGAACTCGACCCCGGCGAGAACGGGCGCAAACAGCACCAACCGGTCTGCCTGCTTCGCGAAGCGAAAGCCCTCGACGCCGAGCGGCTCGTCGGTCAATTGCTGTGGTTCGCCGCCTGTCGCCGGCAGGATCCATACCTGCATGCGCTTGTCGGCCTCTTCGTCTGCCTTGACTTCGTTCGGCTGCCGGTTCGACAGGAAGCCGAGCGCGCCATCGTGGCGAAAGCAGGGTGCGACATCCTTCGAATCGCCTCGGGTCAGTTGCACGGCCGGCGTGCCGTCGGTGGGTACGCGCCACAAGTCCGAAACGTACTTGGCGCCTTCAAGGTCGAGCCGTTGCACCACGACCGCCAGCCAGCGGCCATCGGGCGCGGGCGCGATCGAGGTCACGCGCCTGAGCGCGATGTGTTGTTCGACGGTATACGGGGGCGTGCTCATGGTGGCGCTTGACCCGGGTTGCAAAGGGCCGCATTCTGCTCCAAGAGCTGCAAAAACCGGAATCGGGCAATGATGAGCAGGCCCTTGCGCAACCATGGATGCACGCGGTGCCGCGCGGCTGCAATCGTGGTCAGCATGCTGGCGGCCTCATGCTCATCGCTGGAAGACGAACAGGCCGGCTCCAAGGCGCCGACCATCGAAGGCATCGGAACCTCGACCCTCGTAGTGACCGCGAAGGATCCGGAGTCGCAGCGCCTCGCCCAGCAGGGCCTGCAGCTTGCCTATGCGTTCGAGCATGACGAGGCCGCGCGCTCGTTCAAAGCGGCTTCCGCGCGCGATGCCTCGTGCGCGATCTGCGCCTGGGGAGTGGCGTATTCACTCGGTCCCAACATCAACCAACCCGAGCGCGGCAACGAGCGGGAGATCCGCCGGTATCTGGCACGTGCGCAGGCGGCTTCCGCAGCAGTGTCACCCAAGGAACGTGCGTTGATCGAGGCGCTGTCGGTCCGCTATGGAGTGGCCGATGTGCCGAAGCAGAATGCGAGTGAGGCGGGCGCGGCATCGATGTGCACGACCCGGCGCGCCGAACGCGAGGTGCATCCGCAGGAACTCGCGTATGCCGTAGCGATGACCGAGGTGCTGGCACAATTTCCCGATGATCCCGACGTGGTGACGCTGTATGCCGATGCGGTCATGACGACCAGCCCCTGGGACTGGTGGGATGCGAAGACCGGCGCGCCCAATGGCAGCATGGCCGAGGTCGTCAGGCACTTGAGCGCGGCACGGGCGAAACATCCGCAACACACCGGCGCAGCGCACTTCCTGATTCATGCTTCGGAGCAATCCGCAACGCCCGAGGTTGCTACTCCAGGCGCAGACGTTCTGGGGACGCTCGCACCGAACGCGCCGCACCTGGTCCACATGCCGAGCCACACGTATGTCCACGTCGGACGGTTCGCCGATGCGGCAATGGCCAACCAGTCGGCAATCAAGGTCCAGAAGAGTTTCGACGAACAGATTCGCGCGCAGGGCTACAGCAAGACCGAGACCTGGGATCGTCACCACTTGCATTTCCTCTGGTATGCGAGCCTGTCGGCGGGGCAGGGAGATCTGTCGCTAGCGACGGCTCGCACCATGGTGTCGCGATTCGGCCATTCGGCAAACGACGGCCGCGAATACGTGCGCTCGCTGACAGTTCTCAGCCTGGTTCGACTGCAGCGCTGGGACGAGATCCTGGCGCTGCCCCGCCCCACCGAGGGCCTGGGCCTGACGGAGGGCATGTGGCATTACGCGCGTGGTGTCGCCTACGCGCGCACCGGGCGCGTCGCGCAGGCCAGGGCCGAAGCCGAGTCCTTGCAGCAAATGGCCGCGCTGTCCACTCTGCAGCGCGCGCGCATGTACGATCAGCCGATTCCGGCCGAGATCCTGAACGTGGCAGGCGAAGTGCTCAACGGCGTAATCGCCAGTGTTGAGGGCCGGCATGAGACCGCAATCGCATCACTCACGCGTGCCGTGGGTCAGGACGATGAACTCGGCGGCGAGCCGCCGCTCCTGGCGGTCGGTCCCAGGCTGTTGCTCGCGCAGGTCTTGCTGGCAGCGGGTCGGCCGCTCGACTCCGAAACTGAAATGCTCAGGTATCTGAAGCGCAACCCCGGCAATCCATGGGCGCTCGCCTTGTTGCAACAGTCCTTGGTCGCGCAGGGCAAGATCGAGGAGGCCGGGCGCACGGCCGAGCAACTGACGCGGGCGCTTGCGAGCGCCGATCCCGACGTGCAAGGCCTGCTGCTGGCGTCAAGCCCGGAGAAACGATCGGCGCAACGATCGGTGAATCGATCGGCGCATCAAGCGCTGCGCGGGCTCAGGCCCGCGGTCTGATCGCGCGATAACCGATATCGCGCCGGTACTGCATGCCGGCGAAAGCCACCTGGTTGGCTGCCTCATAGGCGCGCTTCTGCGCCGTCCGTACCGTATCGCCGAGCGCCGTCACGCACAGCACCCTGCCGCCACTTGTGAGCAGCTGGCCGTCCTTGAGTTCGGTTCCGGCATGAAAGGTGACGCAGTCATCGGTAGTTGCCGGCAGCGCGGTGATCGGGTCGCCCTTGCGGGGTTCAAACGGATAGTTTGCCGCCGCGATCACGACTCCGAGCGCGGTGCGTCGGTCCCACTCGGCTTCGACCTGGTCCAGGCGGCCGTCAATTGCGGCCTCCAGCAGCAGGCTCAGATCCGACTTGAGCCGCGCCATGATTGGCTGCGTTTCCGGGTCGCCGAGCCGGCAGTTGAACTCGAGCGTCCGCGCTGCGCCATCTGCGCCGATCATCAAGCCGGCATAAAGAAAGCCGGTGTACTCGATGCCGTCGGCGGCCATGCCCTGGACCGTCGGCAGGATGATCTCGCGCAGCACTTTCGCGTGCAGCGTCGGCGTGACGACTGGCGCCGGCGAATAGGCGCCCATCCCGCCCGTGTTCGGTCCCTGGTCACCGTCCCGAAGACGCTTGTGGTCCTGGCTCGTGGCCAGAGCCAGCACGTTGCGGCCGTCGCTTAAGACGATGAAACTTGCCTCTTCGCCGGCGAGAAATTCCTCGATCACGACCCGCGCGCCACTTGCGCCGAGGCGATTGTCGAGCAACATCGCGTCGATTGCCGAGTTGGCCTCGGCCAGCGTCATCGCGACGACCACCCCTTTGCCGGCGGCCAGCCCGTCGGCCTTGATGACGATCGGCGCGCCGCGCTGCGCGACGTATGCACGCGCCGCGGCGGCATCGGTGAACGTGCAGTAGTCCGCGGTCGGGATGCGGTGCCGATGCATGAAGGCCTTGGCGAAGTCCTTCGAACTCTCGAGCTGTGCCGCAGCCTTTGTCGGGCCGAAAATGCGCAAACCACTTTCGCGAAACACATCGACCACGCCCGAGGCCAGGGGCGCTTCGGGTCCAACGACCGTGAATGCGATGCCCTCCGCTTTTGCAAACGCGGCCAGGCTCTCATTGCTGGTGTAGGGCACATTCTGCAGATGACGTTCGCGCGCGGTGCCGCCGTTGCCGGGCGCAACGAAGACTTTCTGCACGCGCGGCGACTGCGCCAGTTTCCAGGCCAGCGCATGCTCGCGCCCACCGCCGCCGATGACGAGGACTTTCATCCAGCGATCACCACGGGATGACCCGCGACAAACACCCGGTGCGGCAATATCAACTGCGCCTGGACGCCTTCAGCGGTGCCGCTGGCGGCAACGCTCGTCATGAAACAAGTGCCGCTGTCGTGTAAACCTGCTGTACATCGTCTAGATCGTCGAGCGCGTCCAGCAGTTTCTGCATTTTCTGCGCGTCCTCGCCGACAAGGAGCGTTTCGGACAGGGGTTTCATGGTGATCTCGGCCAGCTCGGGCTTCAGGCCGGCCTTGGCCAGCGCATCCTTCACCGCTTCGAAATCCGCCGGCGCGCTGATGACCTCCACCGAGCTGTCTTCGTTGGCGATCACGTCTTCGGCACCTGCTTCGAGTGCCGCTTCCATGACTTTCTCTTCCGACGTGCCGGGTGAGAACAGGAGCTGGCCGCAGTGCTTGAAGTTGAATGCAACCGATCCCTCGGCCCCCATGTTGCCGCCGTTCTTGGCAAGCGCGTGGCGGATCTCGGCGACCGTACGGGTACGGTTGTCGGTCATGCAGTCGATCATGACGGCGGCCCCGCCGATGCCATAGCCCTCGTAGCGGATTTCCTCGTAAGCCACGCCCTCGAGCTTTCCAGCACCGCGCGCGATCGCGCTGGTCAGCTTGTCCTTGGGCACGTTGCCAAGTCGCGCCTTGTCGAGCGCCAGGCGAAGGCGCGGATTCATGGCCGGGTCGGGGCCGCCGTCGCGCGCGGCGACTGACACTTCACGAATGATCTTGGTCCATAGCGAACCGCGCTTGTTGTCCTGGCGGTTCTTGCGATGCTGGATGTTGGCCCACTTGGAATGGCCGGCCATGAGACTGCTTTCTGGTGCGTGGTTCCTGGGAAGGGAGCGGAGTCTAGCGGACCGCCGATGATCATTCCGGCCGCACAGCGCCATTGGCTAGACTCCGTACCACTATCTATGGGAGTGAACATGAGCGAGCCGCTGGTTATCGCAATGTCAGGCAAGAACGAACTCGCGATGCTGCCGGCCCTCGCCAATCGCCACGGCTGTATCACCGGGGCGACCGGCACCGGCAAGACGGTGTCGCTGCAGAAACTGGCTGAGTGTTTTTCGCGGATTGGCGTGCCGGTCTTCATGGCTGACGTCAAGGGCGATCTGACCGGCATCTCGCAGGCGGGGAAGCTCTCGGACAAGATGAAGGCGCGGCTCGAGGAACACAAGCTGCCGGAACCGCAGTGGGGCGCGTGCCCGGTCACGCTGTGGGACGTCTGGGGCGAGCAGGGCCATCCGGTGCGGGCAACGGTGTCTGACATGGGCCCGCTGCTGCTGGCGCGGCTGCTCAACCTCAACGAGACGCAGGAAGGTGTGCTCGCGTTGACGTTCAAGATCGCCGACGACAACAGCCTGTTGCTGCTCGATCTCAAGGACCTGCGCGCAATGCTGCAGTTCGTCGGCGACAACGCCGCGAAGTTCAAGAACGAGTACGGCAACGTCTCATCCGCGTCGATCGGCTCGATCCAGCGCGGGCTGTTGCAGATCGAGCAGCAGGGCGGCGAGAGATTCTTCGGCGAGCCAATGCTCGACATTGCCGATCTGATGCAGACTGTTGACGGCAAGGGCGTGATCAACATCCTCGCCGCTGACAAGCTGATGAGCAACCCGCGGCTGTATTCGACCTTCCTGCTGTGGTTACTGTCGGAACTGTTCGAGAACCTGCCCGAAGTCGGCGACCGCGACAAGCCCAAGCTGGTGTTCTTCTTCGACGAGGCACACCTGCTTTTTTCCGAGGCACCGCCGGCCGTGATTGAGAAGGTCGAGCAGGTGGTGCGGCTGATCCGTTCCAAGGGCGTCGGCGTCTACTTCGTGACCCAGAACCCGATCGATATTCCGGAGAAGGTGCTGGGCCAGCTCGGCAATCGGGTGCAGCACGCGCTGCGTGCGTTTACGCCACGTGACCAGAAAGCGGTGAAATCGGTGGCCGACACCATGCGGCCGAATCCGAAGATCGACACGACAAAGGTCATCCTCGAACTCGGCGTTGGTGAAGCGCTCGTTTCGCTGCTCGATGCCAAGGGAACGCCCTCGATCACCGAGCGTGCCTGGATGCTGGCGCCGGGATCGCAGCTCGGTCCGATCACGCCGGAGCAACGAAAGCAGCTGATTGCGGACTCGGTCGTCGGCCGAACGTACGAGAAGACGGTCGACCGCGAGTCCGCTTTTGAAATGCTGAAGGCACGCACGGGTGGTGCAGCCACGATGGCGCCGGACAAGGGCACAGCGAACGCCAAAGCTGAAACGACCGAAGGCGGCGGCTTCATGGGCGGTCTCAGCGACATTCTCTTTGGTTCGACCGGTCCGCGCGGCGGCAAGCGCGAAGGCATGGTCGATGCCATGGCGAAGAGCGCGGCACGTTCGATGGGCTCATCGATCGCGCGCGAGATCAGCCGCGGCGTGCTGGGATCGATCCTCGGCGGCAAGCGGCGTTGATCGTTGCAACTCCGTGCGGCTTCCAGAAGTTAGTATTTGCCAAGCAAAGCGTGAATAAGGGGGGAACGAAAATGAGCCTTGCAGCGATACGTTCAGCGATTCGGATATTGAGCTGCGCAGGTGCATTGACGGTAGGCTTGTTACTGCCCTCGCTTTCAACCGCGCAGAGCAACCCCGCGGGCCTGAGCGCTCCGGACAAAGAGGCGGCCGAACGGGCGCATGCATCGAAGCCGGCGTACTCGCCCTATGTGGGTCGCAACTTTCCGACCCGACCGTACTTTGGCGACACCCACCTGCATACCTCGTTCTCGATGGACGCTGGCGCGTTCGGTGCGCGACTCGGCCCGCGCGATGCGTACCGCTTTGCCCGCGGCGAGGAGGTCACGGCGTCCAGTGGTCAGCCCGCCAAGCTGGCCCGTCCGCTCGACTTTCTTGTGGTCGCCGATCACTCGGACGGGATGGGCTTCTTCCCGCTGATCTTCGGCGGTGATCCGACGGTCATGGCCAATCCGACTGGTCGAAAGTGGAACGAGATGATTCGTTCCGGCAAGGGTGCCGCGGCTGCCATCGACATCATCGAGAGTTTCGGCAAGGGAACGATTCCGCCCGAGATCATGCCCGTGCCCGGCACTCCGGCCTACCGCGGGGCGTGGGACGAGACGATCAAGGCCGCAGAAGCCTACAACGATCCTGGCCGCTTCACGAGCTTCATAGGCTTCGAGTGGACCTCGAACACCGGCGGCAACAACCTGCATCGCAATGTGATCTTCCGGGACAACGCCGACAAGGCGAGCCAGGTCGAGCCGTACACGACCCAGAAACCGCTTGGCAGTGACGACCCGCGGGATCTGTGGAAATGGATGGCTGCCTACGAGCAGAAGACCAGCGGGCGGGTGCTCGCGATCGCGCACAACGGCAATCTCAGCAATGGCCGGATGTTCCCGATCATCGAGTCGTTCACCGGCAAGCCAGTTGATCGCGTGTATGTCGAGCAACGTGCGAAGTGGGAGCGCCTGTACGAAGCAACGCAGACGAAAGGCGACGGCGAGACGCACCCCATCCTGTCGCCCACCGACGAGTTCGCCAACTTCGAACGCTGGGACAAGGGCAACCTCGACGGCAGCGTGGCCAAGCAGAAGGAGATGCTCGAGTTCGAGTACGCCCGCGCGGCCCTGAAGAACGGCCTGAAGCTCGGGCAGGAACTCGGCACGAATCCCTACAAGTTTGGAATGATCGGCAGCACCGACGCGCACACGGGACTCGCTGCAGTCGAGGAAGACAACTTCTTCGGCAAGACCACACCGCAGGAGCCGAGCCCGCACCGCATGACCAAGGCGTTCTTCGACAACCCGAAGACCGGAGTGAAGGTGATGGACTGGGAGGTCTCGGCCTCGGGCTATGCCGCGGTGTGGGCCAAGGAAAATACACGCGAATCGCTGTGGGATGCGATGCAGCGCAAGGAGACCTATGCGACGACCGGGACGCGTATGCTGGTGCGTTTCTTCGGCGGCTGGGAGTTCGAAGCAAAGGACGCCACCAACCGACTGCCGGGTCAGATCGGCTATTCCAAGGGCGTGCCGATGGGCGGCGATCTCCCGGCCGCGCCGAAAGGCAAGCCGCCGACTTTTCTGGTGGCGGCGCTCAAGGACCCGGTCGGCGCGAACCTCGACCGTTACCAAATCGTCAAGGGCTGGCTCGACAAACAGGGTCAGGTGCATGAGAAGGTCTACGACGTCGCCTGGTCAGGTGACCGCAAGCCCGATCCGAAGACCGGCAAGGTGCCGCTGGTTGGCAGCACGATCGACCTGGCCGAAGCGACCTGGACCAACACGATCGGTGCGACCGAACTGATTGCGGTGTGGAAGGACCCGGACTTCGATCCGAACCAGCCGGCCTTCTACTACGGGCGGGTAATCGAAATCCCGACTCCGCGCTGGACCGCGTACGACGCGAAGCGCTTTGGCGTGAAGCCGCTGCCCGGCACGACGATGACGATTACCGAGCGCGCGTATACGTCGCCGATCTGGTACACGCCGAAGTCGTGATCTGGATCCACGCGGGACCGGGATCATGATTGGACCGTCGCTCTGTTCAGCCGGCGGCCGCGCGGCCTCGTTCTAGGCCAGGGCGCGGCGCCGGACGTGATCGATCTCGCTGCGATCGAGGCGCTGCCGCTGGCAGCGGCGATTCGCCGTTCGATCTGGGCCTATCCGATCTTGGAAACGGTCCATATCGCATCGTTTGCGGTCGTGTTCGGTGCCTTGATGCTGCTTGAGCTGCGGGTCTTCGGGATTGCGTGTCAGATCCCTCTCGCACCGCTCGCGCGACTCACCGTGCCGACCGTCCTGGTCGGATTCGCATTTGCCGCCGCGGCCGGGGCCCTGATGCTGGTGTCCAACGCGACGCAGATGATCCCCAACCCCGCATTCCAGATCAAGATGGGCCTGATCTTGCTCGCGGGATTGAACGCATGGTGGTTTCATCGGCGTGACAGCCTGAAGCGGCACGACCGGACGGCGCGCCTGCAGGCGACCGCGTCTCTTGTTCTTTGGCTCGGCGTCATCACAGCCGGGCGCATGATCGCGTACGTCTGAAGTGGTGAAGGAGCCTGTATGAAACGACGAATCCTGATCGCCGCGCTTGCGCTGGCGTGCACTGCGGTTGCAGCCCACCACGGCTGGTCCAGCTTCGACCAGGACAAGCCGATCTACCTCGCCGGCATCATCAAGCAGGTCCGCTGGCAGAACCCGCATGCAGAACTGATAGTCATGGCAGATGACATCGCTCCCCCGGCGGACCTCGCCTCGCGACCTGTGCCGGCGCAGCAGCAATCGGTTAACGGGGCGGCCATCCTCAAGAAAGCGCAGCGCGCTCCGGCCACCGGCGAGTGGGAACTTGAGTTTGCGCCGATGTCGCGCATGAGTGCCTGGGGATTGGAGCAACCGCCGAAGAGCGGCGAGCGCGTCGAGGTCATCGGCTACGCCTTGAGCGAGGCTGGCAAGCGCACGTTGCGGATCGAATACCTCTACTACAACGGCAAGGCCTACGCTTTCCGCTCCGGGCCACTCAACTAGCTCGCGTTGATTTCGCGCGACGCGGTGCCGGCGCAGACTCATCGAAGTCCAGTCCGCGCCGCTCCGCCATCGCACGGCCGATTGCCCGCCAGTCCGCCCGTCGAAAGGCCCGCTTCATCGCCGGCAGCAGGACACGCTCTTCGGCGTCTATGTGATGCTGATAGAGGGTGATGAAGTGGTCGATCGACGGGCGTGGGACAACGGTTGAACGTCCCTGTTCGACCTGCTCCAGGGCAGCGTCGATCTGTTGCCAGAGGCGCGTCATTTCGGCATGGTCGGCCGTGATCTGATCGATGACCGCAAGGACCTTGCCGTGCGCTTCCTCAGTCAGACGACTGCGCAGTCGCGGCAACATGTCGACTTCTTCATCCTCGTGATGATTTGGTGCGGCCTCGTTGAAGTAGCGGCGAATCGAGGATGCGCTGGTCTGGGCGTCATGATCGTTGCCGGACTTCTGCAGGTGGTCGCTCAACCTGCCCAACAGTGCAGCGAAGCGCTGGACACGCTCGTGGCATGCCAGCCACATCTCGATCGGCTGGTCGAAACCTGCTCCCGGAGTGCGGAAATCGATCTGAGATTTCACTGAGGCAGTCCGGCTATGGGCCATGGGTTCCTGGTGATGGCGACAGCCACGATGTAGGCATATATCGCAAGCGCTGCGAAAAACGCACCGCATCGGATGGCGAAACTTCGGCCGGCTCCAAGCGCCACGCTGCCGGCAACGATATACAGAACGAGGGCGACCAGCTTTGCGCTAAGCCAAGGAAGCGTCAAAGGGTTGGCACGGATGAGCAGCGCCAGTGCAATCGCGCTTGCGAGCAGCACCGAGTCGACAACATGCGGCGCGATCCGAACAAATGTCGGGCGGACACGGTGCGGCGCCGACGCGAACATGACAAACCGGACCACAAAGCCTGCGCCGGACAGTGCGACCGCACCAATGTGGATCAGCTTGACTGTGGCGTACACCGGGCCGCGCCCGCTCGCGCTACGCCGGTCGGCCGTCGGCGCGTGCCTTCAGCAGAACCGGCAGGAATCGGAATGCCCAAGCCACCCAGACGGCCGACCACAGCATCGCCGCTGCGGTGCTCAGCAGGCCGCTCGCGCCTGGCCAGAGGGAGGCGGCGATCCTCAGCAGAGTCGCCAACTGCAGCAGCCAGAAGAGCGACCAGACGAAATCATCAGCAACCAGGGCGATGCCGCCGTGGCCGCAAATCACGCGAGTTGCCATCGCGAACAGCATGCCGCCAAGAAAGCCCATCGTCATAGCGTGCAGCGGCGCGGAACCGAGGCGGATTGTCAACTCGGGCAGCAGTATCGCGGCGGCATCGATGACGGCCAGCAGCAGGGCAATGGCAGCCCAGGCAAATCCGAGGTGCAACATTGCAACGAGGCGCAACGAGGGTCCGCGCATGCTCTGCAGGAGGCCCCAGCGGACTGCCAGCCAGGCCAAGGCGATTGCGGCGGGACCAACCAGGGCCAGGGTCAGCCAGGCGCCGAGTGTCTGAGCAATCAGCGCAGTGCGTCCACCGAGCTGGATAGCGCCAAAGGCGAGGACCGACGACAGCAGCAATCCGAGCACCCAGTTCGGCCGCCAGGGCACGATCGTGGCAATGGCATTGGACGTGAAGAACGGCAGCACCCGGTGCGCGACGCTTGCATAGATCGGGGCCGCGAAACCGAACACCATGATCCAGGCGGCGGCTGCGGCCAGCGTGTAGTTATCGATCGCAAGCGCGGTAGCGAACAGCAGCGCGGAGGCGATGCCGACGGTCCAGAAGCTGATCACGCAGCGCGCGTGCAGGCGGTCACGGGCATGGCTGGATTGGATCAGCCTGGCGAAAGCCGCGCCAATTGCCATCCACGCGATCGCGAGCAGCAGCGCACCGGAAAACGCCGGACCGCGTCCGGTGACGGTGCTGATCATCAGCAGCACGACACCGCCAACGTGCAACAGCACAGGCCACCGTAGCGAGCGCGCCGACGGCGCTTCGACGTCGAGCCAACGTGGCCCGGCGGTGAACATGAAACCGGTCATGAACAACGGCATGAAACCGGACGCGAAGCTGAAGCCGTGAATAACGGTCGGCGGCAAGGGCGTGACTATCTGCAGGCCAAGATAAGGCCCTGCAAGCAGCAGCGTCCATCCGAGCGAGACGAGGAGCAGCATGGCCGTGCCCGCGAAGAATGCAAGTCGATGCGGCGCCAGCAGCAGTGTGCTCAGCGAAGCACGACCCGGAATCGGCGCCGGTTTCGGGACGAGGGGCGCGGGATCGGACGAGACGAGGCGAACAACCGGCCGCGTGTTCATCGGCGACTCATCGAGCTGGCGCCGAACAGACGACATGGTTCGAACCACTTCGGTGCGCGCCATAGGCGGTCAAACGGATCATCGGGCATCGGCGGGCCCGTCCAGCATCTACTGCACCAGCGGCGTACTGGCGGCGTCGAGATCGACTCCTTCGAGTCGGGCGCGTCCAGCGAGCAGTTGCAGATACTGGCGCAGTGCCGTCGCGTAGGTCTGGCGCTCGAGCGTCGGCGCACGGCCGCCTTGCACGTCCTCATACGTGGGTACCGAGCCCGGCTCACGTGCCAGCACCTCCACCACGTGCAGGCCGAAGCGGCTACGCACCAGTCGCGGCAGGACTCCGACTTCCGGTTGACCGAAAATCTCGCGCGCAAATTCAGGAGCGCACTCCGCCGCTGTCAGCCAGCCGAGCTGGCCACCGTCGTGTCCGCTCGGGCAGTTCGACAACTGCGCCGCCGCCTGCGGCGAATCGATCGGCCTCGCCGTGCGTGCGCGCGCGCAGGTCTATGAGGCAGGCCTCGGCGCGCTTGCGCAGGGCGTCGAGATCGACTCCAGGTGTCACGGCAAACAGCACATGACGCAGCTGCGCTTTCTCCCGACGGCGTAACGGGTCGCATTGGCCGCATGGAAACGCCGGCAGGTCGACTCGTCGGCCTCGGGCGCGCCAACTCGCGTTCGAGCAGCGCCTCGATCGCGTCGGCGGTCGCTTCACTGATCGCTCCGCCCGTAGGTGCCGGATCGTCGACGTCGAGCAGTCCGGCCACGATGGCCGCCTGACGCAGCAATTCCATGTTGGCTCGGCTGCGCAGTTCGTTCGGCGACAGCACGTCATCGATGGACGCAAGGGCACGACGCCATCGGCGCGCCGACCGTCTCGATGCAGAGGGGCTGGCTGTCACAGGCCCATCACGAGCCGGCTCGGCAGGTTCTGGCCGGCCGGCACATTGAGCCGTCGCGACCGCACGATCTGGTACGGACGGAAGAGATAGACGATCGACGCCAGTCCGCTCCACACGTGCACCAGACGGCTGAACGGCAGCAGCAGGAAGATCGTCATGCCGAGCACCATGTGCACCTTGAACGGCCAGTCGATCTCGGCCAGCAGGTTGGCATCGGGACTGAAGGTCGCCACCCCTTGCAGGTAAGCCGACAAGATCAGCATCGCATGCGCGTCGACACGGTGCGCGTACGACAGCGGCAGCGTGATAAGGCCGAGCAAGAGCTGGACCCACAGGATGATCAGGATCGCGAGATCGGTGCGGTGACTGGTCAGGCGGATGCGCGGGTCGAACAGTCCGACGATGCAGCAGCATCGTCAGGCCGATGAAGCACATCGTTCCCGCGATGCCACCAGAGACGATCGCGAACAACTGCTTGGTCGGCGGCACTGATGAAGGGCTCGTAGACCCAGTGCGGCGTCAGCAGGCCGACGGTATGACCGAACAGCAGGAACAGGATGCCGATGTGAAACAGGTTGCTGCCCCAGCGTAGCTGCTTCGCACGCAGCATCTGAGACGAATCGCTCTTCCACGTGTACTGGTCGCGATCGAAGCGCGCCAGGCTGCCCATCAGGAAGACCGCCAGGCAGACGTAGGGGTAGACGACTGAACAAGAAGTTCGTTGAGCAGGGTTCATGCGGCGGTCTCCTCAGGCGGCCGTGCGATGCGTTGCTCGGGCGGGGCGGACGATGTGGACGGGCTGCGCTTCGTTCGGGACGCGACTGGCCCTGGGTGGCACAGCCGCCGAAGGCTTCGGGCTCGACCCAGCTCTCGTCGATCGCCGGTTCGGTCGGCAGTGCGACTCGTTCGGCGCGCTCGCCCGCCAGGTCGAGCACCGCGGCCAAGCACGCTGGCGTAGGGGCTGCTGGCGCTCCAGCAGTGCGCTGAAGATCGCGCGCACGACATGGGCAATCTCGCGCAGGAACTCGCGCGCCTGGCTGCGGCGGCTGCGTGCTGGCGAACTCGAGTACCGCCGGCAGGTAGTCGGGCAGCTCTCCCGGTGCAAGGTGCAGGCCGGCACGCTCGTAGGTCTGCGCCAGGTCGACCATCGCGGGTCCGCGATCGCGACTGTCGCCATGCACGTGCTCGAACAGATGCAGTGCCGTGCGGCGGCCGCGGTCGAAGAGCTCGACGTACTCGGCTTCGGTGCGCAGTCGCCCGGTGCCAGCGAGCTGGCCAATCAGCGTGTCCAGCTCGGCGAGCCGGCCGGAGTCGAGCGCGGCCTCGGCATGCAGGGCGTCACGCAACTGCGGCAGCCAAGCGCGCGCAGCTCGGCGTCCGGGTAGCGCAGCAGCCAGGCCAGTGCGCGCAGCGTGTGCGTCATCTTCGGTGGTGCAGAGTGAATGGTTTCATCGTCACGCCTCCCGCCGGGCCGCCCCAAGGGAGGCCTGGTCTTGCAGACCGCACCGCTGCGGGACGCAGCAGTACTTCGCACGGTCCAAGCCTGCGCAGGCAGGCTCGGAGCCACGGCGCTCAGCCCCCTCGGGGGGCAGCGAACAAAGTGAGCGTGTGGCATCCGTTACACCGTCGCCTTGATGGGGATCGTGCGCTTCTTCTCGCTGCCGAAGAGGCTCGTCTCCGACACGCCTTCGCTGCAGCCGTTGCCGAATGAAAAGCCGCAGCCGCCGCGCACGTTGAACGCGTTCTCGGCGTACTCGCGATGCGTCGTCGGGATTACGAAGCGGTCCTCGTAATTGGCGATCGCCATCACGCGGTACATGTCCTCGACCTCGGCACGCGTCAGACCGACGCGCTCGAGCACGGCGGGCTTGTCGACGCCATCGACGTGGCGGCTGCGCATGAAGACTCGCATCGCCATCATCCGTTCGAGCGCGCGCGCCACCGGCTCCTCGTCGCCGGCAGTCAGCAGGTTGGCAAGGTACTTCAGCGGAATGCGCAGGCTGCGCACGTCGGGCAATTCGCCGTTCATGCCGATGTCGCCCGACTGCGCGCGCGACGTGACCGGCGACAGTGGCGGGATGTACCAGACCATCGGCAGCGTGCGGTACTCGGGGTGCAGCGGCAACGCGACGCGCCAGTCCACGGCCATCTTGTAGACCGGTGAGGACTTCGCTGCGGCGAGCCACGCCTCGGGAATGCCGTCGGCGCGCGCCTGCTCGATCACGCGCGGATCATTCGGATCGAGGAAAATGCCGAGTTGCGCCGAGTACAGATTCCTGTCGTGCTCGGTGCTCGCGGCCTCCTCGATGCGGTCGGCGTCATACAGCAGCACGCCGAGGTAGCGGATGCGGCCGACGCAGGTCTTCGCTGCAGACGGTCGGTTGGCCCGCCTCGATGCGTGGGTAGCAGAAGATGCACTTCTCGGCCTTGCCACTCTTCCAGTTGTAGTAGATCTTCTTGTAGGGGCAGCCCGATACGCACATGCGCCAGCCGCGGCACTTGTCCTGATCGATCAGCACAATGCCGTCTTCCTCGCGCTTGTAGATCGAGCCCGACGGGCAGCTCGCGACGCACGCAGGATTCAGGCAGTGTTCGCACAGCCGCGGCAGGTACATCATGAAGGTGTTCTCGAACTGGCCGTAGATCTCTTTCTGGATGTCGTCGAAGTTGCGGTCCTTGCTGCGCTTGGAAAACTCGCCGCCGAGGATCTCCTCCCAGTTCGGGCCCCACTCGATCTTCTCCATCCGCTGCCCGGTGATCAGCGAGCGCGGACGTGCGGTCGGCGCGGCCTTCATCTCGGGTGCCGAGTGCAGGTGGTCGTAGTCGAACGTGAACGGCTCGTAGTAGTCGTCGATCTCCGGCAGGTTCGGGTTGGCGAAGATCTTCATCAGCAGCTGCCACTTGCCGCCCTGGCGCGGGACGATCGAACCGTCGGACTTGCGGACCCAGCCGCCGTTCCACTTGTCCTGGTTCTCCCATTCCTTCGGATAGCCGATGCCCGGCTTGGTCTCGACGTTGTTGAACCAGGCGTATTCGACTCCCGGCCGGCTGGTCCAGACGTTCTTGCAGGTGACGCTGCAGGTGTGGCAACCGATGCACTTGTCGAGATTGAGCACCATGCCGATCTGTGCGCGTACTTTCATGTTCAGCTCCCTTCTGATCGGCGTGGATTAGGGGTTCTCGCCCTGCGACTGGAAAGCCTTAGCGAGATAGTCATCGCGCGGTGTATCCAGCCAGTCGACCTTCTTCATCTTGCGCACGACGACGAACTCGTCGCGGTTCGTGCCGATCGTCCCGTAGTAGTTGAAGCCGTAGGACAGCTGCGCATAGCCGCCGATCATGTGGGTCGGCTTGGTGACGATGCGCGTCACCGAGTTGTGGATGCCGCCCGCGACGCCGGTGATCTCCGAGCCCGGCGTGTTGATGATCTTTTCCTGCGCGTGATACATCATCGTCATGCCGGGGTTGACGCGCTGGCTCACCACCGCGCGCGCGGCGATCGCGCCGTTGATGTTGAAGAGTCTCGATCCAGTCGTTGTCCTCGATGCCGGCCTTCTTCGCGTCGTCCTCGCTGAGCCAGATCACCGGGCCGCCGCGGTTCAGCGTCAGCATCATCAGGTTGTCGCTGTAGGTGGAGTGGATGCCCCACTTCTGGTGCGGCGTGATGAAGTTGAGCAGGATCTCCGGATTGCCGTTCGGCTTGATGTTGTGGATGCCCGAGGTGGTCTTCAGATCCACCGGCGGGCGGTAGCTCGAGAAGTCCCTCGCCGAACGCGATCATCCAGGGGTGGTCCTGGTAGAACTGCTGGCGGCCGGTCAGCGTGCGCCACGGAATCAGCTCGTGCACGTTGGTGTAGCCGGCGTTGTACGAGACCTTTTCGCTTTCCAGTCCCGACCAGGTCGGCGATGAAATGATCTTGCGCGGCTGCGCCAGCACGTCGCGGTAGCGGATCTTCTCGTCCTCGCGATGCAGCGCCAGGTGCGCGTGCTCGCGGCCGGTGACCTTCGACAAGCGCCTCCCAGGCCTTCACCGCGACGTGGCCGTTCGTCTCCGGGGCGAGCTGCAGGATCACTTCGCACGCGTCGACGTCGCTGACGATGCGCGGGCGGCCGTCGGCGTCGACGCCGTTCAGTTCGCCGAGCTGCTGCACCTCGGTCTGCGTGTTCCAGCCGATGCCCTTGCCGCCATTGCCGACCTTGCGCCATCAATGGCCCGAGCGAGGTGAAGCGCTTGTAGACGTTCCGGATAGTCGCGCTCGACCACGGCGATCTGCGGCGCGGTCTTGCCGGGAACCAGATCGCACTGCCCCTTCTTCCACTCCTTGACGTCGAGCGGCTTGCGCAAGCTCGGCCGGCGTGTCGTGCATCAGCGGCGTCAGCACAACTTCCTTCTCGACACCGAGGTGGCCGACACAGACCTCGCTGAAGGCCTTGGCGAAGCCCTTGTAGATCTCCCAGTCGCTGCGCGATTGCCACACTGGGTCCACCGCCGCGCGACAGCGGGTGGATGAAGGGGTGCATGTCGCTGGTGTTGAGGTCGTTCTTCTCGTACCAGCTCGCAGTGGGCAGCACGATGTCGCTGTACAGGCAGGTAGTGCTCATCCGGAAGTCGAGCGTCACCAGCAGGTCGAGCTTGCCCTCCGGGGCCTGCGCGTGCCACTGCACCTCGGTCGGCTTGGCCTCGTCCTTACCGAGATCCTTGCCCTGCACGCCGTTTTCGGTACCGAGCAGGTGTTTGAGAAAGTATTCGTGGCCCTTGCCGCTGGAGCCGAGCAGATTGCTGCGCCAGACGAACAGGTTGCGCGGCCAGTTCTGCGGCGCGTCGGGATCCTCGCAACTCATCTGCAGACTGCCGTCCTTCAGCGCCCGCACCACGTAGTCCTTAGGGTCCAGCCCGGCAGACTGCGCGTCCTTGACCACCTTGAGCGGGTTGGTCTTCAGCTGCGGCGCGCTCGGCAGCCAGCCCATGCGCTCGGCGCGCACGTTGTAGTCGATAAGACTGCCGCCGAAGGCCTTCCTGTCGGCCAGCGGTGACAGGATCTCTTCGACTCCAAGTTTTTCGTAGCGCCACTGGTCGGTGTGGGCGTAGAAGAACGAGGTCGAGTTCTGCTGGCGCGGCGGACGGATCCAGTCGAGCGCGAAAGCGAGCGCGGTCCAGCCGGTCTGCGGACGCAGCTTTTCCTGGCCGACGTAGTGCGCCCAGCCGCCACCGCTCTGGCCGACGCAGCCGCACAGCATCAGCAGGTTGATCACGCCGCGATAGTTCATGTCGGCGTGGTACCAGTGGTTCATTGCCGCGCCGATGATGATCATCGACTTGCCGCGAGTCTTGTCGGCGTTATCGGCGAACTGGCGTGCCACCGTGATGACCTGGTCGCGCGGCACACCGGTGATCTTCTCCTGCCAGGCCGGCGTGTAAGGCGCGTTGTCGTTGTAGTCCTTGGCGCCGCTGCCGAGCCCGCGGTCGATCCCGTACTGGGCGGCCTGCAGGTCAAACACGGTTGCAACCAGTGCATCGGTACCGTCAGCCATGCGCAGGCGGACGGCAGGCACCTTCGCGCGATTCAGCTCACCTTGCTGTTCGTTGTTGGGAAAGTGCGGCGTATTGACGCCGGCGAAGTAGGGAAACGCAACTTCGACGACCTCATGCTGCTGTCCCATCCTCGAGCACCGAGAGCTTGAGTTTCACGTCCGCATCGCTGCGGCCTTCCTTCGCTTCGAGATTCCACCTGCCGGCGTCGCCACGGCCCTCCGGCCCCCACCGGAATCCGATCGATCCGTTCGGCAACACGATCTGCCCGTTCGCATCGAACGCGACGGTCTTCCAGTCCGGGTTGTTGTCCTGGCCCAGCCGGTCGGCGAAGTCGCTGGCCCGCACGTAACGGTCCGGCGCCAAGACCTTGCTGCCATCGGGGAGCGCCGTCTCATTCAGCCGTACCAGCAGCGGCAGGTCGGTGTAACGGCGGGCGTAATCGTCGAAGTACGCGGAGCGCTTGTTGAAGTAGAACTCTTTCAGCGCCACATGGCCCATGGCCATCGCGAGGGCCGCGTCCGTGCCCTGCTTGGGGTGCAGCCAGAGATCGGAGAGCTTGGCGACCTCCGAGTAGTCAGGTGTCACCGCGACCGTCTTTGCGCCCTTGTAGCGGACCTCGGTGAAGAAGTGCGCGTCCGGCGTGCGCGTCTGCGGCACATTGCTGCCCCAGGCGATCAGGTAAGTGCTGTTGTACCAGTCGGCCGATTCCGGCACGTCGGTCTGTTCGCCCCAGATCTGCGGACTGGCCGGCGGCAGGTCGCAGTACCAGTCGTAGAAGCTCATGCAGACGCCGCCGATCAGGCTCAGATAGCGGCTGCCGGCGGCATAGCTGACCATGCTCATCGCCGGAATCGGTGAAAATCCGATCACGCGGTCCGGGCCATGCGTCTTGATCGTGTAGACGTTGGCCGCGGCGATCAGCTGGTTCACTTCGTCCCACGAGCTGCGCACGAAACCGCCCATGCCGCGCACCTTCTGGTAGTCGCGCCGCGCCGACGGGTCCTCGACGATGCTGGCCCAGGCGTCGACCGGGGTTTTCGCGTTCTTCAGCGCGGCGCGCCAGCGCTCGATCAGCCGGCCGCGCACCATCGGGTACTTCAGCCGGTTGGCGCTGTAGAGATACCAGGAATAGGACGCGCCGCGCGCGCAGCCGCGCGGCTCATGGTTGGGAAGATCAGCACGGGTACGCGGGTAGTCGGTCTGCTGCGTCTCCCAGGTAACGATGCCGCCCTTGACGTAGATCTTCCACGAGCAGGAGCCCGTGCAGTTCACGCCATGTGTCGAGCGCACGATCTTGTCGTGTGCCCAACGGTTGCGGTAGGCATCTTCCCAGGTGCGATCTTCGCCTGTGGCCACGCCGTGGCCATTGGCAAACTGTTCCTTCGGCAGTGTGAAGTGCGTGAGGCGGTCTAGAAAGTGACTCATCAGGTTCTCCGCAGCAGGGATGTCAAGGGTTCTTCACGTACGCGTTGCGGCGCAGGTAGAACCACCAGTTCAGGATCAGGCACAGTGCGTAGAACACCGCAAAGCCGTACATCGCGACCTGCGGCGTTCCGGCCTTGATCTGTGCGCCGATCACCACCGGCGCGACGAACGCGCCGTACGCGGCCACCGCCGAGGTCCAGCCGAGCACCGGTCCGGCCTGCGTGCGGTCGAAGATGACGCCGATCGAGCGGAACGTCGAGCCATTGCCGATGCCGGTCGCTGTGAACAGCAGCAAGAACAGCAGCATGAACACCGTGAAGTACTGCTCGGGCGTGGCTGAGCTATAGGCGAGCAGCATCACGTAGCCGACGGCGACCGACGCAACGATCATCACCGCGGAGATCACCTGCGTGACTATCGAGCCGCCGACCTTGTCCGAGATCCAGCCGCCGATCGGGCGGAAC
The DNA here is from genome assembly GCA_963735955.1 of uncultured beta proteobacterium. GTDB lineage: Bacteria > Pseudomonadota > Gammaproteobacteria > Burkholderiales > Burkholderiaceae_F > CAVTND01. Next base: position 221,060 of record CAVTND010000003.1, on the reverse strand, counting down.
AGCGCGCCCACGAATGGTCCCATCCACGCGTAGGTAAAGGCCGACGGCGCGTTCGGGTTCTTCAGCGTGTGCTGCATCACGCCCGCGGCATCGGGCACGTGGCTGACGCCGAAGATCACGGTGATGGACAGCGGCAGCGCCATCGAGAAGCCGATGAACGAGCCGAAGGTCACGATGTAAAGCAGAGTCATCGACCAGGTGTGCTTGTCGCGGAAAATCGAAAACTGCTTCGCCACGCCCTCCTTCATCGCACCGAATGCAGCCAGCTTCATCACCAGCAGCATCGTGACGATGATGAAAAGAATGGCGACCCACATGTTCAGGATGCCGAGCCCGGTTGGCGGAGGCAGGTACAGGTAGAGGCCGAGGATCGCCGGCACGAACGACAGCGTGTAGAGCCAGGTGATCTTCAGGAATGCACGGATCGTGCCGCCGATCTCGGGCGAGACGGTCAGCAGGTTGTTCATGCCGAACCAGCACAGGATCGACAGAGGCACCAGCGACAGCAGCCAGGCGAAGCCGGCGTTCTGGATGTACGTGGGCGTGCCGGCGGGAATCTTGCCGAAGATCCACCCGCTGTCCTTGATCAGCGTCATAGGCTCGCCGCCTATGGTGCCGAACAGGCTCATCGTCATCACCAGCGGGATCACGATCTGCATCGCAGTCACGCCGAAGTTGCCGACGCCCGCGTTGATGCCGAGCGCCAGGCCCTGCAGCCGCTTGGGGAAGAACGGATTGATGTTCGACATCGAACTCGCGAAGTTGCCGCCGCCCACGCCGGACCACAGCGCCATCAGCTGGAACGCCCACAGCGGCCAGTCCTTGTGCTGCAGGGCGATGCCGGTGCCGATCGCCGGCGCGAGCAGCATCGCAGTCGTGAGGAAGATCGTGTTGCGGCCGCCGGCGAGGCGGATCAGGAATGACGCGGGAATTCGCATCGTGGCGCCGGCGAGGCCGGCGATTGCCGTCAGCGTGAAGAGCTCCGCCTGGCTGAACGGAAAGCCGAGATTCAGCATCTGCACGGTGATGATTCCCCACATGCCCCAGACGGCGAAGCCGCACAGCAGCGCCGGCACCGAGATTGCGAGGTTGCGGTAGGCGATCCGCTTGCCTTTCTCTTCCCAGAACGCGGGGTCCTCGGGCCGCCAGTCGACGATGTCCGCGCTGGACGTCGTGCGAGGCGGGACTTGCAGCGGGGTGGCGGCACTCATTGCGAGGCTCCTGAGTCGGGAAGGTGGTCAGCCCTTGAGGCTGAATTCGGCGGCGTGCGGGCCAATGACTTCGGCGCGGCGCACTTCGGTCCAGTACATCCAGATCAGCGAGACCCAGACCACGCCGTACATCAACATGAAGCAGCTCGAGCGAATGCCGGTCAGGTCGAGCAGTGCGCCGAACATGATCGGCAGCACGAACCCGCCCAGACCTCCTGCCAAGCCGACGATGCCGGAGATCACGCCTATGTTTCCGGGGTAGTCGGTCGAGATGTACTTGAACACCGACGCCTTGCCGAACGCCCAGGCGATGCCGAGCACGAACATCAGGATCGTGAAAGTCCAGACGTTCAATGCCAGCGTGAACGTGATCGGACCGTTGACTCCCTGGATCGTGTAGGTCGTCGCCGGGTAGGACAGCAGGAACAGCGCGATCCACGAAACCCACATGACCCACCAGGTCAGCCGGTGTGCGCCCAACTTGTCGGAAAAGTAGCCGCCGATGGCGCGCAGCACGCCGCCGGGAAGCGAGAAGCAGGCGGCCAGCAGGGCCGCGATGCGAATGTCGAGGCCGAACTCGCCGACGTAGTACTGGACCATCCACAGGGAAAGCGCGACATAGCCGCCGAACACGATCGAGTAGTACTGGCAGTACTTCCAGACCTTCGGATCTTTCAGCGACAGAAGCTGCTCGCGCCAGGTGATCCTTGAATCAACCAGATGCTTCGGATCGCTGTAGGTGAAGAACCAGAACAGCAGCGCGGTCGCCAGCATCGCGACCGCGTACACCTGCGGCACGTACATCCAGCCGAATGCCACCACGATCGCGGGTGCGACGAACTTGTTGACCGCGGCGCCCGAATTGCCGGCGCCGAACACGCCCATCGCGAAGCCCTGATGCTTCCGGTCAAACCAGCGCGCCACATAGGGCGTGCCGACTGAAAACGAGCCGCCGGCCAGACCGACGAACAGGCCGAGCACCAGGAACTGCCAGTACTCGGTCGCGTAACTGATCAGCCAGATCGGCACCACGGTCGACAGCATCAGCACGAAGAACACGATGCGCCCGCCGAACTTGTCGGTCCACATGCCGAGCGGAACGCGGATCAGGGAGCCGGTCAGCACCGGCATGGCGGTCAGGATGCCGAACTGCGTGGCATTCAGGCCGAGTGTCTTTTTAAGTGGTACGCCGATGACACCGAACATCATCCACACCGCGAAACACACCGTGAAGGCCAGGGTGCTGAGGATCGCGACCGACCACTGCCGCGTTTTCAGGCTCTGCGTTTTCAGGCTGGCGCTGCCCGCAGTGGCTGCCATCTAGGCCTCCGATTCATGGACTCCCGACACCGTACGGGGGCCAATGCGGACCTCGTGTGATCCACGTCAAATCGGCCCGGCGACTTGGCCCATGGAGGCAGTTGCGCATACCTCGTTGGGGATAGGATGGAGTCCCTCTGCGGCGGCGTGCGGGCACATCGGCGAAACTTCCAAGCTTGACGCCGGTCCGCCGGCAGGCGGCCCGGTCAATTCGGTTTTCCAATTTGTGGATATGCGGATGAAAGCGCTTTCGACGCTGCGCCACTTGTGGTCAGGCTCGACCCTGGTCCGGGTCGGAATGGTCCTGTCGATCGTGGCCCTGCTGGCACTGTCGGTGATCGTTGCTGCTACGGTGTTCGCCGAGCAGTCAACCGGCAAGGCAAGTGGCATCAATGTCGCGGGCTCGTTGCGCATGCAGTCGTATGCGCTGTCGACCCGCGTTGCGGATCCGCGGGGAGCATTGCCGGAGCGTCGCCGCGGCGGCGGAAGCTGCAATGCTTGAGTTCGAGCGCCGCCTGCACAGCCGCGAACTGCTGGGTGCGCTTCCGACGGATCGCGGCCACTCGGCGATCCTCGCTCTACCAGGCGATCGTGCGTGACTGGGATACGCGGATCAGGCCGCTTGCCGATCGCGCCATTGAAAGTGAAAGCGACCGCGCGGAGTTCCTCGCGACGATCCCGCAGTTCGTCGCCTCGGTCGACGCGCTGGTGCAGAGTATCGAGACCGACCTGGAAGGCCGCATCCAATGGCTGCGGATTGTCCTTGGGCTCGGCTTCTTCGTCATGCTGCTGCTGGTGGTCTCGGCGCTCTTCGTGCTCAACGACAAGGTGTTCCGGCCGATTGCGCGCCTGGCCGGGGTCGCCAAGCGGGTGCGGGCCGGGGTCTTCAATGTCCGTGCCGACTGCACCGGTCCCGATGAGATCGGGCAGCTCGGCCAGGCCTTCAACTTCATGCTCGACGATCTGGCGCGCGTCTATGGATCGCTGGAAAAGCAGGTTGCGGAGAAGACACGCGGCCTGGAACGGCGCAATGAGTCGCTGGCGCTGCTGTACGAGACGACGCGCACCCTGGCCGAAAAGCCGCTCGACGCCGACTCCCTGGCGCGCGTGCTGGCGATGGTGCGACAGGCGCTGGGCGTCGAGGGTGGTGTCATCTGTTCGATTCACGCCGGCGCCACGCGCGGACTGCCGCTGGCGCGCGATGACGCGATCGTCAGGGCCTGCGCCGAGCGTGAGTGCGAGTCGTGCATGGGACAGGGCGGCGTGACCTGGCGATCCGAGCCCGGGTCGGCGGGGGAAAGGCGTGTGATCGGGATCCCGCTGGTCGATGCCGGTGTCACCTACGGTGTGATGCCGCTAGCCTTGCCGCCGGGCAAGGGTCTGGAAGTGTGGCAGACTGGAGCTGGCCGAGACCATGGGCCGCCACGTCGGCGCGGCGCTGGCCGCTGCCGAGCGCAAGGAAGAGCATCGTCGGCTTGGCGTGCTCGAAGAGCGCGCGGCGATAGCGCGTGAACTGCACGATTCGCTCGCGCAGTCCCTGTCGTACACCAAGATCCAGATCGCACGCCTGGCCACGTCACTGGAGCATGGCAATCCCCGGGGCGAAGCGCGTGATGTTCTCGATCAGTTGCGCGAGGGGGTCAACAGCGCCTACCGCGAACTGCGGGAGCTGCTGACCACTTTTCGCCTCGGACTGGGCGAGGAGGGTTTCGCCGGCGCACTGCGCGATGCAATCAGCGAGTTCGAACGCCGCTCCGGCGTGCACGCCTCGCTTGTCAATGAACTGATGCGAATGGAGCTTTCCGCCAACGAGCAGATCCACGTGCTGCAGGTGGTGCGAGAAGCGCTGACCAACATTGAGCATCATGCGCATGCTCGGCAGGCCTGGGTGTCGCTGACGCGCAGCCGTAGTGCGGTCGAAGTCACCGTCGAGGACGATGGCGTGGGCATCGATGCCGACCGCACGCCGCACGGTCACTTCGGCCTGTCGATCATGCGCGACCGTGCCCGTTCGGTCGGAGGCAATCTGGTGGTCGAACGGCGCACACCGACCGGCACCCGGGTGAGGCTGAGTTTCAGGACACAGAGCGTCCTGGTCGGGCCCGCGACGAGTGAAGTCGAAGCAGGCGCAACGACGTGACTGTCGCGCGCCACTCGATCCTGGTGGTCGACGACCACCCGCTGTTCCGCAAGGGTGTGATCCAGTTGCTCAGCATCGACCCGTCGATCGAGGTAGTGGGAGAAGCCGGCGACTTTGCATCGGCCGTAGCCCTGGCCGCTGCAAAGGATCCGGACCTGACCCTGCTCGACCTGAACCTGAAGGACGGTGGCGGCCTCGAGATACTGGCCGCGCTGAAGGAAGAGGACCCCTCGCGCCGCGTGGTCATGCTGACTGTCTCGGATGCGCCGGAAGACCTGATTGCCGCGATCCGCGCCGGAGCTGATGGCTATCTGCTGAAGGACATGGAGCCCGAACTGCTGCTGTCGCGCGTGCGCGATGCGCTCGAAGGGCGCACGGTCATCAGCGACGCCCTGACGGAGACTCTAACCGCTGCTTTGCGCGACAAGGAGCGAGGACTGCAGCGCGACGCGCGCGATCTGACGGAACGCGAACTCGCGGTTCTTCGCTGCATCGCAGACGGCCAGAGCAACAAGGTGATCGCCCGCAACCTCGAGATCACCGAAGGTACCGTCAAGGTGCACGTGAAACACGTGCTGAAAAAGCTCGGCTTTCGGTCACGCGTCGAAGCCGCAGTATGGGCCGCCGGGCAGGGCCTGCGCGTCGAAGCCTGACGGCACTCGCCGGAAGTTTCAGACAGCGACCATATTGGCACTCGCGCACGGTGAGTGCTGAAGTCGCATCTGTTCGTTTCACACGACGCACTGTCGCCGTAACGCCCGTCTTATTGCAGAATCTCCGCAGATTGTGTGCTTGAATATTCAGGTGCACCGGACGGGTACTTGCGCGTTAAATGGCATGAAAGACGAACGGAGGTTTGGATGAGCCTGCCTGCAACGATCCCGACACCGATTTCGATCGCGGGATTCAAGGACATCTACCAGGTGCCGCGCGTCGAGGAAGCGCTGACCGAACTGCCGGAACTCGGCCACGGTGCCAGCGAGGCGCTGCGCGCCACCTACCTGCAAGCATGATTCGCACCGGCGGCCAGCGCTTCGTGATCAAGCCCTCAGCGCTGCCCGATATCGACGCCCTGGCCGACGAGCTGCCGAATTTCGGTGCGCCGCTCGACGACATCCGCAAGCAACTCGCTCTGTGCCTGTCTTCGGAAGATCCGCTCGAGCTCGAGCCGATCCTGCTGCTCGGCGATCCCGGCATCGGCAAGACGCACTTCGCGCGCAGGCTGGCGAAGCTGCTCGGTACCGGTTACAACTTCATCGGGATGAGTTCGCTGACCGCCGGCTGGATCCTGTCCGGCGCTTCGGCGCAGTGGAAGAACGCAAAGCCCGGCAAGGTGTTCGATGCGCTGGTCAACGGCGACTATGCCAATCCGGTGATCGTGATCGACGAGATCGACAAGGCCGGCGGCGACGCGCAGTACGACCCGCTCGGCAGCCTGTACACGCTGCTCGAGCACGACACCGCGGCAGAGTTCATCGACGAGTTCGCCGAAGTTCCGATCGACGCGGCCGATGTGGTCTGGATTGCGACCGCCAATGACGTGCGCAGCGATTCCTGAGCCGATCCTGAACCGGATGAATGTCTACTCGATCGATCGCACCCGACGAGGAAGGATCGCGTCGCATCGCGGCGAGCATCTACAGCGAACTGCGCGGCGAGCACGCCTGGGGACGAGCTTTCCGGCAGCTCTCGGTGCCGAGAGTCTCGATCGTCTGGCCACCTTCAAGCCGCGCGAAATGCGGCGCGTCCTGCTGGCAGCCTTTGGCAACGCCAAGCTGGACGGGTCGCGATGAGGTCCGGGCCGACGACATCGCCGATGACCGCGTCGCGAAGAAGGCCGAATCGGATTCTGAACCGGCTGGCTTGGGCCACGCGGTCACCCCACAACAGGACGTCCGACTCCAGCGCTGGCCCGCCCGATGAATTCGGGCGCTGCCGAACGCAGCTTCGCTACTTGCCGGTCGGGGGCTTGAGCTGTTCCGCCGCCACCCGCTTGTAAACCGGCCCCCAGAGTGGATGGCCGACTTCCGCATCCGTCAGCCTGAACCTCGGATCAGCAGCGAACGCAGCGCGGAATGACGCTTCGCAGTCAACTGGACGGTTGTAGGCGCAGGCGATGAAAGCCAGATGCTTGTTCGCGATCGACAGGTCGTACCGGTCCTTCAGTCCTTCGGCCACGCGCGCTTGAGCAGCGCCTCCGCGCGTTCGTACTGCCCTTCCTCGTAAAAGCGCATGCCGTTGACGAAGTCGCGTTCGGCAGGCTGCTCGTACAGGCGTGCGACGCTGACGGTCGGCGGCGGTGGCGGGGGTGGCGGTGGTGGCTTGTCCAGCAACGCGCAACCCGACAGCGACACAGAGCGCAAGCGGCGCAGCGCACTGGAGCCAAATTCGGGGTTTGACTTTCACTGGAAGCGATGACGAATGTGTTTCGTTTGCTCGACGCTGACATCGACCTGAGCGACGTACGCCGCAGCCTCGCCGTTGCGCACCTCGATCGTATGCCGACCGACCGGAAGGCTGAGCTGGGTCAGCGGCGGCGATCTGCCATAGCTATCACCATTGACGTAGATCTCACCCCACGGTGCCACGGCCAGGGTGAACCGTGCCCTCGGCCCGGCCGGTCCTCGCACTGCCGGAATGCGCTCAGCCACGCGGGGCGGCGGCACCGGTTCGTTGAGCTGAAGCGTCCGCCGCGCCGCGGTCGCGACGAAGACTTCGCGGCCGCCTGCGCTGGGAGTTCATTGCTGGACCTGCTCGGACCCCGACCACAGGATGCTGAACGCAAGCAGCATCGCACAGTCCGACCGCAGCAAGACCGTAGCGATCTGCAGTTGTGCCAGGCGGCGTCGCGCAGGGGGCTCATTGGTGCTCGATCGGTGATTGCGGCGACGGCTGCCGCTGCATCGGGGCGTGGACCGGCCGATCGGGACCGGCCTCGCATCGGGCACGACCGACAGGCGTGCGGGCATGCCGGTGATCGTCGCCGCATGCGGTGGTGCTTCGGCGCCGCGATTGCCCCAGAGAAAGGTGGTCAGGGCATTGCGTACCTGGGCGGCGCTGCCGTACGGTCGAACGCCTCGCAGTTCGAGCGCATCTTCGGCAATTTCCGCGAGCGGCTAGCGGTGCGTTGGGACTGATCTGGAGGATCGGGCTTTCGCCGCGGTTCGGCTGCTTGCGCAGCGTCTTCACATCGGGCCGGGTACCGGTCAGCAGCAGGAACAGCAGCGCGCCGAGGGCCCGCACGTCCTTGCGGCGAGCCTCGGCGCCGAGCTCATTGCCGAAGTAGGGCAGCATCGATTCCGTGCCCTGGAGTTCGAAGTCACCGGTGGTGCCGCTGTCGATCCAGCCGCCAAAACCCATGACCTTCGGCATGTGATCGGCGTTCTGCAGAAAGATGCGCGAGGGAGACAGATGTCCGTGCGGGACGCCGCGCGCATGCGCGAACTCGACCGCATCGGCGACTCGGGCGGCGATGTCAGCGGACTGCAAGGCTCCGGGCCGATAGCCTTCGACCATCAGATCCTCGAGCAGCTTGCCGTCGACTTTCTCGAGGGCGAGGTAGCCGACGTTGTTGACCAGGCCGGCGTCGAACACCGTCACGATGTGGGGGTGATGCAGGCGGCCCGCCGCCTGGGCCTGGCGCATGAAAGCCTGCTCGACGCGCGCCATGGCCGCGCGCTCTTCTGGCTTGGTCGGGCGCAACTGGACGGCCTTTACCAGAAGCTCGCGATTGAGCACCGGGTCGAGCGCGAGATAAACGACCGTATGGCGATCGCGCCGCAGCTCCCGAAGAATTGGGTAGCGGCCGATCAGCTTGATGTTCGGTGACAGCGCTGTGCTCATCAAATGCGCATCGGACCGCAGGTCAATGTGACTCCACGAGGCTAGCCGATGCTGCCAGCCGGCTCAATTGCGCGGATCGCCGGAAAAGCGGCGCTAAAGCCCTTCGCCGCTGGAACAAGAAGGAAGGCCCTAAAACCGATGCTGCAGCGTGACAGCCTCGCCCGACCGCACCTCGACGCGGGCGACAAACGGCGCGGCTGCGCCATTGCGCACTTCGATCGTGTGCGTGCCAGGAGCCAGGGCGAGCTGCCTAAGTGGCGGCGACACACCGCGTACCGCTCCGTCGACCAAGACCTCACCCCAGGGCGTGATCGCAAGATTGACCGATCCATCGCGGGGAGGCGCCACTGCCTGGGCCGATGACTCGCTGCGCCGTCGCGGCGCCGGTTTGACGTCTAGCGATCTTGCCTCTGCGCTCGCCGCGACCGAAGTGCCCGGTTCCGGTTCAGGCGGCGGTGCGATTGCCTTGGCGACCGGCACGCGCGCCGCTGGCGTCATTGGCGCGGGCGCCGAAGCGGGCGGTTTGAGTGCCGCGATCAGCACCAGGGCCGCTACCGCTGCGGCAGCGACACCAACGGCCAGGCGCCAGGTTGAACCATGGTTGGGTGCCGCCTCCGGCGCACGTGCGGCGATCGAGGCATCGGTACTGGCGGTGCGCGATCCCTCGACGAACTCGGCGAGTGCGTTGCGCAACTCCGAGGCCTTCGCATAGCGTTCGGCGGGATCCCGCGCCATCGCCTTGCGCACAATTTCACACAGTGGTGCCGGCACGTCGGGGCGCAGTTTCTCGATCGGCTTCGGACTAGCCGTGACGACCATTCCAAGCGTGTCGTCGATGGTCCTGCCGTCAAAGGCGCGACGACCCGCGAGCAATTCGTAAAGTATCGTGCCCAGTGAAAAGATATCGCTGCGCGCATCAAGTGCTTCGCCCTTGGCCTGTTCGGGCGACATGTAGTTCGGCGTGCCGACCAGGTGGCGCGTGTCCTTGCTGCCTGTGGCGGCCAGAACTGGCGCCAGCGCGGTGCCGAAGTCGAGCAGCTTCGGCTTCAGGTCGCGCGAAAGGAAAATGTTGGACGGCTTGATGTCGCGATGCACGAGGCCGCGCTTGTTTGCGTAATGGATGGCATCCGCGAGCCGCATCATCATCGAAGCAGCCTGGCGTGGACTCATTCGATTGCCGCTGGCGAGATACTCATGCAGGTCCTGCCCGTGCAGGCGTTCCATCGCGATATAGGCGAAGGCATCGGTCTGGCCGGCGTCGTAGATGGTGACGATGCTCGGATGGCTCATTCCGGCCGCGGACTTGGCCTCGCGCAGGAAACTCGCCTCGATCTGAGTGCGGAACTGGGCTTCACCTGCCAGCGGAATCAACTTGATCGCCACTTCGCGCGCCAGGACCGGATCGTGCGCAGCATGCACCACGCCGTAGGAGCCGCGCCCAATCTCAGCCAGAACGCTGAAGCGGCCGATCGCCGTCGGCGTGGGCGTGGGCATCGGGCCCGCGTCGATCTTGGGCTCGGTGGCGGTCAGCGGCTCAGACATCACAGTTCGGAGTTCGGCTAATGCGTGCGGCTCGAACGACGGCCAGCGATTATCGCACCGGGCGAAGCCGCCAATCCTTGAAAAAGAACGCATCCAGATGGCTGGCTTTGCCCAATTGGAGGCTTCCAGCGTCCTAACGCGAGAAAACAATGCGTTCGTCACGCAGCAGACGAGCTTGCAACCACAGGCAGGCCACGGTGGCAGCAACGGCGATGCCGCCCGGCAGTGCGATGTCGAGAAAGTCGACCGCTTCGCCTCGCAGTGCACGCATCATCACGGTCTGCTGCGCCATCGCTGGAACGACGAGTTGCCAGGCCGCATCGCGCACCGACAGAAACATCGGCACGATCGGCGCAAAGTTGACCAGCAGCGTGATGTAGCTCGCGTAGGTCTGGGCCTCCTTGAACGTGCGGCCATAGGTGGCCGCCAGCATGTTGAGTGCCGCCACCATACCCGCAAATGGCAGCAGCATGATCAGAAACAGGCCAAGTTCGGACACGCCGAACTGCAACAGTGCCGACAGGCTGTCGCTGCGGACAAACTGCATCGCGAGCTTGAAGCCCGCGAGGGTCAGCACCACGACACTCGCCGCGCACAGCGCCACCACCATCCATTTCCCGAGCACCAGTGCGCCGGTGGATACCGGATTCATCAGCAGGGGTTCGAGCGAACCGCGCTCGCGTTCGCCGGCCGTTACGTCGATCGCGACGCTGATCGAGCCGATGACGGCCCCCAGCAGCGCCAGCCATGGCACCAGGAACAGCAGCTGGGCGCCGCGCGACTGGCCGCTCGCCAGGTTCAGCTCATTGATCTCCAGCGGCGCCAGCAGCTGCGGGCTCACGCCGCGGGCCAGCAGGCGTTGCGCACCCTGCTCGCGGTTGAAGCCGCGCAGCAGAGTCGTGGTCGCGCGCACCGCTGCCTGGGCCTTGGTCGCGGCCTCGTCAAACATGAGATCCAGGTGAACCGTTTCACCGGCTGCCAAGCGCGCTTCAAAGTCGGGCGGCACGATGATGACGGCATTCTGCAGTCGCCCCGACTTGAGCTGCGCGCGGTAATCATCGGGCGCTTCCTTGACCGTGCCGCCGGCACGCTGCAGGAAGTTGGTCAGGGTCGGCGCGGCAGCTCCGCCAGCCACGTAGATCTCGCGCCTGGCGGCGGTCTCCTCGACGCTGGACAGGAAGCTTGCCAGCAGCAGAAGAGCAATCGGACCGGCGAGGATCGAGCTCAATAGCACGATGGTCCAGGTACGACGGTCGCGCACGGCGTCGGCCAGTTCCTTGCGAAACACCACGACGGCTGGGCTCACGATCCGACGCTCCCTTGGCCGTAGGCAAGCGTGACAAAGGCGTCCTCCAGGGATTCAGCGGCGGCCTGCGCACGGATCGACTCCGCCGTTCCATGCGCGACCGTGCGACCGCCTGCAACGATGACGATCTCGTCGGCAAGGTGATCGATCTCCTGCATGATGTGCGAGGAAATGACGATGCACTTGCCTTCGCCGCGCAGGTGCATCAGCAGGCGCCGCAGGGCGCGGGTCGACACCACGTCGAGGCCATTGGTCGGCTCGTCCAGGATCAGGTGCGGCGGGTCGTGGATCAGCGCACGCGCGAGTGCCACCTTCATGCGCTCACCGCTCGAAAATCCCTCGGTGCGCCGGTCGAGCAGAGCCCGCATGTCGAGCAGTCCGGCCAGCATGTCGAGGCGCGCCAGGAATTCGGCAGCGGGAACCGCGCGCAGCTCGGCGTAGTAGGCGATATTTTCGCGCGCGGTCAGGCGCGCGTACAGGCCACGTGCATCCGACAGCATGCCGATACTTGCACGCACGAGGGCAGGATCCGCCTGCACGTCAATGTCGCCGACCACGGCTGATCCGCGGTCGGCACGGACCAGGGTGCCGACAATGCGCAGGCTGGTGGTCTTGCCCGCGCCATTGGCCCCAAGCAGTGCGGTGATGCGGCCGTCAGCGGCCGTGAACGAGACATCAGCGACTGCAGTGATCGGTCGGCGTTTCCCGTCGACGCGCGCGATGAAGGACTTGGCAATTCCCTGGACCTCGATCACCGCGGCGCACTCCGGGTTGGATTCGTCTCGAGCGGCCGAAAGAAGCCGGGCGGCGGAATCGCGCTGAGGCAGGCGCCGTCGAGCGCAGCGGCCGATGCTTCGCGCACGAATCGCGTGATCAGCTGCGCGGCGCAGCCTTGTCCACTGATGCCGTGGGCCAGGTTTGGCGCGACCAGATGGGTGGCATTGCCGAGTTTGCGCGCGACCACCTCAGCATGCCGGGGTGGGGTCGCAGGATCAAGGCCGCCGGAAAGGATCAGCACAGGAACCGCGCTGGGTCCGACCTCATAGAAGGCGGCAGGCACCGGCGCGGTCGGCATCACCGCGCACGCCTGCTCGTATAAGTCGGCAAACACCGTGCCAAACCTGCCGATCGGGGCCGGCTCGCTCCGGGTTCGCAACTTGGGCAGATCTTCAGCGCAGATCACGGCAAAGTGCATGCCGGCCGCGAAATTGTCCTGCACACGTCCGGCGAGGGAGACCGTAAGCGAGACCAGCGGCCCGTAGTGCCCGTTGGCCGCTTCAGCCACCGCAAAGGGCAGCAGAGCGGCGAGAGACGGTGAGTAAAGCGGTCCGCGCAGCAGGGACGTCAGCGCCCGCGAGTCCAGGCGCAGTTTTTCCCTGGCGCCGGTCAGAGGATGATCGACCTCGATCCAGGGCGCGCTCACGGCTCGTTCGAGCAGTGCAGCAACGCGGGCATCAAAGTCGGGATACTGGCTCAGGCACCGGGGATCGGCCGCGCACAGTCGCGACAGCGAGGTGAGCGCGGCCTCGGAATCAAGAGCGAATGAAACCGGCAATGCCATGTCCGGGGGGGCGACTCCATCGAGCACGGCGGTGCGGACATGGCGCGGGTACTGGCGCAGATACTCGAGCGCGGCGCGGGTGCCGTACGAGGCACCCCAGAGGTTGATCTGCTCCGCCCCAAGCTGGGCGCGCACTACGTCGAAATCGCGTACCGCAATCCACGTCGCGTAGAGCCGCGGATCCCCCTTGAACGACTTGATGCACTCCTGCAGGCGCTCGAGCTGCTGCCGCGCTTCGAGCGCGGCTTCCACGGTGTTGCCTTCGCGCGCACATTCAAACGGATTCGACTGGCCGGTCCCGCGCTGATCTATGAATACGATGTCGCGCCGGGAATTCAACGAGTTCATCAGCGGCATGACCTGTCCGGCAAGTCGGATCGCGGCCTGCCCGGGCCCTCCTGCCAGCACGAAAACCGGATCGGGTTGCTTGTTGCGGGCAATCGCCGGAACGATCGCGTACTGCACGACGATCTGGCGTGCGCCCGGTGCGCCTGGATCCTCCGGCACGCTGACCGCGCCGCACTGAACCTCGCGGTCGACCCCAGGAATACGGCAGGGCTTGAGCGATCCCACGACCGCGTCGCCGCCCGGCCGGCAGGCGGCGAGCAGGGCGACAGCGAGTGCCAGGGCGAAGCGGTATGTCAAGAGTCCGAGGGTGATTCGTGAAACGGCGCGCAGCATATCAATGCGAAACGACGATGGCAGGGCCGATGCGGTGAATCGCATCCAGCGTGGCGCGAAATACGATGGCAGCGGCGTGGCAGCGCGGTAATCGACAGGCAGCGAACGCATCGCGCCACACGAGGGGCTTGCGTTTGGGCTGGATCTAGAATCCCGTCGTGCATGCCGCAGCGCACCGTCACTTCGCCGCCGGAATTGCGCTCGCCGTTGTGGGCAGTGTGCTGTTTTCGGCCAAGGCGATTGTGGTCAAACTGGCCTATCGCCATGGGGTCGACGCCGCGACGCTGATTGCTTTGCGAATGGCCTTTTCCCTGCCTTTCTTTGCGCTGGCTTATGCGATCACATCACGCGGTGCACCGCTTGCCCCTTCTGATCATGCTCGAATGATTCTCATCGGGCTGCTCGGCTACTACGCCGCTAGTTATCTTGACTTCCTCGGCCTGCAGTACATTTCTGCGGCGCTCGAGCGCCTGATTCTTTATCTGAATCCGACTCTGGTGCTGCTGATGTCGGTATTCATCTTCGGCAAGCGATTCTCGCGGCGTGACTGGCTGGCTCTGACACTGGCCTATGCCGGCATAGTCCTGGCGTTCTGGCACGATGTGCAGGCCGAGGGCGCCCGGGTTCCACTCGGTGCTGCGCTTGTCTTCGCAAGTGCGGTCTGTTACGCGGCCTATCTGGTGATCTCAGGAGAGATGGTCCGGCGCATCGGGGCGATCCGCCTGACTTCGTATGCGATGGGGGTGTCGACCGCGGCGGTGTTCGCGCAGTTCCTGGTACTGAATTCCCTGTCTGCTTTGGCACAGCCGGCGCCGGTCTATTGGCTGTCGCTGGTCAATGCAGTGTTGTGCACAGTCCTGCCGGTGTTTGCGACGATGCTTGCCGTTGAGCGCATCGGTGCGGGCCGAACCTCTCTGGCAGCGATGGTAGGCCCAGTCGCTACCATTGTGCTGGCAATCATTTTTCTTGACGAGCAGGTCAGCCTCTGGCAAATGGCCGGCACCGTGCTCGTCCTGTTTGGCATTTATTTCGTGTCGACGGCACGCAGCGTCGACCCTAACCGGGAGACAAGATGAAGTCCAAAGCGATCGTTGTCCGCACCCACGGTGGCCCAGAAGTCCTGGAATTGAGCGAAGTGGAGGTGAGCGCTCCCGGTCCGAATGAAGTTCGTATCCGGAATCGCGCGATCGGTCTCAATTTCATCGATATCTATTACCGCACCGGCCTGTATCCAAGTGTCACGCCACATGGCCTCGGCTTCGAGGCGGCTGGTGTGGTCGAAGCGGTCGGCGCCGACGTCGGTTTTCTGAAGGAAGGCGACCGCGTGGCCTATCCGCAAGGGCCGCTCGGCGCCTACGCCGAGGTGCGCACGATGCCGGCGGCCACGGTGGTGCGATTGCCGGCCGGGATCTCGTTCGATGATGCGGCGGCCGTCATGCTGAAAGGACTGACCGTGCAGTACCTGTTCCGCCAGACTTACCGGCTGCAGGGCAACGAGACCGTGCTGTTTCATGCCGCTGCGGGCGGCGTCGGGCTGATTGCGTGCCAGTGGGCGCGCGCACTGGGAGTCAAGCTGATCGGTACGGTCAGTTCACCCGCAAAGGCCGCGCTTGCGAAGCGCAATGGGGCCTGGCAGACGATCGACTATTCGAAGGAGAACTTCGTCGAGCGCGTGATGGCACTGACAGGGGGTGCCAAGGTGCCGGTCGTTTATGACGGTGTCGGCAAGGACACCTGGGAAGGTTCGCTCGATTGCCTGCAGCCGCGCGGACTAATGGTGAGCTACGGCAATGCCTCGGGCGCGGTCACCGGCGTTAACCTCGGCATCCTTGCGCAGAAGGGGTCCCTGTTTGTCACGCGTCCGACGCTGGCGACCCATGTCATTCCACGGGCCCGGCTGCAGGCCTCCGCCGAGGAACTGTTTGACCTGATGACACGTGGCAAGATCAAGGTCGACATCGAGCAGCGCTATCCGCTCGCGGAGGCCGGGCGCGCACATGCGGATCTGGCGGCGCGCAAGACCGTCGGTTCGACCGTGCTGGTTCCCTAGCTGCTAATGGGGCCCCGGGAATTGACCGGGTAGATCTACCTACTTGGCACCGAGGAGTCGAACTCGAGTCGCGAAGACTTGAGGTCGATCTGCGGTGCCAACTCGTAGATGTTGCGGTAGCCGTAGCTGTACAGCGCGATGTAGGTAGAGAGGTTCAGTGAAGCGACCGGAATTTTCGATGGAAAGGGCTGCTCGGCGCCGCGGAAATTGTTGTTGCAGTAGATCAGGATGCGGGTCGACTTGTCCGGGATCGCGGCTTTCAGGCTGTCGACGGCGATATCCGGGAAACTGAGGTTGATTGCTCCCTTGACGTGCAGTTCGTCGTATTTCTGGCGACTGCGCGCATCGAGGACGACGACGCCGGGCTCGCGGCTCATCCGGATGAAATCCGCTTCCGACAGCCGACGGGTGCTGCGGTGCCGGGACGCCTCGACCGACATCTTGAGAAACCCATCCATGTCGATTCCCGGGTTGTCGAGCCGCTCCTGAGCAGCAGCGGGCAACAGGAACAGCGAAAGGCAGGCAAGCAGCGCTCGTCGGTTCATCGCAGGGTTGCTCGCTCGGTCGGCGTCTGGACTACGTTCCGGTAGCTGAACGCAGCGCGCATGTCGCAGGTTGACGACCGGGCGCCCGTGGCGCCTGGCAAGCAGGCTGCGGCCGTCGATCAGTAGACGAACGGTATGAAGCGCCGTGTGCGTGCGGCGTAGGCGGGGTAGTCGGCAAAGCGCGCGCTCAGCAACTTCTCTTCGCGCTGTGCCTTGAGGATCAGGACCAGCAGCAGCGCGACCAGGGCCGCGATGCGCCAGGCCCGCGAATCCACACATACGAAGGCGGCCGATGCGAGCAGGAGGGCCACGTACAACGGGTGACGGATCCGGCGATACGGCCCACTCGTGACGAGTCGGGCGGTGTGCTTGACCTCCGGGCGAATATTGAAATTGCCGAGGCGGTTGTGGCCCAGGGTCCAGAGTCCGAGAACCACTCCCATCGCGAACAGGAAAATGGCCGGCGGCCAGGCATTGAGCGACGTTTCCCAGCGGGTCGATAGGACGAGGAGGGCGAGCAGGCCGAACTGCAGAACGACCAGGACAGTCGAGACCAGACTCATCTGAACGCCAGGCCAAATTTGCTCAGGCGCGATGGTAGGAACTGACGCGCTCGACCTCACTGCTTCGAACCCAGGAACACGGCCACCCGCTCATGCAAGCGTGATGGCTGAATATCGAGAATGCGCTGACGGCCGTTGGTGGCGGCGCCACCGGCCTGCTCAACCAGAAACGCCATCGGATTGCCTTCATACATCAGTCGCAAGCGGCCGGGCCGGTCCGGTTCGCGTGCATCGCGCGGGTACATGAAGATGCCGCCGCGCGACATGATCCGGTGTACATCGGCCACCATCGAGGCGACCCAGCGCATGTTGAAGTCATTGCCGCGCGAGCCGGTCTTGCCGGCCAGCAGTTCGTCGATGTAACGCTTGACCGGCGCTTCCCAGTGTCGTGCGTTGGACATGTTGATCGCGAACTCCCGCGTGTCGGCAGGGATCTGGACGTTTTCCTGCGTCAGCAGAAAGGAGCCGGTGTCGCGATCGAGCGTGAACACCTGTACCCCATGACCTACCGAGAGGACGAGCAGGGTCTGCGGCCCGTAAACCGTATAGCCGGCGCACAGCTGCTGACGCCCCGGCTGCAGGAACTCGGCCTCGCCTGCTTCGGTCGCGGTTGCAGGGCAGGGCAGGACCGAGAAGATCGTGCCGATCGAGACATTGACGTCGATATTGCTCGACCCGTCGAGCGGATCGAACAGCAGCAGGTACTTGCCGCGCGGGAAAGCCACCGGAATGCCGAGCGGAGCTTCCATCTCCTCGGAAGCCATGGCAGCCAGGTAGCCGCCCCAGCTGTTGGCCTCGACCAGGATCTCGTTGGAGAGAACATCGAGTTTCTTCTGCGCTTCGCCCTTGCACGTTCATGGTGCCTGCGGCGCCCAGCACACCGCCAAGAGCACCCTTGCCGACCGCGTGACTGATCGTCTTGCAGGCGCGCGCCACGATCTCGAGCAACAAGCGCAACTCCGGGTCGACGCCGTGCGCGCGCTCGCAGCGGATCAGGTAGTGAGTCAGCGACAGCAATGCCATGGATGTCCGGTAGTCGGTGTGATTGACCCTAGAACGCGAGGGCCTTGGTGACGATCTCGCGCACATCGCGCGATAGGTGCGAGCCGCGGCGACGCTCTTCGAGCGCGGCTCGCATTCCGGCCTGTGCGGTCCGCCGTGAACTTGCGCCAGCGATCGAGCGAGCGCGCGATGCGCGCCGCGACCGTCGGATTGATGCGGTCGAGCGTCAGCACCTGCTCGACCCAGAAGTCGTAGCCATCGGTGCCGCGCCGATGAAACTCCGCTTCGTTGATGGCGCAGAAGGAGCGAATCAGTGCAATAGACATTGTTCGGGTTCGAAAGCGAGAAAGCCCGGATGCTGCAACAGGCGGCGGACGCGTTCGACGACCGGCGGTTCGCCCGGCATTGCTGATGCCGTGGCCTGCACCTGGTACCACTTGTTCATCAGCAAGGGTTCGTGCTGCCACTCACGGGCGAGGCGGACCAGTATTTCGGCCTTGAACGGCGCGGCGCTGCTGACGATCACCGAGAGCGCACCCTGGCGTTCGGTCATGT
Source organism: uncultured beta proteobacterium (assembly GCA_963735955.1). Lineage (GTDB taxonomy): Bacteria > Pseudomonadota > Gammaproteobacteria > Burkholderiales > Burkholderiaceae_F > CAVTND01. The sequence continues at coordinate 202,741 of CAVTND010000003.1, read as the reverse complement.
TCGAGGCGTTCTCGAGCTGGCTGGCGGCGCGTTCCAGCGCACCATCCAGCCCTGCCCTCGACCAGATAAGCCAGCGCCAGATTGCGCAGTGCGCGCTGGCCGGCGGACACCGGCGTCGGGCGAGTACTCGCCCTCGATCCGATTGGCCGCGTACGCGGACCACCATTCGGCGGCCAGCCGCCGACCGAGCTCGCCATAAGAAATCGGCGCGCCGTTCGAATTGCCTCCGGGTCGACCACCGCTCGCTGCTCACCGATGAAGCCTTCGGCCGGCAGCAGTCAGCGCCTGTTCCTTGAATGCGGGCGCGAGTGCAGGATCGAGCAGGGTCGTGCGGAACACGTCGACAAAAGCGTCATCGAGCGCCAGCGGCGGCCGGCCTCTACCGCGTCGGTCATCCGGAAATGCGTGCCGTCGCCAGGCGCTGTCCCGCCTCCCAGCGATTGAAGGGATCGGCGTCGTGCGTTGACAGAGAAATGCCAGCTCGGCGTCGGTGTAGTCGTAGTCGACGATGACCGGAGCCGAGAATTCGCGCAGCAGCGATGGCACCGGTCGCTCGCCGACATTGATGAAGCGCAAGGTCTGCTGCGTCGCTGCATCAGTTCGAGCACGCGCGTCGTTCCTGTGCCGTTGCTTCGCCGTCGAGCTGCAAGGGGCAGTTCGACGCCGTTGCTGGCGACCAGGCCGAGCTGGCAACGGAATGTGGAACGGCTCCTTTGCCGGGCTGCCCGGCGTTGCGCGGCAGTCGACTGGGTGCAGCGTCAATTCATAGATGCGCTGTGTCGGGTCGTACGCGGCTGCCCACCGTGACGCGCGGCGTGCCGGCCTGTGCATACCAGCGCCTGAACTGGCCGAGGTCGCGCTGGTTGGCATCGCCATCGCGGCGACGAAGTCGTCGCAGGTCACGGCCTGTCCATCGTGGCGCTTGAAGTACAGGTCCATGCCGCGCCGAAAGCCGTCGACACCGACCAGGGTCTGCAGCATGCGCACGACCTCGGCGCCCTTCTCGTACACCGTCGCGGTGTAGAAGTTGCTGATCTCCTGGTACGAGTCAGGCCGCACCGGGTGCGCCATCGGACCGGCGTCCTCGGGAAACTGCAGGGCGCGCAGCGCTGCGCACGTCGTCGATGCGCTTGACGGCCCGGCTCGAGGCATCACCCTCATGTCCGCCGAGAACTCCTGGTCGCGAAAGACCGTCAGGCCTTCCTTGAGGCTCAGCTGGAACCAGTCGCGGCAGGTCACGCGGTTGCCGGTCCAGTTGTGGAAGTACTCGTGGCCGACGATCGACTTCGATGTGCGCGTAGTCGATGTCGGTGGCGACCGCCGGACTGGCCAGCACGTACTTGGCGTTGAAGATGTTGAGGCCCTTGTTCTCCATCGCACCCAGGTTGAAGTCGTTGGACGCAACGATCATGAAGCGGTCGAGATCGAGTTCGAGTCCGTAGCGGTGCTCATCCCAGGCGATTGCGCCGCTTCAGGCTCTTCATCGCATGTGCCGTCTTGTCGAGATTGCCGGGCTCGACCCAGATCTGCAGCAGCGCCTCGCGACCGCTCGCGCGGCGAATCGATTCCTCGTGCGCCACGAAGTGGCCGGCGACCAGCGCGAACAGGTAGCTCGGTTTGGCGAACGGATCGTCCCAGATCGCGAAGTGACGGCCGTCGTCAAGCTCGCCGGTGCTCGATCAGATTGCCGTTGGCCAGCAGCACCGGAAAGCGGCTCGCGCGCGGCACGCAGCGTGACGCGAAAGCGCGTCATCACGTCCGGGCGGTCGGGAAAGTAGGTGATGCGGCGGAATCCTTCCGGCCTCGCACTGCGTGAAGAAATTGCCGTTCGACACGATACAGCCCCATCAACTCGGTGTTGGCCGCGGGCTGGATGCGGTTGACGATGGACAAGGTGATGCATCCGCGGCGCATCGGAATCGCCAGCCCGCCGTCGCGCAATTCGTACTCGCGGCGCGTCGAGCGTCCGACCGTCGAGTCGCCACCGAGACCAGTTCGAGATCCTCGCCATCGAGCCACAGGAGGTCGCTCGTGACCGCAGCCGACGCGGTCCACCCGGATTGGCGACGCACCGCCAGCGTCGATGTGACCGTCGTCGAGCGTCGGGTCGAGGTCGAACTCGAGTTCGACCCGATCGAGCAGCGAAGGCCGGCGCGCGATAGTCACCGCGCCGAACGATCACGATCTGGTCGTTCCGCATGGGCATGGTGAGGTCCGGAGTCCACGACCGGAAACGGGTACCAGCACGTCGAACGTGATCATGGCGCCGAAATGACGAGGTCGGCCCAATTGTAGCGAGCCGCTCTCGGGCGAACCCAGCGTTGCAGCGTGCGAGCTTCGACTGGCAGCTGAATGCCGGCGACGATCAGCGCACCGCCGGCCAGGTGATAGGCAGCCGATCGGCTCGGCCAGGAAGAGCCACGACAGCAGCCCGGTAAACACCGGTGTCAGGTTGACGAAATATCGGCACGACGGCGCCGCGCGTTCCGACACGCCCCGATCCCAGCAGAAGTAGGCCGCGAGCGAGGGCAGCAAGGCGACGTAGAGCAGGGCCGCCAGGTTGGACGCGGTCGGCGCGGCCGTCTGTCCGGTCGACGGGTACTCGAGCAGCGCGAACGGCAGGATCATCAATGCGCCGAGACGCGATCTGCACCGCGAGGAAGACGGTGAACGGCAGCTCCGGCGCGGCGAGTCCGCAGCAGCCACGTGTACAGGCTCCAGGTAGCCGGTGGCGACGAGCATGATCAGATCGCCGCGAGCCGAATTGCAGCGTCGAGCAGATTGCACCGGGTCGCCGCGTGCGATGACCAGCAGCACGCCCAGCGCCGACAGCAGCGCGCCGATCCATTGCTGGCGGCCGACCGGTGCCGAGAAGAAGGCTGCGCCGAGCATCGAGGTGACGACCGGCGCCGAGCGCCGATCAGGGTCGCATTGACAGCGCGCTCGAGGTCTGCAGCGCGACGTACTGCAGCGAGTTGTAGCAGCCGACGCCAAGGAACTCGATGACGGCGAAGTATGCCAGCGTTGGCGCGCAATGATGGCGCGGTGCTGCCAGACGCGCACGTGCGCAAACGGTGCGATCAGCGCAAGAGCGAGCGCCCAGCGCCGAAAGACAGCGCCAGCGGCGGAAACGTCGCCGACCAGGGCACGCGCGGTGACGGCATTGCCGGCCCAGAAGAGCGGCGGAGCGAGCAGCAGGGCGATCGTCGAGGCGGAAGGCGCGACCTTCATTGGCCCGCGCTAGCGCCACCGCGAACTCAGAACTCAAGATCATCCTTGATCGCGGCGATGCCCGCCCGTGCGCACGCCTCGTCGGCGTCACCGGTCGGTGCGCCCGAAACGCCGATCGCGCCAACCGTGTTGCCGCCCGCGGCGATGTTCACGCCGCCGCCGACCGCCACGACCTTCGAGATCGCACGGACGCCGGAACTCGCGCTGCCCGCTTGCGTCAGCTTGCGCGAACTCGAGCGTGTCGGTGCGGAAGCTGATCGCCGTCCAGCCCTTGTTGATGGCGGTCTGCACCGTGTGCGGTCCGGCAAACCGATCGCGCATCAGTGCCTGCGCGACGCCGGCCCGATCGACGACTGCCACGCTGACCTGAAAGCCGCGCTTGCGACACTCCTCGAGCGCAGCGCGCGTCGCCTTGAGCGCGGTCTCCGGTGTCATCAGGCGCACCGTATAGGTACCGCTTTGCGACTGCCGCCGCTGGCTCGCCAACGCAAGCATTGTCGTGAGCAGGAGTTCGCTTCATGGACGCTCTCCTTCGCACCCGAGTGCGCGCGACCATCGCGGGCCGATCCGGATGACGGTCCGATGCTGCCGCCGATCGTTCGCCCAGGCCCGGATGGCCGCGGCAGAAATTCACGGTCGATTGAACGCGCCGATGCGCGGTAGTCCGAGGTGAGCGGCAGCGCGTTCGAGTTCGGCCGGCACGCGTGGCCACATCGAGCGCGGGGCGCTTCGGTCTGCTTCGAAAGTTTTCGCCCTCCGCGTTGGTGACCATCGGCACGTGCCGGTATCGCACGGGCAGGCAATTTCAAGCGCGCGCTGCAAGGCGATCTGACGGGCGTGTTGTCGATCAGGTCGGCGCCGCGCACGACGTCGGTCACACCCTGTCTGCCGTCGTCGACTACCACAGCGAGTTGATAGGCCCACAGCCCATCGGCGCGACGGACGACGAAGTCGCCCACTTCGCGACGCGAGGTCTTGCCGTACAAGGCCGACGGCGCGATCGGTCGAAGCTCGATGACTTGTCGGTCGACCCGGAAGCGCCAGGCGCGCGATGCATGACCGGGCGCAAGGCCCGGCGCGACAGGTTCCCGGGTAGATGCCGCGTCGCTTGGTGGACCCCGCTGCGCCGGAATGCGGCCAGCGCGACGTCGCTTGCGGCTGCAGGAGCAGGGATAGACGCAGCCAGGCCAGCAGTCGTTCGAAGGCACGCTGGTACATGGTCGCCGCATTCACTCTGCTACTGCGATCGCCTCATCCGACTCGAGTCCGAACATGAAAGCGTCATTCACGATAGATTTCGCCGCGCCGGCATGGCGCGCGGCGGATCGAGATCCTCGATTCGCATCAGCCAGGTGCCTTGATGCGCTCGTGCGTCGAGCCAGCTGGCCGAGCGCGGCGACCAGGGAGCCCGCGTGCAAGCAGCCCGGTCGGCGACGGGCGCGAATCGTCCACGGTAAGGAGGGAATCGCTCGATTCAGGACTTCCGAGATCGACTGAATTGATTTCAACCCGATTCTCGCGGGCTATTTGGTCCTCGGCCAACAGTGCGGAACGACGATTATCAGGCCAGGCGAAGACGCATTGCGCGTCTGCCTTTGGTGCACCTTCCGCATGGCCCGACACTCCATCACTGCTCGAACTGTTCAAAGTGGCCGTCGGTCTCGGCCGCACATCTTGGTCCGTCACGCTTGCATTTGGCCTGGTCGCAGTACTGCTGCTCGCCCGCGAAGGCCGCATATTCTCGGTCGCGCCTTGGTGGATCGCCCTCGCGCTCGTGGCGCTGGTGCGGCGTCTGTACGGGCGACCTCGCTGCGCGCACTCGCGACCCGGCCGCGAGTGTTGCCGGCGCGCGCGGACGCCTATGCGGCAATCGCGGCGGCCGAAGGCACGGTCTGGGCGCTGTTACTGGTGCTGCTGCCGGCCAGCAGCGAGTTCGCAGTTCGCTTCCAACTCACATTGACCGTGCTCGTTCTGCCGTGCGGCATGCTGCCGTATGCACCGGCCGGGTTGCCGTGGCTCGCGTTTGCATCGCCGCTCGGATTTGCCCAGCTGGTCCACTTGATGACGCGCGAGTCGCAGCACCAGGACCTGATGCTGCTGGCCTGGGGAGTGACCATGGTCGGTGTCGCGTTGTTGGCCCAGTGGCTGAAAACGCGCGCTCGGCAGCGACCTGTCGAAGCGCATCGAGCCAATCAGTCGGCGCGCGTGCACGAACACGCGAATGTCGAACTGAACCGCAGCCGTGAACAATTGCGACTCGCGCTGGACGCGATCGACGCCGGCGTTGCGGATACCAACCTCATCTCCAATGAACGCTTCGTGTCGTCGCGCTACAGCCAGATCCTCGGCTATGCCGATCGTGATACCTGCTTGCGCGAGCATCGTCTGTCGGACGCCTCTGCATCCGGACGAACGCGAGCGCGTGATTGCTGCGCGCAAGCGCCACATGACGAGGGCGTGCGTCGCTGCGGGAAGAGTGTCGCCTGCAACGCGTCGACGGCACCTACGTCTGGGTCACGCTGCGCGGCGAATCGGTACGTGGCACGTGATGGTCGTGCGACCCGGCTGGTGGTGTCGATCGTCGACGACACCGAGCGACGCCTTGCCGATCAGCGCCTGGCGGACAGCGAACGTCGCTATCGTGCGCTGGTCGAGGCGTCGCCCTCGCTGATCTGGATCTGCGACCGAGCGCGGACGACTGAGTTTCGTTTCCGATCGTGCCTGCCGCGAGGTGTACGGCTATGAACCGCGCGAGATGATTGGCCGCTTTGTCTGGGACTTCAACGCCGCGGGCTTCAGCCGACGCGAGTTCTTGCGGCGCTTCGCGCCGGCTTTGCACGGTCAGCCGGTGTTCGACATGGAAGCGGTCCTGCGTGCGCGCGACGAGGAGCCGGTCTACGTCAACGTCAGCGCGTTGCCGATGCTCAACGAGGCCGGCGAGATCGAGTCAGTGACCGGCATCTGCAGCGACATCACTGCGGTCAAGCAGCGTGAACGCGAACTCAACGTCGCGATGCGCAACCAGCAGGCCGATCTATGACGCCGCGGGCGAAGGCATAGTCTTCGTCCGCAACGGCCGCATCGAGGCGCCGAACCGGGCGCTGGCGAGAATGATTGGTGTCACGCGCGAAGCCCTGGTCGGCCAGCCGATCGAGGAAATCCTTGCCGAGCGATCCGACTGGGAAACGATTGCACACGCCACCAGCGCGTCCGCGGTGCGCGGGGAAGCGGCGATTCACGAGGTGATGCTGCGCGCCAACGACGGACGCAGCGTCTGGTGCCAGTTGACCTCGCGCCAGGCGGGCGACGGCGGCGCAGTGATCCTGGTTCTGACCGACATCACGGCGCTGAAACGGCGCGAGGAGCTGGCCTGGCACCAGGCCAATCACGATGACCTGACCGGACTGCCGAATCGCCGTCTGCTGGGCGAACACGCGCGGCGACTGCTTTCGGTGGCGCTGCGAGCAACGACGGCTGGCATCGGTGCTGGTGCTCGACCTGGACGGCTTCAAGGACATCAACGACCTGTTCGGTCACTCCTACGGCGACGGCCTGCTCAAGCGCGTCGCCGTTCGCCTTTCCGGGGTGCTGCGCGACTATGACGTGGTGGCGCGCACCGGCGGCGACGAATTCGTCGTCCTGCTGCCTGAAATCGAAGAACCTTCGATCGCGGTCGTGGTGGCGGAAAAGCTGATCGCCGCCGCCAGCGAGAACGTCGAGAACTCCGGCGCGCACGATGCGCCTGCACGCAAGTGTGGGAATCGCCCATGTTTCCCCGCGATGGGCACGATTTCGAAACCCTGCTTGGGCTGGCCGACGCAGCCATGTACGCCGCCAAGGCGGCAGGCAAGAACTGCTATCAGTTCGCGGCCGAACTGCCCGAGTCGCGCGCTGCGCCTGGCGTCGCCTCGCGCGTCGCCCTGTCGGCAGAAATGACCGACTGCCGGGATCGTCCGTTCGGATTAATCTGTCGTCCTCCGACCGTCGGCGATTGCTGCCGCGCGGGACCGCCCGCTAGCATTCCCTTCCGGTGTCCGCCCGCGGCGTGGGAGTTGTTGCCGGGTTGCGACAGACGTTTGGAGGCGACGATAGGAATCAGGGATTCGGTGTCTGCCGGCGCGGCATTGCGGCAAGCAATGTCCTCACGCCGGCCAGATCCGCACCTCGATCTGCGTGCGGCGTTCGCCATCGAGCAACGCCTGTTGCCGGCCCAGCTGATCATCGGATTCGTGGCGGCCTGGTCGGCGATGGTGGTCGGCGCCACATCCTTCGCTTGGGCGTGGCTTGCTGTCTATGCAACCGCGAGCGCGATACGTTTTCTGCTGGCCACGGAATACGTAAGCCTGCGGATACCTATTGTTGGCGAGTCGCGCGCCGGCCGCCTCTATATGGCGACGGCGATCGCCGACGTCGTGCTGTGGGCAGTGCTCATCGCCTGGGTGCCGCGGATGGCGGATTTCCTCAGCGGGCCGGCCGGATTCGCGGCTGCCGGCGCCGCTGATGCTCGCGGCTCTCGGGTTTGGCGGCTGGCCGCGAATGTGGACGCTTTACGTCGCCGGCTGGGTCGGCATCTGCCTGATAGCCACGGTCCGCAATATGGGCGCAATGCCCGGTTTCATGCTGGCGTTTCCCCTATGGCTGCTCACGGTCTGGCTGATCGGACGGCAGCAGCCGCTCGCGCGGCACGCTGAGCGACGCAGCACGGCCACTCACATCAGCAATCCGACCAAGTTCGGCTGGCAAGCCGCGATCCACGCCATGCCGACACCGGTGCTCGTCATCCGCAACAGCCGCGTGATCGAAGTCAACCGGCCGGCCTGCGAATTCATTGGGCGCTCCGAGCGATCGATCCTCGGTGCGCGCAATTGAAGAATGTCGTCATCGCTGATCCGGCCGATGCGCTCAAGCCGGAAGGGCATCGATCGGAATCGAGCGTTGCGGTGTCGATGCGCCCCGGTCAGATCGCACTTTTGACGGTGTGACATGGACCGGCCGGGTGCGCTTCATGGAGCCCGGTCGTGCCAGCTCGGTCGTTGTGATCGCGCTGACTCGGGCCGCCAGCGAGCCCTTCGGCGCTACGCGCCTGGTAGAGGATGCCACGCCGATTCGCCGAGTGGGTCGGCGGTCAGCAAGGACTGCCCTGGTACCGCGATGAAGGCGGCAGCGTGATCGTGTCCAACGAATTTCCGCCGCCACCCACCGAGCCGCCAGCAGAGTCCGGGCGTCTTCCCACTGGCCTACCTGCTCGCCGAACCGGACCGGGCGAAGGTCAATTCGATCTTCCGCGAATTTCTGCGGTCCGGCGCGGTCTTCGATGAGCGCATGACACTCCAGCATGCAGATGGAGTCGCGCGTGAAGTGCGTGTCGTATGCGCGGCACGTGCCCCACGTGGCGAGGGGGTAGCACCGATCGTCGGCACGATCGCGGCGGTTCGCGGCGCGGCGCTGCCCTCCAGCGAGCCAGCCAGGACCTGCTGTCGAAGCTGCCGGTCATGGTCTGGCTGGTCGACTGCCGGCGGTCGCCTGGTTCACGCGACCGGCGCCGAACCGCGCAAGTGGGGAATGAAGTCGGACCCACGCGTGCGTCCGCCCTGGCACGAGGCCTTCGAATTCAAGGAAGAATCGGTCTCGCCCGTCCACACGGCACTCAGCAAGGCGCTGAAGGGACAGGCAAGTTTCGACGTACGCAACCAGCGCACGAGCCGCTTCGGGCGGGCGATTGAACCTGCGCAGTCACTTCGTGCCGTATGAAGGCGCCAAGTTCAAGGCGGTCCTGGTGCTCGACACGATCGCATCGCCGCATGAACTGATTGAAATCGATCGTCTGAGGCGCCGCAAGAGTCAATACAAGTCCCTGGTCGAAGCGTCAGCCAGCCTGATCTGGGCGTGCGACGAAAACTTCAAACTGAGCTTTGCCAGTCGGCGTGCGGCGCGCGAAATTTACGGCTATGAAACGCGCGAACTGCTCGGGCAAACGGTGGAAGTGTTGCTGCCGACCGATGCGCGAGCAGCCGGCGATCCGGCGAGCTTTCGAAGGTCTGCGCGAAGGCCGGCCGATTCGCGATCTCGAGGCGGTCCATATCGGCAGTGATGGACGCCGTGTGATCGTCTCGATCAGCGCGGTGCCGCTGCGCCATCCGGGCGGCCGCTTCGCCGGCGCGATCGGCATGAATGCCGATCTGACCGCCTTGAAGTCGCGCGAGCGACGGCTGTCCGAGGCCCTGCGGGTCGAGCGCACCGTGCTCGACTCGGCGGGCCAGGCGATTGCGGTTGTCAAGCAGGGCATCGTGCAGCGGTGCAACGATGCTTTCCTGCGACTGGCCGGACTGCCGCCGGACGAACTGGCACGCACGCAACTGGTCGCATGCCTGCTCGAGCCGACGACTGGGCCGAGACTGACCGACGCCGCCGATGAGGCGCGTGGCCGCGACCAGGCCGTGGTGCGCGAGCTGCGCGTGCGGCGCGGCGCACGCCTCGCGCACGCCGAGGGCGCGGCCTGGTGCCAGGTGACTGCGCGTTCGATCGCCGCCGGCGAGTTCGTGCTGGTGATTGCCGACATCGATACGATCAAGCGACGCGAAGCGAATGCGCTGCACGAAGCGCAACATGACGAGTTGACCGGCCTGCCGAACCGACGACTGCTGGCGGAGCGCGCGGCGGCGGCACTTGCCACGTCCGAATTGCGCAAGGTGAGCTGCGCGGTGCTGGCGATCGATCTCGACGGTTTCAAGGAAATCAACGACCGCTATGGCCATGAAGTCGGCGACGCGGTGCTGCGCGAGATTGCAGTGCGCCTCACCCGAGTCATGCGGCCGCAGGACACGGTCGCGCGTCGCGGCGGCGACGAGTTTGCGGTACTGGTTCCCGATGTCGGTGCCTGCAGGAAGTCGAGCGAATCGCGACTCGCCTGCTGCAGGCGGTGGCGCAGCCGATGCCCAGACAGGGTCGGCCGCATCCGTCACGAGTCTCGGCCAGCATCGGTGTGGCGATGGCGCCCGAGCAGGGACGCGATCTCGAGCGACTGCTGCAACTGGCGGACCTCGCGATGTACGACGCCAAGCTCAAGGGCAAGAACCGCTTCTCCTTTGCGCAGACCGAGGGCCTGCCGGCCAATGTGACGCCGCTCGTGCCACGCGCATCGCGGTCATCCTGAGCGCGTCGGTACAGGCTCGCTCCGCCTTCTTGCCTCAGTATCGGGTCAGTTTGGCATTGGCGGCTCAATTGCCTATGCTCGCGGACTGCCGCCTCAGCCGCCGCACTCGCCTACGGGGAAATTCAATGACAGAAGGTCAGAATCTGCTGACACTGATCGCCCGCATCCTGCTGTCGCTGATGTTCGTGCTATCCGGGTTCGGCAAGATCGCGGATTTTGACGGTACCGTCGGCTACATCGCGTCGGTGGGATCTGCCGATACCAGCACTGCTGGCGGCGGGCGCCATCGTGGTTGAAATTGGTGCCGGCATCGCGCTTATCGTCGGCTTCAAGACGCGCTGGGCGGCCGCTGCGCTGGTGGTCTTCACCGCTCGCTAGCGGCCATGTCTGTTCCACAACTACTGGTCGCATGCCGTCCGACAAGCAGATGCTGCAGCAGATCATGTTCCTCAAGAACCTGGCGGTGACTGGCGGACTGCTGATGGTCATGGCATTTGGCGCCGGAGCGTGGAGTGTTGACGGACGTCGCCGAACTGAGAGCGCTTGAGCCGAGGCTCGAGCATGCGTGCTCTCAGGCGAGGACGCGCTTGAGGAAAGTCCGCGAGATCGCGGATTTCCTCGGCGCTGACTGAGTGCGGCATCGGGTACTGGTGCCATTCGACGGCGTATCCGGCCGCGCTTAGCGCATCGCGTGAAGTGGCGCCGCGCGCGATCGGGATGACGGGATCGCTCGTGCCGTGTGCCATGAAGATCGGCACGGCGCGACATCGCCGGGCTGGCCTCGGCCGCGAAGCTCGAGGCGAGCGGCAGATAGGTGGACAAGCGCAAGCAGGCGCGGCCAGCGGCTCCGGCTGGCGCAGCCCGGTCTGCAGGGTGATCGCGCCGCCCTGCGAGAATCCGGCCAGCACGATGCGTGATGGCGGCAGTGCCGCGCTCGACTTCACGTGCGATCAGCTGCTTCGACCCGCTGCTGCGACGCGCGTACTCCTGCTCTCGTCCTCGCGTCGCACGACGGTCGAGCGCCAGGATGTCGTACCACGCGCGCATCACCTGGCCGCCATTGATCGTGACCGGCATCGTCGGCGCATGCGGAAACACGTAGCGCACGGCCGGCGCGCCGAGCGCTTCGCAGCTCGCGCACGACCGGCACGAAGTCATAGCCGTCGGCGCCGAGGCCGTGCAGCCAGATCACGGTGGCCGTCGGTGAAGTGCGTGCGTCTGCAGTTCGACGCATTCGAGCAGTGCGTTCACGACTGGCCTATTAGTCGCGATTTCGGTCTGAATGGCTTCGGCACCGACGTCCTGGTTGGTCTCGATGTAGGGGCCGCCGATCAGGTCGATGCAATAGGGCACGGCGGCGAAAATGCCGTGCACGACGCGACCTTGCCATCGGGCGTCCCTCAATCCCTCGAGTGTCTCGGCGATCGCTCGCGGCTGGCCCGGCAGATTGAGAATCAGCGCCGCATGGTCGCGTCGGTTTCGCGCAGAACGCCGACCTGGCGCGACAGGATCGCGGTCGGCACGAACTCGAGCGAAATGCGGCGCATCTGTTCGCCAAAGCCCGGCATCTCGCGCGTCGCGACGGCGAGGGTGGCCTCGGGCGTCACGTCGCGCCGCGCCGGGTCCGGTGCCGCCGGTGGTCAGCACCAGGTCGCAACCGACGTCGTCGACCAGTTCGATCAGTGCCTGCTCGATGCGGCGCGCTCGATCGGCAATCAATCGCTCATGCGTCTGCAAACGGTGACTTGAGCGCGCGCGAGAACCATGCTTTCAGCGCGGGCAGGCCCTGATCGTCGTAGATGCCTTGCGAGGCGCGATCGGAGATCGATACCAGGCCCAGCATCGAGTTCGTGCGCGAGTGTCGGCCATACTCAGGCTTCATTGACCCGCGTCCGACGCCCTCGGTTCGAGTGCCGGATCGAGGTGCGCGTGCAGCCAGCGGTAAAGCTCGCGCGCGTGCTTCGGCGCCTGCTGTGCATCTGTGCTCACGGCGCGCGGCGCGGATCGCCGCGCGCAGCCATTGCGCATCGGCCTCGGGATGATCGGCGATGAATCCGTCAGCGCCGCGTCGTCGTCAAGCAGACGGTCGCGCCAGCGCTCGGCCTGGTGCATGAGCGACACCGCAGCGCGCGATTCTCCGGTCACGCGCTCGAGTGCAGCGCGAATCGCGTCGCCGTCGACCCGGCGCATCAGCTTGCCGAGGTACTGCATATGGCGGCGCCGTCCTTCGTGGCTGGTCACGCCGCGGGCGAAGTCGACCGCTTCACGCAGTTCTTCGGGCAGGTCGATCCGCTCGAGCTGATCGCGGCTCAAGGCGTGACCAGCCGCTCGCCGAGCTGCCTGCAGCGCGTGCATCTCCTTCTTGCGCTGCGGTCTTGCTCGGTCGTCATCGGCGGCCGCTGTTCGGGCGGGCACGGTACGCGTTCGGGAACAGGCGCGGCTATCAGTACTCATCGTGTTTATCATACCGAGCCGCTCTGCGCGGTTTCATTCCGCTTCGCTGCCCTCCCTCTCGCAGCCTTCCATTGACTCGCATCTTTTCCCTTTCCGACCACCGACTGCGCGAACTCGCCCTGGCCGCCCTCGAGCATGCTCGATCCCTCGGCGCCAGCGACGCATCGTGCGAAGTCAGCGAATCCGTCGGGCTGTCGGTGACGGTGCGCAAGAAGACAGTCGAGACGATCGAGCACACGCGCGACAAGGGACTCGGCGTCACGGTGTATCTCGGCACAGCGCCGCGGCAATGCGTCGACGTCTGACTTTGCGCGCCCGGCGATCCGACAGGCGGTCGAAGCGGCCCACAACATCGCCCGCTTCACGGCCGAGGACGATGCCGCCGGGCCTGCCCGACGCCGATCAGCCTGGAGCGCGCCCCACGCGATCTCGATCTGTTTCACCCATGGTCGATCGACACCGGACGAGGCCATTCGCCTTGCGCAAGGCGACTGAGGCAGCGGCGTTCGCGGTCAGTCCGCAGATCGTCAACTCCGAAGGCGCCAACGTCTATACCTCGTCCGGGCACTTCGTCCTGGCCAATACACGCGGCTTCATCGGTGGCTATGCGTACTCGCGGCATTCGATCTCGGTCGCGCCGATTGCGCGCGACGCGAAACGGCATGCAGCGCGACGACTGGTATTCGTCGGCGCGCCGGGCGCGAGGAACTCGCGTCGCCGGAAGCGGTCGGTGACTATGCGGCACGGCGTGCGCTGGCCCGCTTGTCGGCGCGCCAATTGAAAATCGCGCAAGTGTCCGGTGCTGTTCGAGGCGCCGCTGGCGTGTGGTCTGCTCGGGACCTTTGTGCAGGCCGCGAGCGGCGGTGCGCTTTATCGCAAGGCCTCGTTCCTGGTCGATGCGCTCGGCAAGTCGGTCTTCGCCGATCACATCACGCGTGCACGAAGACCCGTATCTCCGCAGGCTCGGGATCGAGCCCGTTCGACGAAGAGGGGGTGCGCGGCAGCGAGCGCGACGTGGTCGCCGGCGGCGTGCTCGACGGCTACTTTCTATCGAGCTACTCGGCGCGCAAGCTCGGCATGAAGACCACCGGCAACGCCGGCGGCTCGTACAACCTTGCGACTCAGCTCGACCGCCACCGAGCGCGGCGACGACTTCAAATCGCATGTTGCGACGACTTGGTACCGGCCTGCTGGTGACCGACCTGATCGGCCAGGGCGTCAATCTCGTCACCGGCGATTATTCGCGCGGAGCCAGCGGCTTCTGGGTCGAGGGCGGAGAAATCCGCTACCCGGTCGAAGAAATCACGGTCGCCGGCAACCTGCAGCGACATGTTTCGCAACATCGTCGCGGTCGGGGCGGACGAGCTCGTCCGCGGCAGCAAGGCAGCGGCTCGGTGTCTGATCGACGGCATGACGGTCGGCGGCGCCTAGGGGCTGTTCGTCTCGAGTTCATTCCGGTGTGGACAGGCCCTAGAATCGCCGCAAGTGGAATTGGACTGCCTCCGCCTTCATGATCCGGCGCCCAGATCGACCACTACAACGAAAAGTCTGTCCAAGGAGACTCCATGATGCAACGTCGTTCATTCCTGAAGCAGGCAAGCAGTGCTGGTGCCGGCGTCGCCGCCGCGCGATCGCCGCTCCGGCGATCGCCCAGACCGGTTCGCCCGAAGTGCGCTGGCGCCTGCGCGACCAGCTTTCCGAAACTGCTCGACACGCTTGTACGGCTTGTCCGAGTTCATGGCGAAGCGCGTTGTCGGACGCCACCGGCGGCAAGTTCCAGATCCGGGTGTTTGCGCCGGGCGAAATCGTGCCGGCGCTGCAGGTGGCCGATGCCGTGCAGCAGGGCACGGTCGAGTGCGGCCACACGCGCCAGTTACTACTACATCGGCAAGAACACCGCGTTTGCCTTCGAGACGACGATGCCGTTCGGGCTGAACTGCGCGCCAGCAGAACGCCTGGCTGTACTTCGGCGGTGGTCGCCAGCTGATCGCCGAGTTCCTGCGCGAGTACAACATCGTCTCCTTCCCGATGGGCAATACCGGCGCGCAGATGGGCGGCTGGTTCCGCAAGGAGATCAAGTCGCTGGCCGATCTCAAGGGCCTGAAGATGCGGATTCCCGGATTCGGCGGACGCATCTTCGCGGCGCTCGGTGCGGTTCCGCAGAACATTGCCGGTGGCGAGATCTACCAGGCGCTCGAGCGCGGGCACGATCGACGCTGCCGAGTGGGTCGGCCCGCTACGACGACGAGAAACTCGGCTTCTACAAGGTCGCGAAGAACTACTACTACCCCGGCTGGTGGGAGCCGAGCGCGACGCTGTCGCTGTACATCAACGTCAAGGCCTGGGAGGCGCTGCCGGCCGACTACCGGCGGTCGTCGAATCCGCGGCTGCCGAATCCAATGTCAGGCTGCTGGCGGACTACGACGTCAAGAATCCGGCGGCACTGCAGCGGCTGATCAACCTGGGCGCCGTGCTGCGCCCGTACCCGCGCGATGTAATGACGGCCGCCGTTCAGGCGGCGACAGCAGTTGTTTGCCGAGGAGCGGGACAAGAACCCGGCGTTCAAGAAGATCTATCGTCAACTGGGAGCCGTTCCGCTCCGAGGTCTACCGCTGGTTCCGCGTCGGCGAGGGCACGTTGGACAAGCTTCATGTACTCCGCGCTGTCGGCCCCGGCGGCTCCGGAAAAGGGCGCACCCGCCAAGGCAGCGCCGACGGCGAAGAAATAGGTTCGCTGCCGAAGACGTTTTTCGAGGCCCGCCGCGTGCGGGCCTATTTTTTCTGACCGGACTGCGGGCGGAATCCGGCCGCGGCATCGTCTGGCGGAGTTTCGTTTCCTTGTCCGGCATCAGCCGGTGCTTTCGGGTCCGCCTGGATGAAGTCACCCGTGTTGCGCTCCAAGTTTTGGGGTGGCGCGTCGAGCCAGGCGGTCACGAGTTGCGGCCAGACGATGACGATCGCGGCCATGATCAGCTGCAGGACCACCCACGGTACCGCGCCCCAGTAGATGTCCGAACTCTTGACCTTCTTCGGCGCGATGCCGCGCAGATAGAACAGCGCGAAGCCGAACGGTGGATGCATGAACGAGGTCTGCATGACGACGCAGATCAAGCACGCCGAACCAGACCAGATCGATGCCGAGCTTGCTCGCGACCGGCGCCAGCAAGCGGCACGACGATGAAGGCGATCTCGAAGAAATCGAGGAAGAACGACAGCAGGAAGATGAAGATGCTGACGAAAAGCAGGAACCCGGTGACGCCGCCGGGCAGCGAGGTCAGCATGTGTTCGATCCACAGCCCGCCGTCGACGCCCTGGAACACCAGCGTGAACACGGTCGAGCCGATCAGGATGAAGATCACCATGGCCGTGATGCGCATCGTGATTTCCATGCCCTGGCGCACCAGCGGCCAGGTCAGGCGCCGATGCATGGCCGGCCAGCAGCATCGCGCCGACGGCGCCCATCGCGCCAGCCTCGGTCGGTGTGGCCAGACCCATGAACACCGTGCCGAGCACCAGAAAGATCAGCGCGATCGACGGCAGCATGCCCCACAGCACGCGCCTGATCAGCGCCCATCCGAGCGGGACGCCGCTGGTCGACGGGGATCGGCGGCACGTGCTGCGGCCGGACGATCGAGACGAGCAGCATGAACAGGATGAAGAGCAGCCACCTGGACGATCGACGGGCCGATCGCACCGGCATACATGTCACCGACCGGCTTGCCGATCTGATCGGCCAGCACGACCAGCACGAGCGACGGCGGGATCAACTGGGTGATCGTGCCCGAGGCGGCGATGACGCCGGTGGCGACGCGCGGGTTGTAGCCGTAGCGCAGCATGATCGGCAGCGAGATCATCCCCATCGCGATGACCGATGCCGCGACCGTGCCGGTGATGGCGCCGAGAATCGCGCCGACGAAGATCACCGCGTACGCAAGTCCGCCGGGCACGGCGCCGAACAGTTGTCCGGTGCCCTCGAGCAGATCTTCGGCCAGGCCGCAGCGTTCGAGGATTGCCCCCATGAAGGTGAAGAACGGGATCGCCAGCAGCAGGTCGTTGGACAGGATGCCGAACACGCGCAGCGGCAGCGCCTGCAGGAAGTCCGGCGTGAAGAATGCCCGATCCAGACGCCGACGAACGCGAACAGCAGGCCGAGTGCCGCGAGCGAGAACGCGACCGGAAAGCCGATCAGCATGAACACGATCAGGCCCGCCGAACATCAGCTCGGGCATGATGTTCAGCCAGTTCATCGGAAGCCTCGGCTGCGCCCTGCGGCGCGAGCTTGCTTGACGCCGCGCTGCGCTCATCCGGTACTGGACGTCCATGTCGAACTCGCCGCGCAGATAGGCGATGCGCTTGATGATCTCGGCCACGCCCTGCAGCGCGACGAGCGCGAATCCGAGCGGCAGCATCAGTTTCGCGGGCCAGCGGATCAGCCCGCCGGGATTGCCCGACATCTCGCCCGTGACTAGTACGAAGTCAGAAGAACGGCCACGACAGCCACGCCAGCAGCAGCATCGCCGGCATCAGGAAAACAATGAGGCCAGCGAGGTCGAGCTTGGCCTTGCCGCGCGGCGAGAGCGAGCCGTACAGGACGTCGACCCGTACGTGCTCGTTCATCTTCAGCGTGTAGCGCCGCGCCGAGCATGACCATGCCGGCGAACATGTACCACTGGATCTCGAGCCAGGCGTTGGAGCCGACGTTGAACGCATAGCGCGCGAACGCGGTTCCGGCGCTGACCAGGCACGCGAGCAGGACCAGCCAGACTGCGATGCCGCCCGGCCCACGTGTTGACGACATCAATCGCCCGGGCGCAGCGCAGCAGAAATTTCAAGGCTGGGCTCCGCCGTCGCGTAGCGCTGGTGCAGCAGCAGCGCGCGAGGCAAGACGCTTCGTCCAAGCCTCGGCCTGCAGCGCGAACCTGGCGTGGCGCGGTGCCGCCGAGGTGGTCGCGCGCGGCGACCGAGCCGTCGACCGTGAGCAACGGCCTGGACGTCGTCACCGATCGCGGGTGCGAAAGTGCGCAGTTCCGCGAGCGGCAGTTTGTCAAGTCCGATCCGGCTTTCGGCGAGACGCACCGCGCGGCCCACCGCTTCGTGCGCATCGCGAAAGGGCATCCCCTTCTTGCACCAGGTAATCGGCCAGATCGGTCGCGGTCGAATAGCCTTCCTCGGCGGCGCGCCGCATTGCTGCCGCATTCGACTTCGATACCCGGGCACCATCGCGAAAACGCACGCAACGTGTCGAGCACCGTATCGACCGTGTCGAACAGCGGCTCCTTGTCCTCCTGATTGTCCTTGTTGTAGGCGAGCGGCTGGCCCTTCATCAGCGTCAGCAGCGCGACCAGATGACCGGTCACGCGGCCAGCTCTTGCCGCGCGCCAGTTCCGGCACATCCGGGTTCTTCTTCTGCGGCATGATCGACGAGCCGGTCGTGAAGCGGTCCGGCAGACGGATGAAGCCGAAGCGCGGGCTCATCCAGAGCACGAGCTCTTCGGCCAGGCGCGAGACATGCACCATCAGCAGCGCCGCACGCGGCGAGAAATTCGATCGCGAAATCGCGATCGCTGACACGCATCGAGCGAATTGGCGGCGACCGCTTCGAATCCGAGCCGTTCGGCGACAAAGGCGCGGTCGATCGGAAAGGTCGTGCCGGCCAGCGCCGCGGCGCCGAGCGGCAGCCGGTTGACGCGCTGGCGCGCATCGAGCATTCGCTCGCGATCGCGCTCGAACATCTCGACATAGGCGAGCATGTGATGGCCGAAGGTCACGGGCTGTGCAACCTGCAAATGCGTGAAGCCGGGCATCACGGTCGCCGCGTGACGTGACGCTTGTCCGACCAGGGCGCGCTGGACCTCGCCAAGTCCGGTCGATGATTGCGTCGATTTCGCCGCGCAGCCATAGACGCACATCGGTAGCGATCTGGTCATTGCGCGAGCGTCCCGTATGCAGGCGCTTGCCGGCGTCGCCAACGAGTTCGGTCAGGCGGCTTTCGATGTTCAGGTGCACGTCCTCGAGCGCGAGCTGCCACTCGAACCGGCCCGTTCGATCTCGGCTTCGAACCTGACTCAGTCCGCGCTCGATTGCTGACAAATCGTCGCGCGCAAGCATGCCGACTCTTGCCAGCATCGCCGCGTGCGCCAGCGAGCCTTCGATGTCGGCCAGCGCCAGGCGCTGATCAAAGCCGACCGAGGCGGTGTAACGCAGGACGAAGTCGGCAACCGGTTCGTCGAATCGACCCGACCAAGCCTTGCTTTTCGACGCCAATGGGTCGCGGTAGGGGTCGGAGCGCTCTGACATAATCGATTCACTCGAGGTCGGGGACAGGGAAAGCGGGTTCGAAGTCAAGAATGGAGCAAGCCACAGGTGAGCGCCGCGATGTGCCGTCGATTATAGGTTTGTGAAACCGACGCCACCCGCGTTCAAAGGTCCGCTCGCGCGCGACGAGACGGCGGTCCCGACGCCGCGGCGCGTGATTCCCGACGGCTGCAACATGGGCGTGCTGCTGCGCGTGATCAGCATCGTGGTCGCGCTGTCGCTGATTGCGGCGGTCGGCGATTCCACGGCTGCCCGACGAGGCGATACGTGAGCTTTCTGCGCATCAGCGTCGGTTGCGGCGCCAGCCACCCTGGCGACCCTGATGCTCTGGTGTCTCGCGCGGCGCTGCGCTTGCCGTGCGACGTCTCTGAACTCCCAGCGTGCTATTGCATGCCTGATTCCGGCGCTGGTGGTCGTATCTGCTTACAACCGCCTTCGCCCCTCCGGGCCAGGGCTGGACTGCGCTGGCGCACGGCGCTGGCCGCGCTGGCGCTGGGCGCCGGATTGCAGCACTACTACGAACTGCGCGAGCGCGCATTCTCGCCGGCGGTCGTCGAAGCCAAGTATCAGGCCCTGCAGTCGCGCATCCGGCCGCACTTTCTGTTCAACAGCCTGAACGCCGTGCTGTCGGTGATCCGCAGCGAGCCTGCCAAGGCCGAACGCATGCTCGAATCGATCGCCGAACTGTTCCGCGCGGTCATGGCGGACACCCGGAAATTGGTGCCCTTGGCGCAGGAAATCGAGCTGTGCCGCAACTATGTCGAGATCGAGCAAACCCGGCTCGGGAATAGGCTGGCCGTTGACTGGCAAATCGGGGCATACCACCCCCGGGCGAAAGTGCCACAGTTACTACTGCAGCCGATCATCGAAAATGCGATCCGCTACGGCGCGGAAAAACTTGCCGGCCGGGCCGACATCGTTGTGAGAGTTCGCCAACATGGCTTCACGCTGGAGATCTTTGTCAGCAATCCGATTGCGCCCGAACGGCCCGAACGCGAGGGCAATCAGATCGGTCTGGCCAACATCCGTGGCCGGCTGGCCTTGATCTACGACCTGGAAGCGAAGATCGAAACGCAGGTGCGGCGCGACCGCTTTGAACTGACGATGACGATGCCGGTCGAGAACGCGGGCCTGGAGAGTGGCAAGCTGAGGTGGCAAAGATGCTGAACGTGATGATCGTCGACGACGAACCGCCGGCGCGCGCGCGTCTCGGGCAGGTGCTGCGCGATTGTTCCGAGCAGGTGTCGCTGCAGCTGGTCGGCGAGGCCGATGGCGGCATACACGGTCTGGAAGAAGCCGACCGCCTGCATCCCGGACGTCGATCTTGCTCGACATCCACATGCCGGACATGAACGGCATTGAAGTCGCGCGCCATCTGGCGCAGCGCGACAACCCGCCGGCGGTGATCTTTGTCACCGCCTACGACGAGCACGCGCTCGACGCCTTCGAGGTGCGTGCGCTCGACTACCTGATGAAGCCGGTGCGCGCCGAGCGCCTGGTCGCCGCACTGGCGCGTGCCGAGCGCTTCCGCACCCACGAGCCGCGCATCGAGGACCTGGCGAAAACGATTGGCTCGGTGCGCTCGCACCTGACCGTGTCGGAGCGCGGCCGCATGATCCTGGTGCCGGTCGACGAAGTCGTCTACCTGCGGGCCGAGCTGAAGTACGTGACGATCCGCACCCGCACGCGCGAGCACCTGACCGAAGAATCGCTGACGACGCTCGAAGCCGAATTTGGCGAACGCTTCGTCCGCATTCACCGCAATGCGCTGGTCGCCACGCAGCGACATCCTCGGTTTTCAGCGCGTGCGCGGCGCGGTCGACGAAGAGGGCGAATCGTCCGAAGGGCACTGGGAAGTGCTGCTGACGGATGTGCCCGAGCGGCTGCCGATCAGCCGCCGTCAGTGGCCCACGGTCAAGGCTGCAGCGCGCCAGTAGTTCCAGTCGGGCTTTCGGTACCACTTTGCGCTGTCTGCGAGCAGGTCGGCGACTGATCGTTGGCGCTGGGTCGCGCGCCAAGCATGGTCCCCGCGGATTCCCCGCTGATAGACTGGCTGCCTCCTCCGAGGAAACCACGTGTCTGCACGGCGCCGCAGATTATTCCGATGACGCGCCTGGTGATCGCCACGCGCGAGAGCCCGCTTGCGCTCTGGCAGGCCGAACATGTGCGAAGTCTGCTGGGGTCGCGCTATCCCGAACGTCGCGTTGAGTTACTCGGAATGACGACCCGTGGTGACCAGATTCTTGACCGCAGCCTGTCAAAGCTTGGTGGTAAGGGTTTGTTCATCAAGGAACTTGAGCTCGCTCTCCTGGAACGCCGTGCCAATCTCGCGGTGCATTCTCTGAAGGATGTGCCAATGGTGCTGGAGCCCGAGTTTGCGATGGCCGCCGTGATGGCGCGTGAAGATCCGCGCGACTGCCTGGTGTCACCCCGCTTCGGCACACTTGAAGAAATGCCGGCGGGAGCGCGGATTGGCACGGCCAGCCTGCGGCGCGAGTTGATGCTGCGGTCGCGCTTTCCGCACCTCGCAGTACTCGCCGTGCGCGGCAATGTGAATACGCGGCTCGCAAAACTCGATCAGCGGCGAATTCGATGCCCTGGTGATGGCGGCGGCCGGGCTCAAGCGGCTCGGCCTGGCGGACCGGATTCGACAGATCATTCCTACTGCCGTGTCGCTGCCTGCTCCGGGGCAGGGCGCGCTCGGAATCGAGGTCCTTGCCGGCGATCATGCGACAGCAGCTCTGCTCGAACCACTCGATGATGCCGTGTCGCGCGCCGCCACAGATGCCGAGCGCGGCGTTTCGCGCGGTCTCGGCGGCAGCTGTCAGGTACCGTTGGCCGCCTATGCCGAATTGGAAGGCGGCACCCTTAGGCTGCGCGCGCTGGTAGGCAATGCCGCGACCGGGGAATTGGTCGAGACTGAAGCGAGCGGGGCGATCGGCGATGGAGAGAGGTTGGCGGCTGAAGTGGTTGCCAGCCTGAAGAAGCAGGGTGCAATGCGACTGTTGGGTTTGACGTAAGGCAGGTTGCCGACATGCCCGTCCTGGTCATTGTGACGCGCCCGGCGCCGCTCGGCGAATCCTTGCGCAATCGCCTGATCAACGACGGCTGGCCGGCGGTTTGGTGGCCCGCGTTCGAAATCGGGCCGGCTCCCAACCCGCAAGCGGCCAGGCAGACCCTCGGACGGCTTGCCGAGTTTGACCTTGCTGTATTTGTCAGCGCAAATGCGATCTATGCGACTCGTGCCCTGTTGTCCGGCGCATGGCCAGCGACCACCATGGCTGGCGCGGTGGGTGCGACTACGCGACGAGCACTCAATCTGCTGCTCTCGACCAGTCCGGCGAATGTCATTGCGCCGCCCGATGAAAGCAGCGCCGGCTCCGAAGCCTTCTGGTCGGCGTGGCAGGCAAGCGGTCGGACTGCACGACGTGTACTGATCGTGCGGGCGCAGGACGGTCGTGACTGGCTGGCACATTCCTTTGAGGGCGCAGGTTCCCTGGTTGAAACCCTCGCGGTCTACACCCGCGGCGAACGCGCTTTGGCGGGCCAGGATGCGGCGACCTTGCGTTCGGCGATCAGCGCGCGGGAAATGGCCTTGCCGGTGATAACCAGTACCGAAGCAATTGGTGCCCTGGATCGAAGTGTCGGCATCGTTCCAGGCGCCGAGGCCTGGTTACGGCGCGGGCTTGCACTGGCGGCGCACGACCGCATCGCCGACAAGCTGCGCGACTCCGGCTATGCGCGCGTCGAGCGCGTTGCTGCCGACGACGACGGCGTGCTGACCAAGCTAGAATCACTCCGGGCAACACTTCCGTTCAGCTGAGCCGCTCGTCAGATCGTCTGATCCCGCCGGTAAAACCGCAGCGGCGGCGCGCTTGGTAGCGAAGGCGCAACCGGACTTTCTGCAGTGACCGAGACACCAGCTCCCACGAGCTCCGACGCAATCGAAGCCAACCTTCCGCCGGCGGAGCCACCGGTTACGCGGAGTGTGGCCTGGCGTGGTCGGGCGCTGGCGATCATTGCAATCCTCGCATTGCTCGCTGCTGCCTACGCGCACTATCAGCTCAATGTCGTGCGCAAGGAAGCGGCACGCCGACTGACTGATCTCGAACAGGCCAGCGCGCGCGCCACCGACACGGCGTCTCGTGCCGACGCTGAAGCACGTGCGGCGCGCGAACGCACAACCCTGCTCGAAGCGCGGCTCGCCGAAGAACAGGGCCAGCGCGAGTCCCTCGAACAGCTGTATGCCGACCTTTCGCGCGGTCGGGACGATGCCGTGCTGGTCGAAGTTGAGCGGCTGATCTCGCTCGCGGCGCAGGAACTCGCTGTCAGCAGCAATCTGAACACGGCGCTAGCTGCATTGCAGACCGCCGACCTGCGGCTTGCGCGCACCGACAGTCCGCGCTTCCTGCCTCTGCGACGAGTGCTCGCACGTGACGCCGAACGCCTGAAAGCGGCGCCCTCGGTTGATGTCACGGGCATGGCGCTGAAACTCGACCAGCTTGCGGCGGGCGCCGACCATTGGCAGCTGGCGGCGGATGCAAGGCAAATCGCTGCGGCGCCGGCCGCCAGGCGTGATGGCGGCACTGCGCCTGATCCGGGTGCGCCTTCACCTGGCGCAGGCCGCTGGGAGCAACTGCTGGAAAGGATCCAGCGCGAACTCGGGGAGTACCGCGACCTGATCCAGATCCGGCGAGTCGATGATCCCGACGCACTCTGGTTGTCGACGGCACAGCAGCAGCTCGTGCGCCAGCAGCTGAAACTGCGCCTGCTGACTGCGCGCCAGGCTCTGCTGGCCCGCAATGACCGCCTTTTTCGCAATGATCTGGCTGAGGCACAGACTCTGGCTGCGCGCTACTTCGATCCCCGCCAGGCCGCCGTAGCCGCAGCGCTCGGCCAGATGAAGCAGCTCGCGGCCATGCCCTTGTCAGTGGACGCGCCGCAGATCAACGACAGTGTTGCCGCGGTGAGAGCGGCCCGCACTGCGCCGACCACACGCTAGGGCCTGTTCACACTAAGAATGGGAGTGCGAAAGATGGATGGCGGGATGCAGTGCAAGGCGGTGCGAGCGCCGTTGACTGATGTCAATCAGCGAGCGGCAACGCG
The DNA here is from genome assembly GCA_963735955.1 of uncultured beta proteobacterium. Lineage (GTDB taxonomy): Bacteria > Pseudomonadota > Gammaproteobacteria > Burkholderiales > Burkholderiaceae_F > CAVTND01. The sequence goes on along the minus strand of CAVTND010000003.1, from coordinate 178,483 downwards.
GCAATGCGCCCGCCATCCGTCTTTCCCTTCGGGTTGGGCCGAAATGCGGCGTCTGCTTTGTCGGGACGGCTTGCGAAGGGGGCCACCCTTAGCGGCGCCGCCCTTCGCGCAGGCCACCGCATTGCGGCCCAACGCATCTCCCATTCTTAGTGTGAACAGGCCCTAGACAATGCGCTGGCTGACTTCGGCACTGCTGCTCGCGCTGGCCGCCGCGGCAATGGCCTTGCTGCTGCAGTTGAATGCCGGCAACGTTGCCTTTCTGGTTCCGCCTTGGCGACTTGATGTTTCGCTCAACCTCTTTCTGCTGGCGCTCGCCCTGCTGCTGGCAGCGGTTTATCTGATCGCGCGCGCTTTGCAGAAGCTTGCTGACTTTCCGGAACGGGTACGGCTTTATCGCGCACGCCGCGAGGAAATCGGCGGACAGCAGGCCTTGATCGAGGCCGCGCGCGGCCTGCTCGAAGGCCGCTTTGCGCGGGCCGAAAAGGCGGCGCGCGCAGCGCAGTCGACACCTGCCACGGCCGCCGTGGCCGCACTGATCGGCGCACGCGCCGCGCATCGGATGCATGAATACGATCGACGCGACGAGTGGTTGCGCAAGGCCGAGACCGATGCACGGGCCGACACAGCGCGCCTTGTGTCGAGTGCCGAAATGTGGACTGAAGCGCGCGACAATGACGCTGCGCTCGGTGCCATCGCCCGGCTGCAGGCGGCGGGAGCGCGCCACATGCATGCGATGCGCATCGCCTTGAATGCGAACCTGCAGGCGGGGCGCTGGCAGGATGCGTTGAAAGTGGTGCGCGTGCTCGAGAAGCGGCAGGCCCTGCACCCCGTACTGGTGCAAAGGCTCAAGCTCGCCGCCTACCGGGAGCGGCTCGAGGCACAACGCTTTGACCCGGCTTCACTTGAGCAGGCCTGGAACGCGATTCCGTCCGCGGATCGCGAGAGTCTTGACATCGCTCTGGCCGGTGCCAGGCTGCTCAATCTTGCCGGTCGCGGCGGGCTGGCGGCTGCGGCCATTGAAGCAGCGCTGGGCACAGCTCCGGCTGCCTGGGATGACAGTGCGGAGCGGCTGCTCGACGAATATGCGCGGGCCCAGGCATTTCCGGCGCGCACCCAGCTCGAACGGGTCGAGGCCTGGATCGCGAAGGCTCAGCCTGACTCTGATGTTCACGCGGCATTGCTTCGAACCGCCGGCCTGCTTTGCCTGCGGGAACAACTCTGGGGCAAGGCCACCAGTTACCTCAGAGATAGCCTGCAAATTGCACCTGAAGCGGGGACCTTGCTGGCGCTTGCTCGTCTGGCCGAAGCGGTCGGCGACGAGGCGCAGGCGGCGGCACAGTACCGCGAGGCCGCGCTCGCGTATGCCCGGCAAGGCGCCACGGAGGGTGCAGACGCGGCACTGCGCACGCAACTCGACGAGGAGCCGTGACCGGGTCCGACTTCGTAGCGCGTGCGCGATCGGTAGAATCATCCGCTTTCCCCATATCGAGTAGAGCGATGGCCCTTGACCGTGTTCCTGCCGGCCGCAACGTTCCGGATGACTTCAACGTCATCATCGAGATACCCGCACACGCCGACCCGATCAAGTACGAAGTCGACAAGGAAACGGGCGCCGTCTTTGTCGATCGCTTCATCGGCACTGCGATGCACTATCCGTGCAACTACGGCTACGTGCCCAAGACGCTGGCCGATGACGGCGATCCGATTGATGTGCTCGTGATCACGCCGTTTCCTCTGCAACCCGGTGTCGTCGTGCGGTGCCGGCCGCTCGGTGTGCTGAAGATGCAGGATGAGGCGGGCGGTGACTCCAAGCTGCTCGCGGTGCCGATTGACCGCATCTTGCCCTGGTACAAGCACTGGCAGCAGTGGTCGGACATCGCGCCCGAACGCCTGGCGCAGATCCAGCACTTCTTTGAGCACTACAAGGACCTTGAGAAGGGCAAGTGGGTCAAGGTCATCGGCTGGGAAGGGCCGCAATCAGCGCGCGAGGAGATACTTGCCTCGGTCGCAGCCTATTCGAAAGCCTCGCCGAAGCCGGCGTATTGAGGTGATGTGGTAGGAATTCCACGAGTTAAAACATTTCGTTTGTCACGTCGGAGAACTTCATGAATAGAGTGCTGAAGGGATCAATGGTTGCGGTTGTCATGGTCGCGGCGGGCTGCCAGAGCACCGCACAGATGATGGCGGCGGCCGAGGGTCAGGCCGTCCAGGAGGCCACCAACCGCGGGCGGTTCGAGATGAACTGCCCCGCGGCGACCGGCACGGTCATCTCGAAGGATCTGATGCAGCCAGCAATCCAGACGATTCGGTTCAGCGGGCCCGAGCGCGGCGAATTCACGATCGGAGTGTCTGGGTGCGGGCAGCGTACGACCTACCTCGTCATCTGCCCGCTTGATGGCAGCGGCTGCTTTCCGGTCGGTACACGCAACGTGATTCGCCAGTAGCCCAGCCCGGCGCGGCCGTCGCACTGGTCGCACCTCTGCCACTTGCGGGCGTCGACATGAAAAAATTGCAGTGGGCCGCGCTTGGCTTGCTTTTCGCCCTGGGAGTGAGTCCGACACTTGCCGAGATGAGCGCCGAGGATCTCGCCAAGCTGGCGCAGAACCCGGTCGGCAATCTGATCAGCGTGCCGTTCCAGAACAACACCAACTTCAACGTCGGGCCGCTGAATGGCACGCAGAACATCCTGAATATCCAGCCGGTGATTCCGGTCGAGATCAACAAGGACTGGAACATCATCACCCGCACCATCGTGCCGGTGATCTGGCAGCCGGCGCTGAGCCCGACGATCGACAGCTCCAACGGCATCGGCGACACGGTCTTCACTGCGTTTCTGTCGCCGGCCCAGCCGCATGGCCTGATCTGGGGTGTCGGGCCAGTGGTGCAGCTGCCGACCAACACCAGCGATGAACTCGGCAACAAGAACTGGGGCCTCGGCCCCTCGTTCGTCGTGCTCAAGCTGGAGCAGGGCAATCCCTGGGTCTACGGCGTCCTCGTCAACAACATCTGGTCGCTGTCCAGCAGCAAGCAGGGTGGCGCCTACAACAACGGCCTGATCCAGCCCTTCGTCAACTACAACTTTCCGGGCGGCTTCTACCTGACTACGGCGCCGATCGCGACAGTCGACTGGAAAGCAGAAAGTGATCAGCGCTGGACCGTGCCGCTCGGCGGCGGCGTCGGCAAGATCTTTCACCTCGGCAAGCTGCCGGTGAACACGCAGCTGAGCGCCTACTACAACGTGATTCACCCGGACAACGGCGCCAACTGGCAACTGCGCGCTCAGGTGCAGCTGATGTTTCCCAAGTAAATGAATTCAGGCGTGTAGCCCGGCCCCCGGCGAACGAATCGCGCCCGATCGATTCACTCAAGGAGTTAGCTGGATGATCAGGTCAAGATTTAACGCAATTGCACTGGCACTAGGCGCCGCGCTTGTCACGGCGCCGGTGGCGGCCCAGCAGCCGGCCGCCAAGGGCACGGCCGCGGCGCCGGCCCAGATCAAGGACCTGGATGCCATGCTTGACGCCGTCAAGATCACGGCGCTGGTGACCGCGATCGATTCCAAGAACCGCATCGTGACCCTGCGCGGCCCGGAGGGTAACGAGTTCGCAGTCGAGGTCGATGCTGCGGTCAGGAATTTCGCCCAGATCAAGGTCGGCGACTTGCTGGTCGTCGAGTACATCCAGTCGGTGGTCGTCGATTTCCAGAAGGGCGATGGCATTCGCATGGCCACGGTGATAGACGATTCCGCCCGCGCCAAGGCGGGCGCCAAGCCCGGCGCGGCTGCGATGACCAAGGTCACGGTCGTTTCGAACATCTGGGCCATCAACCAGGCCAAGAGCACGGTCACGGTGCGCGGACCTTACGGTCATTTTGCCGAGGTCAGGATGAAGGACCCAGCCATGCTGACCGGTGTCAAGGTGGGCGATCAGATGAAAGTAACATTCACCAATGCGGTGGCCATTGCAATCACGCCGGCTCCAAAGCAATTGCAATAGCTAGAGGAACCAAACGCCGCGCACCGGAACGAAGTTCGGCGCGCGGTTTTTCTTTGAGGCAGGAACAGCAATGAGCTCACGCAAGACGGCGGTCATTGTGGCGGCAATTGGCTTGGTGTCAGCAGCCTGCGCCGGAGGTGGTCAAGGGGCCGGAAGTCTGCCCCCGCCGGATCTCGGTGCTCCGCCGATGAGCCAGTCCCCGCCGCAGGGCGGAGCGCAAGCCACACTGATGCCGGTCGCGCAGGGCGCCACGCCGGCTGCGCCAACGGCCACCCTGACTGCGCAAGCCGGTGTGTCGGGCGCGAGCCCCGCTGCGGTTCCCGGCGCTGCGCCGACCACGGCGGCGGCCTCTGCTCCGGTGTCGGCCGATCCCTGGCCGCGCGACGTGACGCTCAGCAATGCTGACGCCCTGATCTATCAGCCGCAGATCGAATCATGGGTCGGCAACCAGATGAAGTGGCGGGTGGCCGTGGCCTTGCGGCCGACGGGCGCGAAAGACGAAACATTTGGCGTACTTTGGGGCAGCGCCCGCACCGAAGTGGACCGCATCACGCGCAGCGTGGCTCTGGAGGAGATCAATGTCAGCCAGGTTCGCTTTCCGACACTGGCCGACAACGGCTCGGCCTACCTGTCCGGACTGAAGGCATCACTTCAGGGTGCTCTTGCGACAATGGCGCTCGACAGCGTCGAGGCGTCGCTCGCCGCATCACAGACCGTCAAGCCGGCCGGGCTCGCCGTGCAGAACACGCCGCCCCAGATCATCATCAGCTACGGTCCGGCGATTCTGGTGCCGATCGACGGCGCACCGGTTGTCAAGACGATGTCGGATGCGCGCTTCGAGCGCGTGATCAACACGCATGCGATGCTGGCGCGCCTGAAGCGCGGCGGTGACTGGTTCCTCCATGTCTACGACGGCTGGATGAAATCGAGTGCGATCGCGGGACCATGGACCCAGGCGGAATTCGTGCCCTTCGGGCTCGATGACGCTGCCCAGACCTTGGCCAAGACAGGCACGGTCGATCTGCTAAATGGCGGTCCGGGCGCCACACCAAAGCCCACGCTGGCCAGCGGCGCACCGACCATTTACGTCAGCCAGGTGCCGACCGAGCTGATCGTGTTCAAGGGCCAACCCAATCTGGTGCCGATCAGCGGCACACCCTTGCTGTGGGCCACCAATAGCGCGATCGATGTCATCGTCAACACCAACGACAGCAGCTACTACATTCTGATCTCGGGCCGCTGGTATCGCGCCGCCGGACTGAACGGACCATGGGCCTTCGTTGCGAGCAACGCGCTGCCGCCGTCGTTCAAGCAGATTCCTGCCAAGGGCACGCCCGCCTCGGTCGTGCTGGCATCGGTCGCAGGAACGCCACAGGCCCAGGAAGCGATCATTTCCAATTCAATTCCGCAAACCGCGAGCGTGGCCCGTGTCGGTGGACCAAGTTTCACGCCGGTGTTCGATGGCGTGCCGCAGTGGCAACCGGTGACGGGTACGCCTTTGCAATACGTGGTCAATTCCAAAGTGCCGGTCATTCAGGTGAACGCGGCAGGCTTCTACGCCGTGCAGGGTGGCGTCTGGTTCACTGCAACGGCACTGACGGGACCGTGGGCGGTAGCGACCTCAGTGCCCGCGGTGGTTTACACGATCCCGGTGTCTTCGTCCTTGCATTACGTGACCTACGTACAGGTCTATGGCTACACCGACAGCGTGGTGTACTTTGGCTACACGCCCGGTTACCTCGGCACCGTGGTGGACGTCGGCGGCACGGTCGTCTACGGCACTGGCTACAACTACACGCCGTGGATCGGCAACTACTGGTATGCACCGGCGGTGACCTGGGGTGTGGCGGCCTACCCCGTTTACAACCCGTACGTCGGTTATACGTTCGGTTTTGCGGTGGGTCTGACCACGGCGGCCTGGGCCTATCCGTACTGGGGTGGCGCTTACTACCACGCCGGCTACTATGGCTACCCCTGCTGCGGATCGGCGAGCGCGAACGTCTATCGCAACTGGGGCACCGGTGTGTCATCCGGCACTCGCACCTGGTACAACACGGCGGGCGGAGCCTTCGGCACGAACGCCGCGGGTGCCTACGCGACGGCGCGCGGAACGTCCGGCAGCTACAACGCGTATCGCACCTACAACCCCTACACCGGGCAGGGTGCCCAGGGGTACAACCGCACCGTCAACACAGCGTCGGGCACGACCGGCTCGGTCACGCGCGAATCCACAGTCAACGCAGCGACCGGCCAGCGCGGCTACGGGTCCAACGTGCAGGCGACGACGGCCGGCGGCAGCTCGATCGATCGAAACGTCAGTGCGAGCTCCGGTCCGGCGGGCGCCAGTCGCGAAGCGACCACGACAACCTACAACGCCAACACCGGCCAGACCAAGACCTGGAACGACGGGGTACCGCAGAACACCCACGTCGCCGGTTCGGACGGCAATGTCTATCGCAGTGATGCCAGCGGCAACTGGCAGCAGCATTCTGCGAGCGGATGGGGCGCCGCATCGGGCGATACGTCGTGGGCAAACAGCGAACAGCAGGCACGCAATTCTGCGGCGGACCGCACCAATAGCTGGGGCGGTGGTGGGTGGGATCGCTCGGGCAGCGGCGGCGGAGGATGGGCCGATCGATCCGGTGCTGGTGCGAGCAGCTTTGGCGGTGGTGGCGGCGGCTGGGGCAACCGCTTTAGCGGTGGCAGCTTCGGTGATCGCTTCGGAGGCGGTGGCTTTGGAGGCGGCGGCTTCCGCGGCGGCGGGGGTTTTCGACGTTGAGAGATGCGCTTTGGTTGGAATGGACTGAATGCAGTGGACTCTTTGGGTCTTCGTCTCCGGAGATCGACAGATTGTCCTCAAACGTACTGCCATCAGCCCTCACTGGATCTAGCAACACCGGACGCCGCGCTGCCAGCCTGACGATCGTCTGTGCGGCGATCGGCTAGTCGATTGCGACAAGGAGAACTCCTTCATGGCAGGCGCGCTTTCGCATATTCGAGTGCTGGACTTGTCGCGCATACTCGCGGGCCCATGGGCGAGTCAGATTCTGGCGGACCTCGGTGCCGAGGTCATCAAGGTCGAACGTCCTGGCGTCGGCGACGACACTCGCAGCTGGGGTCCGCCCTACCTGAAGGACCGGGACGGAGCGGAGACGAGCGATTCGGCCTACTTTCTTTGCACGAACCGCAACAAGAAGTCGGTGACGATCGACTTCACCCGATCCGAAGGACAGCGCCTGGTGAAGGAACTCGCGGCCAAGTCCGACATACTGTTTGAGAACTTCAAGGTGGGTGGACTGCGCCAGTTCGGGCTGGACTACGAATCAATGCGCGAAGTCAATCCGCGCCTGATCTACTGTTCCATCACGGGTTTCGGCCAGGATGGTCCGTATGCACCGCGTGCCGGTTACGACTTCCTGATCCAGGGGATGGGTGGCCTGATGAGTGTGACGGGACGCAGCGATGAGGAAAACGGCGCAGGGCCGATGAAGGTCGGCGTGGCGCTGACCGACATTTTGACCGGCGTTTACGCCGCAACGGCGACTCTGGCCGCCCTGGCGCACCGGGACGTATCGGGCGCGGGGCAGTACATCGATCTGGCGCTCCTCGATGTCCAGGTGGCCTGCCTCGCCAACCAGAACATGAACTACTTTTATTCCGGCACTGCCCCCAAGCGACTGGGCAACGCCCATCCCAATCTCGTGCCGTACCAGGACTTTCCAACTGCGGACGGCAACATGATCCTGGCAGTCGGAAACGACAGCCAATTCGCCAGGTTGTGCGACGCACTCGGGCATGGCGAATGGGCAAAGGATGAACGATTCGCCACCAGCACTGCCCGCGTCAAGCATCGGGACATTCTCGTTCCACTGCTGCGAAAAGAGACCGTCGCGCGGACGACTGGCGACTGGATCGCGCGCCTGGAGGCTGTCGGTGTTCCCTGCGGACCGATCAACAGTGTGGAACAGGTTTTCGATGATCCGCAGGTGCTCGCTCGTGGGATGAAGATCTCCATTGAGCACCCGTCCGCCGGCCTGATTCAGCTCGTGGCGAGTCCGATCCGGCTGTCCGGGACGCCAGTCGAATACAGCGCGCCGCCGCCGCGCCTTGGTGAACACACGCGCGATGTGCTGGCAGGTGTACTTGACTTGAAGTCGAAGGCTCTCGAACAATTGGCCAGCGACGGAGTGATCTGACTTGCTCAGGGAACCGGTGGCAAGTAGGGCTCTCTGCACGACGCGGGCGCTGATCCGACACCACCGCGTCAACGCGAACGCGCCGCGCGCACATTGAGCGCGAGCCCAATGAGTACCAGAGCCGCACCGGCCAGTTTCCACCACGTCACGTCTTCGCCCAGCAGGAGCACGGCGCATGTCATGCCGACCACCGGAATCAGCAGTGCAAACGGCGCGATCAGCGCCGCCGGGTGATTGCGCAAGAGCCAGGCCCAGATGCCGAAGGCCAGCAGTGTTGTTGGCCACGCCTGAAAGGCCAACCCGGCCCAGGCAGCGGCATCCATGTTGCGTACGGCGGCCAGCATCGTCGATGGACCATCGATGACGAGTGCGATCGGCACCATCAGCAGGGCCGCGGCAACACTGCCCCAGACCACGACTGCCAACGGTCGATCGCTGTGAATGCGCTTGACCAGCAGATTGGCAGCCGCCCACGACATTGCGGCCCCGATCACGAGCGCGAAGCCGAGGAGGGTCGAAGCAGGCAAGTGCAGCGCGACCAACAACAGTCCCGCTCCAGCAATCGCTCCGCCGACGATTTGCGTAGGGTGTGCTCTTTCATGGGTCAGCACGATGACCAGCGCAATCGTGAAAAACGCCTGCACCTGAATCACCAGCGATGCAAGTCCGGTAGGCATGCCGGCGGCCATGCCGCCGAACAGCAGCGCGAACTGCACTGCAAATGCGAAAAACCCGTACGCGACAATCAAGCGCCAGGGTGCGCGCGGCGGCCGAACAAATAACAAGGCAGGAAACGCCGCCAGGATGAACCGCAGCAGTGTCAGCGTCATCGGCGGCACATCGTTCAGGCCCCACCGAATGACGACGAAGTTAAACCCCCAGATGGTGACCATCAGGAGGGCCGCGGCCAGATGCGATGGACTCAAACAAGCTCCCGATTTCAAACGGAGGGGATGGGGTTCGTTGATACTCCCCGCAGGGGCGGACGCGCAGCGGCCGGCCCCCAGATGGTGACCATCACGAGGGCCGCGCCAGATGTGATGGACTCAAACGAGCTCCCGATATCCGAACGGATGCAGGGGCACGCGCAGACCGCCCCCAGATGTCCGTCAGACGCGGCATCGTCATTGCGGATCACCGAGCCGCTTCGAGTGCTGAACGCTCTTCCAGTTCGTCGACGTAGGCCTCGATACCGCCACCCTCGCGTGCCAGATGCATGGCCGACAGCCGCGTCGAATGCCGGATGCGCGAGCCAGTGCGAGGAACTTGTTGTGACCGGTTCGAATCCGCGGGCATGCTTGTGTTCGCCCTGCGCCCCGCCTTCGAACACTCGCAGTCCGCGCTCGATCGCGAATTCGATCATCTGGTAGTAACTCGTTTCGAAGTGCAGGCAGTCGATGTCCTGCGTCGTGCCCCAGTAGCGGCCGTAGAGTCGCTCATCGTCGAACAGAGCGAAAGACGCTGCCACCCGGACGCCGTCGCGCATGGCCAGCACCAGCAACAGGTGCTCGCGCATCGAAGCGGCGAGGCGCCGGAAGAACTGCGGATTCAGATACGGCGTCGAATGATGCGCAGCGTAGGTATTCGCATAACAGCGTGCGAAGAACCGCCAGTCATCGGCCGAGATCTGCTCCCCGGTCTTGCGCACGAAGCTGATTCCTGCCGCGCTTACGCGCCGGCGTTCGGCCCGCACTTTCTTGCGCTTCGGTTGTGTCAGGGCAGCCAGGTAGTCGTCAAAATTCGAGTAGCCGCGATTGATCCAGTGAAACTGCACCGCCCGCCGGGTCCGTAGTCCGATCTGCGCGAGTCGTGCTGCGTCCTCGGGCGAAGCGAACAGGACGTGCAGTGACGAAAGCGTCGACTGGCGTGCCAGGCGCAGCAGTTCAGCGGCCAGGCGACCGGTTGGCCGCTTCATCGATGGCGAGCAGGCGTGGACCGGGTACCGGCGTGAACGGGACCGCGACCAGCCACTTCGGGTAGTAGGCAATCCCGTGCGCGTTGATGCGCCTCGGCCCATGACCAATCGAACACATACTCGCCGTACGAGTGATGCTTGCGATACAGCGGCGTCGCGGCGGCGAGTCGATCTGAGCGATCCCAGAGCGTCAGGTAGTGCGGCTCCCATCCGGTCTCGCGGGTGGCGCAGCCGGACTCGTGCAGCGCGCATAGATACTCGTGTCGCAGAAACAGTGCGCCTGCACGTTGTGCGGGCTGCAAGTTGAGTTCAACAGGGAGTTCCACTGTTCGGCCCTGATCTGCGACGGATCCGTGAAGATGCGCGTGCAATAATCAGCCGAACCTGCCTCGTCCATTCATGAGCTCGCACGTCAAGGTCGCCGTCGCGCAACTTAATTGCACCGTCGGCGATTTCGAGGGCAATTGCAGGCGGATCTTGGAAGCCGCGGCGCGTGCGGCGGCGGCGGGTGCCGATCTGCTGGTCACGCCGGAGCTTTCGCTCAGCGGCTATCCACCCGAGGATCTACTGCTGCGCCGTGCATTTTACGCAGCGAGCGATGCGGCGCTTGCACGCCTGACAGGGCAGCTGCTGCAGTTTCCAGAACTGGCCGTAGTCGTGGGTCATCCGCTCGCGCGCGAGGGCCAGCGCTTCAATGCCGCATCGGTTCTGCAGGGCGGCGTGGTGCGCGGCACATACTGCAAGCACGACCTTCCGAATTACGACGTGTTTGACGAGCAGCGCTACTTCACGCCGGACAGCCGGCCGTTTGTGTTCGAAGTCAAGGGCACGCGCTTCGGCATCAATGTCTGCGAGGACACCTGGTTTCACTATGCGCCCGAGTGCGCACGCGCTGCCGGCGCCCAGGTGCTGCTCGTGCCCAATGGCTCACCTTTTCACCTTGGTAAGCAGGCGCAGCGGCTGGAGATCATGCGCGAGAATGTTTCGCGCTTCGGCCTGGCCATCGTCTACGCCAATCTCGTCGGCGGCCAGGATGAACTGGTGTTTGATGGCGCGTCCTTCGTGCTCGACGCCAGCGGCAAGGTCCAGGCCTCGGCGGCGCATTTCGATGAGGCCTTGCTGGTCGTCGATTTCGTCGACGGCGTGCCGCAGCCTGGCATGCAGGCAGAGGCACAATCCGATGATGCGCTGGCCTACGAAGCGCTGGTGCTCGGCGTGCGCGATTACCTCGGCAAGAACGGCTTTCCGGGCGCGATCATCGGTCTATCGGGCGGCGTCGACTCGGCGCTTACCCTGGCGATCGCGGTCGATGCCCTCGGTGCCGACAAGGTGCGTACCGTCATGATGCCCTCGCAATTCACCGCTCGGATCAGCCTCGATGACGCGGCCGAGCTGGCGCGCAATCTGGGCGTGCGGTATGACGTGTTGCCGATCAAGCCGGTGTTCGACGGTTTTCTCGCCGCGCTGGCTCATGAATTTCGCGGGCTGCCCTGGGACACGACCGAGGAAAATCTGCAGGCGCGAATCCGCGGCACGCTGCTGATGGGGCTGTCGAACAAGGGCGGCGCCATCGTGTTGACGACCGGCAACAAGAGCGAAACGGCGGTCGGCTACTCGACTCTGTACGGCGATCTGGCCGGCGGTTTCGCGGTCATCAAGGACCTGCTGAAGTTGCGCGTCTACGCGCTATGCCGGCTTCGCAATGCGCGCTCGCCGGTCATTCCGGAACGCATCCTGACGCGTGCGCCGAGCGCAGAGCTGCGGCCGGACCAGACCGATCAGGACAGCTTGCCGCCGTACGAGGTGCTAGATGACATCATCGATCGCTACATGCAGCAGGGACATTCGATCAGCGAGATCGTTGCGACGGGTCACGACGAGGCTGTGGTGCGCCGAGTGGTTCGCATGATCCGCCTGTCGGAATACAAGCGGCGACAATCTCCGATCGGCATCCGCATTACGTACCGTGGGTTCGGACGCGACTGGCGCTACCCCGTGACCAACCGTTTCCGCGAAGAGACCACTTAGAATGGCCCTCAACCTGGTCCAATGAGCTCAACTGATGAAACAGATCACTGCAGTTATCAAGCCGTTCAAGCTCGATGAAGTTCGCGAGGCTCTGGCCGATGTCGGCGTCAGCGGACTCACGGTGACCGAGGTCAAGGGCTTCGGTCGCCAGAAGGGCCACACCGAGCTCTACCGCGGCGCCGAGTATGTGGTCGACTTCCTGCCGAAGATCAAGGTCGAGGCGGTCGTGGCTGACGCGCTCGTTGAGCGCGCGATCGAGGCGATCACCAAGGCCGCACGCACCGGCAAGATCGGTGACGGCAAGATCTTCGTGCGCGCGGTCGAACAAGTGATCCGCATCCGCACCGGCGAGGAAGGCGAAGCCGCGGTCTGATCCCGTATTACTGCCGCGGTCCGGGCTTGAGCAGGACCACCAGCGCGCCGCCGCCGCCTTCGGCCGGACGCGCCTGACAGAAGGCGATCACCTCTTCCCGCTGCGCGAGCCAGGTCCGCACCCGGCCTTTCAGTACCGGCATGCGATCCTTCGAACCCAGGCCCTTGCCGTGCACGATGCGCACGCAGCGCCAGCCGGTCTTCAGCGCCTCGCGCAGGAACTCAGCGAGCATTTCGCGGGCTTCGTCAACGCGGCAGCCATGCAGATCGATGTCGCCCTGGATCGTCCAGTCGCCGCGGCGCAGTTTGCGCAGCACATCCGCACCGATGCCGGGTCGACGAAATGACAGCTCATCGTCGGACTGCAAGACCGTGTCGATCTCGAACTCGTCGGACACTGCGTCGATCATGACCTGCCGATCGTCTTCCAGGCGTTTGCGCGGCACCGCCTGCTGAGCCGGACGATCGGGTTTGACCCGCTCCTGGCGCGCGAGCGGTATGACGTCGGCGACCGCATCCCGGAAGACATTGGCAGCGGCGCGAGCCTGCTGCTCCGCGGCGATGTTCCGGGCTTCGGCTTCCGCGCGCTCGCGTGCCTTCAACTCGAGTTCGCTGCGCAGCGTACCTAGTTGCGCCAGATCCTTGAGGCGCGTGGCCATGATCTCGTCGCGGATCCGCTCAAGCGGCCACCCGCTCCGGAGTCGGTGCCACGACCGGCTGCTGATTTTCCAGAAAGCGCTGGGCGTCGAGCGCCGCCATGCACCCGGTGCCGGCGCTGGTGACCGCCTGCCGATAGACATGGTCCTGCACATCTCCCGCGGCGAACACGCCGGGAACGCTAGTCGCGGTGGCCATGCCTGCGAGGCCGCCCTTGGTCATGATGTAACCGTTGGCCATCTCGAGCTGGCCGGCAAAAATCTCGGTGTTGGGCCGATGCCCGATCGCAATGAACACTCCCTGCAGCGCAATGTCTTCGGCCGCGCCGCTGCTTGTGCTCTTGATGCGCACTCCGGTCACACCGGATTCATTGCCCAGCACTTCATCGAGCACGTTGAACACTTTCAGCTCGACCTTGCCGTCCTTGACCTTTTCCATCAGGTGGTCGACCAGGATCGGCTCGGCGCGGAATTTGTCGCGCCGGTGAATCATGGTCACCTTGCGTGCGATATTGGTGAGATACAGCGCTTCCTCGACCGCCGTGTTGCCACCGCCCACCACGGCCACATCCTGACCCTTGTAGAAAAAACCGTCGCAGGTGGCGCAGCCGGAGACCCCACGCCCCATGAAGGCCTCCTCCGATGGCAGGCCGAGGTACATCGCGCTCGCGCCGGTCGCGATGATCAGGGCATCGCAGGTGTACTCGCTGCTGTCGCCAATCAGACGTATCGGCTTCTCTGCGAGCTTGGCGGTGTGAATCTGATCGAACACGATCTCTGTGCCGAAGCGCTCCGCGTGCGCGAGAAAGCGGGTCATCAGCTCGGGACCCTGCACGCCGCTCGCATCGGCCGGCCAGTTGTCGACATCGGTCGTGGTCATCAGCTGGCCGCCCTGGGCCAGGCCGGTGATTAGCACCGGCTTCAGGTTCGCGCGCGCGGCATACACCGCGGCTGTGTACCCGGCCGGTCCCGACCCGAGTATCAGCACCCGCGCATGCTTGTTCTTGGCCATGATTGCTCCGGAAATTTCCGCGGAATTATAGGTGGGGGTGAACAGCCGAATCGAAAGCTGCAGCGGTGAAATCCTGCTACTTCGAAACGACTAGCGCCGCACGGGAGTAGCGTGCGGCGAATCCGGGCCGGACCGGCTCACATCTGCCGGAACAGATGCGTATAGGTATCGGAGACGAGCAGGGTTTCGGGCCGGCTCTTCAGCTTGACGAGCATGCGGCCGCGAAAGTCGCGTGTCACCCCGGAAATCGAGGTGGCATTGACCAGAGTCGAGCGATGAATCTGCCAGAACTGGTTCGGGTCCAGCTCCTCGACCAGCTCCTTCAGCGATTTGCGGATAAGGGCCTCTCCATCACCGCCAACCACCCGCGTGTACTTGTTGTCGGCCTGGAAATAGGCGATTTCGTCGACCGTGATCAGCTTCAGATTCTGGCCGACCGAAGCGTTGATCCAGCGCAGATACTGGCGCGACTGTGCCGTGGCGCTCGGTTCAATCTGCGCGAGTGTTGCCTCGAGCCGGGCTGGCGGAGTGCCGAGCCTTTGCTTGACCCGCGAGACCGCGGTGAACAGGCGCGCCGCCGAAACCGGCTTCAGCACATAGTCAACCGCGCCCTGATCGAAAGCCGCAACTGCATGCTGATCGTAGGCTGTCACGAACACCACATGGCAGCGCCCGCTTGCCTGGCGTGCGACTTCGAGGCCGGTGGCGCCGGGCATCTGGATGTCGAGAAACATCACGTCGGGCCGAAGCTCGTCGAGCAGACGCAGGGCCTGCACGCCGTCCGCCGCTTCACCCGCGATCGCCAGTTCGGGCCAAAGTTGTCCCAGTTGTTCAACTAGCTGGTGACGCAGGGTCGCTTCATCCTCCGCAACAATCGCAGTGGGACCAAGTTTCATTGATCACCTACAGGATCGTCAGGAATGAGCAGCTTGAACGTCGTCGTCCCGTCAGCCAGCTCGGCACATTCGAACGTCGCACGGGCGCCGTACAGGCCCACCACGCGCTCGCGCACCCGCGCCAGCTCGGCGTCTTCGAGACAGCCCGCTGATTGCGCGACGATCAGGACGATCTCGACCTTGTCGCCGGCCCGCCGGACGTCGACTCGCATAGTGGCTGGCAAGCGGTCGGCTGGCTGACGCACCGCGCGTTGCACCAGAGGCAGCAGCAGCATTGGGTAGAAGCGAGCGCGGCGGCAGTCCTCGGCTAGGTTCACGGTGAGTTCGGGGCGGCCTCCCCGCAGGGAGCGCACAACTTCGAGGTAGGCCTGTACCAGCCCGATCTCGGCTTCGACATAGGAACCGGACTCACGCAAGCGCGGTAGGGCAACGCGAAGATAGGTAATCAGTCGATCGAGATCGTCGGACGCACGCACCGCGTCGCGCCGATACTGGGCTTCGATATCGACCAGAGTGTCGAACAGGAACTGTGGTTCGACCTGAGCCTGCATCGCGGCCAGCCGGGATTCGAGCACACCGCGGGCGACCTCGGCCTGCTCGCGCTGCGCGGCGTGCAAGGCAAGCTGAGTAGCACGCCGCCGTTGCAGCATTTCACCCGTCGCAACAAAGAGGCCCGCGAACAGTGAAAGCTGCACAGCGCTCGAGCTGACGATCATCCAGGCGGGCGGCATGGACTGCTTTTTCTCCAGCAGGTTCCAGATGACCTCGTGCAGACCGTAGGCATGCGCCATCGAAACCGTAGCGAAGGCAGTTGCGATTCCGCTCGCGACGACCGCCAGTACCAGGCGCGTGAGACGCGCGCGGGGCGTGATCGACTGATCGTGGGTCACTGCAACCCAGGCCAGAAGAGTGAGCGAAAACAGCAACAGCGAGCCCAAGGCATCGAATACGACGACGGACCCAACCCCGGGCTTGTCCAGTCTGTCAACCCAGTATGAGCCGTCGACCGCGGTCATCAGAACTGAGGCAAAGCCAACCGCTGCCACTTGCCGCGATGTGATCGAGGACCAGGCCCCGCGCAGGTAGGCGAGTGGGCGTAGCGCATCGTATTGCGTGTGGTCAGTGCGGGCGAGGGTCGACACGTGACTCTCCCTGTTGGGCGTAGGACAGCGGCAGACGAACTGCTGCAACGACACCACGCGGTGAGCGCGACGCGAGCGAGAGCGAGGCGCGCGTTCCGTAAAGGGCAGCGAGTCGCGAGCGCGTATTGGCGAGGCCGACTCCGGTGCCGGCCGAGGCCGAGAAACCCGCACCATCGTCACGGACTTCAAGCACAAGATCCTCGGCTTCCTGACGCGCTGCAACCTCGATCGAGCCGCCCTCAGGTAGACGGGACAGCCCATGCTTGACCGCATTCTCAACCAGGGTGGCGAGAACCATCGGCGGCATGTGTGCCAGCTCAAGCCCTCGATCGGCGCGGATCGAGAATCGGAGCCTTTCGCCCATCCGCATCTGCAGGATAGTGAGGAAGGAACGCGCCAGATCGAATTCACGCCCGACGGTCGAGCCGGCCTGCCTCATCGAAGGCAGCGCGGCCTTCAGGTAGTCAATCAGGCTGGCGAGCATCTCGCGGCCGCGCGAGGGCGCAGTTTCGTAAAGGCGCTTGACGTTGGCCAGGGTATTGAAAAGAAAATGCGGTTCGATTTGCGCCTGCAGAGCTGATAGCCTGGCCTCGACCATCTGCGCCTCCAGCTTCTCGCGCCGGAAGGTCGAGTCCGCCAGCGCGGAGCGCGCCGTTTCGTCTTCGCGCGCCACGTAGAAGAACCAGTAGGCGAGGGAACCGAACACTGCCCATAGGGCCCACACGGAAGCCACCCAGTTGAGTTCGCCCTGCAAGCGTTCCAGGACCGGCGCGCCGGCGACATACAGTCGGATCGGCAGGCTCACGGCGGCCGCGATTGCCGCGTCGATGATGCCGACAGTCAGTGCACGACGGCCCGAAAGCTTGCGCGCCGCGACAAATGCCTCAGTGAGCCCGATCGCCAGCAGAATCAGCAGGCCACTAATCAGGGTTTGCCGCAGGTACCGTATCACATCGAACAGCCACTCCAAGGCTGGTTCGAAGTAGAGGTAGAGCGACATGCGCGCCAGCACGAGCAGAAGGCAGAAGTAGAAGACGAAGGCGACCGTCCTGAAATTAATGACGCGTGTCAGCGCCGCGTGGGCGCCAGAGGGCGGGCCAGACGTGTCCGACAGGGCGGCCGGGAAACTGACGATCGAGGCCATCGGCCGGATTGTCCGCGTCGGCCAGGGAGGCCGCAATGCCAGGCGACGAAGCCGACGCCAACCGGGCTGAAACGGGCTTCAATGCGACGAATCCGGCCGTCGGCAACCAGCGCTGGGCGACTCGCCGGGAGGCTGCCCCAGCGCTACCTATAATCGCGGGCATGTCTTCACGATCAGGCCCGGACCGCGGCTCCGGCGCGATGGCCGATGGCGCCTGGGTTCGGCCGCGGGACCGCGAGCCAGCCCCCTCCAATCCCCGCTTGCTGCGACTGCTTGCGGAAGCGCGCTGGATTGTCGGAGCCATTGCGACGGGCGCCCTGTTTGTGGCCCTGGCCAGTTACTCCCGGGCCGACCCCGCCTTTACGCACGCCGTCGCCAATGGCGTCCAGAACTTCGGTGGGCGCGTGGGCGCGTGGACGGCCGATATCGCTTTGCAGGTGTTTGGGTTTTCCGCCTGGTGCCTGGTCCTAGGGCTCGGCGTCTGGGTGGCACGTGGATTCAGGCGTCTGCATCGAACCGCGGCCGGCGTCGATCCGCTTTCGGATGATTTGCCGCCGTGGGCGCACGGGCTCGGATTTGTCTTGCTGCTGTTGGGAGCAACAGCGCTTGAAGCGCTTCGCCTGCACAGCCTGCAGGTGGCGCTGCCAGGGACCCCGGGCGGCATCGTCGGCACTGCCGTGAGCGCCATGTTGCAGCCGCTGGTCGGGTTCACCGGCGCGACGGTGATTTGTCTGGCTGCAATCGCGATCGGCCTGTCCCTGTTTCTCGACTTTTCCTGGCTCGGCGTGGCCGAGCGGCTCGGCGGATTTCTCGAAGGATTTGTACGCCGCCGCGCCGAGCGACGCGAAGAGGCGCAGGACCGCGCGATTGGCGAGGAAGCGGTCAAATCGCGCGAGGTCGCACTCCAGGAAGAACGTGAACGCATCGAGGAGACACCGCCGGTGCACATCGAGCGCGCCGCGACAGTGGTCAAGCCATCTGAACGCAAGCAGAAGGAAAAGCAGGTTCCTCTGTTCGCGGAAATCGCCGACTCGCGCCTGCCGCCGCTCGATCTGCTGGACGAGCCGGCTGCGATTGCCGAATCGGTGCCGACCGAAACGCTTGAGTTCACTTCGCGCCTGATCGAAAAGAAACTGCGCGACTTCAATGTCGAGGCGACCGTGGTGGCTGCCTATCCGGGACCGGTCATCACGCGCTACGAAATCGAACCCGCGGTCGGCGTCAAGGGCAGCCAGATCGTCAATCTTGCGAAGGATCTGGCGCGTGCGCTTTCCCTTGTGTCGATCCGCGTGGTCGAGACCATTCCGGGCAAGAACCTGATGGGACTTGAGCTGCCGAACCAGCGCCGGCAGCCCGTCAAGCTGTCGGAGATCCTCGGCTCGGCGGTCTACAACGAAAGCGCGTCGCTGCTGACTCTGGGGCTGGGCAAGGACATCGCCGGCAAGCCGGTGGTGGTCGATCTGGCGCGGATGCCGCATCTGCTGGTCGCGGGCACGACCGGGTCGGGCAAGTCGGTCGGCATCAACGCCATGATCCTGTCGCTGCTCTACAAGGCAGACCCGAGTCAGGTGCGCATGATCCTGATCGACCCGAAGATGCTCGAGCTGTCGATCTATGAAGGGATTCCGCATCTGCTGGCGCCGGTCGTCACCGATATGCGCGAGGCCGGCAATGCGCTGCAGTGGTGTGTGGCCGAGATGGACAAGCGCTATCGACTGCTGAGCAAGATCGGCGTGCGCAGCCTCGCCGGCTACAACCACAAACTGCACGAGGCGAAGCTCAAGGGCGAGCCGTTGACCAATCCGTTCACGCTGACGCCCGAGGATCCGGAGCCGCTCGACGCGCTGCCGATGATCGTCGTGGTGATCGACGAGCTGGCCGACCTGATGATGGTCACCGGCAAGAAGGTGGAGGAGCTGATCGCGCGCATCGCACAGAAAGCACGCGCCGCCGGCATGCACCTGATTCTCGCTACGCAACGGCCGTCGGTCGATGTGATCACCGGACTGATCAAGGCCAATATTCCGGCGCGCATTTCCTACCAGGTCTCGAGCCGGATCGACTCGCGCACCATCCTTGACCAGATGGGCGCCGAATCGCTGCTGGGCCAGGGCGACATGCTTTACCTTGCGCCCGGCACCGGCCTGCCGACGCGCGTTCATGGCGCTTTCGTGTCGGATGCCGAAGTGCATCGTGTCGTCGACACACTCAAGGCCCGCGGCGTGCCGCAGTATGTTGAAGGCCTCCTCGATGCGCCCGAGGCGGTGCTCGAGGAAGGCAACGGTCAACCGTCGGGAGAGACTGATCCGTTATATGACCAGGCGGTCGAGATTGTGGTGACGAATCGCCGGGCTTCGATCTCACTGGTGCAGCGACATCTGCGTATCGGCTACAACCGCGCAGCGCGTCTGCTTGAAGACATGGAGCGCGCTGGTCTGGTGTCGGCGATGCAGAGCAACGGCAACCGTGAAATCCTTGTCCCTTCGCGCGACGCGTAGCGCATCGCTAAGTGGCTTTCTCAGCGCCAGTGGTCTGGTGCTGGCCCTTGCGCATTGCAGCGCGACAGCGGCGCCGGTCGAACAGTTGCGCAGTTTCCTGACCCAGACCTCGACCGCGCGCGGCGATTTCGTGCAACGCGTGACCGGTCGCGGCAAGGAACAGGTCGCAAGTGGGTCCTTCGTTTTTCAGCGCCCGGGGCGGTTTCGCTGGACCTACCTGAAGCCTTATGAGCAGCTGATCGTCGCCGATGGCCAGCGACTGGTCCTGTACGACAAGGACCTCAACCAGGTCACGATTCGCAAGCTTTCGGTCGCGCTGCCATCGAGCCCGGCCTCGATCCTGTTCGGTTCGAACGATTTCGAGAAGGAATTCGAGGTCAGCGACGCTGGCACGCGCGACGGACTCGAATGGATCGCCGCCCGTCCGCGCGCCCGGGATACCCAGTTCGAGCGCATCGAGATCGGCTTTCGCGATGGCTTGCCCGCCGCAATGCTGCTGGCCGACAGCTTCGGCCAGCAGACGCGCCTCGCGTTCAGCAAAGTCGAGCGCAATCCGAAACTGGGTCCCGACCCATTTCGCTTTACGCCCCCGACAGGGGCGGACGTAATCGAGTAGGCGCCGCGCACGTACGCGACCCTGCAGGTCGCACGTGAGAGGCGATCACTTGATTCCCAGCAACTCGACTTCGAACACGAGCGTGGCGTTGGGGGGAACTGCGCTGCCGGCGCCCTTTTCGCCGTAGGCGAGGCTCGGCGGACAGGTCAGCTTGGCCTTGCCACCGACTTTCATCTTCTGCACGCCCTCGGTCCAGCACTTGATCACACGGTTCAGCGGAAACTCGGCGGGCTGGCCGCGCTTGTACGAACTATCGAACTCATTGCCGTCCGGAAACGTGCCCTTGTAGTGCACGCTGACGATATCGGTTTCCTTCGGGCTGGCGCCGGTGCCGTCCTTGAGGGATCGGTACACCATGCCGGATTCGGTCTTGACCGCGCCCTTTTCGGCGGCGGCTTTGTCGACGACTGTGTTCTGCGCCATGGCTGTCCCTCCAACGGTAACGGCGATCAGTACCACACCTGCAAACTTGCGAATCATCCAACTCTCCTCGTGGGTTCTCGGGCAGTCGCGATGCTAGCCTGTCACCGCGTCAGCCCCAAACGACATGCCCCAAGCCACATCTGACTTGTTCACCGCCACGGCGAGCGGCGTGCCGCTGGCGGAGCGCATGCGCCCGCGATCGATCGACGAAGTCGTCGGGCAATCGCATCTGCTGGCGCCGGGCAAGCCGCTGCGCGTCGCATTCGAATCGGGGCGTCCGCACTCGATGATCCTCTGGGGTCCGCCGGGCGTCGGCAAGACCACATTGGCGCGCCTGATGGCAGATGCCTTTGCGCTCGACTTCATCGCGATCTCGGCTGTGCTCGGCGGCGTGAAGGACATCCGCGAGGCCGTCGAGCGTGCGCAGGCGACGCGTGCGCGCAGTGGGCAGCCGACGGTGGTGTTCGTCGACGAAGTGCATCGCTTCAACAAGGCGCAGCAGGATGCTTTCCTGCCGCATGTTGAGTCGGGGCTATTCGTGTTCGTCGGAGCGACCACGGAGAATCCATCGTTCGAAGTGGTCGGAGCGCTGCTGTCGCGCGCCGCGGTTTATGTGCTGGAGCCGCTGACGCGCGACGAACTCGAAACACTGCTTGAGCGTGCCTGCACTCAGGAACTCGAGCGTATCGAGATCGACACTGCTGCACGCGCGATTCTGTTCGACCTCGCCGACGGTGACGCGCGACGACTCCTCAATGCGCTCGAAGTAACGGCCGGCGCAGCGCGCGACCAGGGCCGCAATGCAATCGATGCCGACTTCGTGCGCAGTGCATTGCCTGCGACTCTGCGTCGCTTCGACAAGGGTGGCGAGAATTTCTACGACCAGATCTCCGCGCTTCACAAATCGGTGCGCGGCTCGGATCCGGACGCTTCGCTCTACTGGATGGCACGCATGCTCGACGGCGGCGCCGATCCGCTCTACGTCGCGCGTCGCATGGTGCGGATGGCGACCGAAGACATCGGCCTGGCCGATCCGCGTGCGCTCGAGATCACACTGGCCGCTGCCGAGACCTTTGAGCGCCTCGGCTCTCCCGAAGGCGAGCTCGCCCTCGCACAGGCCGTGGTCTACCTGGCCTGCGCACCCAAGTCGAACGCGATATATCGCGCGTACGGTGCCGTGCGCGCGTTCGTGCAGGCCGATTCCTCGCGCCCGGTACCGATGCGTCTGCGCAACGCGCCGACGCGCCTGATGAAGGAACTCGGTTACGGCGACGGCTATCGCTACGCGCACGACGAAGAGGGCGCCGTGGCTGTCGGCGAAACCTATTTGCCGGACGGCATGACCCCGCAGCGCTGGTACGAGCCCACCGACCGCGGTGTGGAACAGCGCATACGCGAGCGGCTGGCTCAACTGCGTGAGCAGAACACCCGCGCCAAGAAACCAGGTTGAACGATCAGGCCGTCTTCAGGATCGGTGCCGTGAACAGCGATTCCATCTCGCGCCGCACCTTGTAGGCGGCCGTCGTGGTGTCGATCGCCACGTCGGACCAGCTCAGGCTCTGGCCTTTCTTCACGGCGCGCGTCACCTTGACATCGTGCGCCAGGCCGAGCGGCAGGCCGCCCATTCGGCTCGACGTTTCGGCCGGCAGCAGCTTGCCCCAGACCGTGTAGCCGCCTTCGCCGTCGAGTGTGTCGCCCGGTTTCAGATCGCGCTTGGCGGTGGCAACGACGTCTGCGTTCCAGCAGGTGGCCACACCGGTGGCCTCGCCGCGCAGGGCGACGCTGGCCACGGACATCCCGACTTCGAGGCCGATCAGGTGCCAGCGCTTGTAGAGAGTGAAGTAGCGGCCGCTCGGATCCGTGTGGGCGTTGTATTCCTCGAAGCAGTTGCGGATGTACTCGGTTTCGCCCTCGACCGTGACCCAGACGCCCATGCGGATGTCGTACGGAATCGTGCGGCCATTGGCTTCGAGCGACGAGATCACCTCGACCATGCCCTTGCGCTCGAGCACTCCGCCTTCTGCAATCGGGCGCGTGACGAAGGGAATGTCTTCGATGCTGGCCGGCGGATACAGCAGGCCGTTGCTTGGCACGGTCAGGCCGGTCGCGTTGGCCACCGCGGTGCATTCGATCGACGGCTTCGACCCATCGAGGAAGCTGTTGAACATCTTCGGATTCAGCCCGCCGCGCTCGGCCTGTTCAGGCGTCAGTCCGTAGTTGCTCCACACCGTTTCCGGCGTCGATTCGCTGAAATGCGGCAGCCACTTGTGACCGCGGCCCGCGGCCGTGACCGGAAAGCCGCAGGTGCGCGCCCAGTCGACCAGATCGCAGATCAACGCCGGTTGATCGCCGAAGGCGAGCGAGTAGATGACGCCGGCGTCAGCCGCCTTCCTCGCGAGCAGGGGACCACAGAACGCATCGGCCTCGACCGTGACGTTGACAACGTGCTTGCCGTTGGCGAGCGCGAGCAGGCAATGCTCGACCGCGGAGATCGGGTGGCCAGTGCATTCGACGACGACGTCGATCGCCGGATGCGAAACGAGCGCTTGCCAGTCTTCGCCGATGTGAGTAGAACGACCATCCTGCACCGCCGCGTCGAGGCTCGCGGCACGCGTCTGCGCGTCGTTCCAGCCGACCCGCGCGAGGTTGCGGCGTGCGGCTTCGGGCGAAAGATCGGCGATGCCGACCAGGTGCACGCCCGGCGTGTGCGGAATCTGCGCCAGGTACATCGAGCCGAACTTGCCGGCACCAATCAGGCCGATGCGGATCGGTTTCTTTGCAGCCTCGCGCTGCTGGAGTTGTCGGTGCAGGCTCATGCCGCCAACTTCAGTTCGTCGGTCGACGTTTCGAGAGCGCTGGTCGGCATGCCGTTCTTCCACGGCAGGTCGACGGGATAGTCCTTGAGCAGGCAGTCGTCGGGCAAGGTCACGATCGGCGTGAAGTCGCGGTGCGCGATGTACTCGGGCCGCTTGAAGCGGCGGATGTGATTGCTGACCGCACACAGGCTCAGGTAGACGGCGACGCGGTTCCAGGGGGAGAGGTTCGAGCCGGACGCGTGCACTAGGCAACCGTGGAACAGGATCATCGAGCCGGCCGGACCCCTGGGCGAGACGATGCCGCCGGGTACATAACGACCGTCGGCGTCAAAGCCGCCGGGTCCTCCCGCACGCTCGACCAGCTGGCTGATGAGGTCGTTGTCAATGGTCCAGAGCGGGTAGCTGGTGGTCGTGAGGTCGTGCCTGGCCTCGACCACGCCGCGCTTGTGGCTGCCGGGAATGAACATCAGCGGGCCGTTGTAGTCGTTGACGTCGTCGAGAAAGATGGCGACGTTCATTGCGCGCTCGGCCGGCATCAGGTCATCGTTCTTCCAGGTGCCGTAGTCCTGGTGCCATTGCCAGACGTCGCCGTCGAAGGCCTGCTTGCCGTTGATCTTGAACTGATGCATGTAGAGCGCTTCGCCGAGCAGGTCTTCCACCGGCTCGACCATCCGCGGGTGCCGCGCCAGCTTGGCGAACGGTTCGCTGTACATGTGCGCGGCGAAATTGGTGCGCACGGCATCCTTGCCTTTTTCGCGCACGTTGTAGGCCTCGCGCCGGCTGTAGAGATCCGGCACCGCGCTCGTCAGGGCGCGCATCTCTTCCGGTGTGAACTTGCCGGGGAAGAAGAGGTAGCCATCGCGATCGAACTGGGCAAGCTGTTCCCTGGTGAGTCTCATGATTGGCCTTTCAACGGAGTGTTCAGGACGTCGGCAAGCCGCGCCCGCAGGTTTTCGCTCGCACGGAGCGCATGGTGTTGAATGAGGTCGGAAGCGCGCTTCGCGTTGCCATCGGCAATGGCAGCGGCGATCGCTTCGTGTTCGTCCCAGAGCGACTCGCGCTGCGGCGATGACTGCAGTACCGCACCCATGACGCGGCGCAGGTGCACCCAGTGGGCCGCTGCGCTGGCGCCGATCAACGGATTGCCCGAGGCTTCGTAGACGGCGTTGTGAAACGCGATGTCCGCTTCGATCATCGCCTTGATGTCGCGGCCGCGGGCAGCGCGCCGACCCTGCACGATGAGTTGGGGGTCGATCGGCGCGCGCCGCTCGGCAGCGAGCCGTGCCGCGAGGCCATCAAGCGCGCCGCGCACCTCATAGACACGCGCGATCCAGACCGGATCGAGCGGAGCGACGATCAAGCCGCGGCCGGGCGCGTCCTGGACGAGATCGTCTCTTTTCAGTAGCCGGAGCGCCTGCAGTACCGGCTGGCGCGAGACGGCGAGCTGCTCGGCGATGTCTTCCTGCGTGATGCGTGCCCCGGGTGCGAGCGAGCCATCGCTGATGGCATCGAGCAGCGCGCGGTAGACGCGATCGACCAGATCGGGAGCGGCCTGCAGCTTGATGAGTTGGGCGGTCATGGCGTTGGTTGGATTCTGTATACAGAATACGAATTTGTCAATAGCCTTGTACGAATGTTTTCAATGAACATCGACCTTCAATCGACCGGGCGGCTGCCAGAAGCGCCGGAGAGGCCAGAACCGTGATTCAGTTGCGGCGCCGGCGACCGGACTGCGACAATGCCGCCATGCAAGCAGCCCGTCCATTCCGCCAGCGAAGTTCCCGATCGCGTCGCCGAGCCTGCGGTTCGGCCTGACTCGCGCGGCCTCGCGCCGCTGCGTATCTCGTTCATCCCCCTGCAACGGTTTTCGGCGCCTTCGGGTGTCGACGAAAGATCGCCATGCTCGACATCAATCAACTGCGCAAGGAGCCCGATGCCATTGCGGCGCGCCTGCGCCTGCGCGGTTACACGCTTGACATCGATACCTTCAATCGCCTTGAGTCAGAGCGCAAGACGGTCCAGATGCGGACCGAGGAACTTCAGGCACGGCGCAATGCGTTGTCGAAACTGATTGGTCAGCGCAAGGCCAAGGGCGAAGACGCAGCCGACCAGATGGCGGAGGTCGGTGCCATACCTGCCGAGGTCAAGACACTCGAAGGTCGCCTTGCCGAAACGCAGGAACGCCTGCATCAGTTCCTGCTCGATCTGCCGAACCTTCCCCATCCGTCGGTGCCCGAGGGCCGGTCAGCCGACGACAACGTCGAGGTGCGGCGCTGGGGTACGCCGCGCGTGTTCGACTTCGAGCCGCGTGATCACGTCGATGTCGGCGCTCCGCTCGGCCTCGACTTCGAAACAGCGGCCAAGCTGGCAGGCGCGCGCTTCTCTTTGCTGCGCGGTCCGATCGCTCGCCTGCACCGCGCACTCGCGCAGCTGATGCTCGACATGCAGACCAACGAGCATGGCTACACCGAGTACATGACCCCGTACATCGTCAATCGTGATTCACTGCTCGGCACCGGACAGCTGCCCAAGTTTCGCGACGACATGTTCTGGGTCACCAAGGGCGGCGCCGAAGATCGCGAAGAGCTCTATCTGATCTCCACGTCCGAGATCTCATTGACGAACACCGTGCGCGGCGAAATTCTCAAGGAGTCCGACTTGCCGCTGCGATTGACCGCGCACACGCCGTGCTTTCGCTCCGAGGCCGGCAGCTACGGCAAGGACACGCGCGGCATGATCCGCCAGCACCAGTTCGACAAGGTCGAGATGGTGCAGATCACGCACCCGTCAAGCTCGTACGCTGCGCAGGAGGAAATGGTCGGTCACGCCGAGGCGATCCTGCGTGCACTCGAGCTGCCGTATCGCGTCGTGCTCCTGTGCACCGGCGACATGGGATTTGGTGCGGCCAAGACCTACGACCTCGAGGTCTGGTTGCCGGGGCAGAGCGCATATCGTGAAATCTCCTCGGTGTCGAATTGCGAGGCATTCCAGGCAAGGCGCATGCAGGCACGGTTCCGCAACGCTCAAGGCAAGACCGAGTTCGTGCACACGCTGAACGGATCAGGTCTTGCGGTCGGCCGGACGCTGGTGGCCGTGCTGGAGAACTATCAGCAAGCAGATGGGAGTGTCGCAGTGCCAGCGGTACTGCGGGTTTATCTGGGCGGATTGGAAGTGCTCAAGCCTGCATGAAAGGCTACTGCACAGGCCAGATACCGGCAGCGCTCACTTTCGGATTCGCCTCATCCGGTTGAAAGAAGTCGACCTTCACTTTGTCGCCAGCCTTCAACTTGGAGAGATCGTAAACGTGCTCGGCAACGCTGACGTCCGCCGTTTTCCCATCGGTCGCGCGCAAACGAACTATCCGGTTGGATGTTTGGACGGAGACGACTTCATAAACGCCCACGGATAATGGCGCATAGTTTTCCACCGCCGGCAGAGTGGTGGGCCCGATCGGACGCCGGTCGCCACCCCGGTCTCCTCCGCCGACTCGTTGCGCATCCGCCATCGTGCTCATCAGTGCGATGAAGATGAACGCGGGAATCAAAGCGAGATGAGTACTACGCATGGCTCTCTCATCGTGGAGTCACGGGTCGCTCAGTTCACGTACAAAGGCTTCCGCCCGCGGCCACGGGCCGTAACCCGCGGCAGGATTGAGGTGGCCGACCGCACCGACGTCGACGAGCCTGCTTCCCCAAGCGGCGGCGAGTTCCGCGACGCGGTCGAAGCGCCCGAGCGGATCGTTGGTGCTTGCTGCCACGATGCTCGGGAACGGCAGCCGTTCGCGCGGCGTGGGCAGCCAGCCGTTGGCCTGCAGCGTCTCCATCGTCGGGTAGCCGTCGGGCAGCGGTGTCTCAAAGTCCGGTGGTGCGGCGAGCAACGCGCCATGAATCGGGCGTCGGTGTTGCCGTGCCCAGTGCACGGTGATCATCACGCCGCCGCTATGAGCGACAAGCACGACCGGACCGTCGATCGCCTGCAGCGTGCTCTCGAGCAGCGCCACCCAGGTCCCGCAGGAGAGCTTGTCAACTTCCATCCGCGGCACTGTCACCGACTTCGGCAGTTGCGCGGCGAGGATGGTCTGCCAGTGACTTTCGACGTGGTCACGCAGTCCGGGGACGATCACAACGGTCGGTGCGGTGCTTGCGTTCATGGCGCGCGTTCTTGTCGGTACGTACTGATCAGTTGCTCCGTGGCGGCGCACGCCGTCCGGCGCGCGCGAAAGCCGGGTTTGCCGGGGCCCGGTCGACGGCGCGATCGTGTTTGTCGGAAGGCTCTGCAGCCTCGGTCAGGAAGGATTCGACTTCGCGCGCCGATTCCTCGGCGCGCGTCACGAGAAACAGGTGCCCACAGTCGAGAATCGCGAGCCGCGCGTCGGGGATGAACCAATGCAATATGTGTGCGTTCGCCAGTGGCACGATCGGATCGTCGGTACCGGCCATGACGAGCGTTGGCTGGCCGAGTAGGAGGAGCCATGGCAGGCTGGTCCAGCCGACGGTGGCGGCCAGCTGCAGGAAATAACCGCGCCGGCTCGCAAAACGCACATGGCGGAATGTGTCCGCCACAAGCTGGGGATTCGTGCGGAACGCGCCACCATAAATGTCGCCGGCGACCCGTTGCGCATGTTCAAGGTCGAGGTAGCGCCGAGGTGTTGCCATCTTGAGCATCACCGCCGGATGCGCCGGCACCATCAGTGAGCCAGTGGAGGTCGCAGCCAGCACGAGGCGGCGACAGCGCGATGCATACTGAAATGCGAACTGCTGCGCGACGGCGCCGCCCCAGGAGACGCCGAGCACGTCGGCGGTGTCGTAGCCAAGCTGGTCGAGCAGCTCCGCGGCAACCCTGGCCATGCAGGAAGGCCGATATGGAAATCGTGGCGTTGGCGAGCCGCCGACGCCCGGTATGTCGAAGATCACCACTGGCGGTTTGGACAGCGCCTCGACGAATGGCATTGCAAGTTCGATGTTTGCCCCCAGGCCGTTGAAGATCAGCAGTGGACAGCGCGCTGGATCCCCTGGACGGACTGCGTATCGGATCCGGTGGCCGCCGACCTCGCCATCTGCGATGCGCATGGATTCGTGCCGGTCAGAGTTCAATCGCTGTCGCGCCATCGTCGTCCCGTGTCCTATTTCCGGTCAGCTCGCGCGCCCGCGCATCAGCAACGCAAGGGTCTCAGCGATCAGTGCCGGCTTGTCCTCGCCTTCGATCTCGATCGTGTTCTGCAGCGTGATCAGTGCGCGCTGTGGCCCTTTGTCCTCCACGGCAAGCAGCACCAGTCGGTTGCGCACCCGGCTGCCGGCCTTGACCGGTGCCAAGAAACGCACCTTGTCGAGGCCGTAGTTCAGCGCGGCCGTCGCGTCACCGGGAATGATGCCCGCTTCCATCGCGAGTGCAGCGGCCAGTGACAGCGTCAGATATCCGTGCGCAATGGTGCCTCCGAATGGACTTTCGCGCTTTGCACGCTCGACGTCGACGTGAATCCATTGCCGGTCACCCGTGCAATCGGCGAATTCATCGATGCGTCGCTGGTCTACGTCATGCCATCCGGAGACGCCGATTTCCTTGCCCACGAAGTTTCGCAGCGTGGTCATGCTGTAACCGTTCGGTCCCATGAAGCTCTCCCTGGCCTTCGATCGTGTGCAGCGTGCACAGCAGCGCCCTGCCTGCTCCGGACAGGGCGCCTAGATCGTGCCGGGATTATCGGCTGCCGTCTATTCAACCAGGTACCCGCTCGGCACCGCCGGCGGCGCGCTCCGGAGCGAGGTTCTGGATTCGGGTGAACAGTTGCCGGAACTCCTCATCGGTGTCGGCACTGAAGCGCGGATCGCCGTTCGTGGCGAATGCCCGGCTGACTTCGGCCCAGTCATCGGCCGTCAGGTGCTGGCGCGCTGCTGGGATGATCACCCTGGTTTCGAGGCGCATGTGCTGCTCCTGGCCGGTGGCAAAGCGATTTGCCGCCTCGGCGAACTGCTCGAGCCCGCCCTCGGGGTCGGCCTCGTAGCGGGCAATGCTTTCCTCCAGCTTGTCGACGTAGTGCGCACTCTCGCGATGCTGGTGCTGCAACTCGTCCAGCACGTCGTTGAACTCCGAGGTGCGCTCGCGCAGTTTCTTGAACAGGAAGTGGTCTTCCTTCGGATGGTGCAGCTTTTCGGGAAACTCGCGGATGTAGTAGAGCATCGACTTCAGCAGGTCGAATCGCGGTGGCTTTCCGGTCGCCCGCACTTCGCGCACCAGCAGCTCGAGGCCATGCACAACGGCGGCCAGCGAACGATGCTCGTCGCGCAGTACCGCGATCGCCGGTATCAGCTCCGACGCCAGCACGTTGCTTTCGACCGTGGCCACCAGTACCGGTATGGTTGTCTGCTGCAGCAGCTTCTGTGTCTGCGAACCGAGCATCAGCCCCTTGATGCCACGCCGGCCATGCGAGGCGATGAAGATCAGGTCGCAGCCGCGCGACTCGGCAGCACGCAGGATCGCCTCGTAGGGGCGATTGGCCGTCACGATCAGCACGTCGTGTTCGATTTCGCCCTCGCGTGCGACCACGGTTGCCTTGGCCAGAATGGCGCGCGCTTCTCCGGCGATCTGGTCGTTGAAGGCCGCAGGCCAGACCACGCGCTCGAGCGCCGCAGCGCTGGTCGCACCGTAGTCCTCCTTGGCATGAAAGAACGTGATTTTGGCGCCGAGGGACTTTGCGAAGACAACTGCCTGGCGCACAACCTCGGTCGACAACATGGAGTCATCGACAGGGACCAGAAGGTGGCGATACATGGTCTTTCTCCTAGTTTCCGGTCCGAAGGGAGCCGCAGGAATGTTCTGCAACAGCCCGGGCGGACCTTTTGAAATCAGAATGTCGCGTCGCCGATGATTCCGGCGCGTTCCATCTTGCGGTGGCAGGGCGGGTAGTCCATGACCGCGTAATGCTGCGTCGATCGGTTGTCCCACATTGCCATGCTGTTGGGCTTCCAGCGCCAGCGCACCTGGAACTCCGGGATATAGGCCTGGCTGGTCAGGTAATTGAGCAACTGGCTGGCGCCGGGATTGGCGTCCTGCCCGAAGCGCACGTTCTCCGGTGTGTGGTAGTTGGTGAAGTGCGTGGTGAAGGCATTGACGAACAGGACCTTTTCACGAGTTTCCGGGTGCGTGCGCACGACCGGATGCTCGGCATCCGGGAACTGCGCCTTCAGTGCGAGACGCTTTTCGGTCGGCATCGCCGCGCCGAAGCTCGCTTCGATGCTGTGGCGGGCGCGCAGGCCGGCGATCTTGGCCTTGATGTCATCGGGCAGGCGGGCGTAGGCCTCGACCATGTTCACCCACATCGTGTCCCCGCCGACCGCCGGGCCCTCGATACAGCGCAGCACACAGCCGAACGGCGGTTTGTCGCGCCAGGTCGCATCGGTATGCCACGCGTTCTCGTAGCGGTCGTTCGGTGTGTCCGGCGACTTGTAGATGCGCACGAGGCCCGGGTTGTCAGGATCGCTGCCGGCGACCGGATGGTCCTCGAGCTCGCCGAAGTTGCGCGCGAAGGCGACGTGTTCGGCGCGCGTGATGTCCTGGTCGCGGAAGAACAGCACCCTGTGTTTGAGCAGCAGCGCGCGGATCTCGGCGACGAGTTCGGGCTCACGCGAAGCGACGCCAAGGTTGACGTTCTCGAGCAACGCCCCGATCGTGCAGGTGAGCGGTTCGACCTTGATTGAGCCGCGCGTTCCGGTACGGGAAACCGCGGGGGCGGCGGTGAGTGTGTCGGACATGATGATTCTCCGGTTGGGTTCTGGACTGCCACCGAGGTCCTCACGACGGCAGTTCGGGTTATGGGTCGATGTTCGCCTGTTCGATGTGCAAGGCCGCGGGCGGCTAATAGGGCCGGTCGCCGATGATCCCGGCGCGCTCCAGGTTTCGCACCGCTGGCCAAAAGTCCTGAACTGCATAGTGCTGTGTGCAGCGGTTGTCCCAGATCGCGACGCTGTTGCGGCGAAACTTGAAGCGGACCTGGAACTCCGGGATGTAGGCCTGGCTGGTCAGGTAGTTGAGCAGCTGGCTCGCACCGGGATTGGCGTCCTGCCCGAAGCGGACGTTCTCCGGTGTGTGGTAGTTGGTGAAGTGCGTGGTGAAGGCGTTGACGAACAGGATCTTCTCGTCCGTTTCCGGGTGTGTACGCACCACCGGGTGCTCGGCATCCGGGTATTGCGCCTTCAATGCCAGGCGCTTCTCGATTGGCATCGCGGCACCGAAGCTCGCTTCGATGCTGTGGCGGGCGCGCAGATTGGCAATTTTTGACTTGATATCGTCGGGCAACCGGTCGTAGGCCATGACCATGTTGGCCCACAGCATGTCGCCCCCGACCGACAGGCGTCTCGGTACAGCGCAGCACCGCCCCGAACTGCGGGCATTCGCGCCACGTCGTGTCGCAATGCCACGCGTTCTCGTATTGCTCGTTGCGCGAATCGGGGCCCTTGTAGATGCGCACGAGGCCCGGGTTGTCCGGATCGCTGCCGGCGACCGGATGGTCCTCGAGCTCGCCGAAGCGGCGCGCGAAGGCGACATGCTCGGCGCGCGTCATGTCCTGGTCGTGCAGGAACAGGACGCGATGCTTGAGCAGCAGTGCGCGGATCTCCGCGAACAGCCCGTCATCGCGTGCGGCAGCGCCGAGGTTTACGTTTTCGAGCAGCGCACCGATCGCGCAAGTGAGGGGCTCGACCCGGATCGAGCCGCGCCCGCTCGAGCGGACGACGGCAGGCGCGGTAGCAGTGGCGGTGCTCATTGATTCCTCCAGTACATCATTCAGTTCGCTTGTTCAATTCGTATGGTCGTTGTGGTCAGATCACGAAGATCGAGGATCCGGTGGTCTTGCGTGATTCAAGATCGAGATGCGCCTGCGCCGCATCCTTCAAGCGCATAGCGCTGGTTGATCTCGATCCGGATCCTGCCTGCGGCCACATGTCCAAACAGCTCGCCTGCGAGCTCGGCTTTTTCCGCCGGGTCGGCAATGTAGTCGGCGAGTGCGGGACGCGTGACGTACACCGATCCCTTGACCGCGAGTTGGGTCGCATCGATCGGCGGCACCGGACCCGAGGCCGTGCCGACACACACCAGCAATCCGCGCCGCCGGAGCGAGTCAATTGAACCGGCGAATGTGTCCTTGCCGACGCTGTCATAAACGACCGCCACACCGACGCCATTGGTTAGCTCACGCACGCGCTTGGCCACGTCTTCCTTGCGATAGAAGATGACGTGGTCGCAGCCGTGGGCGCGGGCTACCGCCGCTTTCTCTTCGGAAGACACGGTACCGATGACGGTAAGCCCGAGCAGCTTGGCCCATTGCGACACGATCAGGCCGACGCCGCCGGCGGCAGCGTGCAGCAGGATCGCGTCCCCGGCCCTGAGCGGCCAGATGCGGCGCATCAGGTAGGACGACGTCAGACCGCGCATCGTCATCGCTGCCGCGGTCTCGCACGAGATGCCCTCCGGCAGCTTGATCAGCGGTGCGGCCGGTATCAGGCGCTCGGTGCTGTAGGCGCCGAGCGTGTTGATGAAACCGGTGTACGTGACGCGGTCGCCCTTGGCGACGTTGTTTACGCCTTCGCCGACCGCCTCCACCACGCCGGAGGCCTCGACTCCCATGCCGGCTGGCAGCGGCACCGGATAGACGCCGCTGCGAAAGTACGTATCGGCAAAGTTGAGGCCGACCGCCACGTGGCGCAGGCGCACCTGGCCAGGCCCGGGATTGCCGACGGACACTTCCTCGAGGCGTAGCACCTCGGGTCCGCCGGGCTTGTCGAACTTTATCGCTTGCGCCATGGCTGTCGTCCTTGCTGAGTTTCCGTCACGTCAGGCGGCTTTGCGCAGGAAGCCCTGCTGCCGGCCCTTGGCGTTCGGGGCGAAGCCGTTGGCGGCCAGCGTCTCTTCGACCGTGTCGTAGAACACGCCGATCTTGCAGATCTTGCGCGCTTCCTTGCCGGTGGCGACTTCGCGGCCGAACTCGCGCGAGATGCGCACCAGCTGCTCGATCTGCTTCACGGTCGACATCTTCTCGGTGCGCGACTGGTTCCAGAGGGTGTCCTCGATGCCGCAGCGCACGTGCAGGCCCATCGCCAGGCCCATCATGTTGATCGGCAGCACGTTGCGCATGCTGCTTTCGACGGTCAGCATGGTGCCGTCGGGGATCGCGCGCAGGAAGTTCGACAGGCTGTAGACCGTCGGCTGGTCCATGCCGCCGCCGATCGCCACCCAGTTGCACACCAGCGGGCCCTTGTAGACGCCGCGGCGGATCAGCCGCTCCACGGTCTCGTAGCTATTGATGTTGTAGAACTGAAAGGCGCTCTGGATGCCGGCGGCGCTCAGGCGGCGCACGTGCTCCTCGACCCAGCTCGGGGCGGAGGGGACGATCATCTCGCGGTAGGCCTGGTAGTTCTGTGGATCGGCCAGCGACGTGCCGGCGATATCCGCGATTTCCATCTGCTCGACCACGTTCATCTGCGTCGTGTTGACGGTGACGGTCACCTGGTCCGGCTTGGGAGTCGAGCTCGGCCAGCATGTGGCGCGTGTCGTCGGACAGCCACTTGGCGTGGGAGCCTTCAGTCTCGGGCGCGAAGGAGATCGAGCCGCCGACCTGGATGATCAGGTCCGGCACGGCCTTGCGCACGCCGGCGATCAGCTCGTTGAACTTGGACAGGCGCTTGGAGCCCTTGCCGTCGAGCTCGCGCACGTGCAAGTGCAGCACCGTAGCGCCCGCGTTGTAGCAGTCCACGGCCTTCTGGACCTGCGCTTCCATCGTGACCGGGATGTCTTCCGGGAAGTCGGAGGGAATCCATTCGGGGCCATACGGCGCGGCGGTGATGACAAGCTTGTCCTGGTTCTCGGGAAACAGGGAGCCGTCGAGGAAGTTCATGGGGTTTTCCTTTCGTGGTCTGAGGTGGATGATGGTCAAGAGCTGGTTTGCTCGTTGGCTTCCAGTTCGGCGAGCAGGATCGGCGCGCCGACGCACATGCTGTGCAGCCCCTGGAGGCTGGCCAGCTGCAGAACTGCGGTGATTTCCTCCTTGGTCGCGCCCGCCTTCAGCGCGCGCTGAATGTGACGGCGAACCCCGGGTACGTACAGGTGCGTGCACGAAGCGTCGAGCGCAATGCCGATCAGTTCGATCGTCTTGCGGTCGAGCACTCCGGCCGCGGACGGGGCAATCGCCATTGCGATCACTTTTTCGGTCCATGCCGGATCGAGCTTGGCGAAGGGCTCCCAGTCGGCATTCCAGTTGCCGCTCGCCCGCTTCTGTGCTGGTTGCGGTCGGCTGGCTTTGGGCAGGTCACTGATGTTCATGGTGTCTTTCTCGTCGTGGCTTCAGGCTGCTTGCGGATTCACGCCGTCGACCGGAGCAGGCTCCAGGTCCGCGACGTCTCGGAGATCGCTTTCATAGGTGCGCGATGCCCAGATGAACATGACCGAAGCCACCAGGCAGGCGAGCGGGATGACCGACAGGGCGAATGGCAGCCCGTAGGCGTCCGACAGCACGCCGGCAAGCAGCGGGCCGGCCGCGAGTCCGAACAGGTTTTGCGTCAGCGAAAGAACGGCGGCGGCTGTCGCCCGCAGGCCCGGGTGGATGACATCCACCACAACTGCCGCAACCGGACCGATGCTGCCGGTCATGACGGCCGCGCCCGCAATGATCATCGCGAATTGCATATTGCCCGGCGACAGGACGCCAAACGCGAGACACATGAATACGCTGGTCAGAAACGCAGCCGCGGCTGGAACCAGAAGCCTGGCGCGGGGTACACGCACGCTCAGTCGATCCGCCACGAAGCTCCAGAGCACCGCGCCAAGGCCGCCGACCAGCACGACGACGCCGGTCTTGAGACCTGCCTGATCGGGCGCCAGCCCGTAAAAGCGGTTGAAGAAGCTTGGCATCCAGGCATAGGTCGTGGAGATCATCACCAGCTGCAGACCGGATGCGATGCAAGTGATTAGCGCGGTGCGCGGGCGGAGCAGCTCGGCGACGACGCCACGGGCGGAAAGCCGGTGTGAGCTGCCCGTGTAGTCCTTCTCGGGCAGGGCCACCGTCTTGTAGTCACGCACGATCAGGAGAAACACGAAGGCCAGCAGCAGCCCTGGAACACCGACTACACCGAAGCCCGCTTGCCAGCCCCAGTGCTCGCCGATCACGCCGCCGAGCACGACGCCAAGCACCGATCCGACGAGGCCGGCCGCGAGGAAAGCGCCGAGAACGATGCTGCGCATCTTTGGAGGAAAGAGAGTAGCGAGCAGTGCGACTCCGACCGAGCCATAGGCAGCCTCGCCGAGTCCGACCATGCCGCGCAGTCCCATCAGCTGAAGGTAGCTGGTGGCGAACGCACACGCGATCGTCGCCAGACTCCAGATCAGCACCATCAGGAAGATGCTCTTGACGCGGCTCCAGCGGTCCGCCAGAAGCGACAGCGGCACCGTGCCGATCGCGACGATGATCGAGACGATGGACACGAGGCCTCCGAGCTGGCCGTCCGACAGGTCCCACTGCTTCTTCAGGTGCGGGAACATCGAGACGACGACCTGGCGATCGACATAGTCGACCACCATCAGCGCGACCAGGATCGCGAACACCGACCATGCGTAGCGGCGCGACACCGGGCGGTGTTCCGCTGGCTCAAACGCGATGTGATGGACAGCCATGGTGCTTGGGTTCCGTATCGGGGAGGCGCTGCGAAGGACTGCATTGTGTGGATGTGTGCCCCTTGGTGATTGTTCCGAGGTGACATAGACTTTTCTTTTCGGGACATGATCGAAATCCGATGTCGGTCCTCATTCGCAGCGCCAGCCTCACCAACTACGCCGACGTCGCGCGTCGGCTAGGGCTCGATCCCGGCCAGATGCTGCGCGAGTTCGGGCTGCCGGCGCGTTGCCTGGAGGACCCGGAACTCCGGATTCCGCTCGATGCGGTCCGCCAGTTGCTCGAGGTCTCGGCCGAACGAAGCGGCAACGAGGCCTTCGGCCTGCTGATGGCGGAGGCGCGGCGCCTGTCGAACCTCGGGCCGCTCGGACTGCTGATTCGCGAACAGCCGACGCTCCGGCTCGCGATCGACGCCTTCATCCGCCATGGAAAGCAACTCAACGAAGCGCTGTTCCTGACGGTCGAAGAGACCGCGAACGTCGTGGTCCTGCGCGAGGAGTTGATCGCGGGTCGATCGGGCTCGGTCCGGCAGTCGACTGAGCTTGCGATCGGTGTCGCATTCCGGATGCTGAGCAATTTTCTCGGACCCGACTGGAAACCGCGGCGAGTCTGCTTTGCCCACGATGCGCCGGCCGACCGCAAGGTGCATGAACGGGTGTTCGGCCCGAACGTGGAATTCGGTCATGACTTCAATGGCATCGTCTGCGCCCATAGCGACCTCGAGGTCCGGAATCCGAATGCAGATCCGGAAATGGCGCGCCTCGCGCGGCGCATGCTCGAGACCGAGCCGGCCGAAGCCCCGGACATGACAGCGCAGGTGCGCGATCTGGTCGTGACTCTGCTGGGCACGGGGGACTGCACGATCGACCGCGCTGCTCAGCACCTCGGTGTCGACCGGCGCACGATCCACCGCCATCTTCAGCGCGACGGCCGAACCTTTTCCGACATCGTCGACACCGTGCGGCGCGAGTTCGCGCAGCGCTACCTCAAGGACCGCCGCCGTTCGCTGGCGGAGGTGGCGTCGCTGCTCGGCTTTTCCGCCCCGAGCGGATTCTCGCGTTGGTACCGGCAGCAGTTCGGCGCCGCACCCTCGCAGCGGCGTGCACGCGACCTGACGCAGGGCGGGTAAGACTGGAAGCGAAGCGTGCGGGTGCCGCGGGCGCTGCAGAGGCACATGGGCGCGATACTGAGCTTTAGCCTGCTTGGCGCTGGCTCCGGCGCGCATTTCGCTGGCTGGTTCATGGATGGTGCGGCGACCAATTCTGTCCCATACTCGCTGCGGCTCAGTGCATTCGGTGGTGTCAAGCCTCTTTGCTTTGACTTGCGTCATGCCAAGGGCTTGGTCAGGCATTGAAAATGCGAGCGCAGCGCCAAAGGCGTCTTGACTCACGTGGGGGACAACATGCAAGAGGACATGGTTAGCCGGATTGCGAGCAATCCGAAGTACCAGGAGCTGAAAGCCAAGCGCTCACGCTTTGGCTGGTGGCTCACGCTGGCGATAATGGTCGTGTATTACGGCTTCATCCTCCTGGTGGCGTTCGACAAGCCGTTCCTCGCGCAGAAACTCGGCGGCGGCGTCATGACAATGGGCATGCCCCTGGGCGTCGGTGTCATCGTCTTCACCATCATCATCACCGCCATTTACGTGAGGCGCGCGAACAGCGAGTTCGACGACCTGACCGCGCAGATTGCCAAGGACGTGCTGAAATGAATTTCGACACCAACAAGGGCAAGGCGCTGACCAAATTCGCGCTCGGCGTGACCGGCGTGATGGTCTTGGTTGCAGCCGCCTTCGCGGCCGGGCCCGATCTCGGCCAGGCGGTCAAGCAGGCCACCAACTGGGTCGCCATCGGCATGTTCGGCATCTTCGTGCTGTTCACGCTGGGTATCACGAAGTGGGCGGCGGCCAGGACCAAGAGCGCGGCCGATTTCTACACCGCGGGCGGCGGCATCACCGGTTTCCAGAACGGCCTGGCGATTGCCGGCGACTACATGTCGGCAGCCTCCTTCCTCGGCATCTCCGGGCTGGTCTTCGCCAACGGCTTCGACGGCCTGATCTTCTCGATCGGCTGGCTGGTCGGCTGGCCGATCATCACCTTCCTGATGGCCGAGCGGCTGCGCAACCTGGGCAAGTTCACCTTTGCCGACGTCGCCGGCTACCGCTTCGGCCAGACCCCGATCCGCGTCTTCGCGGCCAGCGCCTCGCTGGTCGTGGTGGCTTTCTACATGATCGCGCAGATGGTCGGCGCCGGGCAGTTGATCAAGGTCCTGTTCGGCATGGACTACATCTACGCCGAGATCCTGGTCGGCTCGATCATGATGGTGTACGTGCTGTTCGGCGGTATGACCGCGACGACCTGGGTCCAGATCATCAAGGCCTGCATGCTGCTCGGCGGCGCGACCTTCATGGCCTTCGCGGTGATGCTGCAGTTCGGCTTCTCGCCCGAGGCGATGTTTGCCAAGGCGGTGGAGATCCATTCCAAGGGGGATGCCATCATGGCGCCGGGGGCGCTGATCAAGGACCCGATCTCGGCGATCTCGGTCGGCATGGCGCTGATGTTCGGCACCGCCGGCCTGCCGCACATCCTGATGCGCTTCTTCACCGTTCCCAGCGCCAAGGAAGCGCGCAAGTCGGTCGGCTGGGCGACCACCTGGATCGGCTATTTCTACATCCTGACCTTCATCATCGGCTTCGGCGCCATCACCAACCTGATCCCGAATCCGGCCGAGTATTTTGTCGGTGGCGAGCTGGCCAAGGGCCTGAAGGGCGGCGGCAATATGGCGGCGGTGCATTTGGCCAATGCCGTCGGCGGCAACTGGTTCCTCGGCTTCATCTCGGCGGTGGCCTTCGCGACCATCCTGGCCGTCGTCGCCGGGCTGACGCTGTCGGGCGCTTCGGCGGTGTCGCACGACCTGTATGCCTCGGTCTGGCGGCATGGCCGGGTGGACCAGGCGCAGGAACTGCGCGTGTCCAAGATCACCACTGTGTGCCTGGGCATCGTTGCGGTCGTGCTCGGCATTGCGTTCGAGAAGGAAAACGTGGCCTACATGGTGATGCTGGCCTTCGTGATCGCAGCCTCGACCAACTTCCCGGTGCTGTTCATGTCGGTGCTGTGGAAAGACTGCACCACCAAGGGTGCGGTCACTGGTGGCTTCGTCGGCCTCGTACTGGCGGTAACGCTGACGATCGGCTCGGCCAGCGTCTGGGAAGCGGTATTGCAGTTCCCGAAAGGCTCGGCCTGGTTCCCGTATAACTCGGCCGCCATCTTCTCGGTGACCGCTGCGTTCCTCACGATCTGGCTGGTGTCGATTCTCGACCGCAGCAAGCGCGCGCAGGAAGATCGCGCGGGTTTCCTCGCCCAGCAGATTCGCTCCGAAACCGGCATTGGAGCGTCGGGAGCAAGCGGGCACTGACCGAGGCTGGCCTAGCTGGTTCGACACATGAACGGGGCCGCAGCCACTTTGTCTGCGGCCCCGATTCACTTGCCTGCAGCGCCTGAATTGCTGCGATGAACTCCGCAGTCGATCCAGCGCGCGACATTGCGGCGCAGATCGGCCAGGCCGCATCGGTGCCTGAACTGAAAGCGGCCGCGGCTGGTATCGACACGCTGGTCGCGCAATGGCATCTCGACGGCACACCGATCGATCGCATCGCCGGCGAGGTGAGCCGGCTCAATACGCGCCTGTTTTCGCGCCTGTGGTCGCTGCTCGCGCCGGCCGGCCTGATCGACAACAGCTGCCTGATCGTGATGGGCAGCGAAGGGCGCGGCGAGCAGGTCCTGAAAACCGACCAGGACAACGCGCTGTTGTTGCGCGACGGCGTGAACCACGTCGCCACGGCCGAGGTGGCCGACCGCTTCAGCCAGGCACTTGGCGAACTGGGCTATCCACCCTGCCCGGGCGACATCATGCTTAGCAACCCGCTCTGGCGGCAGTCACTCGGTGCCTTTCGCGAGTCGCTGCGCGACTGGATCTACGGCGCCGATCCCGAAGGCCTGCTGCGCCTGGCGATCTTTCTCGACGCCGCGCCGGTGGCCGGCGACGCCGAGCTGTTGCGCGATGCGCGTGCCTACCTCGACCGCATCTACGCGGAAAACGATGCGCTGCTGGCGCGCTTTGCCGCACCCGCCGACCAGTTCGACGAAGGCGGCGGCTGGTGGTCGCGGCTCACGATGCGCCGCGAAGAGCGGGCACTCGACCTCAAGAAGCTCGGCACCTTTCCGATCGTCCACGGCGTGCGGGCGCTGACCTTGCAGTACCGCGTGCAGGCATTGGGCACAGTGCAGCGACTTGGCGCCTTGGTCGAGCGCGGAGCGCTGGACGCGGCGATGGCGCGCGAGTTGATTGATGCTCTGCATTTCCTAATGGCGCTTAAGCTCGACCATCAGCTGCGTCAGCGCAAGCAGGGCAGGCTGGCCGATAATTTGCTGCGACCGTCTGAGCTTGGGTCCGTGCAACGCGGGCAGTTGACGAATGCGATGGCCGCGGTTCGAAGGCTCCGCGCCTTCCTGCGTCGGCACTTCAAGCTCGAGGCCTTGTAAAGGCAAGCGAACACGAGGAGAGCAACATGTTCCAGGGACTCGCCGCCCAGCGCCTGCTGGCCCTGTTTATCGCCGGCTGGCTCGTCTTCAACTTCCCGTTGCTTGCCGTGTGGGACCGAGATGTCACGGTGGCCGGCATTCCACTGTTTCCTGCGGCGCTGTTCCTTGCGTGGGCCGCGCTGATCGTCTGGCTGGGTTGGATCCTGGAGCGCATAGACGATCGCTGACGATGCTGCCCGCCCCAACCGTTATCGCGGCGTCGTTCGCCTATCTCGCGCTGCTCTTCGCAGTGGCGTACTGGGCCGATCGTCGTGCGCAGCAGGGGCGCTCGGTGATCGGCAACGCCTGGATCTATACGCTTTCGATCGCCGTGTATTGCACGGCGTGGACGTACTTCGGCAGCATCGGACGTGCCGCAACGACCGGCGTCTGGTTCCTGCCGATCTATCTTGGTCCCACGCTGGCGATGGT
Organism: uncultured beta proteobacterium; assembly: GCA_963735955.1. Lineage (GTDB taxonomy): Bacteria > Pseudomonadota > Gammaproteobacteria > Burkholderiales > Burkholderiaceae_F > CAVTND01. The sequence continues at coordinate 137,110 of CAVTND010000003.1, read as the reverse complement.
GCTGGCCTGGATGCTGGTGCGCAAGATGGTCCGCATTGCGCGCACCTTCCGCATCACGTCGATCGCGGACTTCATCGCAAGCCGATACGGCAAGAGTGCCCTGCTTGCCGGCCTGGTGACATTGATCACCGTGGTCGGCATCGTCCCCTACATGGCACTGCAGCTCAAAGCGATCGCGAGTGGCTATGGCCTGCTGACCACGGCACACGGCGCGCCGCCAGCGGCTGCAACGCCGTGGTGGAGCGACAGTACGCTTTACTTCGCGCTCGCACTGGCCGGCTTCACGATGGTGTTTGGAACGCGCCATCTCGATAGCACCGAGCGCCACGAGGGCATGGTTGCGGCGATCGCCTTCGAGTCGGTGGTCAAGCTGGTGGCGTTCACGGCAATTGGCGCGTTCGTCGCCTGGGGCCTGTTCGACGGACCGACCGACATATTCACCCGGGCCGCCGCAGTGCCCGAGCTGAAGAAGCTGCTCAGCCCGTCGCAGGGCGGCACATTCGCCTACGAACAGTGGTTTGCGCTGACCTTGCTCGCCGGGATGTCGGTACTGTTCCTGCCGCGCCAGTTCCAGGTCCTGGTGGTGGAGAACGTCGACGAGCGACATATCAAGCGCGCTGCGTGGGCGTTCCCGCTCTACCTTTTGCTGATCAATCTGTTCGTGCTGCCGATCGCACTCGGCGGGGTGCTGCACTTCGGCCTCGGTGCGCGCGATCCCGAGACTTTCGTGCTGTCGCTGCCGCTCGCGCATGGCCAGAACGGCCTCGCCTTGTTCGCCTTTATCGGTGGACTCTCGGCAGCCACCGGCATGGTGATCGTCGAGGCGATCGCGGTGGCAACGATGGTGTGCAACGACCTGGTGATGCCGTTGCTGCTGCGCACGCGGCGCTTTGGGGCGCGCGAGGCTGGCGACCTGACCGGCGTGCTGCTGGCGATCCGCCGCGCCGCGATCGTCGGCCTGCTGCTGCTCGGTTACCTGTACTTCCGCCTCGCCGGCGAGGCGTATGCGCTGGTCAGCATCGGCCTGATCAGCTTTGCCGCGGTGGCGCAGTTCGCCCCTGCGATGCTCGGCGGCATGTACTGGAAGGGCGGCACACGACGCGGCGCGCTCGCGGGGCTCGCACTCGGATTTGCGCTCTGGACCTACACCTTGATGCTGCCGTCGATCGCCAAGTCGGGATGGCTGGCGACCGACTTTCTCCAGCATGGTCCCTGGCACCTGGAGTGGCTGATGCCCGAGCGTTTGTTCGGACTGTCGCGGCTCGATGCGCTGACGCATTCGCTCTTCTGGAGCCTGCTCGCGAATGCCGGTGCGTATGTAGCGGTTTCACTCTGGCGCACGCCGTCGGCGGGCGACGCCAGTCAGGCATTGTTGTTCGTCGATGTCTTCCGGCGCAGCGACAGCGCCGCCACGCCGATATTCTGGCGCGGCCGCGCCAAGGTGGCGGACCTCGTGTCACTGCTCGAACGCTTCGTCGGCCGCGACGCGGGGCAGCGCGTGTTCAAGGACTACGCGAGGCGTGCCGGCGTCGATCGCGTCGAACAGATCGAACCCGATGCACGACTGGTGCAATTCGTCGAGACGCAGTTGGCCGGCGCGATCGGCGCCGCATCGGCACGCGTGACGGTCGCCTCGGTCGTGGAGGAAGAGGCGCTCGGCTTCGACGACGTGATGCGCATGCTCGACGAAGCGTCGCAACTGCGCCGTTATTCGCACGAGCTGGAGGAAAAATCACTCTCGCTGCAACGCGCTACCGCCGAACTGCGCGCCGCCAACGAACAACTGACGAGCCTCGATCGACTGAAGGATGATTTCATGTCGTCAGTGACGCATGAGCTGCGCACGCCGCTGACCTCGATCCGCGCGCTCGCGGAGTTGATGGTTGACGATGCCGAGATGGACGTCGGGCAGCGCCAGCAGTTTCTTGGCATTGTGGTGGCCGAGACCGAGCGCTTGTCGCGACTCGTGAGCCAGGTACTTGACATGGCCAAGATCGAATCGGGTCACGCCGAATGGCACAACACCGACATCGATTTGCCAGCCTTGCTCACCCAGGCAGTGCGGACTACCGCTGAACTGTTCCACGAACGCGGAGCCGAGGTGACGCTGCACTTGCCCAAGCAGGTGCGGCCGCTGCGCGCCGACCCTGACCGCCTGACTCAGGTGTTGCTCAATCTGTTGTCAAATGCTGCCAAGTTCATGCCGCGCGAGGGTGGCCGCGTGGACTTGCGCCTGACGGCCGATGATGAGGGTGTCCATGTCGAAGTGCAGGACAATGGCCCCGGCGTGCCGGTCGAACAGCAGTCACTGGTGTTCGAGAAGTTCCGACAGGGCGGGGATGCGTCGAATCGACCTCCAGGCACTGGGCTGGGCCTGCCAATCAGTCGCCAGATCGTGGAGCATTTCGGGGGCCGCATGTGGTTGCGAAGCGAGCCGGGCCAAGGGGCATGTTTCGGTTTTGACCTGCCATGGCCGAATCGGGAGGGCGACCCGCCGCAGCGCGACGGACGTCGCGCTGCGAAGGCCGGCTCGGCGTCAACTGAGGAGCGTTCGACATGAGTCGCAAAGTTCTGATCGCGGATGACGAACCGAACATCGTCATTTCGCTCGAATTCCTCATGAAGCGCGAGGGCTACGAGGTGAGCGTGGCGCGCGACGGCCAGGCCGCGCTCGATGCCATCGTGCGCGATCGTCCCGATCTGGTGCTGCTCGATGTGATGATGCCGGGCAGGAGTGGTTTCGAGATCTGCCAGGCCGTACGCGCCGACGAATCACTCGCTGCGGTGAAGATCCTGATGCTCTCTGCCAAGGGACGCGACACCGACCTCGCCAAGGGCACGGCGCTTGGTGCCGATGCCTACATGACGAAGCCCTTCTCGACCAGGGAACTGGCGGCGTGCGTTCGTCGACTGCTGGGCGTCGAACCGTGAGGATCGATTGGCGCGAGGCCGCGGCCGTCGTCGGGCCCGGTATCGTGCTTGCGATCTGGAGCGCTGTCGCCGCCGCTATCGTCCTGGCCACGCTTGACGCACCCGAACGCGCTGCACTGGCCGCGCTGATCGAATCTCGCGTTGCCCTGGTGGTGTTGTTTTGGTTGCTCCTCTCCGGCGCGCTTGGCGCGTTGTTGCGGCTGGCCCACCGGCGCTGGATCGCCGCGCCGGCGATGCTGGCGGAGCAGGTGCAGGCGCTCGCCGCCAGCGACGTGCAGCGCGAGATCACTGCGAACGGCGGCGCGGGGAACCAGGTACTGGCTACCGCCGTCAACCAGCTCGTACGCCAGCGCGGCGAGCTGCGTGCCGACATGGAACACAAGGTGCGCGAAGCGAGCCGTGAAATCGAACAGGAGCGCAGCCGGCTCGCCGCGCTGATGTCGGAACTGACGCAAAGCGTGGTGGTATGCAATCTCGACGGCCGCATCCTGCTGTACAACGCACGCGCCCGACTCCAGTTCCGCGCGCTGTCGCAAGCGCCATCGCTCGCTGATGGTTCCGAGTTGATCGGGCTCGGCCGTTCGATCTATGGCGTGTTCGATCGAAAGCTCGTGGCGCATGCACTGGAAAGCGTGCAGCAGCGGCTGCAACGCGGAGTGGCCAGCCCGTCGGCACAGTTCGTCACCAGCACACGTGGCGGTCAGTTGCTGCGCGTGCAGGTCGCGCCGGTGCGTGCGATCCAGCCCGACGGCGCGCCCGAGGGAGCTGATATTGCACTAAGCGGCTTCGTGCTGATGCTCGACAACATCACGCGTGACTTCGCCGAGCAGTCGCAACGCGACCGGCTGCTGCACGATCTCACCGAAGGCAGCCGAGCGTCGCTTGGCAACCTTCAGGCGGCCGTCGAGATGCTCGATTTTCCCGACCTCGATGCGATCACGCGCGAACGGCTCCAGGGCGTCGTTCGCGACGAAGTGAAAGTGATGAGCCGGCGCATCCGCGAGCTGGACAGCCAGTCCGCTCTGATGCTGAAGACACGCTGGCCGATGGAAGACATGCGCGGGGCTGACCTGCTGGCAGCAGCGGCACGGCGCATCGAGTCGCTGTTCGGCTGTCGTGTGACGCTGGACAATGTCGATGCGACGCTGTGGCTCCGCGTCGACAGCTTTTCGCTGCTTCAGGCGCTGCTTTTTCTCGCCGGTCGCCTCAGCGCGGACTACGCAATCCGATCGATTCAATTGCGCCTTGAGGCGGCCGAGTCACGGGCCCATCTCGACCTTGTATGGAGCGGCCTGGCCCTGAGCTCCGAAACCGTGGCCGGCTGGGAGACCGAACCGATGAAGGTCGGTGCCGACTCAAGTTCGGTCACGGTGCGCGACGTGGTCGAGCGCCATGGCGGCGAATTCTGGTTTGAACGCGAGCGCGCCCGCAACCAGGCGTTCCTCCGCTTCCTTCTCCCGCTCGCCGACGAGCATGAGCGGCTCGACAGCGAATGGATCATGGGCGGCGATAGCCGTCCCGAGTACTACGATTTCGACCTGTTTCGCACTTCCGAGCAGGCGCGCGAATTGGCCGACCGCAAGCTCGTCGACCTGAGCTACACCGTCTTCGATACCGAGACCACCGGGCTTGACCCATCGGCGGGTGACGAGATCATCCAGATTGGTGCGACGCGCATCGTCAATGGCAAGCTGCGGCGTCAGGAGTGCTTCGAGCAGCTCGTTGATCCTCAGCGGCCGATCCCTGCCGCGTCGATCCCGATCCATGGCATCGAGCCCGCGATGGTCGCCGGCCAGCCGACGATCGACGTGGTGCTGCCTGCGTTCCACGCGTTCGCGCAGGATACTGTGCTGGTAGCGCACAACGCCGCGTTTGACATGCGTTTCCTGCAGCTCAAGGAGGAGCGCGCCGCTGTGCGCTTTGACCAGCCGGTGCTCGACACCCTGCTGCTTTCGGCGCTTGTCCATCCGCAACAGAAGTCGCACCAGCTCGAAGCAATCGCCGAACGCTTCAATGTTCCAGTGCTCGGCCGCCATACGGCGCTTGGCGATGCCTTGGTCACGGCCGACGTCTTCCTCAAACTGATCCCACTGCTCGCCGAGAAGGGCATCCACACACTCGGTCAGGCGCGCGACGCGGCCCAGCAGACCTACTACGCTCGCATCCACTATTGAGGACGGCTCCTCGGTGGCTGTTGGCATGGTGCGACGTCATCGTGTGCTGACAGCCTCGGCCCCTGGCGGACTACCGGCCGACGCGGCCACCGTGGCGGCGTCGGCCTGCCATCCGCCGCCGAGTGCCTTGTAGAGCTGAATCACGCTGACCGACTCGTCGCGTCGCGCCAGGACGAGGTCGCGCTCTGCATCGAAGAGCTGGCGCTCGGTGTCCAGGACTTCCAGGTAACTGGCCACTCCGCCTTCGTATCGCAGGTTCGCGACCTCACTCGCATCCACCAAGGCTTTGACCAGCAATTCCTGCTGCTCGCGAAACTCCCGCCGCTTGCGGACGTCAACCAGCGCATCCGACACCTCACGCAGCGCCTGCTGCAGCGTCTGCTGGTAGCGCACGGCCGCTTCCTGCGCCAGGGCCTCGTTGAAGTCGACGTTGGCCCGCAAGCGCCCGGCGTTAAAGATCGGCAGCGTGATCGCGGGCAACGCGCTGAACACTCCGTACGGACCGAAGTTCGAGCCGCTGATCGTCGAGCTGCCCGCCCCGGCGAAGCCTGAATCGTGACCTGCGGGTAAAGCAGGGACTTGGCGACGCCGATCTGGGCGTTGGCGGCTACGAGTTGCTGCTCGGCCGCCCGGATGTCCGGTCGCCGCGTCAGCAATTCGGTCGGGCAGTCCCGGCGGCAGTGACGGTGCCGCGATCTGCTGGTCGAGCGGACGTCCACGTTTGACGGGTCCAGGATTCTGGCCGAGCAGAATGTTGATGAAGTTTTCCTGTCTGCTCGATCTGACGTTCGACCTCGGGGATCGTCTTCGTTGCGCGAGTACAGCAGTGTCTCGGCCTGGCGCAGGTCGAGGATCCCGGCGACGCCGCCGTCCAGCCGGGCGTTGCACCAAGTCCAGCGACTGCTTTCTGGAGGCGACCGTGCGATTGGAGATCTCGAGCGTTGAGGTCGAGGGCCCGCAGGGTCAGATAGGCACGGCCGACATCCGCCACGAGCGTCGCGATGACGCCATACCGCGAAGTCCTCCGCGGCCAGCAGCTGGGCCTGTGCGGCTTCCGTGCCCCGGCGGTAACGGCCCCAGATGTCCAGTTCCCAGGCCATGTCGAATCCGGCCTGCGGCTGGAAGGTGCTGTCCGGTAACGGTCGTTCGGACCCCGTGTAGGCGTTGTAGGGTCCGGTGACGCTGCCGTCCACCGTCGGGAACATCGGCGCGCGCGCGATCGTGACCTGGCTCTGCGCCTGCATGACGCGCGACGCGGCCACGCGGACATCGTAGTTCTGCTTCAATGCAGTGCGGATCAGCTCCTGCAGATCCGGGTCCGGAAAGACGGTCCACCACGCGAGATCGCCGTACGTCGGCGCGCTGGCGGCCGTCGGCACTGCATCGGCACGCGCGATAGTCCGCAGGAACGGAAACGTCCGGCCGCTTGTAGTCGGGGCCGACCATGCAGCCGGTGGCGATGATCGCGGCAGCGCAGGCTAGAAGAGCGCGACTGTGGCTCATTCACTCTGCTCCTTGCTCTTTCGGAGCGACCGGCGGCACCGATGGCTGCTTCTTCCCTCGACGTCCCGAGTCCTTCGACGAACGTGTAGTTGCCCGGAATGATGAAGACGCCGAGCGCGGTCGCGACCAGCATGCCCCAGAACACGCCGGTGCCCATCACGTTCTGTGCGCCGGCGCCGGCGCCGGTGGCCAGCATCAGCGGCACGACACCGAGGATGAAGGCGAAGGCCGTCATCAGGATCGGCCGGAAACGCAGGCGCGCTGACTCCATCGCCGCCTCCTCGAGCGACGCGCCGCCTTCGTGCTTCGCCTTGGCGAACTCGACGATCAGGATCGCGTTCTTCGCCGCCAGGCCGATCAGCATCACGAGGCCGATCTGCACGTACACGTTGTTGTCGAAGCCCATCAGCCAGACGCCGAAGAAGGCGCCCAGCGCGACCAGCGGCGACCCGAGCAGCACCGCCCAGGGCAGCCGCCAGCTCTCGTACAGCGCCGCCAGCAGCAGGAACACGCAGACGATCGCCATGATGAAGGTCGGCCCGGCGGGCGGGGCGATCTTCTCCTGGTAGGACATCGACGAGAAGGCGAAGCCCATTTCCGATGGCATTGTCTCGGCGAACACCTGCTCCAGCGCCGCGAGCGCCTGCCCGGAGGTGTAGCCGGGCGCGGGAGAGCCCTGGATCTCGACCGAGCGCTGCAGATTGAAGCGTGTCGTCAGCTCGGCCCCGGCGATGTCGCGGATCGTGACCAGCGTCGACAGCGGCACCATCTCGTTGGTCGTCTTCGAGCGGACGTAGATCTTGCCGATGTCCTCGGCCTTCAGGCGCTGGTCCGCGTCGGACTGCACGTAAACGCGATACAGCCGCCCGAAGCGGTTGAAGTCGTTGACGTAGCTGCCGCCCAGCGTCGTCGCCAGGGCCTGAAAGACCTCGTTGACCGGCACGCCCAGCGTGCGCGCCTTTTCGCGGTCCAGATCGACCCTGACCTGCGGATAGTTCGGGTCGAAGGACGTGAACACCGTGCCGAGCTCAGGTCGTTGCCTCGCTGCAGCGATGAACTTCTGCGACTGCTCGCCGAGCTGCGTGATAGTCAGCGAACCGCTGCGGTCCTGCAGCAGGAAATTGAAGCCCGATGCCGCCCCGAAGCCGGCCAGCGTCGGGATGTTGAACGGGAAGATGACCGCCTCGGGAATCGCCGCGAACTGCGGCCGCAGCCCGCCCATGATGCCGTTGACGTGCAGGCCTTGGTCTTGCGCTCGCTCCCAGGGTTTCATCCGCACGAAGATCGTGCCGTAGTTCGGCTGGAAGGTGTTGGTCACCGCCCCGTAGCCGCCGATAGTCTGGTACGAGTCGAGTCCGTCGGCCTTGGCCAGGATGTCCTCGATCTTCTTCAGCACCAGGCTGGTTCGCTCGAGCGACGCACCGGCTGGCAGCTGGACGTTGACGCCAAAGATGCCCTGGTCCTCGTCCGGGATGAAGCCGGCCGGCAGCACGCGTGCGAACAGACTCGCCCCGATCGCCACCGCGACGACGATGCCGATCGTCAGCAGCGAGCGCCGCACGAGCACGCGCGACACGCTTCACGTAGCCCTTGGTGCTGACGTCGAAGGCCTTGTTGAAGCCCTTGAAGAACGTGCCGAGCGGACCGCGCATCGGTTTCGGCTGCTTCAGCATCATCGCGCACAGCGCGGGCGTCAGCGACAGCGCGTTGAAGGCCGAGAGCAGCACCGAGATGGCGATCGTCAATGCGAACTGCTTGTACATGCTGCCGACCAGCCCGCCGAGCATGGCGACGGGGACAAACACCGCCGAGAGAATCAGCGCGATGCCGATCACCGGCGCCGTCACTTCTTCCATTGCCTTGATCGTCGCTTCCTTCGGATTCGAGCCCGTGCTCCAGGTGGTGGATGACCGCCTCGACGACGACGATGGCGTCGTCCACCACGATGCCGATGGCGAGCACGAGGCCGAACATCGACAGCGTGTTGACCGAGAACCCGAGCATCGGGAAGAAGATGAAGGTCCCGATCAGCGACACCGGGATCGTGATCAACGGGATGATCGTTGCGCGGATGTTCTGCAGGAAGATGAAGACCACCAGCGTCACCAGGATCAGCGCCTCGACGAAGGTATGCACGATGCTTTCGATCGACGCCTCGCACGGCCGGCGTGGTGTCGTAGACGATCTTGTAGTCCATGCCGGGCGGGAACAGCTGGTCTTCGCCTTTTCCATCGTCGCGTAGATCGTCTCGGCGGCCTTGAGCTGGTTGGCGCCGGGCAGCAGGTAGACCGCCATCGCGCCGGCCGGCTTGCCGTTCAGCCGCCCGAAGGCGTTGTAGTCCTGCGAGCCCAGCTCGGCGCGGCCGATGTCCTTGATGCGCACCACCGCGCCGGTGTCGCTCTGCCGCACGATGATGTTCTCGAACTCCTCGCGCGTGACGAGGCGGCCCGGGGCGCTGACCGTGTTGGTGAACTGCTGGTCCTTGGGCGTGGGCGCGGCGCCGACCTTGCCGGTAGGCGCCTGCAGGTTCTGCTCCTTGATGGCGTTGATCACGTCCGCCGGGGTCAGGCCCAGCTTGGCGAGGCGGTCGGGCCGGAACCAGATGCGCATGCCGTAGTCGGTGCCGCCGAAGAGATCGACCTGCGCGATGCCCGGGATGCGCAGCAACTGGTCGCGCAGGTTGATGCCGGCGTAGTTGATCAGGAAGTTGGCGTCGTAGGAATCGGTCGGCGAGTAGATCGAGATCAGCATCAGGATGCTGGGACTCTGCTTCTTGACCGTGACCCCCTGCTGCGTGACTTCGACCGGCAGGCGCGCCTGCGCCGCCGAGACGCGGTTCTGCGTCAGCACGTTGGCAATGTCCTGGTCGGTGCCGACCTCGAAGTTGACGTCGAGCAGCATGCGGCCGTCGCTGGTGTTCGACGACTTCATGTAGATCAGGCGGTCGACGCCGTTGACCTCCTGCTCGATCGGCGTCGCCACCGACTGCTCGACCGCCTCGGCCGAGGCGCCCGGATAAGTCGCGGTCACGCGGATGTTGGGCGGGGCCAGAAACGGATACTGCTCGATCGACAGCCCGCGAATGGTGACCAGACCGAGCATGACGGTCAGGATCGCGATGACAATCGCGACGATCGGCCGGCGGATGAAGAAGTTGGCCATGGACTACTTCTGCCCGGCCTTGGCGGCGGGCTGGGAGCCGGAAGGCGCTGCCTTGGCCTGCCCGTCCGCCTTCGCGTCCGCGGGCAGCGCTGGCGGACGCCGTGGTCGGATTGACCTTCGAGCCGGGTCGTGCCTTCTGCACTCCGTCCACGATCACCCGGTCACCGGGCTTCACGCCATCGAGAACGATCAGCATGTCGCCCACGGTTTCGCCGGGCCGGATCGTGCGCAGTGCCACCATGTTGTCGGCACCGACCACCAGCACGCTCTTCATGCCCTGGATCTCCTGCACCGCCCGCTTCGGCACCAGGATGGCGTTCTCGACCGTATCCACGAGCGCGCGCAGGCGGCCGAACTGTCCCGGGCGCAGCTGGCCTTCCGGATTCGGGAACTCGGCGATGATCGTGAGCGTGCCCGTTTTCAGATCCACCGCCCGATCGATGATGACGAATCTTGCCCTTGTGCGGGAACACACTGCCATCGGCCAGGACCAGCTCAAGCCCAGCAGCGTCTGGCCTCCGCGCTCCCTTTCTCTGCTGCTGGCCGAAGTAGTTCAGGTACTCCGCTTCGCTGATCGTGGCGTTGACGCGGATCGGGTCGATGCTCGACACAGTATCGAGCAGCGTTGCCTCGCCCTTGCCGACGAGGTTGCCGGGCGGCCACCAGGCGCTTGCCGATCAGGCCCTTGATCGGCGACTTGATCGTGCAGTAGCTGAGGTCCAGTTCCGCGGTCGACCACGGCGGACTTGGATGCCGACGACGGCCGCCTGTGCCGAAAGCAGGTTCGCCGCCGCATTGTCGTAATCCTGTTGCGGCACGGCCCGCCGCTCGGCCAGAGGCTTCAGGCGCCGCTCGTCCGTTTCCGCCTTTCCGAGCCTCGCCATTGAAACCTCGAGCTCGGCCTTGGCCTGCTGCAGTTTCGCCTGGTACTCGCGCTTGTCGAGCGTGAACAGAAGCTGGTCCTGCTTGACCACCGTCCCCTCGGTGAAGTGCTGCGCATCAAGAAAGGCCTGCACCCGGGCGCGGATCTCGACCGTCTCCTTGGCGTCGATCTGGGCCACGAACTCGCCGTAGATCGGCACCGTCTTCTGCACGACATCCGTGACGACGACGCTCGGAGGTGGCGGAGCGGCGGCCGCCTGCTTGGACTTGTCGGCTTCCTTGTCTCCGCCGCAAGCCGATCAGCGATGCCGCGACCAGGACCGCAACAACGAGCTGTTACATCCGTGGCCCACGACCGGCCATTCAGGAACCACTGCACCATCTCACTCTCCTCACGGCGGGATTCCGAGACCGCGATTGAAGCCCAACGCTGAATGCACTCTAAGCCGGGTCTGGTTCGTTGCGCGAACCGGACCGACGGCTCCGTCTGAATGGCTTCGACTTACTTCTTCGGCTTGGCCGGCGTCACTGACAGCGCGAGAGCCTCGGTGTAGGTGGCCTGGATCTGGTCACCCACGGCGATCAACTTGAACTGCTCCGGGTCGCGCACCTTCAGGTCGACTGTCCGTTCCGGACCCTTCACCGTGACAGTCTGCGTCGCCGCATCCAGCTTGATGACATCGCCGACGACAGTGACCTGCCGCCCGACCACTCCAGCTGGCGTCTCGCCGGGCTTGGCGCCCACGGCGCCGGCCGTTCTCGGTCCTCTCGACCTTCATGCCGCCGCCCTTCTTCAATTCGAGCGCCAGTGACTCGAGGTACCTGATGTCGACGACGTCGCCGACCTTCAACTGATCGAAGTTCTTGACCTCTGGCCCGGCCTCGACCTTGACCTCCTCGCCCTTCGGACCCTTCAGGGTGAGCGTGCGGCTGGCCTTCTCGATCGCCGTGATCGTTGCGCTGACGTCGACCGTCTGGGCGACACCGACCTTGCCGGGAGAACTGGATGTGACCGCGCTCGTCTGGGCGACGGCGGGGACGGGCTGTGCCAGTGCGAAGGCGGACACGAGGGCTGCAAGAAGAATCGAGATACGCATGGTGTTGCTCCGGTTGATTGAGGGTAAGAGAAACGCTGGCAAGGTGCGATCCTACTTGACCCGTGGCCGCGGCCTTCGAGGCCGGCGACGCGCTCCCGGCCTTAGGACGCGAGGTGTTGCTCGAATTCGGTATCGGACTTGCTGTACGAGTCCATGTCTGACTCCCTCGGCCGATTCCGTCAATTGAGGCTCACCTCACCGGCGCGAATGGCTAGTCCGGCGGCAGCCCCAGTATTTGGAACGAGCGCTCCAGCTGAACGCTCATCGGCACCCCGAGGCGCACACCGGATGGCAGCCTGCGCATGAACCACTTTGCGTAGATCCAGCGGATCTCGCGCGTCACGGCGAGCCGGCGCAAAGTCGCGTCGACGACTGCCGCCAGCGGCGCATCGTCCCGCGCAAACATGATCCCGTAGGGCTCGTAGGAGAGCAGTTCCCCGACCAGGGTGTACTGCCGCTGCAGGCCGTGCTCGGCCAGGTAGGCGATGATCAGGATGTCGTCCGCAGCCAGCGCCTCGGCCTGGCCGTCGGCGAGCCGCGCCAGCGCCTGCGCGTGGTCGTCGACTTCGAGCAGGTTGAAGGCGGGAGCGGCCTTGGCGGCGAGGTGGCGCATCACGTCGGCATTGGTTGTGCCGCGCACGACAACGATCCGACGGCCGGCAAGATCGCGCACCGAATGCACCGGGGCACCGCGTCGGACCAGCAGGCGAGTACCCGAGACAAAAATCAGCGAAGAAAAGGCGACACGCGTGCGCCGCTCGGCGGTATTCGTGCTGGAGCCGCATTCCAGGTCGATCCGGCCGTCGGCCACCTGCTCGATCCGGTCGGACGGCGTCACGCGCCGATACTCGGTGCGCAGCGAGGCAACGCCAATCTCGCGCGCGATGTCCTCGACAATTGCCTCGCACAGGTCGATCGAGTAGCCCCACGGCTGTCCCTCCCGGGCTTCGTAGGAGAAAGGCACTGCCTGGGTCCGGTAGCCGATTCGAACCACTCCCGAGGCCTTGATGCGCTTGAGCACGCTGGTCAGCGTCCGGGCAGGGGGCTCGTCGATCTGTGCACCGGCGTCGCCGGCCGCCAGCAGCGCTGAAAGCGCGATCAGGCTGAACCACGCCCAGGCGCGGATCGAACTTGCCGCTGCTGACGTGAACGCCGGATGCCTGGACATCTCGTCCGTTCCTGTACGGATCAGGCCACGGTGGCCGCGGCACTGCGGTCGGAGGTTTCCAGAACCGGCTCGCCGAGCTGCCCCTCCCACTTGGCCACGACCGACGTCGCGATGCTGTTGCCGATCACATTCGTCGCAGTACGGCCCATGTCGAGGAACTGGTCGATGCCCATGATCAGCAGCAGGCCCGCCTCCGGCAGCCCGAAGGTCGGCAGCACCGCCGCGACGACGACAAGCGAGGCGCGCGGCACGCCCGCAACCCCCTTGCTGCTGACCATCATCACCAGCAGCAACGTCAGCTGCTGGCCGAACGACATCTCGATCCCGTAGGCCTGCGCGATGAACAGTGCCGCAAACGACTGGTACAGCATCGAGCCGTCGAGGTTGAAGGAATAGCCGAGCGGCAGCACGAACGAGGTCACGCGGTCGTTGACGCCGAACCTGTGCAGCTGCTCCATCAGCTTCGGGTAGGCCGCCTCGCTGCTCGCGGTCGTGAACGCCACCAGCAGCGGCTCCTTGACCAGCCCCATCAGGTGGAACACGCGCGGGCCGAGGAACACGAACCCGGCGCCGATCAGCAACGCCCACAGCACCAGCAGTGCCGTGTAGAACGAGCCGATGAACTTGCCGTAGGTCACGAGGATGCCGAGACCCTGCGTCGTGATCGCGGCGGCTACGGCACCGAAGACACCGGCCGGAGCGAACCACATCACGAAGTCGGTGACCTTCAGCATCACCGGCACCAGATCGCCGATGAAGGACGTCACCGTCTTTGCCGGCTCGGTCTTCAACGACGTGATCGCGAAGCCGAAGAAGCACGAAAACACCAGGATCTGCAGGATCTCGTTGGTCGCCATCGCCTCGAAGAAGCTGCGCGGAAACACGTGCGCAATGAACTCGCGCAGGTTGAGCCCGCCGGTCTTCAGATTCGTCGTCAGGTCCTTTTCGGGCAGCGGCAGGCCGAGATCCAGCCCCGGGTGGAACAGGTTCGCGAAGAACATGCCGATCAGCAGCGACACCAGCGAAGCGGTGATGAACCACAGCAGCGCCTTGCCGCCGATGCGCCCGACCGCCTTGGCGTCGCCCATGCCGGTGATGCCCGCCACCACGGTGGCGAACACCAGCGGCGCGATGATCATCTTGATCAGCCGCAGGAAGACGTCCGAGAGGATCGAGAAGTAGCCGGCGAAGGTTGCTGCCGTCGCTGTGTCAGGAGAGAACTCATGAGCGGCCCAGCCCGCTATGACGCCGGCCACGGCCGCCGCCAATATCCACATCGCGAGCCGGGAGCCCTTAGGCGCTCCTCCGTGCGCGGCCCCGGCCGCCGGCGCGATCAGAACATCACCTTGGCGAGTAGCAGGCCGGTCGTCACGGCCACGGCGGTCGCAACGATTCCAGGAATCATGAACGAGTGATTCAGCACGTATTTGCCGATCTTCGTCGTGCCCGATAGGTCGAAGTTGATCGCCGCGATCAGCGAGCCATAGGTCGGGATGAAGAAGTAGCCGTTGACCGACGGGAACATCGCGATCAGGAACTGCGGCGGGATGCCGAGCGCGATGCCGAGCGGCATCAGCGCACGGGTGGTCGCGGCCTGGCTGTACAGGAGCACCGACGCAAAGAAGAGCCCGAACGCGAAGGTCCACGGCGCTGCCTTGGCCCAGTCGCCGATGGCCGGAACGATGACGTCCTTGTTGGCGGCGATAAAGCTGTCGCCCAGCCACGCCAGGCCGAAGATGCCGATTACGGCCACCACGCCGGCGCGCAGCGTCGCCGTTTTCGGCACCTCGTCGACGTGAATCTTGGTGACCGCCAGCATGATCGCCGCGGTTGCCATCATCACGATCTCGATGACGATCGGCATCTGCAGCGGCCCCTTCGCGCCCGGCAGCGTGCGCAGACCGGGGAAGAAGCCGAACATCACGACCAGTGCGACACCGACAAGGAACAGGTAGGCAGAGATCTTGGCCGAGGGTTTCAGTGCGGACTTTTCGGTAAGCGCCTTGGGCGGCGGGACTTCACCGGACTTCAGCCGTGCCTGATACTCGGGATCGTCCTTCAGGTCTTTGCCGACGAACATCGAGACGATTGCGGCGGCGATGACACCGGTCAGCGTCGCGGGTACGCACACCATCAGGATCTGCGGCAGACCCCAGTCCGTCAGGCCTTTTTCGGCAAAGAGCCCGATCATCGCCGCGGTCGCCGCGGCCACCGGGCTGGCGGTGATCGCCTGCTGCGAGGCGATTGTCGCGACGGCCATCGGCCGCTCGGGCCGGATGCCGCTGCCGTGCGCGGTTTCGTAGATGACCGGCAGCAGTGGGTAGACGATGTGGCCGGTGCCGGCAACGAAGGTGAAGCTCCAGGTCGTCAGCGGTGCGACGATCGTCACGTACTTCGGATTGGCACGGATGATGCGTTCGGCGATGCTGACGAGAAAGTCGATCCCGCCGGCGGCATCCATCACGCTGGCGGCCATGATGACCGCCAGGATGATCAACATCACGTCGATCGGCGGCGAGGTCGGCGTGATGCCGAACGCCACCACCAGCACCAGCAGGCCGACCGCGCCCCACAGGCCGAGGCCGACGCCGCTGTAGCGTGCGCCCATCCAGATCGCGGCCAGGACGACCACGAACTGCAGAACAATGGTGAGTGTCATGGTTCCCCTCCACAGGGGCGAACGGTTCCATCGGCCGGCTTGACCGGCCGGCACGACTGGCCGTTACTGTTCAAATTTCGGAGCGATCAGGTTCTCGAACGAGAAGACCTCGTCCCATTTCTGCTGCGTGAGGAGCTTGCGTTCCTTGACCACGATGTCGTGCAGACTCTTGCCGGTTTCGTAGCCTTCGCGCGCGAGCTCGGCGCACTGCTTGTAGCCGAGCGAGGGCTTCAGCACCGTGACAATGCCGAGCGAGTTCAGCACCATCTCGCGCGTGCGGTCGGCATTGGCGGTGATGCCGTTGATACAGTTCACGCGCAGGCTGTTGACGGCGTTCTCCATCGTCGAGATCGACGTGAACAGCGCAAACGTGATCACCGGTTCCATCACGTTGAGCTGCAACTGCCCGGCCGAGGCGGCCAGCGTCACCGTCAGGTCGAGCCCGATGACGAGGAAGCCGGTCTGGTTGACGACTTCCGGGATCACCGGATTGACCTTGCCCGGCATGATCGACGAGCCGGGCTGCATCTGCGGCAGGTTGATCTCGTTGAAGCCGCAACGCGGACCAGAAGCCAGCAGGCGGATGTCGTTGCAGATCTTCGTCAGCTTGGACGACGTGCGCTTCAGCACGCCCGACAGCAGCACGTAGGCGCCGGTGTCCGAGGTCGCCTCGATCAGGTCACCGGCCAGGATGAACTTGAATCCGGTCAGTTCCGACAGGTACTTGGTCGCCAGTTCCGGATAGCCGGGGTGCGCCGTCACGGTGGTGCCGATCGCAGTGGCGCCGAGGTTGATCTCGTGCAGGAACTGGCGCACTTCGGCGATCCGCTGCACCTCCTCGCCGATCGTCGTGCCCCAGCCGTGGAATTCCTGGCCGAGCGACATCGGCACGGCATCCTGCAGGTGGGTGCGGCCCATCTTCAGGACCTTGTTGAATTCCTTGCCCTTGGCGAAGAAGGCCTCCTGCAGCTTCGTCAACGCCTCCATGTAGCTGCCGAGCCGCAGGATCAGTGCCAGGCGAAAAGCGGTCGGGTACATGTCGTTGGTCGACTGCCCGAAGTTCACATGGTCGTTCGGGTTGACGTGCTGGTACTCGCCTTTCTTATGTCCAAGGCTTTCCAGCGCGACATTGGCGATCACCTCGTTCGCGTTCATGTTGGTCGAGGTGCCGGCGCCGCCCTGGATGAAGTCAGTGACGAACTGGTCGCGCAGCTCGCCGGCGATCAGCCGGTCGCACGCCGCCGCGATCGCATTTGCGACTTTTGGATCAAGCACGCCGAGGTCGCGATTGGCAAGCGCGGCAGCCTTCTTGGCGTACCCGAATGCCTTGACGAAGTAGGGCTCCGTCGACATCGGGATGCCTGTGATGTGGAAATTCTCCTTGCCGCGCAGCGTCTGCACGCCGTAGTAGGCGTCGTCTGGTAGTTGCTTCTCGCCCAGAAAATCCTTCTCGATTCTGTTTGCCATCAGTGGCTCCCTTTGTATGTCGAGTCTCGCCGCTCCACGTGCTTCAGATCAACCCGCGTGCGCCTGCCAGGAAATAGCCGGCCACGCAGGAACTGGACACGCCGATCAGCCCCGGCAGAATGAAACTGTGGTTGATCACGTACTTCCCGATCTCGTGTCGTGCCCGACCGGTCGAACTGGATCGTCGCCAGATCGCTCGGGTAGGTCGGCAGGATGTAGTAGCCGTAGCAGGCCGCCGCGAATGCGACGACGTAGCCCGGCGGGACTCCGATCGCAAGCCCGACCGGCACCATCGCGCTGATCGCAGCAGCCTGCGAGTTGACAAGCTTGGAGACGATCAGCAGCGCCAGCGCATAAGTCCAGGGCTTGGTCTTCACCAGTTCCGCCAGGGAATCCTTCACCGTGTCGAGGTTTGCCTCGAACACGGTGTCGGCCATCCAGGCGACGCCGAAGACCGCGACCACGGCGATCATGCCGGCGCGGAACACCTCGTTCTTCGCAATCGAAGCGGGATTGGTCTGCGTGAAAATGATGATCATGGCGCCCGGCCAGCAGCATGAACATCTGGATCGTCAGCACCATCGACATCGGCTTCTTGTTCACCAGCGGACGCAGGGGCTCGAAGGCGCCGAGCAGTGCGACGACGACGATCGCACCGAGAAAGATCCACATCGCGGTCCATTGGCTCCGGGTGAGCTTGCGTGCCGACGAGGGTCGTGGTGTCGCCGTAGACGCGCTCACGCGCCTCGGGGTCGGCGACCAGCTTCTGGAACGCCTCATCCTTGTCCAGGTCCTTGCCGCGGAACCAGCTGAAGATGCCGATCATCAGCACGCCGATCAGGGTCGACGGAATCGTGATCGAGAGCAGCGTGACGAAGTCGATCACCTGGCTGCCGGCCGGCGCCTTCGCGAGGAAGGCCACCAGCGAGACCACCGCGACCGACACCGGGCTTGCGATGATGCCCATCTGGCTCGCGATCGAAGAGGCCGCCATCGGCCTTTCGGGACGGATGCCGTTCTTGATCGCGACGTCGTAGATGATCGGCAGCATCGTGTAGACGACGTGCCCGGTGCCGCACAGCATCGTCAGCCCGCAGGTGACGAAAGGCGCGAGGATCGTCACGAACTTCGGATTGCGCCGCAGGAGCTTTTCGGCGCCGAGGAGCAGGACGTCGAGCCCACCCGAGGCCTGCAGCGTCGCGGAAGCAGCCACCACCGCGATGATGGTCAGCATCACCTCGACCGGTGGCTTGCCCGGCGGCAGCTTGAAGACGAACACGAGCACCACCAGCCCGATTCCGCCCAGCAGGCCGAGCGCGATGCCGCCCTTGCGCGCCCCGTAAAACAGGCAGGCGAGGATGAGGATCAGTTGCAGCGTCAATTCCATGGGGCGCTAGCCTTTCGGCGGCCCGGACAAATTCAGAAGCTCAGCCGAGCATCCCTTCCGCGGACCATCTTCTTGCGAATGAAGGCGATCTGCGTCTGCAGCGGCAGCTCCTTCGGACATACGTCGTGGCAGCCGAGCAGGGTCATGCAGCCGAAGATGCCGCTGTCGTCGCCGATGAGCTCGTAGTAATCGGCATCGGTGCGTGCATCGCGCGGGTCGAGCCGGAACCGCGCGATCTTGTTGATGCCGACCGCACCGACGAAGTCCTCGCGCATGCGCGCGGTGCCGCATGCGGAAACGCAGCAGCCGCATTCGATACAGCGGTCCAGTTCATAGATCTTCTCGGCGAGGTCAGGGTCCATCCGTTCCTCGATGCGCCGCAGGTCGACCTCCTGCTGCTTCATGTGGACCCAGGTCTCGAGCCGCTCGCTCATCGCGCGCATCCAGTTGCCGGTGTCGACCGACAGGTCGCCGATCAGCTTGAAAACCGGCAGCGGGGCGAGCGTGATCTCGGGACCGACATTCTTCGTCAGCGTGCGGCAGGCGAGCCCGGGACGGCCGTTGATGACCATCGCGCAGCTGCCGCAGATGCCGGCACGGCAGACGAAGTCGAACTGCAGCGACGGATCGAGCTTCTCGCGAATCTCGCTCAACGCGATGAACAGCGTCATGCCTTCCGACTGCTCGAGTTCATAGGTCTGCAGGTGCGGGACGCTGGCCGGATCGGCCGGGTTGTAGCGCATGACATGCAGGTGGATTTTCTGGCCGGTCGCCGGCGGTTTCTGGGATGTGTTCATCGGTTCGTTCCCGGAGTTGAACTCGTCAGGTCGGCACTCATTCGTTTTCCCAGAGGAAGCCGGTCTCCTCGGCTTCGTCCGCGCCCGCCGCCTGCGGCAGGAGGCTTTCGTCGATGCGCTCGTTTTTCCCGCGTAACTGCGGCGGCAACAGCTGCTCGTACGGCATCAACGCGTGCTGCCGCTCGAAGCGGTCCTCGATCTTCTGTTTCACCGCGTCGACCTCCGCCTGGCGCGCCGGCGTGTCCGGATGGTCGGTGTAGTCCTTCGCGCCATAGCCACGCCAGCCCGGCGGCAGTTCCATGCGCCTGACGTCGAGCGCCTGGTAGGAAAGCGTGGGCAGCGTCGCGTCGCCCTGCCAGGTCGCGAGCGTGCGCTTCAGCCATTCGGCATCATTGCGGCGCGGGAAGTCCTCGCGGAAGTGGGCGCCGCGGCTTTCGGTGCGCACCAGCGCGCCGTAAGAGACGCAGAGCGCAAGCTTCAGCATCTTCTGCACGCGATACGCCGTGACGAGCTCCGGATTGGCGCCGGCGGCCCGTGCCTTGAGGCCGATATTGCGACTGCGGACGAGCAGCTTCTGCAGTTCGGCGACGGCCTGCTCCAGGTCCTTGCCGCTGCGGAAGATGCCGACCTTGCCGGTCATGATTTCCTGCATCCGGGTCTTGATTGCGCTGGCATCTTCGGTGCCCTTGCCGAGCAGGATGCCGTCGAGCTTCGCCTGCTCGTGCTGCAGGAAATCGCGCACGACGCCGGTCGGTATGTTGACGTCGTTGTCGCGCTTGTCGCAGAAGTCAGCGATGTACTCGCCGACGATCATCCCCGCGACAACCGTCTCGGCGACCGAATTGCCGCCGAGGCGGTTGAATCCGTGCATGTCCCAGCACGCTGCTTCGCCGGCCGCGAACAGTCCTCGCAACGTCGGGCTCTCGCCGGTGTAGTTGGTGCGAACGCCGCCCATCGTGTAGTGCTGCGCCGGGCGCACCGCGATCAGGTCCTTCGTCGGGTCGATCCCGAGGAAGTAGTGGCAGATGTCCCACACCTCACGCAGGTTCGTGTGGATGTGCTTCTCGCCCAGCAGCGTGATGTCGAGCCAGATGTGGTCGCCGAAGCGCGACTTAACGCCCTTGCCTTTCTTGATGTGTTCCTCCATTCGTCGACTCACGACGTCGCGCGACGCAAGCTCCTTCTTCTCCGGCTCGTAGTCGGGCATGAAGCGGTGGCCATCGGCATCCTTGAGCAGTCCACCGTCGCCGCGGCAACCCTCGGTAACCAGGATGCCGGCCGGGAAAATCCCTGTCGGGTGAAACTGCACGGCTTCCATGTTGCCGAGCGCGGCCACACCGGTCTCGAGCGCGATTGCGTGCCCGATACCCTCGCAGATCACCGCGTTGGTCGTCACTTGGTAGATGCGGCCGGCGCCACCGGTTGCGATCGCGGTCGCCTTTGCGAGGTAGGCCGATAGCTCACCGGTCACGAGATCGCGCACGACTGCGCCGTAGCAACGGCCGCCGTCGTGGATCAGCGCGAGCGCCTCGGTCCGCTCGTACACCGGGATCGATTCTGCGATCGCGCGGTCGGCAACCGCGGTGAGCATCGAGTGGCCAGTCCCGTCGGCGGCGAAGCAGGTGCGCCACTTCTTGGTGCCGCCGAAGTCGCGCTGCGCGACCAGGCCATGCGCCTCGTCTCGCTCGGTGATGGTCACTTTCTGACCGTTGATGACGACCTGGCGGTCACCCTTGCGCACTCGGCTCCACGGCACGCCCCAGGCTGCGAGTTCGCGCACCGCCTTGGGCGCCGTGTTCACGAACATGCGCACGACTTCCTGATCGGCGCCCCAATCGCTGCCGCGCACGGTGTCCTCAAAGTGCACGTCTTCGTTGTCGCCCTGGCCCTTGATCACGTTGCCGAGGCTCGCCTGCATGCCGCCCTGAGCGGCCTTGGAGTGCGAGCGCTTGGCCGGCACCAGCGAAAGAATGATCGCGTCGTGGCCGCGGCGCTTGGCGGCGATCGCCATGCGCAGGCCGGCCAGCCCGCCGCCGATCACCAGCACGTCCGTGTAGGTGACTTTCATTTGCTGCTCCCGGGCGTCGTCGGCGATGGGACTGCAGGCGTGGCCGGGGCCGCTCCGCGCTGCCAGGTCGGGACATAGCGCTCACCGACACGGTCCGCGTGCGCAATGCCGATCTTGATGTAGGCCGCCAGCGTCGCCAGTCCGAGCACGAGGAAGAACACCGTCAAGGCCCACTTTAGCCGCTTCAGATTGCGGCGCGCTGCGTTCGGGTCCTTGCCGGCGAACCAGCCCCATTTGACCGCGAGCCGATACAGCCCGATGCCACCGTGCAATTCCACCGCGAACAGCAGGATCAGGTACAGCGGCCACCAGCGCCCGCTCCACACCCGGTCGGCCGACTCGTATGGACCGATCATTCCGGGGTGCATCAGCATCTGATACAGGTGCACCGACGCCAGGAAAAACATTGCAAATCCGGTCACGACTTGCCACCACCAGAGTGTCGTATCTTCGTGACGCATCATCCCCATGTGGTCGCGGTAGATGCGGTACTGCCCGTAACTGACCGGGAATTTGCGCAGCGCGAGCCCCGCGTGGGCGATGAACAGCATGAACACGCCGGCAACGACCACCGACACGATGCCGGGGTAAGCCTTGCCGAAGAAGAAATACCCTTCGAACATCTTCGTGATCGCCCACATCGCGTCGGTGCTGATGAGGATCGACGACACGAAGAACATGTGGCCCCACATGAACAGGCCCAGAAGCGAGTCCGCTCATGCTCTGCGCAAAGTCGAGCCGTGCCGGCCAGCGGCTCTTTCTCGGCCGGTCCTTGAGTCCGGCCCCGGCGATGACGTCCGCGTGCGAGTTCATCGAGCCCTCTCCAAGCTGCGCGGCATTGCGCGCGAAAGTCCGCAGTTTGAACCGGCACTCGGCGGATGTGAAACATTCGCCGAGTGGGTCAGCACCGGCGAGCAAGACGCGGCGTCTCCGAACTGCCCATGACGCCCTGACCGAAGGGAGCGCAGGGCCAACCCAAGCGCTACTTTAGTCGGGCCGTGCGACGGCCACCTTGACAGCCATCAATGTCGCGCGCGGCGGCACTCCGAGGCGATGGTTCCGGCCGTAGTGCTAACCTGGAACTGGCGCGGGTTGAGCGCTCGTTTCCAGTATGCGCTTGTGCCAACGAATCCCAGTTGGCGATACTAATCATTCGGCTCAACCCGGTCTCAGGCTCAGACGGCAATGCTGCACGGAAGCATCGTCCGGGTCACGGGAGGTCTTGAAACCGAGCCGGGAGGCAAGGCGCAACATCGCCTTGTTTTCTGTCAGCACAAAGCCTTCCATCTCAATCAGTCCGCGTCGCGTCGCCTCGTCGATGAGCGTTGTCATCAAGGTGCGCCCCAACCCGGTCCCGCCATAGTTCGAATCCACGTTGATCGCGAATTCGCAGCTCGACCGGTCCTGCCCGATCACGAAAATGGCGCTGCCGACGATGTCGATGCCATCGGCGGCCGGGACCGTCGCAACGATCCCGGTTCCGCTCTCGGGAAAGGCGGCAAGCGCCTTGTGCAACCGTTCCAGGTTTGGCTCCTTGACGACGCGCATGAAGCGCATGTAACGGGCTTCCGCACTCATCCGTCCGAAGGCCTGCAGAATTTCGCCCTCATCCGTGGTCTGCATCGTGCGAACGTGAACGGTGCGTCCATCGCGCAATGCGACATCGATGCCCGTTTGCAGGGGGTCCATCCTCAGCAGCCTGCGAATCAGCTCAAACCGAATTGTTGCGAATCAGAACCGCTCTTCGATCAGCTTGACCGGATACTTGGGATCGACGTAATTGCCCGGCTTCTGGCGTTTCGGAAGCTTGACCTTCTCCCGCGGCGCGGCCTTGTACGGGACCTTGCTCAGGAGATGGCTGATGATGTTCAGGCGCGCCTTCTTCTTGTCGTCCGAGTGCGTCACGTACCAGGGCGCGAATCCCGAGTCGGTGGCGGCGAACATCTCGTCGCGGGCGCGCGAGTAGTCGTACCAGCGGCTGTAGGACTTCAGATCCATCGGCGAGAGCTTCCAGATCTTGCGTCCGTCGTCGATGCGCGCTTCTAGCCGGCGGGTCTGCTCTTCGGGGCTCACTTCCAGCCAGTACTTGAGCAGGATGATTCCGGATTCGACCATCGCCTTCTCGATCAGCGGCACACCATCCAGAAATTTTTTCACGACGACTTCGTCGGTGAAGCCCATGACGCGCTCCACTCCCGCGCGGTTGTACCAGCTGCGGTCGAAGATCACGACCTCGCCGGCGGCCGGCAGATGCCGCACGTAGCGCTGGAAGTACATCTGGCTCTTCTCGCGGTCACTCGGTGCCGGCAGCGCCACGACACGGAACACGCGCGGGCTGACTCGCTCGGTGATCGCCTTGATCGTTCCGCCCTTGCCCGCACCGTCGCGGCCTTCGAAAACAATGCAGACCTTCAGACCCTTGTGGACAACCCATTCCTGGAGCTTCACGAGCTCGGCATGCAGGCGCGTGAGTTCCTTGTCGTAGTCCTTGCCCGAAAGCTTTTCACGCGGATTCGCGTCGCTCGCGTTCGCAGCCTTGGATTTCCCAGTCCCGCCGTTCTTCTTTGCTTTCACGATCGTTCCTCCCTCAATTCATCTCATTGCGCGACCTCAAACAGCCGCAAATTTTTGATTTTCACTTCGGCGAAGCTTGTTACGTTGACTTGACGAGTTCCTCTTCGAGACGCCAGTTCCACCGACTGCCGACCGAGATTCACAGGTGCGACCCTACAGGAAGTCGCCGCTCCCGGCTTCTGCACCATCCGCTCTGTGCATATCACGCTGTCAAGACGCTTGGCACTTTACGAAACGATACTGACCCCTCTCGTCACAGAAGATGACGGGGATCAAGCTCGCGTGAGATCCCCTCGCCGATGCCCGATCTCGCGACACCGCTAGTGTCGGCTCCGTCCGAAGAACTGGCGCGCGGCGGGCTGCATGCGGCGAGCGTCCTGGAGGTCGAAATGCAGCAGCGTCGTTCCGAGCGTTCCGCAATGCGCGCATCCTGGTTCAACGCGTGTACGTCGGTACGTTGGCAGGTGATGTAGCTCATCTTGTCGCGGCCCTGATCCTTGATGCCCTGATCGACCCAGGCCTTGATCATCCCGGCGTCCATGAGGCCGAGGTAGCCGCCATCCGGCCCGAAGTTGACGTTCGAACCTGTAACAATCATGAAGGTGTCGGTGTCCTCGGTATTGCTGGCGGGCGTGTTGAACTGGTGGACCGAACCGCCCGGTTCGTACAGGTAGTGTCCCGCCTTTTGCACCTGGTCGGGGTACTCGGTGTAGTACCAGGCGCCGCTCATCGTGTACAGGTGCACCGTGCCGGTATGAAAGTGCAGCGGCAGAGTGACGCCCGGTGCGAACTTCACGCGCAGGACCCAGGTGCCGTTGTGGGGATCCAGAAACAGTGGGTAGACCTTGATGCCGGGGTGAAGCAGTCCTTCGAGGAACTTGCCGATATTGGTGTTGACGGTCAGCAGTTTGTCTTGATGAGTGATGGTTTCGGGCAGTGCCATGGTCTGTCTCCTTCGCTTACTCGCGTTGATCTGCTTACGTTGAAAGGTGAGGTGCCGCAGATTGGTGGGAATGCGCATCAAGCGACATTAGGGTAGCCGTTGGTTCAAGCCCGACGCCAAGGGTACGCTGCCGCCGGTCGGCGCCCCGGTCGAGCTGAAGACCGCGAAATTAGACAACAGCGTCGGCAGTGTCGAGCGGATCGGCAGCTGGACCGACAAGGATTTTGATCCGAAGCTGCGAGCACTCTACTATGCCCGCGTGCGTCGCTCGCGGTGCCAGCACAGGAGGAACGAACATGAAAACCAAACGAACTCCATGGCCGTTGGCTCTGCTGTCGCTGCTGGCAGCCACTTCGATGGCCGCCGATCCCGTGCCTCCGAACCCACAGAAGAACGCCTACTTCGGCGCAGTGCACGTCCATACCGGCTACTCGTTTGACGCCTTGACCAATGGCACGGTCTCGACTCCGGCTTCCGCCTACGAGTGGGCGCAGGGCAAGCCGATCCCGGGCAGTGCCAAGGGGCCGGAACTGAAGATCAGGACGCCGCTGGACTTCTACGCGGTGTCCGATCACTCGGAGTTCATGGGCGTGTTCAATCAGATGCGCAATCCGGACAGCCCCCTGAGCAAGACGGCACTTGCCCAGCGCGTCAATTCGCCGGACCAGAACGTCGCCATGCAGGCCTTCGCAGAGGTCCTGCGCGACCTGAGTGCCGGCAAGGTCGATCCGCAGCTCTCCGATCCGAAGATCAGCCGTTCGGTATGGCAGGAGATCGTCAAGACCGCCGATGCGTACTACAAGCCCGGTCAGTTCACGACTTTCGCCGCCTATGAATGGACCTCGAATCCGAACCAGCGCAACCTGCACCGAGTGATCGTGTTCCGCGATTCGAAAAAGGTGCCCGAGCTCATCATGTCGTCGTTCGATTCCGACAAGCCCGAAGATCTGTGGAAGTGGATGGACGCGCAGCGCAGCCAGGGCTCGATCCTGCTTGCGATACCGCACAACGGCAATGCCAGCGACGGCCTGATGTTTGCGCTCAACGATTCGTACGGCAAGCCGATCGATGCGGCGTACAGCAAAGTGCGCGCGAGAAACGAGCCGCTGTACGAGATCTCGCAGATCAAGGGCACCTCGGAAACCTGGCCGGCGCTCTCGCCCAACGACGAGTTCGCCGGCTTTGAGCTGTGGGACTACACCCTGTCTGCAGACTCCAAGCGTCCGACCCAGCACGCGGGAAGCTATGCACGGCCCGCACTGCTCGACGGCATCGCGCTGGAGGCGAAGGGCAAGGGCAACCCATTCAAGTACGGTTTCATCGGCGATTCGGACACGCACAACGCCGCGGCCAGCAACGAGGAAGACAACTACAGCGGCAAGTTCGGCTTCGAAGCCGACCCGAGGCATCGCCTCAACGGCATTCCCGGCCAGCCGCCGGGGCAGATTCAGCAGGTACGCGAATTCAGTTCCGCCGGACTGGCCGGGGTCTGGGCCGAGGAGAACACGCGCGAAGCGATCTACGACGCCATGGTCCGCAAGGAAACCTTCGGCACCTCGGGCGTGCACATCAAGGTGCGCTTTTTCGGCGGCTGGGATTTCACCGCGAAGGACCTCGCGAGTTCGGACTATGCCAAGGCAGGCTACGCGCGCGGCGTACCGATGGGCGGTGACCTGCGCGCTGCAGGCAAAGGCAAGGCACCCTCGTTCATGGTCATGGCGCTCAAGGATCCGAAGAGCGGCAATCTCGACCGCGTGCAGATCGTCAAGGGCTGGGTCGACGCCAAGGGCGAACAGCAGCAGAAGATCTACGACGTCGCATGGAGCGGCGATCGCAAGGCCGATGCGGCGGGCAAGATCGCCGCAGTCGGCAACACGGTCGACGTTGCCAAGGGCACCTACGAGAACAGCATCGGCGCCGCCGAACTCAAGGCGGTGTGGACCGATCCGGACTTCAATCCATCGCTGCGCGCGTTCTACTACGCGCGCGTGCTCGAGATTCCCGACGCCGCGCTGGAGCACGCGCGACGCCGCCAAACTCGGCATTCCGATCCCCGGCGGATTGCCCGCCAGCATCCAGGAGCGCGCCTGGAGCTCACCGATCTGGTATGCGCCGCAGGGGTGAGTAGTAGCGACCGCCGGTTTCGCGTTCCACATTCTCGAGTTCTCATGCGACGCATCCTGAATGAACCGCTGCTGCATTTCCTTGTGCTCGGTGCGTTGTTGTTCGCGCTCTACGGCTGGATCAACCGCGGCACACCGAAGACGGCGAGCGAGATCGTCGTATCGCAGGGTCAACTCGCGAACCTGGCGGCGCAGTTTGAGCGTAGCTGGCGGCGGCCCCCTACGGGCGAGGAGCGAGACCGGTTGATCGAACAGTGGGTGCGCGAGGAGATCTTTTATCGCGAAGGGCTCGCGCTCGGCCTCGACCGTAACGACCCGGTCGTGCGGCGGCGCATCGCGCAGAAAGTCGAGTTCGTCGCCGAGGGCATGGCGCCGTCCGCTCCCACTGATGCCGAGTTGCAGGCGTGGCTCGAGTCGCATCGCGGTTCGTACGCGATCGAGCCGATCTACACGATTCGCCAGGTCTATTTCGATCCGGCGCGGCGCGGGAACCGCCTCGACGCGGATCTTGTCGCCGCGCGCGAGGCCCTTCAGCGTGGCGCGAAAGTCAGTGGAGATTCGACCCTGCTGCCGGGCGAGCTCGACGCGGCGCCGGGCTTCGAAGTCGCGCGGGTGTTCGGCAGCGAGTTTGCGGAATCACTGAAGGATCTGCCAGTCGGCGGCTGGAGCGCGCCGCTGCGCTCGGGCTTCGGCTGGCATCTGGTCGAGATCAAGGCGCGTGACAGCGGTCGCCCGGCGACGCTCGCCGAGGCGCGCGCCGCGGTCGAGCGCGACTGGCTGCGTGCGCGCACCGAGGAAGTCAACGCGGAGTTCTATCGCAAACTGCGCGCGAACTACAACGTGCGGATCGAGGGCGAAGCCGCCGCCGCTGTGAATGCACCGAAACCTGCGAGTTGAGCCGGCGATGAAGGCGCTTCGATCTGTGCTCGCGCAGGTCCTTCTGCTGCTGGGGCTGCTGCTGCCGTGGACGGCGCACGCCGATGTCTTTCGGCCCGCCTACCTGGAACTGCGCGAGTCCGCCGACGGTAGTTACGACGTGTTGTGGAAGGTGCCTGCGCTCGGCGACCGGCGCCTGGCGGTGCAGGTGGGCTTCCCCGAGGGCACGCAGCAGATCTCGCCGCCACAGGCTCTGCTGAGCGACGGCGCTTTCATCGAACGCTGGCGCATCCGGCGCGAAGGGGGGCTGGCCGGGCAACCGCTGCGCATTGATGGCATCAGCGGCGGTGTGACCGATGTCATCGTGCGCATCGAGCGCGCCGACGGCAGCTCGCAGGTGGAGCGCCTGCTGCCCGAAAGCCCCGAATTCAAAGTCAAGGGGCCGACCGGCGCGGGCGAGGTTGCGTGGTCCTACCTGGTGCTCGGCGTCGAGCACATCCTCGGTGGCATCGATCACCTGCTGTTCGTGCTCGCGCTGCTGCTGATCGTGCACGGCGGCAAGCGGATCTTCTTCACCATCACTGCGTTCACGGTCGCACACAGCATCACGCTGGTCGCAGCCACGCTGGGTTGGGTTCATGTGCCCGGGCCTCCAGTCGAAGCGATGATCGCGCTGAGCATCGTTTTCGTCGCCTCCGAGGTCGTGCACGGATTGCGCGGCAAGCCGGGACTGACGGCACGCGCGCCGTGGGTGGTCGCCTTCACCTTCGGGCTGCTGCACGGCTTTGGCTTCGCCGGCGCGCTCGCCGAAGTCGGACTGCCGCAGACCGCGATTCCGCTGGCGCTGCTGATGTTCAATGTCGGCGTGGAGATCGGACAGTTGCTGTTTGTCGCGTTCATGCTGAGCGCACGAGCGGCTCTGACGCGCCTGCCGATGAATCTTCCCGCCTGGACGCGCAGCGTGCCGGCGTATGCGATCGGCACCGTTGCCATGTTCTGGGTGATCGAGCGCATCGGTGCATTCTGGAGCTGAAATCGAGCGTGACTGCCGGGATGCGAATTCAAAGCAAACGGCCTAGAAGGTCCGTTACTTTGGCGAGCCCATGAGAAATGGATTCGGCCACTGGAAAGACGCCGTTAGCCTCCGCTCGATTTCTCCAATTGCTTATTGCGTCATCAAGGGCCGGACACTTGACTCACGGCCTTCGCTTTCGCTTCAAACAGCGCGTCCGCAGAATTGCTTGCGCAACGCGCGCAAG
The DNA here is from genome assembly GCA_963735955.1 of uncultured beta proteobacterium. Classification (GTDB taxonomy): domain Bacteria; phylum Pseudomonadota; class Gammaproteobacteria; order Burkholderiales; family Burkholderiaceae_F; genus CAVTND01. The sequence goes on along the minus strand of CAVTND010000003.1, from coordinate 108,040 downwards.
CGATCCACCACCGTGTCGAAGAGCAGAACGGCGAAAGCCGAATACGAGTTGGCGAGCGCGTAGTCATGGGGCTCGGCCACCAAGCTCGACGAGCTTACGCAGCTACTCCTAATCTTCGAGCACTTCGACGAGACCTGCATCGACAATCCGCTGTTCTACGAGGATACTCAGCCGATGCTGGTCGGCGACGCGAATAGGTTGCTCGACGAGGTCCTGGTCGCCCTGAAAGCCTGACCGGACGACACACATATGTTTGCGTCCTTCGGCCTTGGTGCGCTCGCGCAGCTGTCGCTGGTCCTGAGTGGCCTTGCGGTGTTCCTGGTCAAGGTGCCAAGGCGCACGGTCGGCGATCTCGCGGGCTTCGGTGCGGGCGCTCTGATTGCCGCCGTTGCCACAGACCTGTTGCCGGCCGCACAGCTCATGGAGATGTGGCAGGTCGCGCTATGGACCCTGCTCGGTGCCGGTGCCTTCATTCTCGGCGAGCGCTACGTGGACCGGAAGTTCGGTGCCGATGGCGCCGGCGGTCCGCTCGGCATCGTCGTCGGGGCGATCGTCGATGGCGTGCCGGAGTCCATCATCTTCGGCGTGCAGATGGCCCGGGGAACGCCGGTCAGCCTGGCGTTTCTCGCCGCGGTTTTCGTCTCGAACATTCCCCAGGCGCTCGCTCCATCCGCCGGCCTAGCGGAAAGTGGCTGGAACTGGCGCCGCGTCGCCGGCCTGTGGCTGTGGGTAATGCTCGCCTGCGGGGTCGCTGCCGCGTTCGGCCACTTCGCGGCGACGACCTTCGGCGGCGCCAACGGCGCGCGCTCGGCCGCTTTGGCGTCGGGCGGCATTCTGGCGATGCTGGCCAATTCCCTGATTCCCTTTGCCCATGAGCGCTCGAAGAGTGCCGGCACCTGGACCGTGGTGGGCTTCTGCTCCGCTCTGGCCATGGGCGGATGAGCCCGCCCACCGCGGCGCAGCCGGATTCCGGCCCGGGTCGAGGTGGCGCACCGGACCTTACGCACCTTGCTCTGCATGGCCGGAGCTCCGGTGCCGACGTCGCGCAATCGTTGAGCACGACAGGCCAAATGCTGGAATCCATTTCAGTGACGGCGCAACCTCGGCAAGACCCTGGCAGGAGACTCCAGCGGAGCGCCAGTAGGACCGCTCTTCGCAGTGTTGCTCGATTCAGGTAACGCCTTGCCGAGCGCGACCTCGCAGGGGCCGCCTCCGCCTTGGGTGCTCCGGTGCAGCAAAGCCTCGCCGAGAACGGACAAGCTGCCCGTCCCGATCGCCGCGCCGATACGCGCGACCGACGTCGCGGACGCCACCGCGTCGAGGCGCACGCGGGCATCGCGAAACGAGCCCTGGAGTCGGACGAGCTGTGCGACCTGCAGAGCTTCTATTTTGATCCCCTGGCGCAACCTGGGGCTGAACGAGAGATCGAGTGTCTCGCTGCGGAAATCGACGGTCCCGCTGGCCGAAACTCCCGCCTTGTCGGTCTCCATTGCCAGCGAGCGGTCAACTCGGCGGAGTGGCAGCCGCTCGCCGAGCCTGGTGTCAGCGGGGTCTTCGTCAAAGTCCTGCGTTTTGACGAACTCACCGACCGCGCGCCCACCATCCTGCTGAAGTTCGAGCCCGGTGCGGGCTATCCAGGCCACATTCATCCGGGCGGTGAAGAGATCTTCGTGCTCGAGGGCGACATTCGGCTTGGCAAAGACCGCCTGGTTGCTGGCGACTACCTTTACACGGCACCCTTCAACATCCATGCCGTCCACTCCGAGGGTGGCTGCATCGTGCTCGTCGTTGTGCCTCAGCCGGTCGAGGTCCTGCAACCGAAGAGTCAACGGGAAGCGTCAAAGGAACGCAGTGTCTGACGTGCCGGTACGTATTTCAGCCAAATCGACAGGCTTCGCCTGTCGGCGATGTCGTCATGGCGCGCGGATCGCGCCGGCGATGTCCCGGCTGACCTGCGCCAGCGCGCGGCTGTGCGCCGCGGCGAGGGCGTCGAAGCCGGCGCCGAAAACCGCCTCGCGCACCGACGAGCGGCCGATCTTCGGTGCGCCGCCGGCGGCGCGGCGGATCGACCAGAGCGCGTCGATTGTCACCGCCTCGCCGAGCACGGAATCGAAGCGCTGGACGTCGACGAGCACCTGGTAGTCCGGGTTCGCGAGCGTGGTCTGCGCGTAGGCCCAGACGCGCGCCGTGCCGAGCTCCTGCGCCAGGTTCCCGGCGATCACGCGCGCGATCTCGATCTTCAGCGGGCTCGCCCACCGCTGAAACTCGTACACGGTCACCTGGTTGGCGGCGACCTGCACCACCATCTGCGGCTGGTCGACCATCTCGGGCACGGTCACCGGTCCGACGGCGATGCTGATCGCGGACGCGCCGGCCGCCGGCGCGCTCGCCGCCGCGCTCAGCGTGTAATAGCGCTCCTTCGGCGGGCTCCCGCACGCCGTAGCGAGCAGCAAGGCGAGGCACGCGACAGCAGGGTACAGGCGCATCACTTAGGCTCCTCCGGCGGCTTGCCGAAGATCAGGGATTGCGGTTGGCGCTCGAGGTAGTCGGTGAGCGCGCGGATCGACGCCGCCGCGCGGGTGAGCTCGCGCAGCGCGTCGCGGAGATCGGTCTGCAGCGGCGAATCGGTCGCGAGCGCGCTGTCGGCGCTCTTGAGTGCCCGGCGCCCCTCCTCGAGCGTCCGGTTCAGCTCGGGCGCCGTTTCCGCGTCGAGCCGCTTGACGAGTACGTCGGCGCTCTTGAGCGTCTGGTCGAGCGTCGCCATCACCTTGCGCACGTCCGCACTGATCTGCTCGTATTGCACCCGGTCGAGCTTCTTGGCGATGCTCGCGACCGTCGCCTCGACGTCCTCGAACGCGCCCGGGATCGTCGGGATCTCGAGGGGCCGCTTCGCGGTGTCGAACTTTGCTTTTGGCGCGTCGGGGAATAAGTCGACCGCGACGTACTGCTGCCCCGTGAGCAGATTGCCGGTCCGCAGCTGGGCGCGGAAGCCCCGCTCCACGAAGAGTGCATAGCGCCTCAGGCGCGCCTCCTGGGTCTGTAGGACCGGCAGCACGGCACCCATGTCGTCGGAGCGTATCCGCAGGCGGTTCGGATAGAGGTGAACCTCGACCGGCTGCACAAAATTGAACGCTTTCGGATCGAACTCCACGCCGATCCGGAGGACCTCGCCGATGGTCACGCCGCGGAAGTCGACCGGCGCGCCCACCGCGAGGCCCCGCACCGAATGCTTGAACACGAGGACGAAGTGATCGATCTCGAGGTCGGGGTTCTTCATCGCCGCCTCGTGCGTGCCGAACAGCTTGAACACGGCGTTCGCGTCGGCAGCAGGCGCCACGCCGCCGTCGAGCGGCGTCCGGAACGCGATGCCGCCGATGAGGATCGAGACGAGCGACTCGGTCTGCACCCGGACGCCGGACGCGTCGAACGACACGTCGACGCCGCTCGCATTCCAGAAGCGCGTGTTGGCGGTGACATACTGGTCGTAGGGCGCACGCACGAAGATCCTGATCGACACGCCCTTCCCGTCCTTGTCGAGCTCGCGGGCGATGACCTCGCCGACCTGCAGCCGCCGGAAGTAGACTGGCACGCCCACGTCGTGCGACCCGAGGTCGTCGGCCTTCAAGATGAACTCCCGCCCGGGGTCCTCGTGGGTGACGATCGGCGGCACGTCGAGGGCGTCGAACTGCGCCGCTTCTCTTTCGCCCGGCCGGGATCCACTGTGACGTAGGGGCCGGAGAGCAGCGTCCCGAGCCCGGACACCCCGCCCGCGGTGATCCGCGGCCGCACCGCCCAGAACCGCGTGTCCTCCACGAGCAGGTCCGCGGTGCCCTTGACGAGCTCGGCGGTGGCGACGACCCGCTTGCGGTCCGCGGCGAGCGCGATCTCCTTCACCAGGCCGACGTCGACGTCCTTGTACTTGATCTTCGTCTTGCCGGCTTCCAGGCCTTCGCCGGTCTGGAAGCTGATCGTGATCGTGGGCCCTCGCTCGAGGATCGCCTTCGCGGCGAGCCAGGCGCCCGCCAGCACCGCAACGATGGGGATGATCCAGATGAGCTGCGGCGTCCAGCGCCGCCGGGGCGCAGAGACCGCTTCAGGGAGGTCCGGAAGGTCGGGCGTGCGCGGCGCGTCAGCCATGTTCTTTCTCCACCGGGTTCTTCTCCGCCGAATCCCAGATCAGCCGCGGATCGAAGCTCTCGGCCGCGAACATCGTCAGCACGACGACCGCCCCGAACGCGATCGCCCCCGGGCCGGCCTTGATGCTCATCAGCCCCCCGAACTGGACGAGCGCGGTGAGAATCGCCGCGACGTAGATGTCGATCATCGACCAGCGCCCCACGATCTCCAGCACGCGGTAGAGCCGGGTGCGCTCGCGCGGCGCCCAGGTGGAGCGCCGCTGCACGGAGACGAGGAGGTACGTCAGCGCTCCGAGCTTCGAGAACGGGACCGCGATGCTGGCGATGAACACGATCACCGCGAGCGGCCACGATCCCGAGGTCCAGAGGAAGATCACCCCGCTCAGGATCGTGTCGGTCTCGGAGCCGAAGAGCGACCCGGTCTCCATCACCGGCAGCAGGTTCGCCGGGACGATCAGAGCATATGCGGCGACGAGCAGCGCCCAGCTCCGGGCGATGCTGTCCGGCTTGCGGAAGTGCAGGTCCGCGCCGCAGCGCGCGCACGCCAGCTCGTGCGCACCGCCGGCCGGACGGTGCACAAGCCCGCACGCGTGGCAGGCGAGGAGCCCCGCTTCGGCTGCCGTCATCGCAGTCACCGCGCCGCCTCCACCCGCGCCCAGAGGGCGTGCGAATCGAACGAGGCAGCCGCGGCGGCGACGAGGAACATCAGCGCACCGAACGACCACAGCGCGATCCCCGGCACGACCGAGGCGAGCGCCGCAAGCTTCGTGAGCGCGATCAGCGTGCCGAGCATGAACACCTCCACCATGCCCCACGGGCGCACGGCGTCGACCAGGCGGAACACCGCGGGCAGCCCGTGCGGCACCCGCCCGAGCTTGAGCGGCAGCAGCATGTAGAGCAGCGCGCCGATATTGAGGGCGGGCATCAGGATCGTCGTGACGAAGACGAGCGCGGCGACGCTCGTCATGCCGTTGTCGTGCAGCGCTCGCACCGTGCCGAAGAGCGTCGTCGAGGTGTGGTTGCCCTGCGCGTCCAGCCCGACGATCGGAAAGGCGTTCGCCACGAGGAACAGCACCGCCGCCCCGAGTGCGTAGGCGAGCGTGCGATCGAGGCCGTCGGGCGTGTTGCGGTAGAGCACTGCGCCGCAGCGCGGGCAGCGCGCGGTGCCACCGGGGGCGAGCGGCACCTCGCGCTGGAGGAGGTCGCACTCGTGGCAGGCGAGGAGCTGTCGGCCGATTACGTCGCCCATCACATATGTTAGCCGAGTCCGAAAATCGCGCGCAGCATCAACGGATCCGCCCACCACGTAGCATCGCGAATCGGAACTGTAGCGTCACGAGTGAAATCCCGGGCTGGGCGAACATGCAGATCCCAAACAACGAATTATTTTCCGATGCAGAAGCTCAAGTGTCGGATCTACAGCCTGCCGGCTGCCCGGTCGTGCCGTGTAATCCGAGACACAGGGCAGGTTTCACCGTAAAACGCGCCTCAAGGAATCCGGGCAGTCGCCGGTCGTGAAAGGCTCGTCCCGCGGGCTGTGACGTGCCTCCAGCTTTCGTCGGCTATGTGCAAATGGAGGTTGGAATCGCGTAGTGCGCAGGTAGTGTGCGAATGGCCTCGTATGTGCAATAGGCGGTTGGCTTCCGTCTGGACAGCAGTGTCCTGTTTCGTGCAAACAAAGGTTGGAGCATGAGATGGCAGAACGGGCCGGATCAGGCGCGTACCTCGCGGATTTCATCTGGAAGAACGACGAGGGCCTCTGCAAGGCCAGCTCATCAGTACAACAATTTCTGGGACATTGTCTGAACCGCCGGTCGGTGTAGCGCGGTCGGTTGCGTGCGACGTCGGAAGCGCGTCACCCGCAATGCTAGTAACCAGCCATCCGGAATTCTCGAAAGCGGCCACCTGAAATTCCTGCGCCTGCCGCTCTCAATAGACAGGACCCGGTCCGAAAGCAATGGGATGGACGCCCCCACTCATTACTGCATCGAAGTGCCACAGTGGCAGTGTTGGCAACCGACGATGTCTCATTCATCCGGGCGTTCCGGTGATGGACGGGTACCACGCCTTGCGTGTGGAGGGCGTCGCGACCACGCTACTGACGGCGCAACCTCGGCAGCACCCTGGCAGGAGACTCCTGCGGCGCGCTGGTAGGAGCGCGCTTCGCAGTGTTGCTCGATTCCGGTAACGCATTGCCGAGCGCGACCTCGCAGGGGCCGGCTCCACCCTGGGTGCTCTGGTGCAGCAAAGCCTCGCCGAGCACGGACAAGCCGCCTGTGCCGATCGCCGCGCCGATACGCGCGGCCGATGTCGCGGACGCCACCGCGTCGATGTTCACGCGCGGATCGCGAAGCGAACCCTGGAGGCGGACCAGTTGTGCGACCTGCAGAGCTTCTATCTTGACCCCCTGGCGCACTCTGGGGTTGAACGCGAGATCGAGCATCTCGCTGCGGAAGTCCACGGTCCCGCTGGCCGAAACGCCCGCCTTATCGGTCTCGACCGCCAACGACCGATCAATGCGGGCCACGCCGTGCGAGATCGGCAGGCGTGCGACGACACACAGGATTTCGGTCGAGGTGTCTTTCTGGCGAAACGGATTGAGCGCGGCAAACAGTTGTTCGAGCGCGCCGCCAAAGTCAAGCTTCGAGTTCGCAAGCGTGCCGCGGGTGACGGTTAGCAGAGCGCTCCCGCTCGCGTCGGCGGCCCAGGCGTGGGGAGAGATTCCGTGCGTCGTCAGGTCCGCGGACAGCGCCGCCCGGGAGCCTCGCACCTCGCCTTTGATGTCAAGCGCCGCCAGCAGGGGGCTAAGCTCCATGTCGTTGGCGGTCGCTCGCAACGCAATCGACGGGTTCGCAATTTGCGCCGCGTCGACTGTGAGGTGCGCGATCAGCGAACCGCCGAAGAGCCTGGCCTTCAGCACCGGCATGTCCAATCGCCCGTCTTCGATCGTGAAACGGGCATCGACCTGCTGCAAATCGATGCGATTAGTCAGCGCCACGCGGCCGATCAGGAGCTTGACGTCCGCGTCCGCATCGCGCAATGCGCCGAAAGGTATCTCGGTTTCTGAAAGCAGGAAACGCGATGCCTTGGCAGGCGGTCGCGGCGCAGACGTTGCGCCCGAGCCGAGAAGAGGTAACTCCGCCACCTTGAGCGAATCCATGCTGGCATCGAGGGCCAGCCGGGGCCGTGCACCGCCGGTCGTGAAACTCCCGCGACCCTTGACGACATGACCTGCGAAAGCCAGATCCAGCGGGTCGAATGCATAGGTGTGTTCGTCGACACGCAAGAGGGCCTTGAGCGTTGCCTTGCGCCCGGCGATATCGCCGCCGACGTCGATGGGGTATGGCCAGCGCCGCGCGACGAGCGCCTCCAGCGCCCCGAGTTCACCCTTGAGTTCGATCGGCACTGCATCAACCTTGCCGCGGAACTCAGCGTGGATTGCCTCCTGCGCGCCGTTCATGACGATCGACAGGGCGTCGATGGCAGCTTCGGTGACCTTGCCGGTTTTGCCGTTGCGATACGTGAGCGAGCCCTTGGTGAGGTCGAGTTGGTCGACGCTGAACCCGGCCAGAGTCGCCGCCGGCGTATCCGTCGCCGGCGCTGGGGTTGCTGGTGCGGCGCCAGCACCGAATTCCCAGTTACCGCGGCCCTGCGCATCGGTCACCAGCGCGAATGCGGGTTCAATCAGTTCAAGCCGGATCACTTTGATGCGACCCCGCAGCAGCGGCAGGAGCTCGAACTGCACGGCCACCCGCTTCGCCGCAGCCAGCGGACCCGGCCCTGCCCACGGCGCATTGCTGATGCTCACCTCATTGATGATCAGTTTGGGCTGTAGCCCAACCGCGAGCTTCGCTCCACCGCTGATCAGCAGGTCACGTCCTGTCAGCGTCTTGACGCGCGCCTGCGCGGGTGCGACAAGAGAATTGACGTCGAACGTCGCGACGGCAATGGCGACACCGACCAGCCCCAAAACCACCAGGCCGGCGGCGACACCGAATACCCAGAGCGCGATGTCCGCCGCAAGACGTGGGCGACGAACCAGGCCCATCAGCGGCCCATCTGTTCAAGCGCGTGCCGTATCGGCGCACTGGATATTTGCATTAAGCCGCTGTATGGCCGATTCATTTCAAGGATCAGGAAGATCGCGCCCGCGACCGTCAGCGCGCCGACGAATAGCGCCGAAATGGCAGTGGCGTTGCGGCGCGCATAGAGGCCGAAGCCAACGAAGAGCACAACCAGCCAGAACACCAGCACGACGAAGAAGGGCCAGGACAGGGCGCCTCCGGCTTGCTCATACAGCAGGCGGATGGTGGTACCCGCGGTCGTCATCAGCTGCAGGGCACGGCCCTGGGCAGATCGCTGGGCCTCGGTTTTCGGCGTCAGGTGGGCGACCGTGTCAAACAAGTCTTCCGTCGGGACGTAATTATGCGACGCGTGCACGCCTGCCCGTGCCGCGCCGGCATCGGGCCACAGACGCGCGAGTTCAGCCTCGACCATGCGACGTAGCTGCGCGCGCGCTTCGTTCGCTTCCGGGCCGTAGTGGGCAAACAGGCCATCGAGCTGAACAATCTGCACTCCGAGCTGCTGCACTTCGCTCTCCTGCCTATCGTAGGAGCTGTGCGCGGACGCGATCAGCAGGCTCAGGACCAGGGCGACGATGGTTGCGACCAGCCCCATGACCAGTTTGACCACGTCCCTCGTATCGGCATCCTGATGATGCGTGGGGACGCGGACGAAGACGCCCGCCAGTGCCCCGCCAAAAACGAAGACGAACACGATGACGGCGATGAGTGTGGAATTCATGGAGTAGGGCGGCGTACCTTAAGGATCAGGCGATTATGGGTTCTGTCGATTCTTTTTGTGACGCTACCGGCCTCGACACACTTGGGAATAGAGCAATATGGCCTCGATCGCCGTCACGGAGTCGCACAGTGACTGAAGTCCGCTTCCCAGTAGCGATTGCGCTGTCCGCGCTGCTCGGCCTGGCCGGGTGCGCGACCACGCATCCGATGATGCCGACGCCGACTTTGTGCGCGGGGCGCAGGCGAAGCCGCTGTTCGCTAAGGCACCCGCCGAGGTTCGGACACCCCCGCTGGATCTGCTTTTCATTGCGGAACGCACGCCCGCGATGAGCCCCGATGAGCCCGAGCCGTACACGGCGGACCGCTCGCGCTTGATGGCGTACAGGTCAACGACGATCCTGTTCGGCGAACACACGATGTGGGACGCGCTGGTCAAGCAGAGCCTGCTTGTCGAGCGCTCGGCTTCGTCGGACCTCAAGCTCGGTCCAACGAAGGAACTCGGGCGTTACCCGCGCATTCCCTGCGCAGTTGCCGTGACGCCCGAGGGGCTGACGCGCGCTCCCGCTACCGTCGATGCGCACGAAACAGGCGACCGGACGCTGCAGGCCGAGATCGCGCGTCGCCTGCCTCTGAGCCCGCGCAAGGAGATGGTGCTGTACATCCACGGCGTCAAGAATACCTTCAGCGACGCGGCCTTCACGATGGGTGAGATATGCCACTTCCTGGGGACGCGAGTTCGTTTGCGCGATGTTCACCTGGCCCGCGGGCGGAAAGCGCGGGATCCTGTTCGGCTACCAGGAAGACTACGAATCGAGCATATTCGCGGTCGAGCACTTGCGGAAGCCGAGGCGAAGGATGGTGCCGGCGCGCCTGACTGAGCCGCGCGCAGCGCCAGGACTAGAACGACCGCCACGATGTCCCTGCGACGTTCGCTCGCTCGAATCGCCAAGGGCACGGGCCTCGTTGCCCTGGCTCTGCTGGTTGCAGGGGTCGGCGTCTGGGGGGCGCTGCTGCTCGAGTATGCGGGGCCGCGTAACGACGTGGTCCACAAGGCGTTGGCAATCGGCTTTTCCCTGGCTGCCTTGGCGGCGTTGATCGCGCTCTTCGTGCGCCGCTGGCGCTGGCGCGCGCCAAGGCGGCTGATGCGGCCGCTGACTTTTCGCGACAAATTCACGATTGGGGCAAAACGAGGTAGCCTCCGGCGGATGGCGTCCGTTGCTCGGATGAATCAAGAGCCGCCGGCGGGGCGAATTGCAACACATTGACGCGCCAGCGAGCGGCGCCGCGGGTTGGCGCGTGGAGCACCGGCCGAAGACTCGAAGAGTCCGAGATTGTGCGAAGACAGGCACGCGGAGCGCCGGAACACACCATGGAGACGATGATGGGAAAGAAGAGCGTCAAGACGAAGAACGAGCCCAGGGGAAAGTCGAGCAAGGTCAAGCCCGTCGCGGCCAAGTCAGCTGCGACCGAAAGTGTTGCTTCGAAGGACGTGCAGGAGCTGTCGGGCAAGGACTACGAGCGCGAACTCAAGAAATTGCACGTCGAGCTGGTGAAGCTGCAGCAGTGGGTCCAGGAGAAGGGACTCAAGGTCTGCATCGTGTTCGAGGGCCGTGACGGTGCCGGCAAGGGCGGCACGATCAAGGCGATCACCGAGCGCGTCAGCCCGCGCGTGTTCCGCGTCATCGCTCTGCCCTCTCCGACCGAGCGCGAGAAGTCGCAGATGTACGCGCAGCGCTATATCCCGCATTTTCCGGCTGCCGGCGAGGTCGTCATCTTCGATCGCAGCTGGTACAACCGCGCGGGCGTCGAGCGCGTGATGGGCTTTTGCACCGAAGAGCAGGCCGAAGGATTCCTGAAGGTCGTCCCGCTCTTCGAAAAGCTGATGATTCAATCGGGGATCATTTTGCTGAAGTACTGGCTTGAAGTGAGTCCGGAGGAACAGACGCGGCGGCTCTCATCGCGGATCGACGACGGTCGCAAGGTCTGGAAACTCTCGCCGATGGACGTGAAGTCCTACGATCGCTGGGACGATTACACGCGTGTGCGCGACGAAATGTTCAGGGCAAGCGATACGGCGTGGGCCCCCTGGTATGTCGCGCGCTCCGAAGACAAGAAGCGTGTGCGTCTCAACGTGATCAGCCACCTGCTGAAACAGGTACCTTACAAGGACGTGAAGGCCGACAAGGTCAAGCTGCCGAAGCGCAAGATCGGCAAGTACAAGGCGATCGACTATCCGTTCAAGTACGTGCCGGAGCGGTTCTGACGCGCCGTCATTGCCTCGGCTGCAGTTCGCGGAGTTCGGACAACACCCGTCGACTGCCGACAGTCATTGCGGCGCGGATGATCCGCCCGCACTGAGCTCCCATCGGCTCCAGACCAGACGACACGAGGGACTGAAGTGACCGTCGAGCCCCTGTCCACACCCGCGGAGCGCGAGCCGCTGTTGAATCCGGTGGACCGCGTCTCGGAGATGCTGTTTGGTCTGTTCATGGCGCTCACGTTCGTGGGCGCCGTGTCGGTGACCGAGGCTGGGCGCGAAGACATCCGCGCGATGCTGGCTGCCGCGCTCGGCTGCAATCTTGCGTGGGGACTCGTCGATGCTGTCATGTACCTGGTCCGCACCGTCGCCGATCGCGGCCGGCAGATCACGCTGATCCGCGCCGTGCGAGCGGCCCCCGACGCCGCGTCGGGACAGAGGGTGATCCAGGATTCGCTCTCCAAAGTCGCCGCCGGGCTCGTCTCGGAGACCGAGATTGAAGCGATCCGCGGACGGGTGGTCGCACTGGCATCGGTGCCAGCGCGACCAACGCTGAAATCCGACGACTACCTGGCCGCAGTGGCCGTATTCCTCTGGGTCGTGGTCTCGACGTTTCCAGTGGTGCTGCCCTTCGTACTGATCGCCGACGTCGGCACCGCGAAGAACGTGTCGCGTGGCATCGCGCTGGTGATGCTGTTCTTCGGCGGCCTCGCGCTGGGCCGCTACGCCGGCTACGGGAGCTGGAAGGTCGGCCTGTTGATGACAGGACTCGGCGCCGCGATCGTCGCGGCGATCCGGGCTCTCGGCGGATGAGCAGCCGGAGGCTGATCTCTCTCGCACTCGCCGCGACCATCGTCCCGGCGGCCTTTGCGGACGACGTCTCAGGCAGCGGGCGCCGGGCTTCACCTCCTGCGCGGCCCGCGTGGGAGTTCGGGCTCACCGCCTACCCGACGTTTGTCCGCGACGGCGAGAACTACACCTCGGCAATCGCGGTCGCCGATCGCGGGCCGCTGCACCTCGAGGCCCGCTACAACTATGAATCGATCGGCGCGCGCTCAGCCTTTGTCGGCTGGACTTTCGACGGCGGCGAAGACTTCACGTGGGAGCTGACCCCGTTGCTGGGCGGCGTCTGGGGCACGACCCGCGGGTTCGTTCCCGGGCTGGAAGCGACCCTCGGCTGGAAATCGCTCGATTTCTATATCGAGGGCGAGTACGTCCGCAGCAGCGTCGATGTGAGGGACAGTTATCTCTACGCGTGGAGCGAACTCGGTTACAGCCCGTTCGAGTGGCTGCGCGTCGGCCTGGCGGGCCAGCGGACCAATGCCTACGACAGCGGCCGCGACATCCAGCGCGGCCCTTTCGTACAGTTCAAGTGGCGTCGCGTTACTGTCGGCGGGTACTGGTTCAATCCGGGATCGGACGAGCAGCTTGTCGTCAGCATGATCGGAGTTTCGTTCTGAGCGAAGTTCACGATTACCCTGTCATGAAGATGCAAGGATGACCCACGCACCTGCCTCAGTCACCACCGCCAACACCGGCGGCCCGGGCCTGCGCTTCGATGTCGTCGCCGGCCTGACCGCAGCCGCGGTCGTGCTGCCGAAGGCGATGGCCTATGCCACCGTGGCCGGGCTCCCGGTCGAGGTCGGCCTGTACACCGCCTTCATCCCGATGGTGGTCTACGCGCTGCTCGGCACTTCGCGCGTGCTCAGCGTCAGTTCCAGCGCCACGCTGGCAATCCTCGCGGGCACGCAACTGGGAATCAGCGTTCCGGACGGCGATCCCGCGGGCCTCATCACGGCCACCGCAACGCTGACCGCGATGGTAGGCGTCATGCTGTTGCTGGCTCGGCTGCTGCGCCTCGGCTTCGTCGCCAACTTCATATCGACGCCGGTACTGACCGGGTTCAAGGCCGGCATCGGCCTGGTCATCGTGCTCGACCAGTTCCCGAAGCTGCTGGGGGTTCACATCACCAAGCAGGGCTTCTTCCTCGACATTGTCAGCGTCGCGCAGCACCTGCCGTCGACCTCGACAATCACACTCGCGGTGGCCGTGGCGACCTTCATCGTGCTGATTGGCATGGAACGGCTGTGGCCGCACTCACCGGCACCGCTGGTCGCCGTGGCCGGCGGCATCGCCGCCGCGTGGTTCTTCGGACTGAAGGCGATGGGCGTCTCGCTGGTCGGACTGATTCCACAAGGGCTACCGTCGATCACGCTGCCCGATGTCTCGCTGATTTCGAGTCTGGTACCTGGCGCGCTCGGCATTGCACTGATGAGCTTCACCGAAACAATCGCTGCGGGCCGTGCCTTTGCGAGGCCGTCCGACCCACCGATCGACGCGAACCGCGAACTGGTCGCCACCGGGCTCGGCAACGTGGGCGGCGCTCTGCTCGGCGCGATGCCGGCTGGCGGTGGCACCTCGCAGACCGCCGTGGTGCGCAACGCAGGCGGGCAATCGCAGAAGGCGTCGCTGGTGACGGGCGCCGCCGCACTGGCGACGATGCTGCTGCTGGCGCCGCTGGTTGGACTGCTGCCGAACGCGACACTGGCCGCCATCGTCATCGTCTACTCGATCGGGTTGATCAAACCTGCAGAGTTCCTTGCCATCCGTGCCGTGCGTAGGATGGAGTTCCGCTGGGCACTAGTCGCGTGCATCGGTGTGCTGCTCTTCGGCACACTGAAAGGCATTGTCATTGCGATCATCGTGTCGATGATCGGCCTGGCCAGCCAGACCGCCCACCCGCGCGTATCGGTCATCGGCCGCAAGCGCGGTGCCGACGTGCTGCGTCCGCTCTCGCCCGAACACCCGGATGACGAAACCTTCGAGGGACTGCTGATCGTGCGGCCCGAAGGGCGGCTCTTCTTCGTCAATGCGCAGAACGTGTCGGATCGGATCAAGGCGCTGATCGACAAGTACCAGCCGCGCGTGCTGGCGCTCGACATGAGCCGCGTGCCCGACCTCGAGTATTCGGCGCTTCAGGCGCTGATGGAGGGCGAGCAGCGTTTCACCGATCGTGGCACCATCGTGTGGCTGGTCGCTCTCAATCCAGGTGTGCTGGAAATCGTGCGCCATGCCGGCCTGGCCGATCGGCTCGGGCGCGATCGAATGCTGTTCAACGCCCGCGCGGCGATCGAACGTTATCAAACGATGCAATCGACAGCAGGATCGGCGGCGACGCAATAAACGGCTTGCGGATCGCTCGACGAGCTCAATTTTGACTAAGGAGACCCTATGTCCCGGTTATGGCTGACAAATGTCGCCCCCGAGGCCAGCGACGAAGAGCTGCACGCGCTGGTGAAGAAATACGCTCCGCAACTCAACTGCGTGGCCCTGCAGCGCGAAGCGGGAGACGGATCGCGGCCCATCGCCTTCATGACCTTCACCGGCGGAGAGTTCGGTTCGGTCGAGCAACTTGCCGAGCGCCTGAATGGCCTGTTCTGGAAGGAGCGAAAGATGGGCTGCACGACCATCATCTGAGTGACAGTGCGCTCGCGGCCTGCGCCTGAGGTCAGCCGCCGCTGAGTTGCAGCCGACAGATGCGGACGGCCCGGTCGTCCGGATCGGGCACGATGCTGAATCCGAGACGGCGGGCAAGTCGCAGCATCGACTCGTTTTCGGCCAGCACGAAGCCCTCCATCACCTGCAGGCCGCGCTTGCGTGAAGCCTCGATCAGCTTTTTCATCAGTTCGGTCGCGAGACCGGTGCCGCCGTACTTCGAATCAACGTTGATCGCGAATTCGCAGCTGCCGCCTTCGCCTTCAATGACTGAAATGGCGCTTCCGACAATGTCGACGCCGTCGGCGGCGGGCACGGTCGCCACGAGACCTATCCCGCTCTCAGGGAACGAGCCCAGCGCCTTGCGCAATCGCTCCAGATTGGGCTCGCGCACGACGCGCATGAAGCGCATGTAGCGGGCATCGTCGCTCATGCGGTCGAAGGTCTGCAGCAGTTCCGCCTCGTCCTGTACGCGCATTGTGCGCACGTGAACAACGCGCCCATCGCGCAGGGTGATGTCGTGCTCGGTGAATCCGGCGTCCATGTCTAACGGTTCTCGGGTTTAGCGGCGTTGAAATGGAGAAGCGCCGCCCAGGCGGGGCTGCCCGTGATCAGCGCCACTTGCCGATGCCGGGCCGGGGTCAGAGCATTCCCGCGGTCTGCAGCGATTCGAACGTGACGCGCGTCAGCTCAGAAAGCTGAGTCGTGGTGTCGCTGCCGGTCGGGCCCGTCGCGCGTCCAGACCACATCAGCTTGCCGGTCGGCACGTCGACGATGGCCGTATCCGCTGCGTAGGCCTCCGAGACTGTGCCGCCGCCGATCGGCAGCGAGATGCCGCCGGCAGCGCCGCCGCGGTAACCGCCGCCGCCGACTCCGATTCCAATCGTCGGTCCCGGACTCACGGTGGGAACGGATGTGCTCAGCGTGGTGCGGAAAACCACGCGCGCATTCGCCTGCTTGGCAGCGGCGTCCACCGCCTCGTTCACCGGCGGGGCGCCCGGATTGACGACCACAAACTTCACGGGCTTCGCTCCGCGAGTGATCAACTGTGCGGCAATCTGATCCTCACACACCGCCTGCACCGTGAAGTCTCGCGCCTGGCACGCAACCATGACAGTCTGGCCGCGCAGATTCACGCTGCGAAACTCGGGGTTCGACCATTGGGCATCCATCTTGGTGGTGGCGCAGGCGGCGAGCACGCAAGCAGCCAGTGCGGCGGCGTAGCGAAGTGAAGTTTGTGTGAGGCGCATCGTCGGGTCCGGGTGGGGCGTCGAAGGCCGCATTGTGCTTTGACCTTCGGAGCATGCCAACTCGGCCAGCAATGACCTGGTTCGTGGGGCTCGGACTGGCGTTTCGTTTGACCCTTACGTCGTCGCGGGCGCTGTGGCCTGTGCCACGCGAAAGGTGATGAACTCCGACGGGCGCAGCAGCGCGACGCCGACCACGCACACCACGATCCCGGCGGCCCGGTCATCGACGGAGGTCGTGGACTCGTCGCAGCGAACGAAGTAGGCCTCGTCCCCTGTCGAACCATGCAGCGCGCCGTCCAGGAACTGCCATCGCAGGAACTCGGAGATGCGCGAACGCAGTTCCCGCCAGAGGCGGGCGTCGTTGCGCTCGTAGATGGCCCAGCGCGTACCGCGCGCGATCGAACATTGCAGCACCGAAAGATAACGCCGCACCGCGACGTACTGGAGGTCAGCTTGGGCCGCCAGCGTCCGAGCGCCTCCGAGCCGGACGCCGCCGCCCGGAACACAGCGGATGACATTGATGCCGGACGCGTCGAGCATCGCTTGTTCGGACGCCCGTGCCATCGTCGCAAGGCCAGCGACGCCGGCGACGTCGTCATTGGCGGGCGAGCGAAACACGCCGCGTTCGCGGTCCACGCGTGCATAGACGCCACTGATGGCGCCGGAGGCCGGGACGCCGCCGGAGGGACCGTCGTGCACACGCAGCGCCGGCCAGTACAACGCACCGAAGGAAGAGTCGAGGTGCGATCGAAGATGCATGACCATGGCAGCGTCGGCGGCGAGCGGCGCATCGACCAGCGCAAACCGGCGCGTGCGAGCCGCGTCATCGAGCAGCAGTCGCACTACCGCGGCATGGGCGGCACCGTCAAGTCCAGCGCAGTCGGGGATCGCAGTCAGCGCAATTCCGGACAATCGCGCAAGACTCGCCAGTGCCACCGCGAGCGGTCGTGACTCCAGCGACGGGACGCGCGTGACCCAGGCACGCTCCCCGCCGTTAAGGAAAAACAGGTGCAGTGCGCTCGTCAGCAGGCGCGACGCATCGCGACCCAGCAGCTCGACGACTTGCTCCGACGACGTGACCTGGATTGCGTCGACGCGGTCGGCACCGACGCCGATGAAACTCGCTGTCCCAGTCGGCGCCGCTTCGATCGGGGCCGGCCCCGAAGGGGCCGTGTCGAGGAAGACGCCGGGCGCCAGGTACTCGGGCACTGCGAGGCTCCTAGGACGAGATCGGTGGCGCGACGGAACGTCGGCGGTCCGCCCTCACGTCGCGCCACGCTACGAGGCGCGCAACGCGTCAATCGAGCGCAGTCTCGACACGCACAATGCCGAAAATTCGACAGACATCGATGGTCGACCTGTGCATGCAGCCCGGCGTGCCGGCGTCGCTACACTAGCGGCCGTACCCATGAGGAGTGGCGGATGTCGAGGACATGGAACGCATGGCGAGGAGTGGTCCTTGCTCTGGCGATGGTCGGCGGCGGCGTCGCTACGGCGCAACCGCTCGAATGGCCGCCGATTGGCGAACCGTCCGCTGCCTCGCGAACGTCGGGTCGATGGCTGTGGTCGGACCTGGTGACCACCGATGTCGCGCGCTCGCGTGACTTCTACGCAAAGGTTTTCGGCTGGGACTTTCGCGCCTCGCTGAACGAAAACGGCAAGCCCGGGTATCTCACGATCCTCGCCAACGGCCGGCCCATCGGCGGCATGGTTGCTCCGCGCACGGATGCGGCGGTGGCGGGAGCGCGCTGGATCGGACTCGTCAGTGGCGATCCGAAGACAATGGCAGCCCGCGCGCAGGAGCGTGGCGGCGCCGTCGTCATGGCGCCTCGCATGCTCGCGGGCCGCGGCGAACTCGCCGTTCTCAGTGATCCGGACGGTGCGCGCTTTGCCGTGATCCGCACCGAGCGGGGTGATCCTGCCGATCATGTCGGTCGCGACAACGAGTGGCTGTGGGCCGAACTTTGGTCCAGCGATCCTGGTCGCGCTGCGAACTTCTATCGGGACGTCTTCGGCTTCGCAATCAGCGCGGCGGATGGAAAGACGCCCAACGGCTACCTGCTGACCGCTGGAGGACGCGCACGTGCGGGCGTGATGCGATCGCCCGATCCGGCACTGCCGGCGGTGTGGATCCCGTATGTTCGCGTCAGCGATGTCGCCGCCACGGTGACGCGCGCACTTGCGGGTGGCGCGCGCGTCGTGGTCGAGCCGCGGCTCCACTACAAATCCCAGGTGGCCGTACTGGTCGATCCGCTCGGTGCACCGTTCGCCGTCGCCAACTGGAGACCTGAATGATGCCGACGCTCATCCGGATGACGATGGTGCTCGGCGCGGGCGCGCTGCTGGTCGGGTGCGAAGGCTACAACGTCCAGTTAGGAACCACGGCGAGCAACCTCGCGGGGTTCCACCAGATCTACGAAATGCCGGCGACCAGCCTGCGGCCATGGTCCGAGCGCTCGACACCGCTGCCGGTGCCGCCACCCGGCGACGGAACGTCGGGTGTGAGCACCTTGCCCGCGGCGCGCACTGCATTGCCGCCGGATGGTCCGGCCAGTGCGGCCTCCGCACGCTGATTTCATCGAAACATGCTCGTGGCGATCACTGACGCATACCGCAAGCTTGATCAGGGGCACTGTCCCGCGAAGGATTGAAATGGCGACCTACACGGCACTTGCCGCCACCACGACCGCACTGGTTCGGATGTTGTCCGACGGTTTTCCGGCAAACGTCGGCGTGTCGGGGATCGAGGCGTTTGATCCGTCTGACCCGGCGGTGGCCGTTGCGGACGATCAATCGAGGGTGCTGTTGTGGCTCTACCGCTTCGTGCCAGTGGCGGCGATGCGCAATCGTCCAGTCGCTGGCGGCACCAAAGCCCGAAGTCCGGCCCGGCGTGCGGCCGTCGGCGGTCGCGGTTGACCTGCATTACCTTCTATGGACGCGCGCCGCGAGCCCGGCAGTGCAGCAGACTGTCGTCGGATGGGCCCTGCGCCGGTTATCCGACCGGCCGATACTCACGACGGAAAAACTCAATCACGGCGGCGCGGTGTTCAAAGCCACCGAGGATGTGGCGCTGATGGTCGAGGAACTTTCGCTGGTGGAACTGCTCGAGTTGACCCGCCGCTCGGGTCCGTCCCGCCCTTCGTGCTACCGATACACGCACGCAGCATCCATCTCGAAGGCGAATGACTCCGGCGCTTGCGATCGCGTCAGTCCTGCGTCCAGGGCAGGCCGTGCCGGCGCCATCCGTCGATCTCGCCGCGCCGCCCCGAATGGTCGCGCTGGCCTTCGAATCCTTCGAGAACGTTGTAGACGCGCGTGAAGCCGGCTGCGGCGGCCACCCGCGCCGCGGAGTGCGAGCGCACGCCGCTGCGGCAAAGCAACAGCACGGGTTCCGGCTTTCGCGCGATCTGGTGCAGTGTGCTGACGAACATTGCGCTGGGCAGGATGTCCGCGCCTCGCCACTCGACATTCACAGAGTCTGGAACAGCGCCGACGAACTTGAACTCGGCAGGCGTCCGGACATCCACAAGTCGGGCCGGCGCTGCGAAACCAGCGTCCAGGCCTCGAGCGGAGTCACCGCGCCGGCGTACGGCAGTTCCACTCGATCCGGCGTGTGTCGGCCAGATCGAATATCGCGTCGGCCGACAGTTCGGTGCGAGTCCGGGATTCGATTTCGGTGGCGGCAGTCATGGCGGACCCGCGGGTGCGGGTCAGGCGCAGGTTGATGCCCCACGTTACCGGCGGAGACCGACATCACAACGACATTCCGGGCATATGCAAAGATCAACCCGCGCACCTATTTCATCCCCGGTTCACTGATACCCCCCTTGTACCCCAATGCCGCTACACTCGCGCGCGGTCCAGCGGGACGGACGGTCAACCGAGAGTGATCCCGACCCGTTAGCAACCGGCCTAATGGCATGACTCATCACACTTAGGGAGATAGAACCCATGCAGAAACTGCTCGTTGCCGCCATCGTGTCCGCCTTTGCACTAATCCAGGCTCCTGCCTTTGCACAGGACAAGCCGACGGACAAGAAGGCTGAGCCTGCCAAGGCCGAAGCCAAGAAGGCTGAGCCGGCGAAGGCAGAGGCCAAGAAGGCTGAGCCGGCGAAGGCTGAAGCCAAGGCGGCGCCTGAAGAAGCGCAAGGCGGCGCCTGAGGCCAAGAAGGAAGAGCAGAAGAAGCCGAAAAAGGGCGGCTGCTAGTCAGTTCCCATGCGTCTCCGGGCCACTGGGTCCGGAGACGTTCTTCTGCGCCGGATTACTGCAGACCGCGTGACTTAAGCCGGCTCAGCTTGGCCGATTTCGAATCCGGATCGCCGCGCGACGAAGTGCCGCTAAGCGCCTGGTTAAGAAGGCGCGTCGCCTGCTCGACATCACCGAGACGGTAGTTCGCGATGCCGAGCCAGAAAGTGACGTCGCTCGAGTAGCCGCTGCGGTCCGCCTCGCGCGCGAACAGATCGCGCGCCGAGTTGAAGTCACCGCGCTGCATGGCGGTCATCCCCTGGTTGAAGTAGTGCATGGGAGGCTCCGGCTCCAGGCGCGCCAGTGTGCTGTACAGCGCAGCCGCGTCATCCTTTCGGCCCTGCTTCACATAGACGTCGGCCAGGTTCGCCATCGCCCGCGTATGTGCAGCGTCGCTCTTGAGCACGTGCTGGAACGCGGTCGCGGCAGGTCGTAGTGTCCCCGCGCGCGTAGATGATGCCGAGCGTGTTGTGGGCGCTCAGAAAGTCCGGGCTCTGGCGCAGTGATGCGCGGCCCCAGGCGTAGGCATCATCGAGCTTGCCGCGCATCAGGGCTTCGACCGCGCGATTGTTCATGTACATCGCAACCACTGTCTGCTCTGAGATCTCCCGCGTGCGCATGGTGCGCAGTTGCTCTCCCGGCAGAAAGTCGATCATTATCGAGCGCGACATGGGATTTGCGCGATCCTGCAGTTTCGGTCCGACCGTCACGTTGACGTGACCGGCGCGCAGTAGCAGGTCTCCGCTGCGGCTCCACGCTTCTTCCAGATAGGCGCTCTGGAAGCGCACCTGCAGCCCCAGTTCCTTTGCAAATGCGGTAGTCATCACGACCAGCGACAGGCAGTTGCCTGCGCGTGCCTCGAAGGCTTCGGCCGCATTGCGCGTGAACGATGAGTCGTACTCGAGTTTCAGCTGCGCCTTGTTGTAGACCGCCTCGACCAACCCCCCCTGGACTCCAAGCAACTTGGTCTGGGTGGCGATCTCCGTCCGCAGGTAGCGCCTCATCGGGTCGCTGAGCGCGAAGATCTCGTCGCCACTGACGCGTACCGACGGCGGACCGAACAACTCGTCGTGCAGGAAGGTGTCGGCAGCAGTCGCCGGGGGCGGCGGGGTCGCACAGCCGGCGCTTAAGACGAGAGCGACCGCGAGCAGCGGCTGCATCATCGCGGCCGTGCTGTCGCGTCGCGATACGGTGTACAGCCGCGTGGCACGGATCAGGGAGCGCAGGCCGTGCCACGAGCCAACAGGCTGGCCGATCGCGACCGGAGGGGCGAGGGCTTTGGCATTCCGGCGGGTCAGGAAGGCATTCGCCATGAATCGTCAGCGGCAAGGCAACGGTGCTGGTTGCCAGTCCATCCTACTCCTGAGCCACGCAATGTGCTGGCGGCAACACTTCCACGTGTCGGGTGGCTGTGCCGTGCGTCCTGCCGTGCGGCCAAGGACCGAGTGGAAAGGGCTCAGGGGCCGGCCTGCGACGTCTCGGCCTCGTCCGGGAACGCCTCCGTGGCTTCGGCGTCGCGTAGCCGGGGGACGGAATGCGGAACCGCCGCTTTGGAGGCAGGCGCCTTGGATGCGGTGATCCCCTGTTCGATGCGCTCGAGCATGTATGGAAAGAACGGATTGGACGCGATGCGAAAGAGAAAGTCGGCATCGACGATGAGCGCACCCCGCTCGCCGCGCGCCGACAGCGTGCCCAGGCTGACTCCGAATTGCTCGTCGCCGTTGGGATCGGGGTGCAGTCCGTACAGCGGGTCGTTCAGTGGAAACGGCACCGCCACATGGGACAGGGAAAAAATCTCGACCGGGTAAGGCAGCTCCAACGGCCGTGTGTGCTCGCCGGACTGGTTCGGTGCGATCGTCCGCTCTACGGTTGCGGTGCTGTCCGGCGACACATTGGCGATGGCCGTGAACCGGTACGGCTGCGGCGATGTCGGCACCAGTCGTGCGAGCGCATTGTCGGACGACGCTCGCAGCAACGGCCCGAACTTGATCGTCCGGTTGACATCGAACAGCACGATTTCGCTGCCGTTGTCCGGCAGGTGCGCGTACAGCGCCGACAGGATCGCGGGGGTGCTCACCGTGAAATCAAGCACAGACTGGAAGGTGATCACAGGAGGCAGCTCTGTCAGCCGGCCGGCCTGTGACAGATCCTCGATCTGCTGCTGCAGTGCCCGTGTCAGCCGGTACGACTGCCGCGCTCCATTCACCGGGAACGAGTTGTACTTGAACGGATTGAACTCCGGCACCACCGACAGCCACGCGGCCTTGGCAAACGACGGCAGCACCGCCGGCAGCCCAGCGAGTCGGGCAAAGCGCGCGAAGCGCGTGATACCGATCATCGGAGAGACCAGCACGATGCGATCCGGCCGCGCAAGCTCCTTGTCTTCGAGTGCATCCAGCGCGTACTTCATCGCGAGCGCGCCACCGTTGGAAAAGCCGACCAGGTGCAAAGGTGCGGACGGATCAATGCGTCGCTTTGCCTCGCGCACGGCCAGCCGTGTCGCTGCGCTCCAGTCCTCCCACTGCACGCGGGTCAATGCACCGGGCACCGTGCCGTGGGCCGGCAACCGGATCGCGATCGAAACGAAACCTCGTTGCGTGTAACGACGGGCGATGTGGCGCAGGCTGTAGGGCGAGTCGGTCAGGCCGTGCAGGAAGACGACGGCGCCGACGGGTTTGCCGGCGGGTTCCAGCACGTACGAACGGTTCCAGTCCTGCGCAAAGCGGCCCGGATATAGCGGGCTTTTCTCGTAGTAGCGGTTCGAAGGTACTGCCACCGCCGCGGGCAGCTGCAGCGTCACGTTCTCGCGTACGGCAGCGAAGATCCGGTCTTCGGCCTGCTTGTAGTCGGCCCAGCTCGCCTGAGCGAGTTCGGCTCGTGGCACTTCCTGCGGTACGTACTTGTGCCATGGCTGCAGATCGGGAAACTTCGATGCGTCGAACGCACGCACTCCCAGGAGCGTGGCGCCTATCAGTGCGAGAGACACCAGCACGTACTTGACTGTATGAACGATTCTGCGCGGCACCCGGACATCTCCTGATCGGCTCGGCGTTTTTACTCGGAAGGCAACGGACGAACGCAAGTCGTTGAGCGCCGCATTCTAAGGTCGGGCGATCGAGCGCCCGCAACGGCCCTGCTGTCAGGCTCCGCACGCACGTGCTTCGCATCGGACTTTGACAGGCCCGATGCGGAAGCCGGTCGAATGGCCGTCCTTTGCGTCAGGTCGGAGCGTCCCGACAAGTGGCAAGCAACATCGCGGTCAGCACACGCTCGGTGGATCACACGCCGGGCTGCCAAGGACTCCATAGGTAGGCGCGTTCACTGGTAGAGGTCCCCGCGCTGATCGCCGGCCTCAGCTTAGCGGCTGCCGTCGTTGCACAAGCGCCGACGACCGGCATACGTCGGCGTCGGTGTCGCTGTCGGGCGCCGGAGGCGCTACCTGCCGCTGGGTGCGCCGTAGGGGATGGCATCGAATCCGGCCGTTCACCCGGCCGGACCGGGACATCACGCTGCCTCGAGGATGAGGTCCTGTTCCGCCGCGAGCATCACCTGCTCATCGAGGAACCCGGCGATGCGCGAGGCAACCTGGGTCGGATGCGTCACCGGGCCCATGTGTCCCATGCCGGTCAGCGTCGCGTGCGTGGCCCGCGGCATCCAGCAACGCAGCAGTTCGCCGAGACGGCGCGTCGTCGATCGGGTCTTCTCGCCTGTCAGGCACAGCATGGGCATGCGCAACCCCGACAGTGTCTCCCGCGTCAGCGTGTCAGCGAACAGCGCGCGGAAGTGCGCAACGATCGATGGCATCCGTGCAGCGATCACCTGCCGATGGCTTGGGGGCAGTGAACTCCAGCTTCCGGGGCCGGACCAGAAGTCGACAAAGCGCTCCGCCGAACGTTCGACGTGTCCGAGCTCCAGCCAGTGTCGGATCGACGCCGCTGCGACGAGGACCTCTTTCGAGGAGACGTCGCGCGGGGAGTAGTCGAAGAGCGTGCGGAACAGCACTGGCTCGAAAGCCACGACACTTTTCACTCGATCCGGATACAGGGCAGCGAGCTTCAGTGCCAGGGCTCCGCCGTAGGAGTGACCGACCAGATGGACGCCTCCCCGAGCTTGCAGCAGCGGCTCGACCAGGGCCGCGTCATCTTCCAGCCGCAGCGTGTGATCACCGAGCCATGCGGCTGTTCCACCGTGGCCATGCAGGTCGATGGCCTGCAGGCGAAAGCGGTCCTGGACACCTCTGACCAGGGTATCCCACTGTCTCCCCGAGCTGCCGCTGGAGTGGAGCAGCAGGACCAGCGGTCCTTCGCCGCTGGTGCGAATGTTCGGTCTCGATTTCATCGCGGACCTCAGTGCGCAGCCGGCCCGTTGATCGAGGCCAGGGCTGCATTGATGCGTGCCCCCTGGGCCGGCGTGATCATCGAGCCCAGCACGTCGAGGAAGCGTGGCTCCTGGACGCCAGAGAAGATGAACTGCCAGCGGTAGGCCTGCAGCATCGTCGCGTGAATCGCTTTCTGTTGCGCGGCGGTGAACGAGCGACCCGCCTGCAGCAGGAAGTAATCCCCGTCAGCCTGCGCCTGTGCCTGGACGATGCCGTCGACCGCGCCCACCAGCTCGATGAGATCGGTAACGGCCTGGTCGCGCTCGACGTCGCCGATCCGTGCGTTTTCGCGTTTCCACTCGAGTTCGTCGAGGATTGCGTGCTGCGACTCCTCCTTCCAGTGAAACAGGAAGACGTCCTTCCACAGTGCCGACAGGTCGGAGTCGGGCTCGATGCTGGCGCGGTAGTGCGCCTGAGTGAAGAGCTCAATGTCCAGCGTCAGTCCGAGCACGGCCCAGGTGGACTTGCTCAGCACGGCAGCCGCCACGTCGTTGGGTTGCGGCTTGAACTCGTAGCCGGCGGGCATTCCGGCCCCGGCCATCTGCTCCAGCCGGCGGAACATCTCCTGGTGCTTGAGTTCCTCGTCAGTGAAGCGAACGAGCGCCTCGAGCGCGACCTGGTCGCCGAGCCAGTGCTCCCTGCTGATTTCCATCACCTTTGCACCGATGAAGCGTTCGACCAGTCCAAACACGTTCGCGTAGGTGCGACCCTGGATCTGGCTGAGAAAGCGATGCTCCGCGGGTGTGATGAAGGACAGGTCGCCGAGCTTCGACAGTCCGTCCGGCAGGAACTTCTTGCCGAAGTCGAAATCGCGCCCGCGGATGACGTCGCGCTCTATGTCCCAGCGGATCCGCTTGGAGACCTCGACGACCCTGGCATACCGATCCTGGGTCGGGTGTGAGGTCGGGGTTGCGATCGGGTTGGCAGTGGATTCGACGACAGCTTCTGCTACAGCTTCCATGGTGGTGCTCTCCTGTTGGTGGGTGGTTGGTGATCGATGTCGGGCAGGTATCAGATGGCGAGATAGCGCAGGGTCATCAGCGCATGGACACGCGTGCGGTCCGCGGCGCCGGCCAGCTCCGCTGCCACCGAGCGCGCTTCGCTCAAGTCGAGCCCGATGTCATGCAGCGTGCGACTGTCCAGGGCGTGCAATGCGCGATACGTGGCCCGTTCGTCGCGTGCCCTGCGCCAGGCAGCCAGGCCGCGACGCACGGATCCAGCCAACGCGGCAATCGCGGCCTCGACGACTTTCTGCAAGGCCGCCGAGCGGTGGGCCCGTGCAGCGATGTACAGCTGACTCGAGTCCGGCCGCGGCCGCATGTCGGATGGCGCTGTGGTTGCCTCTCCGAAGCCGCTCGCCGCTCCGGCGCGACGCGCCCAGGCGTCGAGTTCGTCGATCGGCTGGGCCGCCTTCTGAAGCTGGGTCAACTTCTCCTTCTGATAGTGAGGATCGTTGCTGGCCGACTTGGGGGCGACGACCGCGGCCGGCGTGTAGCTGCGCTTGATCCGACCCAGGTGCATCTTCGGCAGGGTGACCGAGGGATCGGACCGTGCATTCAAGGTGTGACCGTTCATCTGCACTCTCCTTTGGTAACCGGCGCTGCCGGCGTGTTCGATGGACGGCACTCTAGGCAGGCGCTGTATTTGCCACCTTTCAGTTCGGCATCAGCGTGTATCGCTTCGTATCGATGCCTGCGCGGCCCGGATGGCGCACTTGCCTTCGTCGTTCCTATAATTCGCGCACTTCAACCGTGAAGACGTGGTTGCCGTGACAAATGCGCGGGTTCTGGTAGTGGACGACGACGCCGACGTGCGGCGCATGCTCGTCGACTATCTCGGCACGCACGACTACGAGGTCACGGCAGCGGCCAATGGCACGGAAATGCGTGCCGCACTGGAACGGCAGGTCCCGGATGTCGTGCTGCTGGATGTCGGGCTGCCGGGTGAGGACGGCCTGTCTCTGGCGCGCTTCCTGCGCGAACGCCATCAGGTCGGCATCATCATGGTCACGGCCGCGGACGGCGTCGTCGATCGCGTCGTCGGCCTCGAAATGGGTGCGGATGACTACGTCGCCAAGCCGTTCGATCCGCGCGAACTACGGGCGCGCCTGAAGAGCGTGTTGCGTCGGTTGCGGGGCGAAGCCTCACCCGCAGCGACCGCAGCGCGCGCCCTTCCGCGCATCGGCCGGTGCACGCTCGATCTTGATGCGCGACGCCTGCTGGATGCCAGCGGCAATGACATCCCGATCACGGCAATGGAGTTCGACCTGCTCCGCACTTTCGTCGAGCACCCGAACAAGGTGCTGACGCGGGATCGGTTGCTGACTCTGACACGAAATCGCGAGTGGGAGCCCTTCGACCGCTCGATCGACATCCGCATCGCACGCCTGCGCCGCAAGGTCGAGGCCGACCCCGACAACCCGCTGGCCATCCAGACCATCCGGGGTGCGGGCTACATGTTCGTGCCGCCGGTGGACTAAGGAACCGGTCGCCTTTGGTATCGGCGGGTATCTCTGTGTTTCAGTCGTGTAACAGCGAGTGCCGGCCCGGTCGCCGACTTCTACACTGGTGCCCAGAAGAATGAATCTTCAGCCGCAACGGTGATTCTGCCGATGAACGACCCTGCTTCTCACATGACGAGCGCACGGCCTTCCGGTGCCCCGACGACACCGGCGCGCGAGACGGATGACATGGCTGTGCAATTGCGTGAAGTGCTGGCCCGCACGACGGCGGCGGCCCTGACTGTCTCGGGTGCTGAACCAGGGCGCGTATTCGAGGACCTTGCGCTGGGGCTGACGCGAGTCCTCGGCACCGATGCGGCGCTCATCGCCGAGTTCGTTGATGACGCCAGGCAGAAGATGCGGACGCTGGCGCTCTGCTTCGAGGGAAGGTCGCTCCGGTCTGTCGAGTACGACGTGTCGCAGACACCGTGTCGGCACATCGTCGGTCGAGCTTCCCGTTTCGTGTCGCAGGGCGTTAATGCGGAGTTCAGGCCCGGGACGCTGTTCTCGTCGCAGGGCTTCGATGCGTACGCGGGCTATTCGATCCTGAACGGTGCCGGTGAACAACTCGGCATCATCGCCGCGCTCGACCGAAAACCTATCGCCAATCAGGAGTTGACCGAGGCACTGCTGAAGATCTTTGCGGTCCGTGCCGCGGCCGAGATGGAGCGCGTGCGCGCCGAGGCAGCGCTGGCGCAGTCTGAGACCAGTTACCGCGCGATCTTCGAGTCGGCGGAAGACTCCATCTTCATTCATGACTGGGACACCGGAGCGGTCGTCGACGTCAATCCAACCGCATGCCGGACCTACGGTCGGTCGCGGGAGGAACTGCTCCGGATCGGCATCGGTGACGTCAGCTCGAACGAGCCGCCCTACACGGTCGACACGGCAATCCGGTACATCGAAGCGGCCAAGCGCGGCGAAGTCATCCGCTTCGAATGGCAACGTCGCAACCGTGATGGCAGCCTGCACTGGGATGAAGTCGTGCTCAAGGCGGCGACCATCGGCGGTGTGAGGCGCATCCTCGCCTCCACGCGCGAGATCACCGATCGCAAGAACGCCGAGCGGGCGCTGCGGTCGAGCGAGGAGCAATACCGAGCCATCTTTGAGGCAGCCACCGATTCACTGCAACTGCTCGACGCGCAGCACCGGGTGGTCGACGTGAATCCGGCCTATGAGCGCATGTACGGCAAGCGCCGCGACGACGTCATCGGCAGGACCCTGGACCAACTGGTGCCGGTCCCGCTGCGTGAGGAACGCCGCGCCCTGGTCGAGCGCGCTCTCGCCGGTGAGCCTGCCGAACTGGTGACCACTGGTTTCCGCGGCGACCACACCCCGTTCGATCTCGAAGTACGGGTGATTCCATTTCTGCACCGCGGGGCGCCGCACGTGCTCGGGATTGCGCGCGACATTACCGAGCGCAAGCGGACCGAGGAGGCGATGCGTTCGAGCGAGGAGCAGTATCGCGCCATTTTCAATGCATCGGCCGATGCACTGGTGCTGCGTGATGCCGATTTCCGCATTGTTGACGTCAACGCCACTTATGAACGCATGAGCGGCTGGACGCGCGACGAGGTGCTGGGTATCGACCGGGTCATCGCCAATCCGGCCGACGTTGCCCCGGCGATCCGTGCGTTGCATGAGCGCGCTCTGGCGGGCGAGCCGATCGCGCTCGAGGTTCCGCTCGTGCGGCGCGACGGCACTCGCTATGAGCTCGAACTGCGCGGAGTGCCGATCCAGCATCGTGGCGAGCCGCACGTGCTTTACATCGGACGCGATGTGACCGAGCGCAAGCTGACCGAGCACGCGTTGCGCGCGAGTGAGGAACAGTACCGCGCGATCTTCAATGCATCGGCAGATGCTCTAGTGCTGTGGGACAAGCAGTACCGTCGCGTCGACGTGAATCCGGCCTACATGAAGATGTACGGTTGGGCGCGCGAGGAGGTGATCGGCAAGGGCTACGAAGATCCGCGCTTCCCCGCGGAGTACGCGAATACACGCCTGGAACTCGTGCGCCGTGCGCTAGGCGGCGAGGACTGCCAGGCGGAGCTCGAAGCAATTCGCAGCGACGGCACTCTCATCCGGACGGAGGTGCATGCGATCCCGTTCCGCCACCGAGGCGAGCCGCACGTGCTCGCGATTGCGCGCAACATCACGGAGCGGAAGCAGTCCGAGGAAGCGTTGCGCGCGAGTGAGGAGCAGTACCGCGCGATCTTCAATGCGTCGGCCGATGCCATGCTGCTGCGCGACGACGCGATGACGATCGTCGATGCCAACCCCGCGTTTCTGGCGCTGTGCGGTCTGCCACGCGAGCAGGTCGTCGGCAAGGCGCATGCGCCGTTCGTGGTCGAGACGTTCGAGGTGGCAGCCGAGCGCCTGCTGAAGGATGCGCTGGTCGGCGTGCGCGGCACGCTCGAGGCACAGACGCGCTCCCACGACGGCACGCTGCTGGACGTCGAGGTCCGGGCCATGCCGATGCTGTACCGCGGCCGGCCGCACGTGCTCGCGATCGCCCGAAACATCACGGCCGACAAGCGGGCCGAAGCAGAGCGACAGCGCTTCGAGTCGCGCCTGCGACAGGCACAGAAGATGGAGGCGATCGGCCAGCTGACCGGCGGAATCGCGCATGACTTCAACAACATCCTCGCCAGCGTGATGGGCTACGTGGTGCTTGCGGAAGAGCGGGTGACCGATGCGGGAGACGGCAGGACCGTCGATTATCTGGGCCAGGCGCTGGCTTCGTGCCGCCGCGCGCGCGACCTGATCCAGCAGATGCTGACGTTTTCGCGAGGCGGCAGGGGCGAGCCGCGCGCACTGTCGCTCGCCACGGTGGTCCGCGACGCCATACCCATGCTGCGATCGGCGCTGCCTTCGACGCTCGCCATCGACATCGACGCGGATGAGGCCGTTCCCGCGGCCTGGATCGACGAGGTCCAGGCCCATCAGGTGCTGCTCAACCTGGCCATCAACGCCCGCGATGCGATGCCGGGCGGTGGTGCGCTACGCATCGAAGTCAGGCGAACGGAACTGCTTGACGCCGCGTGTTCCAGCTGTCGCAGCCCGGTGCACGGACGTTACGTTGAATTGCGTGTTTGCGACAGCGGCAAGGGTATCGATCCGGGCCTCATGGAGCGGATCTTCGATCCGTTCTTCACGACCAAGGCGCCAGGCAAGGGCAGTGGCATGGGCCTGTCGATGGTGCACGGGATCGTGCACGAGCACCGCGGCCACATCATCGTCGAATCCGATCCGGAGCAGGGCTGCACGTTCCGCATTCTGTTGCCGGTGCACGATTCGGCGCCCGAGGCAACGGTCGTGGAAATCGCTCGGCGAGTCGAGCGGCGGCCGCTCACAGGGCGTGTGTTGCTGGTCGACGATGAGCCCAGCGTGCTGGCCGTCATGCGCGAAACCCTGGCATCGTGGGGTCTGCACGTCGACGCCTGCGATTCTGCCGAGGCGGCCGAGCGCATGTTTTCTGCTGCCGATACAGCCTTCGACCTGCTCGTAACCGACCACGCCATGCCCAGGGTCAGCGGGATCGATCTCGCCGAACGACTGCGCACGCTGCGGCCGCAGCTTCGGTGGCTTCTTTGCACTGGATTCGCGGATGCGGCCAGCGTAGCGCGGGCTCGCACGCTGGGTGCGCAGACGGTGCTGCGCAAACCCATTGAACGGGAAGAATTGCGCGCAGCCCTGGAATCGGCGCTCGCGGCCGACAGCCGCTAACCCGCCGCACCTCGACATTTGAGGCGCGCGGACAGCGCTTGTTGATATCGGTCGAACAACGCGAAGCTGCCGCCGCCTAAGCTCAAGCCAGCGAGGGAGAGCGTGCGCAGCGCATCGCTGCCGCGATCACCGCGCGCAATGGGCGAGGAATGCCGCAAACCGGAACGTCGCTGGCCGAGCGCTCGGCGCTGCAGGAACACGAGGCGCTGATCGCCGGGCTGTTGCGACCCGGTGCCTATCCCGAGCCTGTCGAGTCCAGCGAGCCCATCGAGCGGGTCGACACACACATCTCCACGGTGCTGCTGGCCGGCGCGTATGCCTACAAGCTCAGGAAGCCGCTGAAGCGGGGATTCCTCGACTTCTCGACTCTCGAGCGACGCTACCAGGACTGTCTGGAAGAGCTCCGGCTCAATCAGCGTACGGCTCCGCAGATCTACCTCGATGTCGCGACGATCGTCGGCTCGCGGGAGGCGCCGCGCTTCGTTCATGAATGCGATCGCGAACGGGACGAAGCGCTGGACTTCGCCGTGCGCATGCGACGCTTCGATCCTTCACTCGCGTTCGATCGGCTGGTGCAGTGCCATCGACTGACGCCAGACCATGTCGACCGGCTGGCCGGTGCCGTGGCCGACCTTCACGCCCGCGCGGAGCATGCGCCAGCGGACAAGGATGCGGGCAGCACGAGTGCGCGCTGGATCGACGAGAACTTCACCGAGCTGCGCGAGCTCGTGAATTCTGCTTCAGATCGCGCGCGGATCGACGCGCTGGCGCAATGGTCGAGTGCCGAGCAGCGCACCCACGCGGGTCTCATCGCCGGCCGCGTGCGCAATGGCTTCGTGCGCGAGTGCCACGGCGACCTGCACCTGGGCAACATTGTGCTGCTGGACGGTACCCCGGTGCTGTTCGACGCCATCGAGTTCAACGCCGAACTGCGCTTCATCGACGTGGTGAGCGACGTGGCCTTTGCTTTCATGGACCTGATCGATCACGGCATGCCGTCGCTGGCATGGCGATTCGTCAGTGCCTATCTCGAGCACACCGGCGACTACGAAGGCCTTGCGCTACTGCGCCTGTACGCGGCATACCGCGCGCTGGTACGGGCCAAGGTGGCGCTGACACGGCAGCAGCAGCCACAGGTGGCGCAGCCCGTGAGGTTGCGTGAACACACCTCTTTCGAGCACTACCTTGCGCTGGCGGAGCGGCTGGCAAAGCCGACCCGCGGCGCGATCGTGGTCATGACGGGGCTTGCCGGATCGGGCAAGTCGACGGTCGCCCGGTGTCTCGCGGAAGGAATCGGTGGCGTTAGCGTCCGGTCCGACATCGAGCGGAAGCGGTTGTTCGGCATCGCACCCCTGGCGAATTCCGAGGGTGCCATCTATACGGCAGAGGCCACGCTCAGAACGTACGATCGGCTCGCGACGCTGGCCGCGACCATCGTTGCGGCCGAGGTGCCGGTTGTCGTCGACGCCGCGTGTCTCCGGAGGCACGAGCGCCGGCGACTGCACGATCTGGCCGCTGAAATTGCAGGTGCTCCACTCACTCGTGATCTGCGAGGCACCGACAGAAGTCCTGCGCGCTCGCGTGCGCCTGCGCGCAGCGGCCGCGACGGATCCTTCCGAGGCCGGCGAGGAAGTGCTGCAACGTCAGTTCGAATGGCGCGAAGCACTGGCCGCGGATGAAAAGGCCGACGCAATCGTGATCGACACCGCGCCCGATCGGGAAAGTGTGCGGCACGAATGCGAGGTCGTCGCACGCGTGCTGGCGCGGCGCATCGAGTCCGCGGGAACCGTCGGCCTCACGTGAATCGGTCGTGATGCCGGGCTATGGGCCCAATCGGCCCTGTTTGCGGAAACGCGCCAGCTCCTGGCGAAACCACGCCTCGCTCGACATCGGTTCAGCCGGCACGCAACGCACCCGATAGGGCATTCCGCTGAGGCTGCTCTCCGCGGCAACCCGCCGGATGAAGTCATCCGTGGTGCGGATGAGCCCCTTGGCGTCGACAGCCTGGTACTTCCGCGTCAGGTGCGCACGCGCCTCCGGACCCGGATGCCAGCTGCCGTTACGGTAGAACTCGCAGCCCGAGTGTTCCATTGCCTGCAGAAGAAACTGGATCTCGTCCTGCATTCGTCGATCGGATCCTGGATCGGTCCCGGCGGCCACTGCGTCGCCGGCGAGGAGAAAGGAAGCGATCACGGTAAGGACGCGGACGAGGCGTGCCAGTCCGCTCACGCCAACGCGACCCGGAGGCAAGCAGCTCGATGGCATACGCAGTCGAGTGTAGGGGACGCCGCGACGTCGGATCTGCTGGCGGACTGACCCGGGTCAAGCCCCGGCGTTGAGATGCGCGGTGCCGGCGACTAGCATGCAAGAGGTCGTTCGCGCTCCTCATCGATGTCCAATCGTCTTGCTTCGTTCGTGCAACTTTGGAGCGGAGCACTGCGGACCGTGAGGATGCTGGCGCTGATGGTGACGATCGTCAGTTGCGCCAGCCCGCCGCCAGCTCCCGTCGAGTCGACCCTGGTCGGACGTCTGCCTGACCTCGCAGTCGCGGTGGATGACACGTTGTATGTGCGTTACCCCGGGGACGGCACGTCGGTGGTCCTGACCGCGCATTGGTCCGGCATGGATGTCGGATCACCGGCGTCGACCTATCGTGCGGCACGACTCGAGGTTCTCACCGAGCCGATCGATCTGGACACACTCGCCCTGACGGCCCGACCGGTCCTGCTGCGTCCGCAGAGCGAGTGGGATGCCATGCTGCAGCGGTTGCTGACCAGCCTTGCGCCGGCCGCTACGGACGAGGCGGCACTCGCGGTCGTACAGGGCAATGATGTCGTCTTTGCACGCAGCAGCGCGGGGCTGCAGGTTCATCGTCACGAGAAGAAGCCGCCTGGTCTGCGGGTGACCCGTGTAGTGACCGAAGACGAGTTGTCGCGCCAGATCGGTGCGATGCTGGAGGAGCGTCACGGCCGCGAGGCGCTGGTCCTGTTCGACACCGGCGGCGGTGCGGCGGGTCGCACGTTGGTGCTGGTCGACATCGCGCGCGGGCAGTCGGTGCTGATCACGCCGGCTTCGGCCCCGACCTCGATGGCCGCCCCGGTCGATGCGGGCCTCGCCTTGTCTATGACCGATGCGGTGGTGATCCGCAGTCATGTGATCGCGCCGCTGACGCAACCCGTTACATCGGCATCACGCCTTACCTGGCTGACGATGCAGACGGCGGTCGGACTCGTGCCCAAGCCGCGCCCGGGGCCGACCACGCCGATGCGCGCAGCGGGGCAGGGCACTCCGATGGACCTGGACGAATTCGAGCGCACGCTGGATGCGCTGGTCGGAGCGCACCGCACGCAGGCGCAGCTCACCCTGCTAATCAACGGAGATGCCTACTTTCCCCAGCTGGTGCAGGCGATCCAGGACGCCAGGGAATCCGTCTTGGTCCGGCTCTACATCTTCGACACCGATCCGTTTTCGCTGCAACTTGCCGATCTGCTGAAGGAGCGCTCGAAGACCATCCGCGTGCAGGTGCTGCTCGACAACCTCGGCACGCTCACTGCGGCCCGCGCGCCCGCACGTCTGCCCTATGCCGGGGCCACGTCGCCGACGGCGCCGAAATCGATCGTCGAGTACCTCGAGTCGAACTCGAAGGTGCGCGTGCGCAACGCTGGCCAACCCGTGGCTGACTTCGGACCATACCAAGACGATCATCGTCGACAGCCAGCAAGTCTTTCTTGGCGGAATGAACATCGGGCAGGAGTACCGCTACGAATGGCACGACCTCATGGTCGAGGTCCAGGGCCGGTGGCGACGCATCTGGCTCGCGAGTTCGATCTCGCGTGGTCGCAGGCCGCCCTCGGCGGCGATCTGGCGCGGCTGCAGCAGTTGCTGGAGCCACGGGCCGATGAAGGCGCCGCGCCGGCCGGCGCCGTCGAACTGCGCACGCTTTACACGCGCACCGGCAATCCAGAGATCCTTGCCGCTCAGCTGGCCGCGATCCGCACGGCCGGCAGCTACATCTACGTCGAGCAGCCCTACATGTCGGACGACGAGATCATCGCGGCCCTCGTGGACGCCCGACGCCGTGGCGTCGATGTGCGGGTCGTGCTGCCCACCGCGGGGGACTCGGGCTTCATGAACGCAGCCAACCTGATCGCAACCAACGTGTTCCTGCGCAATGGGGTTCGCGTGTACGCCTATCCCGGCATGACGCATGTAAAGGCGGCCATCTACGACGGCTGGGCCTGCCTGGGCTCGGCCAACTTCGACAAGCTCTCATTGCGCATCAACCGCGAACTCGACATCGCGACGTCCGACCCGGTGTTCGTTGGACAGTTGCGACGTGATTTGTTCGAGCGCGACTTCGCCCGGTCGAAGGAAATCACCGAGCCGAGATCGGTCGGCTGGTCGACCTACCTGTCCAGCTTCATCGCGAATCAGCTCTGAAAGACCTGAGAGAAGCCAGCCTAAGGCTCGCGGTCAGGCCGCGATCGTCATGCGGCTCGGCGCGGCGGGCAGGTCATTGGGCAGCCGTCCGGCGTCGAGACATTCGAGCAGTCGCGTGGGGTCGGTGGTCCAGCGCAGTTCGGACGATTCGCCGAACAGTGTGGCGGAAAGCAGAGCCTTTTCGAAGGCAAGAATCTCGGCCAGGTACGGGACCTGCCTTACAACGTCCTTGCGTGCGAGGAAGCGTGCGAATGCGTGCGACTCCACTGCGGCGTAGGCGTCGGGAGCTGATGAGCCGAAGAAATCGTCGAGCAGGCGCCGCGTCGGCTCGACGCCGGCGCCGGCAAGCAGAGCGGTGATCGTGTAACGCAGGCCGCGCGTCAGGCTCGCGCTGCGAAAGTCGGTGATCAGCCGGCGCAGCACGGCGGCGCCGGGTTCGGCAGCGAGTTCCGCGCCTCGGCCCTGTAGTCCGTCCGCGACCGCCACTTCCCAGGTGCGGACTTCGGCGATGTCGGCGAGCGCCGGGGCCGAAGTCGCGCACGCAACGGAAGGCGGACCGGCAGATGCCGAGCCGGCCGTAGCTGCCAGAGTTCGCGCAGGGATTCAAGCTGGCGATGGACGCCGTCGATGCCGATGTTGGGCAGATGCTCCGGCAGGATCTCGAAAATCAACGCCCCGACATTCTGCAGCCGGGGAATGACTGCTGCGGCAAGTTCGAGCAGTTCGCCCGGAATGCCATGGCTGTGCGCATCCAGCCAGTAGTTGTCGAGCGCCATGCCGCCGGCAAGATGGACCTCCCAGACGCGGTCGAGCGGCATTTGTTCCAGCGCATCGACCATGCGCTGCCGGCCATTGAGTTGGTTGCACCAAAGGTTGTGCAGGTCCAGCAGGATGCCACTGTCGGCCTGCTCGGCGACCGCCTTGAAGAACACACCATCGTCAAGGTCGCCGGCCGGGTGCTCAAAGTAGTTGACCCCGGTTTCGAATGCGACCGGACGTCCAAGGGCGCGGCCATAGCGGCGCACATTGGCGGCAGCGACGCGAGTCGCCGCATGCGTCTGTGGCGGAGGCAGCAGAAATCCGCATTCGGTGACTCGGCCACCCTGATACACGCGATTGAAACTGAGGTGTTCGCTGACCCAGGCGGGCTGCAGCCGATCGGCCATACGCCGCAGCAAGGGCACATAGTCCATCGGATCATCGACCGTCCCGCCGAGGGGCTGGCCGACGCCATGCATCAGCTTCGGCTGCGGCAGCTGAGCGATCGATTCGAACAGCGGCTCGTTCAGCCGATACGAGTAGCCGGACGATGTACCGGACTTCGACCAGAGTGTCTGAGGCTCCAGTTCGAGGACCGCCGCATCGCCCGACTCGAACAACGGCGCCAACGCTGACCAATAGACCAGGCCGACGCCGAGTTCGCGCATGTCAGTGACCGAAGGCGCCCGTGAATTCCTGGATGTCGAGGGTCTTAGGATTGACGACGAAGTCCTGGATCACAAGAAAGTCGAGGATGTGCCCCGAGTGGCAACCACCGCAGCCGAGGCGACCGAGCACCGTGGCAGTGACCTTCTGCATCTTCTTGATGTCGTAGGCGACGTCCCGGGTGAGCAGCACGCGGACGCGGGGTGGGAGAGGTTGGGGATTGAGTGCGACTTCGTCGATTCTTGGCATGGGTTTCTTTCCTCGTGAGGGTAGACATGCAGACTTCGCGTTTGGATGCGAAGCCAATCCACCTTACGCGCAGACCTTCAGCAAGCAATAGCGCATTTTCAACAGGTGCTTGTCGAATAGTCGGCATGCGAACGTCGCGTGCCTTGGATAGCCTGCGCCCCGACGGCGGAGCCTGTGCGGAGCCTGTGCGGAGCCGTCGACGCGCCCTCGAGGAGCCTTCGACAAGCCCTGGGTCACACCGATCGTCGCTCCAGGATTGCGTGGCTGACGGGCTGCAACCGCCGGCGAAAAGCCACATCCGCATCACCATCGATTTCCGCCAGTCTGCCGGCCGCACAGGCAGCATCGCCCGACACCTGTCGAGGTGAAATCCACCCGTACAGACTGTCACCCCGGTCAAGCGCAGCGATCAGGCCCTGTCAACCGCGCGAGCGAACCAGTTGATCTGGACGGCCACTCGCGCCACCATGCAGTTGGCGCCATGGACTCGCAGCTGGTCGATATCGAGCCTAAGTAGTTCATTGCGGACTCGGGAGATCGCCGTGATCACTGAAACATTCCTTGAATTCGAGAGCGAGGCCCTGAAACAGGGCTTTGATGAGGTCATCGAGCGAACCTGGGATGCTCATGTGGAACTTGGTTCGCATACGCACCCGTTCGGCGTGAAGGCGATCGTCGTTCAGGGAGAGATGTGGCTAACTGTGGATGGTCTGACTCGCCATCTACGTCACGGTGACACGTTCGAACTGGCGTCCGATGTCTCCCACTCGGAGCGCTACGGCGGCGAAGGTGCAACCTACTGGGTGGCGCGCCGGCACGGGTCGGCGCTCACGGATTCGGGGCGCGACTGACGGTGCGCGCCACTGCACAACTCCTGTGGATCGTCCTGCTCGCCGCGTGCGGCGGCGGAGGCGATGTCAGCGCGCCCGCGGCCAAGATGCCTGCAGCGGCGCCCGTGGCGCCACCTCCGGCACCGCTCGCGGCCGACATCACGGTGCTGATGATGGGTAACAGCCATACGTCAGTGAATCGACTGCCGGACACGCTGGCAACAATGTTGCGTGCAGGCAATCCAGGCAAGTCAGTGGCGCTGGCCGTGGCCCCGGGGTACCTGTTCCTCGACGAACGCTTGGCGCATGGTCCGTCGGTCGCGCTGATACAGGGTCAACGCTGGAGCCATGTCGTCCTGCAGGCACAGAAGTACAGCACCTCCGGTACGCGCAGCTACTCGACGGCCGAGGCCGAGCAACTGATTCGCATGGCACGCGTCTCCGGCGCGGTGCCGATCATGTTTCCCGAGTGGGCGCGGCTCGGCATCGCTGAAACCGGAACGATCTACGACCTGCACGTGTCGATCGCCGTCACTGAGCCTGCCTGCGTCGCACCGATCGGTCAGGCCTGGGAGCGGGCCCTTGCACGGGATCCGACGCTGACCCTGCACGCGAGCGATGGCAATCACTCTGCCCCGGCAGGCGCGTTTCTCGCGGCACTCGTGCTGTACTCGACCCTGACCGGCGGCTCGCCGGCCGCTCTCCCGGCGCTGGAAGTCCCCGGCGTGGATGAGGCAATGCAGGCTCGCTTGAGAACGGTGGCTGCCGAAACAGTCCAGGCGGTTGCGCCCCGCAGGCTCTGCCCGAAGGATCCGATCTAATTTCAGGTCT
Organism: uncultured beta proteobacterium; assembly: GCA_963735955.1. Lineage (GTDB taxonomy): Bacteria > Pseudomonadota > Gammaproteobacteria > Burkholderiales > Burkholderiaceae_F > CAVTND01. The sequence goes on along the minus strand of CAVTND010000003.1, from coordinate 69,475 downwards.
CGCGGTCGAAAATGGGTGGCGCGCCTACAGGTCGGTGAGCGTCAACAGGATGTCGGCATACCAGGCGCAGTTCAGGCCCAGCGCTTCGTCCAGGACCAGATCGCGCGTACCGACATCAATGCGCGCCGAATGTACCCCGAGCAGCGTCCAGGGCAGTGTGCTGTCGGCATCGGCCTGCGTGTTGGACATCAGCACAGGAGCACCGCTGGTACCTCGGTGGGTACGTGCATCGGTCAGGAAGTAGCCCTGTCCCTGGAAGCGCATGCCGTAGGAAGATGCGATGACGGCATGCCGCACGACCGGCAGGTGATGGAGCGTGTCGTGGAAACCCAGCGGAAAGCAGACCACCAGCAGCGGCGTGCCGACCGAGGGCGGAGTGGGAACCCGGAGGTGGTCCGGAGTGAAAGCATGAAATGCCGTCGTGGCCGGGAGAGCGCCGCGATCGAGTTCAATCAAGGCGACGTCGATTTCGCCAGCCACGTCGGAGCCTTGTCGCCACAGGCTCTTGCGGTCGTGATACAGGGGAATGGAGAACCCCGTAGAGGCTGCCAGGTTGCCGGGATCGGTGTGAAGCTCGAGTTCGATGCGATTCGGATAGTGTTTGCTCGCCTTGTCGATCATCACGTGCCGGCTCGTCACCAGGAACAGTCGCTCGCCACGCTGAAAGAAAAAGCCACTCGCATTCGTCAGCAGTCGCTGATTCTCGAAGGTGGAGACGCGGGCTGCGGTGAGGAGGACTGCTTCGATCGAAGTCATGAAATTCGCCGGGAACTGGACGTATCAGGCGCGTGTGCAGAGCGCAAGCCGATGCAGAATGATCAACTTGACTCCTGCTTCCGCGAAAGTACCAGGTCAGGTATCAGGTCAGGTTTCAGTTCGGGTATCAGGTCGCTCGGCGCATTGTCTCGCACCGCGGGCCGGACTGTGCTTGATCACACGTGCGTGAGGATGGAGATTCACTTTCGATCCGCATTCTGGGCCCTGCTGCTTGCGCTGAGCGCCCATGGGGTTGCAGTCGGCGCTGACCTGGCGTGGTTCGACGGCGCGCGGCCCGGCATGCAGGCGCAGCAGGCCATCGATCTACTGGCAGCCGCAGGCACGCATGGGCTCGAGCCACGGGACTATGACGCCGATGCGTTGCGCCAGTCGGTGCTGCGCACGAGCCAGCATGCGACGCTCGACGCGGCAGCAGCGGCTGCGCTCGATCGAAAGCTGACACAGACGATGGAGCGCTACCTGGCAGACCTTCGGCGTGGTCGAATCGATCCGCAGCAGTTGCCTCACGGCTATGCCGCGCCGCGACGCGACGATTTCGATCCGGCAAGCTATCTGCAGGCGGCGCTCGCCGGGAAACGTCTTCCCGCGGCAGCACGCGATGCGATGCCGCGCATTCCACAGTACGAGCGGCTGCGCGAATCCCTCGCGAAGTACCGCCTGCTGGTCGATCAGCCCGCCTGGAATACGCCTCTGCCGGCATTACCGCCCGGTGCCAGCGGCATTCCGCCGAAACTCGAACCTGGCCAGACCTGGATCGGCGTGCCGCTGCTGCGGCAACGTCTGACAGCACTGGGTGATCTGGATCCGGGCTGGGCGGTGACGAAGAACTATGACGATTCCCTGGTCGAAGCGGTGCGATCGTTCCAGCACCGGCATGGCCTGACCGCCGACGGCGTGATCGGCAAGGCAACGCTGGCGCAGCTGGGTGTCGCGCCCGAGGCACGCGTGCGGCAGATCGAACTGACGATGGAAAGACTGCGCTGGACCCCGCTGCTGCAGGCGTCGCGCATGGTCGTCATCAACGTTCCGGAGTTCGTGTTGCGCGCGTACGAAGTGCGCGGAGATGAGGTCACCGTGCGGGAGTCGATGAAGGTCATCGTTGGCAAGGCGATGGACACACGCACGCCGCTCTTAGTCGAGCAGATGCGTTACATCGAGTTCAGCCCTTACTGGAACGTACCGCCGTCCATTGCACGTGGCGAAGTCGTGCCGCGGCTGCGCCGTGACCCCGGATACTTCGAGCGAGAGGGCTTCGAGTTCGTGACCGGAAGCGGGCAGATCGTGAATGCACTCGCGCCAGCGATGCTGAACGACGTCGTCGCCGGCCGTGCGCGCATCCGCCAGCGCCCCGGTGACCGCAATGCCCTGGGCGACATCAAGTTCGTATTTCCGAACAGCGACAACGTGTACCTGCACCACACGCCGGCGGTACGCTTGTTCGAACGTGACCGGCGCGACTTCAGCCACGGTTGCATTCGGATCGAACACCCGGTCGCACTTGCACAGTTCGTGCTGAAGGGCATGCCCGAGTGGACCGAGGAACGCGTTCGGGAGGCGATGGGGCGCGGCGAGTCGGCCACGTTGCGGCTGGCCGAGCCGGTGCCGGTACTGATCGCCTATGGAACTGTTATCGTCAAGGCCGGACGGATTCACTTCTTCGACGACATTTACGGCCACGATCGCCGTCTCGATGCGGCTCTGCGCGAGCGCAGTCGGCGGCTGGCGAGCAGCCAATGAGCAAGATGAAACATAACCCGCGGATCGCCCGCCGCCGATTCCTGCAGGGGTCGGCCGGACTCGCCGCCGCCAGCTTTTTCCCGCTGCCGCGACCGGCCCGGGCGAGCACGCCGGTCGAACGCACCCTGTCGCTGATCCATACGCATACGCATGAGCGCATCGAGCTCGTTTACGCCATCGCGGACAGCTATGTCGACAATGCGCTGGGATCCTTGAACCGCTTTCTGCGCGATCACTACAGCGGAGACATCGGCCGGATCGACCCTCGCCTGTTCGACCTGCTGCACCGGGTCCGGCAGCTCGTCGGTGGCGATCGGCCGTACGAGGTCATCTCGGGATATCGCTGTCCTGCGACCAACTCGATACTCCGGAACACGCGCGGCGGCGGTGTTGCCAGGAACAGCCTTCACATGGAAGGCCGCGCGATCGATGTGCGTCTGCCCGGCATTCCGTTGGCCGACCTTCGCGACGCAGCGGTATCGCTGAAAGCCGGCGGTGTGGGCTTCTATGCAGGCCAGCAGTTCATCCATGTCGACACGGGACGGGTGCGGCAGTGGTAAGCCGATCCCTTCCATTTCGGACAGGTTGAGGCAGTCATCGTGTCGGCACAGCCATGACCCGGCTGGTTCCGATGCGGGCGGATACGTACCCGCGGTTCCTCGACGAGGCGGTCACCGGATACGCAAGTGACAACGTTGCTGCGGGTCGATGGCCGGCGGCTGAAGCGCTGGAACTGTCGGGCGCCGAGTTTGCCCGACTGCTGCCTGCGGGACTCGGAACGGCCGATCACCGCGTCTACGAGATTGAGGACGAGGTGACCGGGCAGGCCGTGGGTTTCGTCTGGCTCGCGTTCATGCAAAAAGGGACGATGAAGTCCGCCTACGTGTATCAGGTGGTCGTGCAGCCTGAGTTCCGCCGGCGAGGTCATGCGCGGGCGGCGCTGCAGGCACTGGAAGCAATCGCTGTCTCCGAGGGCGCATCGAACATCGGGCTGCACGTGTTCCAGCACAATCCGGGAGCGCAGGACCTGTACGCACTCCTCGGCTATCGAATCAACAGCGTCAACATGCTCAAGCCCTTGGTGCGCGACGATCTCGAAGTTGCTGTTCCGGGCAGCCGCTGAGCTGCTACTCATGGACGTCCGGGCCGCGATTTTTCATGTTTGTCGATAGTGCGTGACTCGGAAGTCGCAACCGCGCGATGGAACGATGGACAAGTCATGACGAGCCCCGATGACCAGAGCAGCCTGCGCGGCAGGCTCGACCGCTGGGTGACCGCAGCGGTCGGGCTGTTGTTCGTCGGCATTGCGATTGCGATCCTTGCCATGTTGGCGAGCGAGAGGCCGATCGCAGCATTCCTGGCCGCGTTCGTGACCGGTGGACTGGGCGTTGACGCGTTGCTGAGCGCTGCCCGCAATCGGCGGTCCTTCCTCTCGCGTATCGGACCGCTGCCGTAGCCGACAGAGCAGGAGAGTCGAAAAAAATGGCCGCGGCATCCATGCCGCGGCCATCATTTTTCGCTACCCGGATCTAGATGATCTGGATTTGCGAGGCCTGCGGACCCTTGAGGCCCTGCTTGGCAACATATTGCACGCGCTGGCCCTCGGCGAGCGACTTGAAGCCGCCGGACTGGATCTCAGAGAAGTGCGCGAACAGATCCTTCGAGCCATCTTCCGGCGTGATGAAGCCGAAACCCTTGGCATCGTTGAACCACTTGACAGTACCTTGTTCCATTTTTCGTTCCTTGAAAGGTCGAGAAAAGCAATCGACAGCAGGAAAGGCCCTGCAGCGAGCGAACGATCAAGCAACGTGAACCTTGGGGGGAAACTCTGAAGGCACCACCGCGGAAAACCGCAGTGGGTGGAGAAAACCGAAGGACAAGCGAGACTCAAGCGAAAGCGGGCGAAGTGTACTCCGAATGAGGTCGCGGGTCGAGGCGCACCGATCTCGCGGCGCAGTGCGCCGCGATCGCGCCTCGACCGCTGCGCTTCGGCCTACGACAGCGGCGCGGCGACGCGCGCAATCAGCGCCTCGAAACGCTGCGCGCCCTCGGCAAAGTTGGCCATTGGTACGGCGCGCATGCGCGTTCGCGAACTGGCCGACCAACCATGCTGCTCGGCGAGTGGTGTGAACTCGTTGGGGGTGGGCTCTTCGTCGATCAGGTCGTCGGTGGCTAGCAATACGTAGCGCCCCGTTTCTTCCGGTCGATCCGCTAGCAGCACATACGCCAGGCTGGCGAGCGAGTCGCGCACCCGGCATGCGATGAAGCGCTCGATCGCAGCGTTGCCCTGCTTGACCGAGCCGCCGACGCGCGCTTTTCCTTTGGCGTCAATCAACGGACGGGTCCGAAAACCCTTGGTGCCGGCCGACTCGCGCGTGGCCGATTCCGGGCTCAAGTCGTAGCGGGCCGCGAGTTCCGTCGCCAGCGCTCCGAGTTGCTCCGAGACACGGGCTTCGAGCAGGACCTCACTGCGCGTGCGGCGGCGGCGTACGGTGATGGCACGGGCGGGCAACCGTGCCTTGATGCGCTCCTCAAGTTCATCGGCGGTGTCCTTGGCGACGCGACCGCTGCCGCGCTGTGTCTGGAGGTTTTCCAGAAGATTGATCAGTTGCTCCTTGTCGAGCGCGGCGAGACGTTCGTCGGTCCAGACGATTTGCGAAGGAGCCTGGTACACCGGTCGAGCGGGTGCCGATTTTGACTTGCGCATTGCGGATCCTGTTCATCAACTGAGGCCGCCCAGCGGTGCCTCCACCCCCCGGAGTATCCTCGCAAAGCGCATATGGCGCTTGCGGCCTGAATCTGCGCCTGTGCCGGCGCCAGGCGATCACTCGTCGACGACGGTGTCGTGCTCGGCCGGAAGAATGATCTCCAGCAGCTCGCAGTCGTCGGACCATCCGACGACGATGTGACGTATGCCCGGCGGCTGTATCCAGCACGACCCTTCCTTCATCAGTTCCGGGCCGTGTCCTTCGAAGTCGGTCTTGAACCACCCCTTGAGCACGTAGATAAGCTGGAACTGCACGTCATGATGGTGGCGCTGGCTCAACGCCTCGCTGAATGGCGCAACCATGCGGATCACGTGCGCTGTCGCCAATCCCTGGGTCGCCGCCGCCACGCCGAGGTCGCGATAGACCGAGTAGCCGCGCAGCCCCCCGGCCTTGAAGTCCGACTCATTCGGATGGGAGACGTTGAAGCGCTGCTCCGGCATGCGTTGCGGCTCGCTCATGTTGATTCCGACGGGGACGAAGTGCCGGCAATCAGACTACCGATTGCAGCTTCGATCAAGCGAAATCCTCTCTGGCGCTAGCCGCCGAGCCATTTCAGGAGCTGTTGATACACGGCTTTCGAGGACAGCAAATCGAGGTGACCGGTGTTCCAGGCGACGTACTGGTGCGCTGGTGCGAAGGACAGCATGAAGCGCGGATCGCTGTGCCGACCGAGCGCACTGGCGACCGGCACCAGTCCGTCGCCGGGAAGCGCATCGACGTGGTTGCCAAGGGAATCGACCGCAACGATGTCACCCGTGTCACCGACCGGTCGATGCGCCGTGGTCGCGGCAATTGCATAGCAGGGAACGCCACCGGGCAGCGGCAAAGGTAGCCGCGTGTCATGCCCGTGTGCGAATCGATCGCGACCGTGCCAATCCTCGTCGAGCGCGCTGCCGTGACGAAGATCGGTGATGCCGGCACTGCGAACTCGGCCCAGACGGGTGAACGGGACGGTATACGGCGTGCTCCTCAGCAACACGTCGATCCAGTGCCCGCCGCGTTCCAGCGGTGATCCATGGTGAGGCGAGCCAAGGAACACCATCCCGCGCACGTGGCGGGTCCAGGCATGACCGGCCAGCGTTCCGTAGTGCAGAGCGCTGCGGGCCACGAGACCGCCCATGCTGTGGCCGACGAGGTTCAATGACTCGATCGCGACCGGCCAGGCGGCCAGCAGCGACTCGAGTTGCGCGGCCAGCAGGCGGCCATTGGTCGAGATGTGCTGGCCCGAGTTGTAGTTCAGGTAGACCGAACTGCACCCGAGATCCCGCTCGAGCTCGGCGCCGTGATCGTGCGGAACGCCCGTGACGCCGTCGATGAGCGCGACTCGCTCCCACTGCAGGTCGCACATGCACAGGCCGTGCAGAAACACGACAAGACGCGGACGGTGTGATCCGAGCGCCGGCGCCAGTGCCTCGCGCGAGTGAACCAGCGGCACACCGCGACGCCGAAAGGCCATGCGGGTTTCGAGTGGATTGGCGGTGTCGGCAAGATAGTCACCGAGGACGCCGTTCAAGGCGGCGAGCAGTGCTTCGCGTGTACGCGGTGGCGGAGCCGCCTCCGTGGACGGCAACGACGTATCGACCGGAACCAGGAGCGGACCCAGCTGGGCAAGGGTGACGTCGAGTCCGCCGCCGACGGCTCGCGTCACGCCACGCACTCCTGCGTAGACGAGATCGGTGACGCCGTTGACGGCACCGCCTACCAACGGTCCTCCAAGTTTCGTCGGTGTCTTCGCTATACGGGTGTGCAGCGCCTGAACAAGTTCGGTGAGCCCGGTCGCGGCATCTGTCGCCATTCTGCCCATGCCGCGCAGCGTGGCGACATGACTGCGGGAAATTGGTGTCATGGGAGCGAGTGTCGATCGAGGTTAATGCGAAGGCAAGGCGAGGGCTCGAAGGGTTCCTCCAGATCACGTCGTATTGGCGAGCGCGCATACTGCGCGGATGACATTCTGCTATGGGAGTACGGTGTCGATCGGCGCCGCAGGCTCGCGATGATTCGCATCAAGCTGAACGTCACGCTGAACTACCAGATCGACATGCATGGCGCGGACTTTGTGTTCAATGTCCATGCGGCGCAGACTTCCTGCCAGACCATCTCTGCCGAACACCTGGTCCTGAGCCAGCCGATCGTTCCGCAAGTTCATGCGGACCCGTTCACTGGCAACCGCTACCTGCGGCTGCGCGCCTTGCCCGGAGAGCTGCGGCTGTCCTATGCGGCCACCGTTGATCTCGCGCACCATCACGCCGAGCCTTCGGGTCTGGCCGAGGTGCCGGTGCATCGCATTCCGCCTGACGTGCTCGGCTACATCTATCCGAGCCGTTACTGCCAGTCCGATCGTCTGGTCAAACTCGCGATCAACGAGTTTGGGCAGCTCGCACAGGGGCACAGTCGAGTTCAGGCGATCCGGGACTGGGTGCAGCGCCGCGTCGCGTTCACGCCAAATACATCGACCTCGAATACGTCCGCGGTCGACACGCTCATCGAACAGGTGGGCGTATGCCGTGACTTTGCACACTTGATGATCGCGCTCTGTCGCGCGGTCAACATCCCGGCGCGATTTGCGACTGGTACTGACTACGGCGCGGATCCGATTCTCGGGCCGCCGGACTTTCATGCCTACGTCGAGGCGTATCTCGGCGACCGCTGGTACATCTTTGATCCGTCGGGAACGGCGATCCCGATGGGATTTGTGCGATTCGGCACGGGTCGCGACGCCGCGGATGTGGCATTTCGCCACCATCTTTGGAGGTGTGACTTCACAGGCTCCTCTGATCCATGCCGAGGCGGTCGACGACGCAGCGAGTGGGCTGGTGCTGCCGTATCACTGCCGTGAAGCGCTGTCGACCGACGGTGGCACTGCAATCGCATCGGAACACGACGGTTCGGTCGCAACGGCTACCTCGCAGGTTGCTGCAGTTCGTTAGCCAGTGCTCTTTCCGATACCGGCCAGCACAGTGACGGCGGCCGCCTGCCGGCGGATCTACCGGGTGTGCGTACCGACTGAACCTGCGAGTGGGACGTGTCGAAGCGTTCAGCGCGACGCGGCGGGCTTGGCGAGCTGACTGCGCACCTCGATCAGCTTGGCTCTCAGTCGCTGCTGATGGGCCGGACCGACACGCAGCATCATCTTCTGGCCGGACGGCAGCGCCTCGAGTGCCGGGTCGACGAACTCATAGCGCACCCAGGGGCTGGTCGACGGGATCGGGCCCTTGACTTCGGTGAGCTTGAGTTCCATCGGCGCAGTCGGAACCGGCGTGGCAATCAGGAGGTCGATCACTTCGACCAGGCGGTCATTGAAGTAGCGTCCTGGATAGCCGAGTTCCTCGTAAGCCTGCTGAAACAGCGGGTACCCGCGCTTGTAAAGCGACAGCGCGCGCCGGGTATCGACACCTTCGATGAAGGCGACGAAGGCCGCATAACGTTCGACATTGCCAGGTGCCGCAAACGTACCGTCGCCAATCTGCGCGACCGTGAAACGTCCGAGCATGGGGTTAACCGGCCACAGGCGCGGCGCCGCGTGCGATCGCCCGAGATTGTCGATGGTTGCCGCCACGTGGCGCACAAAGTCGTCGATCTGCAGAAAAGACTGGACCGACTCGCGCCCGAGCAGTTCGACCAGTGCGGCCCGCACCTGGGCGTCGGCCTGGGCGAGCGCAGGCAAGGGCGTTGACCCCGGAGTCTCCAGGGCCTGCGCGTCGATCGGATGCTTGATGGACGGCTCGACAGTCGGGGACGGTTCTGCCGGTCGCCGACTGCCGCGACCGGCGCTGCCGGTTGAATCGGTGCCGGTGCCTGCCGCGAGTTCCATAGGTAAAGCGCGGAACCTGCCGCAGCGAATACCACTGCGACGATGATCATCGTCAGCCTGTTCATCGCGCTCCTCCGTCAGTCGGGTACAGATGGATTTCCAAGGGACAGTACATCGTTCAAGCGAATGGCCCTTGAAGCGCCCCTGCTGCATTGGAGCGGGTCGCAGCGGCAAAGGTTCATCGATTCACTCGCAGTGCGCGGCCTGTGAATCCTGGGAATGACGAGTCGCGCCCGTGATGCCGGTAGGGCGATGCGGCTCAGGGTTGTGCAATTCCGGGCATCTCGAATGCACAGGCGTCGAGATCCGCGATCAATTCGCTCGTCTGCGTCGGACTGAGCTCGACCAGGGGCGGTCGGACGCGAGCCCATCCGACGTCCTTGCCCCAGTGTGCGATGGACGCCTTGAGCGCCGCGATCATCGGGCGTTTCTGGAAAATGGCGCGGATGGCGTCAAGATCGTCCTGCAATGCATCGGCGCCGGCGGATCGCCACCCGTGATATAGCCTGTCGATCGGCGCGGGATTCACATTCGCGGTGGCGCTGATGCACCCGACACCGCCGTGGCGCAGGTTCGCCAGAAGGAACGACTCGCTGCCCGCGAAAACATCGAACCCCGAGGCGGCGAATTGCTCGAGGACGGCCCGCGTGTTGTTCCAGTCGCCCGACGAGTCCTTGATTCCGGCAATCACGCCGGGAAAGTCCCTGAGTAGACGCTCGATCAGGCTGAGGCTGATGCCGACCTGTGCCACGGGTGGTATGTGATACAGGTAGATGCGCAGCCGCGCATCGCTGACGCCGTCGATAATGGCGGCAAAGTTGCGATACAGGCCCTCGTCGGTGACGCCCTTGTAGTAGAACGGTGGCAGCATCAGGCAGCCGGCGACGCCGCGTCGAACCGCGTGCGCAGTCAGCCGAATCGAATCACTGATCGCGCAGCAGCCGGTGCCGGGCATCATGCGATGCGGCGGAATGCCGCCGTCGATCAGTTGATCGAGCAGGCTGATGCGCTCGTCGACGGCGAGGGAGTTCGCCTCCGAGTTGGTGCCGAACACCGCCAAGCCGACGCCCTGCGCCAGCAACCAGTGACAGTGCCGCTTCAAGCGCCCTGCGTCCGGGCTGAGGTCGGCTGCAAAGGGAGTCACCACGGGCGCAAGCACGCCTCGGATACGTTCGTTCATCGCGCTGCCATCGGATGCCGGTCGATCGGGGAGAGCACATCGAGCCCGCCGTCAGGCAGGCCCGATGTGCGGGGATATCGTAACGCCAGTGATGTGGCGTCTCTTGCGCCGTGGTGGCGCCGCAGATCGTCTGGCGCGCAGCCGGCATCGCTCAGGACCGGCCGCGTCGCTGAGCCTGCAGTGAGATTTGGCTGATCTTCAGTGCGAAGCAGGCCGCTGCATGTGCACTCCGACCGGTGTCGTCAAGCCGCCAAGGCCGCTGCCGAGGTTGTGCAGATGACTTTCCAGCCAGTTCACCGCTGCATCAAATGCCTTGCCGTAGGCTTCACTGCGGTGCCGGCGAGCGGCAACTTCGAGGGAAAAACTGTCGGGAAGGGTCGAGGATTCAAAGCGTGTCATGGCGTCCTCCTTGATGCGGCTTTCGTGTGACTGCAGACGAACGCTAACTCTACTTAGATCGGCATACAATCCATTCATCAGGCATTGCATTTATGCCATAACGGCACAAATGATCGCTAGAGGAGGTCCGTACGGAATCCAGCCTGGCCATGCTCGCTTTTGTTCGTGCAGTCGAATGCCATGGGTTCACGCCGGCAGCGCACGACCTCGGTGTCACGCCCTCCGCAGTGTCGAAGCTGGTCACGCGACTGGAGCGCAAGCTCGGCGTGCGCCTGCTCCAGCGCTCGACGCGACGACTGGCGCTCACGGCAGAGGGTGAAATCTACTTCGAACGCGTTCAGCGCATCGTCGGCGAGATCGCGGACCTGGAGTCGGACGTCATGCGCTTCGCCCGGCAGCCGCGCGGTCGCGTTCGCATCAGTGTCGGCACAGCCTTTGCGACCTACGCGTTGGTACCGGCGCTGCCCGAGTTCGTCGCGCGCTATCCGGAAATCACGCTCGACCTCGTCATCAGCGAGTACGCGATCGACCTCGTCGAGGCCGGCATCGATCTGGCGATACGTGTCGGCCCGCTGGGGGACGTCAACCTTGCCGCACGCCGCATCGGCGAACTCGAACGGGTCATCACGGCAGCTCCGGCCTACCTGGCGAAGCACGGCGTGCCGCGCAAGCCTGAGGACCTGGCCCGGCACAACTGCCTGACACTTCCCGACATCGCTGGCCAGAGCGAATGGCCCTTCCGTGGACCGAACGGGGTGCGGATGGTGCCGGTGAAGGGCAGCATCACGGTGAATAACGCCGAGACGCTTTACGAGCTTGCGCTCCAGGGACTTGGCGTCATCCGGCTTTCGGACCTCATCGTCGGTCCGGCGATACGGAACGGGAAACTGGTACCCGTCCTCGTTGATTCACACCAGCCTGAACCGCTGCCCGTGCATGCGGTGTACTCGGCCGGTCGGCGCCGGCCTCCCAAGGTGGACGCGGTAATTCAGTTTCTTGCGGAAAAGTTTTCGTCGGCACCCTGGCGTTCCGCGCCGAGTGCGACACTGCCCGCTGCGCGCGGGCGCGCGCCGTCCGCGAAACGACGTGAAACGCGGCGCTGAGCTGCGCAGTTCACCTTCGGATACCGATCGGTGCGGCACATGTTGGCACCGACAGAGGCGGCCCGGTTGCCGCCGCTCGCGTCATCGCTCAGAATGAACCGAAGGCAGCCGTCATCGCGAGAACACTAACGACACAATGCATGACAACGCAGCACTACACCGCGACCGGCCTGAACGGTTTCATCGCGACTGCAGACGATTCATGAGATGACAACACACCTGTTCCAACGAGCGATCGCGATTGCACTGACGCTGGCCATGGTCGGTTCAGCGTATTCGCAGGCGCCGCCGTCGCGCCCAGAAGGCGCAGTCCCCGCAGCGCCTGCCAAGGTCAGCACCGAGATCCTGAAGGGCACGTGGCTTCGTCCCGACGGTGGCTACCGGATTGTCATCCAGGGAGTCAGTGCGGACGGAAAGCTCGATGCGACGTACTTCAATCCGGCACGCCTTCCGTTCGCCAAAGCGCAGGTTACGCAGGAAAAGGCGACATTTCGGGTGATGTTCGAGCTGCAGGCTGGTGGCTACGCGGGCTCGACCTACGACCTTGTCTACGAACCATCGACAGATCGACTCAAGGGCACTTTCTACCAGGCTGTCGCGAAGCAAAGGTTTGACGTGTACTTTGTGCGCAACTGACGACGGCGGCGCCACTCCCGATCGACCCACTGCAGATTTCAATCGAGCACCACCCGGTATCGGACAACAACCCGCGCGCCATGAATATCTTTGTTTCGTACAGCCCTGCGGACAACGAGTTGGTGTCGGCAATCGTGTCGCTCTTGAGCGCGAGCAATGGCGCAATCGCCTACTGCGATGCAGATTCAATGCGCGCGAGCCCCAAATGGCGCGAAGAGCTGGAAAGGGCCATATCTGAAGCGAACGTGGTACTGATGTTCTGGTGCCACCACTCGAACACCTCGTATGAAGTGCGGAAGGAATTCGCGCTTGCACTCGACCAAGGCAAGGATGTCCTGCCCTTGTTACTGGATGGGACTCCGTTGCCTAGCAGGCTTGCCGACCGTCGCACCATCGACTTTCGCGCACGGGTCGGAGTGATACACGAGGAATCGCCCGAGCAGATCGACCCGGGGGACCGGGCGGGCAGGGCGGAAGCGGATCGTCAGATCGCCAGAGGCATTTCAAGACAGTACGAGGAGCTGCTGTTGATGGGTCTCGCGAGGGAGATTGAAACCGAGCTGGCCTCACGGCTCGGAACGAGATGAGCCCTTTGGCTGACATCGTTGGGCGTCACGAGTCCGGGCCGTGGCGCCCGGGCAGGTCGATAAGCCTCGATCGGAGCTGCGCTGACAGACGGCAACCGCCATATCACGGTGCGCATGCACGCAGGACCGGCGCGGCGGACGTTCGTCTGTGACTCTAGTAGCCCATCCGCATGGACGTGTCGTCCTCGTCTTCAACGTCGACCTTGGCTGACGGCGGCAGCTTCGCGATGATCTCTTCGATCATGCGAACGTGTTCGGCCTCTTCGTCCCGCAACTCCTCGAACAGCGCCTTGACGTCCGGCTCTTTCACGCTGCGCAGGGCTCGGTCGTAGAACGCGAAAGCCTTCTTTTCCGAGTGCAGCGCGACCTGGTAAGCCTTGAACTCCGACATGTCATAGCGGGTCGAGCCGACATCGGGGGCTTCCACGTCGAAGATGTCATCGAGCGTCACTCGTGCTGGCTCATTGCCGAACAGCTTGCTCCGGCGTTCCGCGAGCTGATCACCGTGTTTCCTCTCGTTGTCGGCCATCGATTGGAACACCGAGCCGGCCCCGCCGGAATACCCGAGACCGAGCTGTCTGGCGAACAAGGTGTACCGCTCGAAGGCCTCGACCTCGATCAGGCTGGCAAGATCGAGAGTGTCCATCAGTGTGAGCTTGGCAACATCGAGTTTCGCTGGCATATGTCCTCCGGGTTTAGTTCAGTGCGCCGGTCGTCCGGCTGGAGCAACGGGCTCCCCATGTGCTTCCAAGGGGCAAGCGCCGTTTTGGCTGCGGCGGTAACGATCGCTGCGCGATGGACCTGGCGCATATGCTCGTGTGCTTCACTGCGCAGCCGTAGGGGTGTTGCTCAAGGGAGACGACGTGTGTCGACCGAGTTGCCGATGCTAGGCCTAAGCTTGGCACGTACATTGAGCGCCGTCAGAATGAATCACTCGGCAGGGTAACCAGGCACCGGCCCGGGAGCCGTCCAAACAGGAGACAGGCAATGAAAAAGCGTTCACATCGAGGTCGCGCGGTTGCCACAGCACTGCTGTTTGCGCTGGCGGCAGGAACTACGGTCAATGCCGAAGCTCAGTCGCGGCCGGACGAGACGCGGTTCCGCGCGACGATCTATGGCTACTTCCCCGGACTCAGCGGAACGACCGAGTTTCCGAGCGGCGCAGGCGGGCCGTCCATCAACGTCAACGCCAAGGACATCCTCGATAGCCTCAAGATGGCTTTCATGGGCACGCTGGAGGTTCAGTCCGGCAGGTGGGGCGGGTTGGTGGACTGGGTGTATGCAGACCTCGGATCCGAAAAGTCCGGAACACGAGAGTTCGCGATCCACGGCCAGCAACTACCGGTGGGCCTGACCGCCAATCTGAGCCTCGACGTCAAGACCAACATCCTGACGCTGGCCGGCACGTATTCGTTCATCGATACGCCGTCTTACAGCACGGGCCTGGTCTTCGGCGCACGCATGCTGGACATGGACAACACGCTGGACTGGACCTTTATGGGAACCGGGCCGGCCGGGATCGCCCGCACCGGTCGGAGTGAAGTGAGCTCGACCAACTGGGACGCGATCATTGGTGTCCGCGGTCGTGCCCACTTCGGCAGCGCACTTAACTGGTTCGTGCCCTATTACGCCGACATCGGCACCGGCAACTCGAAGCTCACGTGGCAGGCGATGACGGGCCTCGGCTACTCGTTCGGATGGGGCGACGTCGTTGCCGTTTGGCGTTATCTCGACTACGACTTCGATTCCGGGGAGCCTGTGCAGTCGCTGACCTTCAACGGTGTTGCGGTCGGGGTCAGCTTCAGGTTCTAGTACGCGATCGTGCGGAAGTGGGGTCACGCACGCAGGCGAGATTCCCCTGATCTGCAGTTGAGCCGAACGTCGTCGCCGGACCGTTGAGGCACTTGAGGAATTGATGTCCGAATCGGAAGTGCTGCACCCTTTGCGCCCGATTCTCAAGAACTGGGTATGGGAGCATGGTCGCGTCGGAACGCGTTATCTCGACTGCACCGATGGCGAGATCAAGTTCGACGATGGCAAGAAGGCGCGTTTCGCCAACGAAAGCATCTACTACGTCCCGCTCGGGGGCGACGACCACGGCTCGCCCGGCGAATCCGGTCCTGCGATTCATGAAGGAGCGCTCGCCCGGTTCCTGAGGGCCGCACAGCTGGGCAAGTCGGAAGAAGCGGGTTCCGTGGCGGACGTGCAGCGGGCGGCGCAAGACTGCGTGAACCTCGGCCTCGTCTGCGCCTACCAGGACGATGCGCAACGCGCGCTGGCGCACTATGCGCTCGAGCCGATGTTCGAGGACGAGATCCGTGTTGCGGTGGTGGCGGACATCCGCGACCAGTACCAGGGTCTGCGAACCCAGCTGGCGCTCTACGACTTCACCGTCTTCCATGGGCTGCCCACGCCGCTGCTCATCAGCGAAGCGCCATTCATCGACTGGCGCGTGCGCGGGCAGCCGGTGCAGCCGTTCGTGACACTGCCCCTTGGACCGTATTGCCTGCTGGTCGGTACGCCGTCCGGAAAGAAATCCCGGGCCGGCCCGGTGCTCTGGAAGGCCGCGAGCGTCATGGGTCCGTTCAAGGATCACAACCGCCACATTGTGGAGCGCGCACGTCGATGGCTCGTTGCGACGTCGGACGATCAACTAGCTGCCGTGCAGGACCGATTTACTGTTGCAGGTCCGGACCCGGCGGAAGCCGCGAAAAGTTGAAACCGCCAGGCAACCTGCGACTAAACGCTGAGCAGCGTGCGGGCTACCTGCAACAGTACGAATCCGAAGGTCGCCAGGACGGCCACCATCGTGGAACGCGACGAAATCGCGTCCTGTAACTCAATGAACCGGCGTTCGCGCCTCCGCCGGCGCTTCTCTCCGCTGCTTGCACTCATAACGCTCTCCGACGGTCCCCACCGATGAGCGACTTCCCTTGTAAATTGTGGTCGGAAGTCTCGTGAAGCGGCATAGCAAGATTCGAGCCCAGGACCTAACCGCAAGAGAAACAAATATTTGCGTCGACCGTTGGATCGTGCCGCGCGTGGCATGTAAAGCGCTCCGACAGTGCTCACACCGTTAGAGCTTCCAGTGCCGAGCGCACTCGACACGACCCTTGTCCCAACGATGCACACCGGAGTCCTGCCTTTCCCCAACGGCCAGCGCTCGCGCCGTTGACGACAGGGCTGTCCTGGAAACTCGTCCGATGTCGGCCCATGCGGGCCGTTGCGTTGCTCCAAGGCGCAGGCCTTTTGCCGTCAATTGCAGTCCTTCACCCCGGGGATCAGAATCGATCGGGTACGACGCCACCGCGCCACCGTCCATGCAGGTTTCATGAGTCGGTGCCCCATGTACTTCCAGAGTGTCTATCGGAGTCAACCATGACCGACGAAAAGCTGGACGAGTTGGAAGCAGCTTGTAGCGCCAAAGCAGACAAGGATGGGATGGTCCGATTCAATCCTGGCGACGTGCTCGAACTCGTGCGCGACCTGCGCGAGTTGCGCATGCACGCCGCCGGCCTGACCGCGCTTGAAGGGGCGGTCGGCACCATGCATCGACTGCTGGGCGACCTGTGCGCCTATGGGACGCGTTCGCCGGTCATCGGAACCAACGTCAGCAATCGGATAGCAGTGCAGGATCCAGGACGCTGAAGACCTTCGCGGCACATTCGCCTCCGCGGGCGGCCGCGATGATGGTGTTTGCGGGGGCAAATTGCCCAACTGACGTGCTTCTTCGACGGGAAAGGAACAGCACATGAAAACTTCACGGATCGCAGCAACACTTGCAGGTGCGATTGCCCTCGCCGTGCTGGGAACGCTGGTGCTGCTCACGGGCAGCGGCGGAAAGGCCGTCGCCCAGCAGCCTCCTCCTGCCTGCACCTGTGCGCCCGTGACGTCGGTGGCGTCGATCGGGACGAATCTTGTCCACTGCCAGTGTGGACCGGCGACCTGCGTCGTCAGCGAGCATTTCACCGGGCAGGCGAAGACATATGCCCTCCAGTGCGCCAAGTGAGGTAGTGTCGGTTCCGTTGAGCAGGAACATCCGCGGCTCCCGATGCAGATCACGTCCTGCAACGGCACCCGCCATGCGGACTTGACGCGCATTGACGGTGTCGTCTGCACTGCTCGATCGTTTCATCCCGCAACCCGAGGTTCGGGAGCGCTTCGAGACGTCCATCCGCGCCCCGGCAAGCCTCGTCATGGAGGTGGCGTCCAACTTCGACATGCAATCCATTCCCGTGGTGAAGGCGATCTTCTGGCTGCGGGAGCGAGTCATGCGCGTCAAAGGCCCAGTGCCTCGCAAGCCCCAGGGCATCCTTGAAGAAACAAGGGCCCTGGGTTGGGAACTGCTGGCAGAGCAGCCGGGAACCTTCGTCATCTGTGGCGCCGCTTGCCAACCCTGGCGCGCAAACGTCATGTTCTCTCCGGTGGCTCCGGCCGAATTCCTGGCGTATGCGACGCCGGGCCAGGTCAAGATCGCGTGGACACTGGAAGCCTGCGCGCTGGGTCCGGCATTGACCCGGTTCGCCCAAGAAACGCGGGCGGTCGCCACCGATGAACCGGCGCGGACACTCTTCCGTCGCTACTGGCGGTGGGCGCGCTTTGGAATCATCTCCATACGCCTGCTCATGCTGCCAGCGATACGTAGGGAAGCCGAGCGACGCTGGGCCGTAGAGCAGAGTCGAAGCGTGCAGTGACGTCAGCCGCGTACGTTGCCGCCTCGTAGGGCGACAGGCGCTCGTCGAGTCCTGAAGGCAGCCCGGGGTTCTTCCGCAAGTCAATTGACGCAGGGACAAGCGCTGGACGTGCAGCGGAGCATGCTGAAGGCAAATTGAAGGGGCAGGGTGTCATGTCTGCGGTCGCGCATTCGCACAACCTGGGCACTGGGTTCTGGCACCTGGCGGACCCCAAGATCACGCTGGCGTCGATGTCGTCGATCCTGCTCGGCGCGGCCGCGGCCGTTCACAGCGGTTCGTATGCGTGGGGCTGGCTGATCCTCGTGGTGCTCGGCATCTTTGCTCTGGAGTGGGCCAAGAACGCGTCGGGTGAGATCTATGACTTCGCGTCGGGTGCCGATCAGGCCGTCGCCGATTCGGACCGCAGTCCGTTCTCTGGTGGCAAGCGGGTGCTGGTGGACGGTCTGCTTACCGTACGGGAGACCTGGGCCATAGCGATCGCCGGTTATGCCCTTTGCATTGGCGCAGGGTTGATCATCGTGGTGATGCGCGAACCCTTGGTGCTGTGGCTCGGACTCGCGGGCGTGGCGCTGGCGTTCTTCTATCACGCACCCCCGTTCAAGCTCTCGTATCGCGGATGGGGGGAAGGAGCCGTGTTCATCGCTTACGGCCCGCTGATCTGTGTCGGTACCTACCTCGTGATGACGAGCACGTTGCCCACGTGGGTGGTGTGGCTCGGGCTGCCGCTGGGAGTCCTGATCGCCTCGTTCCTGTGGATAAACGAGTTCCCGGACTTTCGCGCGGACGCGAGCGCCGGCAAGCGAACGATGGTTGTACGGCTCGGCCGCGTCGCCGCCGCTCGAGTGTTTGCGGGACTCCTCGTCGCGGCGTTTGCATTGCTCCTGGT
This sequence comes from uncultured beta proteobacterium, assembly GCA_963735955.1. Classification (GTDB taxonomy): domain Bacteria; phylum Pseudomonadota; class Gammaproteobacteria; order Burkholderiales; family Burkholderiaceae_F; genus CAVTND01. The sequence goes on along the minus strand of CAVTND010000003.1, from coordinate 50,897 downwards.
GTCGCTGGCCTTCGGCGTGCCGACCGGCGCGCTGGGCGGCCTCGTCGCTACGGTGCCGGCCATAGGCGCCGCAGGCACGTTGCTCGCTTCGCCCGACGACACGCGGCGGATCGTGCCGGCGCAGGTCAAGACCCTCGTGACATTCGTCACATATGCGGTTGGGGCGAGCATCGGGTTGATAGTGACCTGATGCGGAGGAAGCTCTGCAACTTTCGACACCGGTCGGAACCGGCCAGGGTGGTCCGCGGACCATTTTGCTCGATAGCGGCCGGTGTCCGTTTCTCGACGGCGTCGGCGTAATCCAGGAACTGGGGATGGCGGCATTCGCGCCGCCAGTTCCCCCAATGTAGGTTGGCCGATCAGGAACGCTCGACCATCGCGTGTTGGACGCTGATCGTCTGCGTTGAACCTTACCCATGACCCGCAATCCAATCGCTGGTCGGTTGCTTCGCGCGCAATGAGCGGAACGTAGCGCCGAGAGGATGCTTGTGCGGTACCCTGCTGGCCACCGTTGAGCTCCTGCTGTTCCGGGAGTTGCACGTTAAGCGGACTGGATCTGTGCCCGATTCAGCATTCGGGCGATTGCCAATGGCTCACTCTGAGGAGGCGAGAATGAACGAGCTTCGAGAATCAAACATCGGCGAGTTCAAGGCACATTTCCGCGGCGACGTGCTCGTGCCAGGCAGTGCCGGCTACGACGAGGTGCGCCAGATCTGGAATGCCATGGTTGATCGCCGGCCCGCTTTGATCGCCCGCTGCAGTTCGCCTGAAGATGTGGTGCAGGCGGTCAAATTCGCGCGGAAGCAGGGTCTGATCGTTTCTATCCGGGGAGGCGGGCACAACATCGCGGGCAACGCGGTCTGCGATGGCGGTCTCATGATTGATCTGTCACCGATGAAGCGCGTCAAGGTGGATCCCAGCGCCCTTCAGGCGAGTGTTGAACCCGGCTGCACGCTTGCGGACTTCGATGCCGCCGTGCAGGCTCACGGCCTGGCCACGCCGTTGGGCATTAACTCGACCACGGGCGTGGCCGGCCTGACGCTCGGCGGCGGTTTCGGCTGGTTGAGCCGAAAGTACGGCATGACCGTCGACAACCTGCTCGCCGTGGAGGTCGTCACCGCCGATGGCCGTCAAGTGCGTGCCAGCACCAGCGAGAACGAAGACCTGTTCTGGGGAGTGCGTGGTGGCGGCGGCAACTTCGGCATCGTCACCAGCTTCGAATTCCGGCTTCATGCGGTCGGGCCGAATGTACTGTCCGGGCTCATCGTCTTCCCGTTCAGCGAGGCGAAAGTCCGTGCTTACGCAGTTCGCCCGCTTCACCGAGACGATGCCGGATGAACTCAATGTGTGGATGGTCACGCGCAAGGCGCCGCCGCTGCCTTTCCTATCCGCGGAAGTCCACGGCAAGGAGATCGTCGCGCTGGCGGTGTGCTATGCCGGCGATCCCGCCAAGGGGGAAGCGTTGATCGAGCCGCTGCGTCGGTTCGGCAAGGCGCATGGCGAGCACGTTGGAGTACAGCCGTATTCGGCCTGGCAGCAGGCCTTCGATCCGCTCTTGACGAAGGGCGCACGCAATTACTGGAAGTCGCACAATTTTTCGCAGCTGAGCGACGGCGCGATCGAAACCATCATCCAGTACGCCGGCAAGCTGCCCTCACCGCAGTGCGAAATCTTCATCGGCACGATCGGCGGCGCGACGACACGCGTGGCGCCCGACGCGATGGCCTATTCGTCCCGCGATGCCAAGTACGTGATGAACGTGCACGGACGCTGGGAGTCGGCCGCAGAAGACGATCGATGCATTGCGTGGGCACGGGAGTTCTTTGCCAAGTCACAGCCGTTTGCCAGCGCCGGCGCCTACATCAATTTCCTCACCCAGGAGGAGGCGGACCGCATCGCATTCGCTTACGGGCCGACCTACAAGCGGCTGGTCGATCTCAAGAAGAAGTATGACCCGACCAACTTCTTCCGTATGAACCAGAACATCAAGCCGCAGTGATAGCGCACCCTCGGTACGCGCACGATGGAGCTATGCGCTGTGGCGAGTGCGGCGTTTCTTCACTTCGCGGCTGAGGAAGCGTTGTTGGTCGTATCTATGGCAGCGCTTCGACTACGCCGTCAGCGATGAAGCGGTCGATCTCGACGTCGGAATAGCCGTAGTCGCGCAGCAAGGTGCGCGTGTGTTCGCCCAGCATCGGTGCCGGTCGCGTGATCGCAGTCGGCGTTGCCGAAAAGTGCACGGGACAACCGACCGCCTTGGTCGGTCCGGCCTGCGGATGCACGAGGTCGACGACCATGCCGCGCGCCAGAGTCTGCGGATGGGCCAGCGCCTCGCCGATGCTGTGCACCGGACCGACCGGTACGCCGGCCGCATCGAAGGCCTCGACCCACTCGGACCGGTTGCGCGTGCCGAGCACTGCGTTCATGTTCTCGACCAGCACGTCGAGATTGGCCATGCGATCGGAATTCGTTCTGAAGCGCGGATCGTCGCGCCACTCCGGATGCCCGAGCACCTCGGCGATGCGTTCCCAGTTGGCCTGGTTTGCACCGCCGATGTTGAGCCAGCCGTCCTTCGCGTGAAACGCCTGGTAGGGCGCAGTCAGGATGTGTGCAGAGCCCGTCGGGCCGGGGCAGGCTGCCGGTCGCGAACTGGATCGCTGCATGCCAGTAGGTCTGCTGCAGTGCCGCCTCCATCAGCGAGGTCTCGACCACCTGTCCCTGGCCGGTCTTCTGCTTGTGCGCGTAGGCGGCCAGGATGCCGACGACGGCGAGAATGCCGGCGTTGATGTCGGCCACCGAGTTGCCGTTCTTTGCGGGCGGGCCGTCCGGTTCGCCGGTGATCGACATCAGTCCTGCATACCCCTGTGCGATCAGGTCGAATCCCCCCTTGTCGCCGTACGGGCCGTCGCGGCCATAGCCTGAGACCGCGCAGTAGATCAGACCGGGATTCACTTTCGACAGCACGTCGTAGCCGAGTCCCAGTTTCTCGAGCGTGCCGCGTCGGTAGTTCTCAGTGAGCACATCGGCGTCGCGGACCATGCGCAGCAGGATGTCGCGCCCGGCCGGCAGCTTGAGGTTCAGTGCGATGCCGCGCTTGTTTCGATTCAGGATCATGAACGGCGCCGACACGCCGTTGACGCGCGGCTCCCGATACGTGCGCGAGTCGTCGCCGCCCGGCAGCTTCTCGACCTTGATGACGTCGGCGCCCATGTCCGCGAGCATCATTCCGGCGGTCGGGCCCGCCATGATCTGGGCAAGCTCGAGCACGCGCATGCCGGCAAGCGGCCCGGAATGCGGCGGCCGGTCGGGGGTCGGGTCTTCGGTGTGCATCAGGCGAGCGTCAGCGTCCGATGAACTCGGGCCTGCGCTTCGCAAGGAAGGCCGAGTAGCCGATGCGGAAGTCCTCGGTGTCGAAGCAGTCGAAGCACTCGTCGAGTTCCTGCGCCGTCAGCGGACGTCCTTCAGCAAGTCGACGAGCGAACTTCTTGTGCCAACGCGCAACCAGCGGCGCGCCGTCGGCGATGCGCTGCGCGGTCGCTTTCGCTTCCGTGGCGACCTGGTCATCGGCGACGACGCGCGACACGAGTCCCTTCTCCTTCGCTTCGGCCGCATCGAAGATCCGTCCTTCGAGCAGGATCTCGAGCGCTACCGCGCGACCGACCAGACGCACCAGCGGCGCCATCTCGGCATAAGCCATCACCAGCCCGAGGTTCTTGATCGGTGCGCCGAAGCGGCTCGACGTCGCCACAGATGCGCAAATCGGACAGCGCCGCGATCTCCAGTCCGCCGCCGACGCAGACGCCGTGGATCTGCGCGACGATCGGGGCAGGGCAATTCGCGAGCTGCTCGGCGGTGTGGTGCATCACCTTGCCGTATTCGATCGCCTGCGCCTTGTTCGAGCGCTGCGTTGCAAATTCGCTGATGTCGTTGCCGGGAGAGAAGGCTTTCTCGCCGGCGCCGCGCAGCAAGATGCAGCGCACGCTGGTATCGGCTCCGAGGCGTTCGACGGTTTCGCCGAGTTCACCCCACATCGCGCGCGTGAGCGCATTGAGCTTCTCGGGCCGGTTGAGTACGACGGTCGCGATCGGTCCGTCGCGCTCGACGAGGATGTTGTCGCCCATCGACTAGCGGTAGAAAAAGTCGACCAGACCCAGCGTGACGACGGGTACGTAGGTGACGAGCATAAGCACGGCCACGAGCACCCCGATGAAGGGGATGTTCGCCTTGCGTCACGTCCCACACGCTCTCCTTCGCGATCGAACAGGTGAGCAGCAGCACGCTCGCGACGGGCGGCGTCTGCTGGCCGATGGCGAGGTTGAGCGTCACGATCACGCCGAAATGGATCGGATCGATCCCTGCCGCGGTGACCACCGGCATCACGATCGGCACCACCAGGACGATGGCCGCCGCCGAGTGCAGGAACATTCCGATGATGAAGAAGAAGACATTGAGGATCGCCAGAATGGCCCACTTCTCGTTCGTGATGGAGAGCATCGCCGCCGCGATACGCTGCGGAAGCTGCACCTCGGTGAGATAGAGGCCGAGCAGGGCCGAGGCGGCGACCAGCAGCATCACGGTGCCGGTCTGTACCGTCCCGTCGATGATCGCTTCGCGCAGCCGCGCCCAGTTGAGCTCGCGATAGACCAGTCCGCCCACCAGGAGCGCCGCGACGACGGCCAGGGCCGCGCCCTCGGTGGCAGTCACGATGCCGCCGAAGATGCCGCCGAGGATGATGATCGGCAGCGTCAGCGCCCAGAAAGCTTCCTTGAAGGCGCGCCAGAGCAGGCCCCACTGGAAGATCTGCTCCACCGGCCAGTTGTTCCTGACTGCGTACCAGTAGCACAGGCCCATAAAGCCGCCCGAGGCGAGCAGGCCGGGCACGATGCCCGCGACGAACATCTGCACGACCGACGTGCCCGCCATGACCGCGTACAGGATCATCGGGATCGACGGCGGGATGATGATCGCCAGCGTGGCCGTGGAGGAGGTCACCGCGGCCGTGAAGGGACCCGGGTAGCCGCGCTTCTTCATGGCGGGCATGATGATCGACGCCGTGGCGGCCACGCCCGCGACCGCCGAGCCCGAGATCTCCGCGAAGAACATGTGGCTCAGCACGTTCACCTGGGCGAGCGCACCTCTCACCCAGCCGACGAGCGCCTGGCAGAAGTCGATCAGCCGATGCGAGATCCCCGAGGTGTTCATGATCGCGGCGGCGAGGATGAACAGCGGGATCGCGATCAGCGGAAAGCTGGTCGCGCCCTGGTACAGCGCGATCGGCACGTTGGGCAGGCTCGCGGCACCCTGCGTCGCGAGCATCGCCACGACCGACGCGATGCAAAGCGCCACGGCGATCGGGACGTTGATCAGCACCAGCACGACCACGCAGACGAACACGAGGAAGCCGATCATGCGGGCCCCTCTGCGTGCATCACTTCGCCGCGCGCCTCGCGCAGCACCTCGGGAAACACCAGCAGCTGGCCCACCACGAACAGGATGGCACCGATCGGGACCGCCGACATCGCGTAAGCCACCGACACCTGCGGCAGCGAAACGAGCCGGTCCTCCGCGAGGATATCGAGGATCGAATAGCCGACCCAGGCGAGCAGCACGAAGAAGGCGAGCGTGCACAACTGCGCCACGACCGCGGCGGCGACCCGCTGGCCGGCCGGCAGCATCCTGACGATCTCGGGCACGCCCATGTGGGCGTGCTTGAGGACCGCCAGGGCAGAGCCGTAGAACGTCACCCAGGCGAGGAGGATGGTGGCGACCTCGTCATACCAGACAAGCGAATGGCCGGAATAGCGGAAGACCACGCCCGCCGTCACTTCGGCGGCGAGCGCAGCCATGAGCACGATGCAGATCCACTCGAGGAAGCGCTCGTATCCCCGGCGGAACGACCGTAAGGTCATCTTCTACTTGCCGAGCGCGATTGCGCGGTCGATGATTTCCTTCGAGCCGGCGACTTCCTTCGCGAACTCCTCGTAGACGGGCTTGGACGCAGCGACGAACGCGTCCTTGTTCGGCGTGTTGGCCGCGACCCCGGCCGCCTTGATCTTGCCGAGCAGATCCTCGTCGTCCTTCGCGGCCTTCTCGTATACGAAGGCCTGCGTCTCCTTCGCGGTGTCCTCGAGGATCTTTCTCACGTCAGCGGGCAGGCTGTCCCACTTCTTCGTGCCGACCGTCACGTAGGCGGGCGTGTAGACGTGGCCGGTCAGCGAGATGTACTTCTGCACTTCCTGGAACTTCGCGCTGTAGATCTGCGTGAACGGATTCTCCTGCCCGTCCATCACGCCGGTCTGCAGCGCGGTGAACACTTCGGAGAACTTCATCGGCGACGGGTTCGCGCCGTAGGCCTGGAACATCTTCACGCGCCACTTGCCCTCGGGCACGCGCAGCTTGATCCCCTGCAGGTCGGCCGGCGTGTTGATCGGGCGCTTGGAGTTCGTGATGTGCCGGTAGCCGTTCTCCCAGACGCCGATCACCTTCAGGCCTTTCTTCTCGGCCTCGGGCGCGAGCTTGCTCCAGAACAGATTCTTTCTCGATGCGACCCATGTGCGCGCGGTCCTTGACCAGGTAAGGCATCTCGAACACGCCGAAGAGATCCGATTCCGACGACATCACGGTCGACGGCAGCGCGATGTCGACAGTGCCGAGCTTCAGTTTCTGCAGCAGTTCCTTGTCGCCACCGAGCTGGCTCGATCCGAACACGACGACCTTGGCCTTGTTGCCGAGCTTGGCGTTGGCGCGCATCGCAAACTCGTCCGCTGACGCGGCGAACAGCGACCCCGGTTCGCCGACATGACCGAACTTGATTTCAGTCTGTGCCGAAGCGGGCAGGGCCGACGCCATGCCACCGGCGAAGACAGCGGCCAGCGCAGTGCAAAGCAGGCTGCGGCGACGTGCAGCGGACGTTTTGGTCGTCATATGGGTCTCCTTGGTGATGTCCGTATGTTTATCGGCCGGTCCGTTCGGACACTCGGGCTGGCCTGTCTGGTATTGAGGGAAGCTATGCCGCACGCTGCATCGGCGCGGCGGGCGCCTCGGCGAGATACGCCATCGCGGCATCCACACCGCCCTTGCGATGCGGCACGCCCGCGAGCGCCAGTCCCATCTCGACGCCGGCAAGCGTGCCACACAGCATCAGGTCGTTGAAGTAGCCGAGGTGGCCGATGCGGAAGATCCTGCCCGACACCTTGCCCAGTCCCTGGCCGAGCGACATGTCGAAGCGCTCGAGCACGATCTTGCGGAATGCGTCGGCGTTGTGGCCCTCGGGCATCAGCACGGCAGTCAGCGCGGAGCTGTACTCAGCAGGATTGACGCACAGGATCTCGAGTCCCCACGCACGCACGGCGCGGCGCGTGGCTTCGGCGAAGCGGTCGTGTCGCGCGTAGACCTGTGGCAGACCTTCGGCAAACAGCATGTCCAGCGCTTCGTGCAGGCCGTAGAGCAGGTTCGTCGCCGGCGTGTACGGGAAGTAGCCGTTGACGTTTGCTGCGAGCATCTCCTTCCAGTCCCAGTAGGAGCGCGGCAGCCGTGCGCCGGCCGACGCGTCCATGGCCTTGCGGCTGATGGCATTGAACGACAGTCCCGGCGGCAGCATCAGGCCCTTCTGCGAGCCGCCCACGGTGACGTCGACACCCCATTCGTCATGGCGGTAGTCGATCGAGCCGAGCGAAGAGATCGTGTCGACCAGCAGGAGGGCGGGGTGAGCCACGCGGTCGATCGCGGCGCGGATCGGAGCGATCGGCGTCGTCACACCCGTGGAGGTCTCGTTGTGCACGACGCACACCGCCTTGATTGCGTGACCGGTGTCGGCACGCAGGCGCTTCTCGATCTCTGCGGGATCTGCTCCCTGGCGCCAGTCACCCGGCATGAAATCGACCACGAGCTGCAACCGCTCGGCGAGTTTCTTCCACAGCGTCGCGAACTGGCCCGTCTCGGCCATCAATACGCGATCGCCCGGAGACAACGTGTTGACCAGCGCCGCTTCCCACGCGCCGGTACCGCTGGCCGGATAGATGATGACGTCCTGCTCCGTCTTGAACACGCGCTTCATGCCCGCAAGCACCGCCTTGCCCAGCCTGCCGAACTCCGGCCCGCGGTGATCGATGGTCGGCTGATCGATCGCGCGCAGCACGCGATCCGGCACGTTGGTCGGTCCCGGGATCTGCAGGAAGTGGCGCCCGGACGGGTGGCTGTCGAGTTCAATCATGGCGGTGGAGCGCTGGCAGGCGGGCGCAATTTGGTATACAAAACGCATCCTAACCAATCCCGGAAGCAAATCGCAAGTGCGCTCGTCGACCTGCGATGAAGTACTAGTAGCCGGCCAAGAGTGGAAACGGGACCGGAAAGTCGGGGTACGCTGTGCCTGCGTGTTTCCCCTTGACTGATTCTCGGTATACCAACATGGATGCCCCGAAGGATCTGGACTCACTTCCGCAGGAGTCCGCCACCCCATCTGCCGGTTCGTCGACGCTCGCCGTCGCACTGGCGGATCGCCTGCGCGAGATGATTATCGAGGGCGAACTGCCGGCCGGGACCCGTCTGAACGAGCGCGCCTTGTGCGATCGGCTCGGCGCCTCACGAACACCGTTGCGCGAGGCGTTCCGCTTGCTGGCGGCCGAACACCTGGTCGAACTGCAGCCGAACCGCGGCGCTCAGGTCGTGACCCTGTCCGACGACGACATCCGCGAGAGCTTCGAAGTGATGGGGGCGCTCGAAGCGCTCTCGGGCGAACTGGCTTGCCAGCGTGTCACGCCGGACGAGATCGCCGAGATCAAGGCTCTCACGTTCGAGATGCTCGCCTGTCATGCGCGACGTGACCTGTCGGCCTACTACCGCATCAATCGCGCGATCCACGACCGCATCAACCGGGCGGCAGGCAACGGCTTGCTGTCACAGGTGTACTCGACACTGAACCTGCGCATCCAGAACCTGCGGTTCCGGTCGAACTTCGACCAGCAGAAGTGGGACGCCGCAGCGCGCGAACACGCGGCCATGGTCGATGCGCTCGAAACGCGCGACGCTGCGAAGCTGGGGACGATCCTGCGTGGTCATCTGCGCGCGAAGGGCGAGGCGGTGCTGGACGGCCGTCGCGCCGGGCAATCGAAGGACCCCGCATGAATGCGCCGCTCGTGCGACCGCTGGTTGTTCACCGGCCCGGCGACAACGAGCTTTCGCGTCGCCTGCAGGCGGCCGTGCAGGGCGAGGTCCGCTTCGACCGGGCAACGCGTGGACGCTATTCGACCGATGCGTCGATCTACCAGATCGAGCCCATCGGCGTACTGATCCCGAAAGTGCATGACGATGTGCGGGCGGCGATGGACATCTGCCGCGAGCTTGGCGTGCCGGTGCTGCCTCGCGGTGGCGGCAGTTCACAGTGCGGCCAGACGGTCGGCGCTGCGCTGGTGATCGACCACAGCAAGTACCTGAATGGTGTGGTCGGCTTCGATCGCGACGCGATGACGGTCACGGTGGAGCCCGGCATCGTGCTCGACGCGCTCAACGCCTGGTTGCGTCCTCACGGTGTCTGGTTCCCGGTCGACGTGAGCACGTCGGCACAGGCCACGCTCGGCGGCATGGCCGGCAACAATTCCTGCGGGTCGCGCTCGATCGCCTACGGCAACATGGTGCACAACGTCGTCGCGGCCGAGGCGTTGTTCGCCGATGGCACGGAAGGGTGGCTGGGAGCCGAGCGCGAGATGCAGGGCGCGTCGGCTCGCATCCGCGAACTGATGGCCGGGCTGCGCGCCATCGCCGAGCGCGAGCGCGACGAGATCGCGAACCGGGTGCCGAAGGTGATGCGGCGTGTCGGCGGCTACAACCTCGACGTCTTCCATCCGCAGAGCGAACGTCCCGTACACGCCGGACGGCAGCGTCAACTACGCCCACCTGCTGGTCGGATCCGAGGGCACGCTGGCCTGGACGCGCACGCTGACCCTGAAGCTCGCACCGCTGCCGCAGCACCGCACGCTGGGCGTGGTCAGCTTCCCGACGCTGTACAGGGCGATGGAGCTGACGAAGCACATCGTGACGCTCGCCCCGTCGGCGGTGGAGCTGGTCGATCGCACGATGATCGGACTGGCGCGCAGCAACCCGTCGTTCCGCCCGATCATCGACGCTGCGCTGGTCGGCGATCCCGATGCGATCCTGCTGGTGGAGTTCACGCGGCGACGAGCGCGGGTTCATCGGTCGCCAGACTGGACGATCTGGTCGCCCTGATGGGCGATCTCGGCCTGCCGGGGCAGGTCGTGCGCATGACCGACGCCAGCGCACAGAAGGCGCTGTGGGAGGTGCGCAAGGCCGGACTGAACATCATGATGAGCATGAAGGGCGACGGCAAACCGGTGTCCTTCATCGAGGACTGCGCCGTGCCGCTCGAACACCTGGCCGACTACGTCGACCGCCTGACGCAGGTGTTCGCGAAGCACGGGACGCGCGGCACCTGGTACGCGCACGCCTCGGTCGGGACGCTGCATGTGCGGCCGATCCTCGACATGCGGCAGGGTGGACCGAACGGTGGCGCAGCGAAGATGCGTGCGATTGCCGAGGAAGCGTCTGCGATGGTGCGCGAGTACAAGGGCGCGTACTCGGGTGAGCACGGCGACGGGCTGGTTCGGACCGAGTGGGTCGCGTGGCAGTTCGGCGCGAGGCTGACACGCGCCTTCGAGGAGGTGAAGCGGCTCTTTGATCCCGACGGCTTGATGAACCCCGGCAAGATCGTGCGCGGCACGAAGATGGACGACGCACGGCTCTTCCGCTATCCGCCGGGCTATCAGCCGCTGAAGCTCGCGACCGCGCTCGACTGGTCGGCCTGGAACGTCAACGCCGGACCCTGTCGCCGACACGTTGACGGCACCCGGCACCGGCGGCGATCCGGCACAGGGCTTCGCCAAGGCCGTCGAGATGTGCAACAACAACGGTCATTGCCGCAAGTTCGATGCAGGGACGATGTGCCCGAGCTTCCGTGTGACGCGCGACGAAGAGCACGGCACGCGCGGCCGCGCCAACACGCTGCGGCTCGCGCTGTCCGGCCAGCTCGGTCCCGAGTTCGCCAGCGAAGACGTACGCGCAGCACTTGACCTGTGCGTGAGCTGCAAGGGCTGCAGGCGTGACTGCCCGACCGGCGTGGACATGGCGAAGATGAAGATCGAGTTCGCCTGGCACTGGCAGAAGAAGCACGGGCTGTCATTGAAGGACAAGGTCGTCGCCCACCTGCCGCGTTGGGCGCCGTGGGCGGCACGATTCCCGTGGCTCGCCAACCTGCGCGACACGCTGCCCGGCGCAGCCCGGCTTTCGGAAAAGTATGCGGGCCTCTCTGCGCAGCGGACACTGCCGCGCTGGCGCGGCGACACTTTCCTGACAAGTGCAGCTGCACGGAAGGCTGTCGACGGAGCAGCCGACGGTCGTACTGCTGGTCGATACGTTCAGCAACTACCACGAGCCCGAGAACGCGCACGCTGCGCTGCGCGTACTGAAGGCCGCGGGCTATCGGGTGGCGGTGGCGCGCGCTTCGCGCACCGATGACGAACCGGCGCGGCCGTTGTGCTGCGGACGCACCTATCTCGCTGCGGGTCTCGTCGACGACGCCAAACGTGAAGCTCGTCGACTGGTCGATGCGCTTGCGCCGCACGTGGCCGCGGGTGCGACCGTGGTCGGCCTCGAGCCTTCGTGCCTGCTGTCACTGCGCGATGAATTCCTCGTGATGGGGCTGGGTAGCGACGCCCAAACACTGTCGTCGAAGGCGATGATGATCGAGGAGTTCCTGGCGCGGGAACACAAGGAGGGCCGTCTGCGGCTGCCGCTTCAGGCGCTGCCGCAGAAGAGGGCGCTGCTGCACGGCCACTGCCACCAGAAAGCCTTCGATGTCCTCAACCCGGTCGTCGACATGTTGAGGTTGGTGCCGGAATTGCAGGTCGAAGTCATTGAATCGAGTTGCTGCGGCATGGCCGGCAGCTTCGGTTACGAAGCTGCGCACTACGATGTTTCGATGAAGATGGCCGAACTGTCGTTGCTGCCAGAGATCCGCAAGGCAGATGCCGGTACGCTGATCGTTGCCGACGGCACCAGCTGCCGGCACCAGATCGCCGACGGCACGCAGGCTGCACGCGAGGCCGTGCACGCCATCCGCGTCCTGGCGAGCGCCTTGTCCCCGGGCAATTAGCGCGGACTGCTTTGAGCCTTGCGTAGCAGGGCTCGCGCCCGCTCGATGACCGGGCGATCGACGAGCTTGCCGTCCAGTCGTAAAGCGTTGTCGCCGGCTTCCGAGGCGGCCGCGACAACGCGACGCGCCCACTCCACGTCGGCCGGGGAAGGCGAGAAGCCGTCGTTGATCGCGGCGACCTGGCGCGGGTGGACCGCGAGCTTGCCGCCGAAGCCCAGGCGGCGCGCATAGGTCACGTCGCGGGCCAGTGCTTCTGTGTCGTCGAGCGTCATCGTGGCGCCATCGACCGGGGGCAGCAGTCCGGCGAGTCGCGATGCCAGCACCAGTTGCGAGCGTGTCATCAGCAGTTCGTCCCGATCGCCTGCAATGCCGAGATCGAGCTGGAAATCGACCGAGCCGAACGCCAGCCGCACAACTCCGGGTGCGGTGGCGATCGGGTTCACGTTCGAGAGTCCGCGCGCGCTTTCGATCAACGGAATCACAGGTGCGGTGGGCGCGGATTGCCGGATCGCGGCGATCGGCTCGGTCCCTTCGGCCTTGGCCAGCATCACGCCCTGCACGCCCGGCAGACCGAGCAGCAGCAGGTCGTCCCGGAACGCATCGGAGTCAGCACCGTTAATGCGCAGGTACGCAGCACCGCCGGCCGTGAGCCATTCTCCGACGGAACGCCTCGCGGTGGCCTTGTCAGCAGGGGCAACCGCATCCTCGAGATCGATGAGGACCACGTCGGCGCCCGCACGCAGCGCCGACTCGAAGCGGTCAGGGCGGTTACCCGGTACGAAAAGGTACGAGCGGTCAGTCAACTGACGTAGCGCAGCACGGCCACGAAGTGAGCCGCACTGCCGCCGAGGACGAAGAGATGCCAGACCCCATGGGCATGGCGCCAGCGGGTGTCGTTGATGAAAAACAGGATCCCTGCGGTGTACAGGAGTCCGCCCGCCGCGAGCCACAGCATTCCGCCGGTGCCGAGCCGAGCGACCAGCGGCACCGCGGCGCAGATCCCGAGCCATCCCATGATCAGATAGGGCCACACGGAAGGGTCACCTTCGCCGCGGAAACGCCACGCACGCACGATGCCGTACGCTGCCATTGCCCAAATCGTTCCGAACAGGGTCCAGCCCAGGGCACCGCGCAGTGTCACCAGCGTGAAGGGCGTGTAGGTTCCGGCAATCAGGAGATAGATCGCACAGTGATCGAGCCGCCGCAGCACGGCCTTCGGACGCGTCGCCCTGACCGAGTGATACAGCGTCGAAATGGCGTAAAGCACGATCAGCATCGAGCCGAACAGGCTGAAGCTGACGATCTTCCAGGGGTCACCGTCGAGTGCCGCGCGCGTGATCAGGATGACCGATCCGGTGATCGCGAGCGCGGTGCCGACGAGGTGGGTGCTGCTGTTGAATCGTTCGCCGTGGTACACGAGGCTGGAAACGGAACTTTGCTGTGTGAGGGTTGACTATAGGCTACGTGTGCCTGTGCCTTTTCAGGCGGCAGCGCGCCCCTCCCACCGGACACGCCAATTATTGATTTCAAGCACATCCAATTGACTCGGAACCTGACTTGAACATGCTGCGCACGCTCTTTGCTGTCCTTCTGCTGGTTGTCGTGGTCGGTCCGTCCCGCGGTGCCACCGCCACGCGAGAGTATCGGGTACGCGTCGTGACGGTGACCGACGGGCTGGAGCGTCCCTGGGGCCTGGCGTTCCTGCCGGACGGACGCATGCTGGTCACCGAGCGTCCTGGCCGCCTGCGCGTCGTCAGTCGCGACGGGAAGCTGTATCCCACGCCCGTCGCGGGACTGCCGCGCGTCGATGCGCAGAGCCAGGGCGGCCTGCTCGACGTGACCCTGCATCCGCAGTACCCATCGAATGGGTGGATCTACTGGTCCTACGCGCAGCGGGACGCGACGGGTAACAACGGTACCGAGGTGGCGCGCGGCAAACTGGCAGGCGGACCGGGCAACTGGCGCATGGAATCCGTCGAGGTCCTGTTCCGCATGGCTCCCAAGAGCAGCGGCGGACACCACTTCGGCTCGCGCATCGTGTTCGACCGCGCCGGGCTGATGTACGTGACCCTGGGCGAGCGCGGCGAGATGCAGCGCGCGCAACGACTCGACGATCATGGCGGCAAGATCCTGCGTCTCACCGACGACGGCAAGCCAGCACCCGGCAATCCGTTCCTGAACGATCCCAAGGCTCAGCCCGAGATCTATACGCTGGGACACCGCAATGTTCAGGGCGCTGCAATCCATCCCGTCAGCGGTGCGCTCTGGGCGAGCGAGCACGGTCCCCAGGGAGGGGACGAACTGAACCTGATCCGGGCTGGCGTCAACTACGGCTGGCCGGTCATCACTTACGGCGTGAACTACGGCATCGGCACCAAGATCGGCGAGGGCACCGCGAAAGCCGGCATGGAGCAGCCGGTCAGGTACTGGACACCGTCGCCGGCGGTCGCAGGCATCACGTTCTACGAAGGCGATCGGTTCCCCAAATGGCGCGGGGACCTGCTCGTGGCCACGATGAAGGCCAATGCCCTGATTCGCGTGCGACTGAACGGGGAGCGGTTCGTCGAGGACGAGTTCATGCTCAAGGGCGAATTGCCGCGAGTGCGCGACGTGCGCACCGGACCCGACGGCTATGTGTATCTGCTGACGGATGAGAAGAACGGCGCAATCCTGCGGTTGGAGCCGGCGAACTGACGCGTGTTGCATCGATCAGCAGAACAGGTCCTTCTACTCCTGGATCCAGGCTGGTTGCGCAAGTAGGAAACCGTCCAGGATCGAGTTGAAATCAGGCTCGGCGGCGGACTGACCTTGTAGTCATTGGATTGCGTGATCAACCGGCCTCAAAAGTCGCGGCTGTCACTGATCCGACATCGAGGCATCGAAAGCCGCCGCTACGGCCACGTGCCGATTGGGGAACTTCCCCCATGGCGGGGGCGTGCTGCGGGTGGTATCCATAGCCAGCGGCGACAATGGTCATCCGCCACCCGCACTTTTCGTCGGTGACAGATCGTGGGCATCGTTTCACCTGCAGTTTTCCTGTGCCTCGCCGCCGGCGCGCTCCCTGCCTCGGCGCAGATATATGTTGGCGCATCCAGCAACGGAAGCATCGTGCTTTCAGACTTTTCTTCGGGGGACGCACCGACGGTGCTGATCGTCGCGCCGGCAGCACACAAATCGTGGAAACGGCCGGCCGACGCGCTGGTGGATTCGATCGGCTCCGATGTCGGCAGGATCGTTCTTCAAGTGGCTGAAGAAGTCGATGTATCGCCGCATCTGCTGCATGCCGTCATTGCCGTCGAGTCGGCTTACGACGTGCGCGCGGTTTCGCCAAAGGGCGCGCAGGGGCTCATGCAGCTGATGCCTGCCACGGCCCAGCGCTTCGGTGTTTCAGATCCGTTCGATGCGCACGAGAACGTGCGCGGCGGCGCGCGTTACCTAAAGGCCCTGATGGAGCAATTCAAGGGTGATATCAATCTCACGCTCGCCGCCTACAACGCGGGCGAAAGCGCGGTGGTTCGCTACGGCAATCGTGTTCCACCATTCGCTGAGACACAGAAGTACGTTCCGAAAGTCATTGCGCACATGCAGCGCGCAGCGCGTAGTTAGCCTCGAGTTGCCTCTCACTGCTCATGCACTCATTTGACGACCTGGACGTTGGTAGATCGCTTTCGCAGATCTCGGAACCTTAATCTGCCTTAACGGCGATGTGGCTCCATAGCCACAACAAGGACCCTCCGAGTCGCGCTCCAACGAACTCAGCTCGAGCGACTCGACCGCTGGTATTCCGCACTCCAGGTTGGCAGCGGACAAACGCCGGGCTCGCTCCATGTGCCAAGGTCGAACAAGCGCCCGCGGATCCGAATCGTGCGCATCAGGTGTTGCCGTAAGACTCTATTGCAGGTCCAAGCAACGAAGCGAAATTTCCAGGAGTCCTCGATGATCGAGTGACATGCGGTGCGCTCATCCTGTGGCGTTGAGAGCGATTCGGCAAACGGTGAACAAGTCGGCGTTCGTCACTGGAGGGCAGTGATAGACAGCATCGACACAGCATGACGCCGAGGAGAAAACAATTCAGGCTCCTTCAGAATAGTGAAGCAGTCATCCATATCGCCGATCGCTATCACGTGAGTTTGCGAGCGCCCATTGCGCTGCACGCAATCTTGGCAACAAGCCCCTGTATCTGCTGGGGGACATACCCCGTAGCCAGCGCGCTCTGCCTTTGCTATCAAGGTCCCATACATAGGTGTTCCCATAACGGCCCGAACACGTGATTGCCCGTGCGCGAGTGGGAAGCTAATTTCATCTTGATCTCAGACTGCCATTCAAAAAATACAAGCCACTTAAGACACGTGACCGGGACGAGCCAATGGAGATGACGAGCAGCCGTGGCACGGCCCTGAACGAAGCCATCGCCGCGCTTCGACTTGACCGCAACGGACAAATTGTCGATGTGACGGTTGAGGCGGCGACGATGCTCGGGTTCAGGGCCGAGGAGCTTCATGGGCTCACGCTTGGCGATCTCGCCGCCGAGCAATGGCGCGAGATGGCCGATGGCGCAACGGCACGAGTTCGCCTCGGCGATGCTCGATCGTTCCAACTGCTGCTGCGAGGCAAGAGTGGTCGTCGGACGCTCGTTCAGATGGCCTCCAGTCGCGTCGTGCAGGATGGTGAGGTGAGCTACGTGCTCGCGTGGTCGGAGCAGCCGCCCAATCTCGTCGGTGAACCGATGAAGGCGGATGCGCCGGACTTGCGGCGGCTCGCGAACGGGCTGCTCCGCAACCGGGAGCTGGAACGATCGCGTGTCGCAGCGGAACTCCATAGCGGAGTCGTGCCACTGGTCGTGATGTCGAAGTTCATGATCGAAGAGGGGATGCGGCGCGTCATGGACGGCGCACATGCAGAAGGGATCGACTTGCTGAATGCCGCGATCGGCCGGCTGCGCGAGGTGCTCGACGATGTAAGGCGCATCTCCACCGAGTTGCGTCCCAGTCTGCTGGATGACCTCGGCCTGCTACCTACGGTCGAATGGCTCTGCCGTACATTCGAGCAGACTTACCGTACGGTTCGGGTCGAGCGTCAGATTGCGGTCGCGGAAGTGGAAGTGCCGCAGCACTTGAAGCTCGTCATATTTCGCACCGTCGAGGAGTTGCTGGCCAACGTCGCACAGCACTCGAATGCGGCGTGTGTCCATGTCATCCTCGGGCGTGATGGAGACGAGCTGCACTTGTCGGTGCAGGACGACGGCGATGGTTTCGATGCGGCGCTACTCGGGTATGGAGAGCAATCCACACGCGGGATCGGCCTGCGGAGCATTCGCGAGCGAATGGAAGACGACCGGTGGACGCTTCGTACTAGAGTCGATGCCGAACAAGGGAGCTCGAGTCGGAGCATCCTGGTCACTGCCCGCGCGTGCGCGGCCCTAGCGGGCAGGCTGGCGCGGCCAGGTCAACGGTCAGGACTTGCGACCGGCTTCGAACCTGCGTCACGCAGCAGGTCTTCATTGCACACATCTTCAACTGAAGGCGCTTCAGTAGTGCCGTTCCTGCCATGGTCGTCGCCACCATCGTGCCCGCGGCCGTTTCCGAACAGGCGCACTACCGTACTCGGACGCTCGATCAGGCCGCGTTCGAGAGCCACCAGCGTCAGCTCACCGACGTTGCACAGACCAAGCTTGCGCATCAGGTTGCCGCGATGCTTTTCGATCGTCTTCGGGCTGACGTTGAGGAGCTCAGCCGCCCTGCGGTTGGTACGACCTTCTGCAATCAACTTCAGAATGCCGCGCTCACGCACCGTGAGCTTCTCCCAGGGCGAGATCGAACGAGGTGTCGTACCGCGCTGAAGAAACGTGGTGACCAGTTGACCGGACACATCCGGGCTGAGGAACTTCTTTCCCGCCATCACGCTGCGCAATGCGGCCAGTAGCTCCTCATAGGAAACGTCTTTCATCACGTACCCGTCTACGCCGGCCCGCAGCGCTTCGTGCACGTATTCTTCCGTCTTGAATGCCGTCAGCGCGATGATGCGGATGTGCGGCAGGCGCGCCTTGATCTGCGATGTAGCCTCGATGCCGGTCATCAGTGGCAGCGAGAGATCCATCAGGATCAGATCCGGCTGCAGCGACACCGCCTGGCGGACCGCCTCCTTGCCATCCTTCGCTTCGGCGATGACGTCGAAGTCGGGCAATGCCGCAACCATGGCGCGCAGGCCCTGGCGCAGCAGGTGATGATCTTCCACGATCAGAACGCGGTGTTTCATGGGTTGCTCTCCAACGTCGAGCGAGCTTTTCATCGGCCGACCTGCACTTCCAGGGAACGCGGAGCCGGTGGACCGGAGCGTCCCGGTGTCTGGAACACGAATCGCCATTGTCTGTAGTCGTTGGCGTCTTCGAATTGCGCATATCGGGCCGGAAAGCCATGGCGTTTGAGTGGTTTCGCGGTCGACGTAGAGTACACACCGGCAATTCCACTATCAATCTTCACCAGGCCCCACTCGGCCTGTTCGTCGAGTAGGGTCGCGATACAGGCGCCTCAGGTGCCTTACCGGCATCGGAAAACGATCATCTTCAAGCAAGACGGCGAGAGACCCTGGCAAGGTCTTGACCCGCCCCGGCGTGGCACGCCAGTAGCTTTCAATCGCCCGCCGATACTGCTCGCCGACGTAGATCAGCTGCTCCTCTTTTTCCCGCTGCACGGCGGTGGCCCAGACCTCCCCGCCCACGAGGGCTGCCAGCGCTACCAGCACGAGCAACAGGAGGACACCGAGCAGCACCAGGCCCGCGCAGTGTCGCCGTGGACCCGCTTTACGACGCACGATCGCTCTCCTCTTTGGCGCGTTTCGCACTGCGCACATCGAAGACGGCGCCGAGCGTCGGGTCCTGCGGCGCGATGACGATCCAGTTAGGAGCGTCGGTGAGCGGATCGACTGGCACCGAGCGCAGGTATCGCGCCTGCACCAGTTCTTCGAGCGTTTCCGGATAACGTGCCTGGTCGCCGTAGAACTTGTCGATCGCATCGCGGATCGTCGCCATGTTCTGCCGCTGCACGCTGATCTTGCCGTTGTCGATGGCATGGAAGTAGCGCGGCACGGCGAGCGTCAGCAGCAGCGCGATTGTCGCCATGACGACCATCAGTTCGATCAGTGTGAAGCCGTGTGACGTTGGGAGCTTTCTCATGCTCACCACTCCCGGTAGGGAACGCCGTTCAGGCCGACGCGATCAGAGCGCGATGCGACGTCGAACACGTCGTCGCCCGGCCGGGGGTCGTCCGGCGGACTGCCGTAGCTTCGGTTGGCCCAGTGCTGGGCCGGTGGCGCGGCCTGTTCCAGGCTGAACGGATCGCGCGGCAGCTGACGCAGGAACACGAGGCGGCGGCCGCCCGCCAGGTTCTGCACATCGATTCCCTGCACCAGGATTTCAAGCGACGGCGGATATCCCGACTCGGTGACACCCTTGGCAATCAGTCCGGAGTCGGCCGCGGCCTTGTAGGCGTCGATCGCGGCACGGATCTGACGCAGCGCTGAACGCAATTCGGCTTCGCGCAGTCGGGTTGTCGTAACCTCGTACAGCGGCACGCTGATGGACGCCACAAGGCTCACGAGCACCAGAGTGACGAGCAGTTCGATCAGCGTGAAGCCGCGTACGAACTTCATGGCTCCACTCGCAATCGCAGTGAAGTGGACTGTGCCGGGCTGCGTGCTGCGACATTGCCCGGCAGGTTGGCCGGTCCGAGAGTAATCGCGGTCTGCGGACGCACCGCTTTGGCCGCGAAGCGAAGCCTCAGGAGCTTGCCCTCGCCGGACAGGGCAGGGCCGACAGCCTGCAGATCGACCCCAAGGCGCCCGGTGCTCGGCTCCAGTTTGGGTGTAGCGGCTTCGATGCCGCTCTTGCGCGCAAGGTCGTCTGGCCTTGCGTCCACGAACGTCAGCACTTTCGGATCGAAGCGAATCAGCAGTGGCAGTCCTTTGAGCGGCGCTGAAATCGCAGCGTCGATTGTCACGTCGAATTCCTCGCCGACACGCACGCTGGGTGGCCCGTTGATGGTCAGTTCTGCCGGACCTGGGCCTGCGGCCGTCGGATTCGGCGCCGAGGTCGTCGGAGCAGTTGCGCCTGGTGACGACGCGGAAGCGGCCGCCGCGATTGATGCCGACGCGGGCGGAGCCACCGCGTTTGTGGCCGATACGCTTGAAGGCGATGTACTCGCGGGCGGTCCAGAAGAAGAGGTTGGTTCGATCGCCGTGTTCGGCGCGGGTGACGACGGAGTCGGCTCAGCCGACGCTGGAGCTGCTTCGCCGACGGGAGTTGGGGGCGCTGCGCCCGCGGGCGCGCCGCCTGCGGTGGCCGGCTCTGCTGTAGGCGCCGCGGCAGATGACGCGCCGGTGCCCGTCGTCGGTCTCGGAGTGCGCTCGATCGACGGCGCTTCCGGGCGTGAGCCCCCAGGAGCTACGCCGCTGACCACGGTCGGTGCACCGCCGGCCGCGCCGACCGGATCCAGCCGCAACGGCGCCTGACGCATCGACGATTCCGTGCCCGAGTAGATGTCGCGCAGACTGGCGTCGGCGGTAGCGACGCTGCGGACGATGCGCGGCGTGATCGAAAGGATGATCTCGGTCTTTACGTGGCTTGAATTGTTGTTCGTGAACAGCCGCCCGAGCACCGGCAACTGGCCAAGACCGGGCACCTTCGATGCGGTCTTGCGGTCCAGTTCGCTGATCAGCCCGCCGAGAATCTGCGTCTCGCCATCGCGCAGCCGCAGGTTGGTCTGTGCGCTGCGCGTACCGATCTGGTAGGCCAGCGATGCCCTGCGGCCCGGAATTTCCTTCACGATGTTGCTGACATCCAGAAACAGCTTGATGCCGACGTCGCCCTCCGCGTAGATCTGGGGCTCGACTTCGAGCTTGATGCCGACATCGAGGTACTGCACCGATCCGGTGACGACCGAGGCTCCGGTGGCCAGTCGGCGTCGTGGTATTGGTGATCACCGGCACCTTGTCGCCGATCATGATGCGCGCCTTCTCCTTGTTGCGCGTGCGGATGCGCGGGCTGGCAAGCAGATTGGCGTCGGTGTCCTCCAGCTTGAAGTTGAATCCGACCGTCAGCGGCGTGATCAGCAGCTCCCTGGTCGAGAGGTCCTGCCATCGCACCGATCGTATTCGGCCGATGGCGGCGTCGAAATGGTCGACGTTGTCCGGCCACTTGATTCCGAGGTTCGAGCAGGCGATCGCGCGCGACCTCGAGCACCTCGACTTCGAGCATCACCTTCGGCATCCGGGAAGTCGTGGGCAGCGACGACCTTCTCGGCAACCGCAACGGCGTCGGCCGTGTCGCGGATCACCAGCGTATTGGTACGTTCATCGAGCGCAATGTCCTTGATCTTCAGCACCGTCTTCAGCACCGTCTGCAGGTGCTTGGCGTCGCCATTGGAGATCTGGAACGTGCGCACCTTCAGGTCCTGGAATTCCTTCTGCTTGGCGGCGGTGGCTGGGTAGATCAGCATCGTGTTGGCGTTCAGCACCTTCTTCTCGAGCTGGTTCTGCAGCAGGATCAGGTCGACGGTGTCGCCGACCGAAGCGTTGCGTCACGAAGATCGTCGTCTTCAGGTCGGCACGCACGTCACGGTCGAAGATGACGTTGAGTCCGGTCGTGCGCGACAGCGCTTCGAACACCATGCGGACGTTCGCGTCACGGAACTGCAGCGTGACCGGCTTCTTGAGCACCGATGCCGTGCTCTTCTGTCGGTGCTTCCTCGGCGCGTTCCATGCGTTCGTTGACCTGCGCCAGCAGTCGCTGCGCCTCCGGCTGTGACGGGTTCTCCAGCAGCACCTGCCGCAGCTTGGCGCGCGCCCCGACGAGGTCGCCGCCATTCATGCAGCTTGTTGGCCTCGACGACGAGCGCGCGGTGGCGTTCGTCCGTATCGAGCGCCTCCAGGCCGCGGCGGGCGCGGTAGTTGCTGGGATCGATGCGCAGCGTCGCCAGGTACATTTCACGCGCGACCGCAGGCTGGCCGGCAGCGCGCGCTTCGTCACCGCGGCGCAACCACTCGCGGACGGTCAGCAGCTGATATTTCAGATAGTCGACGCGGAGCTGCGAATTCGTCGGCTCCATTTCGCTCGCGCGGGCCAGCATCGCCAGTCCCTTCTCGGTCTGGCCCTCCTGGATCAGCTTCATCCCATCGGCACTCAGCTGCTGGCCGGCACAGCCAACCAGGCCGAGCAGCACACCGGCAGTCGTCAGGCCGCGACGCAGGGCCTGCATTTTCAGAGTCATTTTTGCCCTCCGTCGACACTGAGTGACTGCCGCTGGTTCAGCGGCAGGTACGTGACGACGATCTGTGTCGGTGAAAGCGATTCGACTCGATACACACTGTCGACAACGTCACCGACCTTGACGATGTGCAGGGCATCGCCCTTGGCAAGGAACGCAGTCGGTCGATCCGCCTTCTGCTCCATCAGCCCAACGAACTTGAACGGCAGGCTTGGCGCGCTCGGCGGCGGAGGAGGGGGAGGAGGAGGCGGCGGCGGGGGTGGTGGCGGCGGGGGCGGTGTCCAGCTGACGCTGGGAAACGCATTGGCGGTCCGGTTCACCTCGAAGCGAGCGCCTGTCGGTGCGTCCGTCACCGTCGCCGCTGCAGCGTCAGGCGCGGCTGGGTCCACGGACGCGACGCGCAGCGGCTCAGCTGCAACGGAAGTGGCCTGCGCCGTTTCGCCTGGCGCCCCATCGCCTTGAGTTGATTCGGTTGTCACGGACTCACCCGGCGCGGCATTCTGCGGCGCGGGCCCGGCCCGCGCGGAGTCGACTGCTGCAGGCTTTGATCGCACAACAGGTTCCGCGACCGTATCGGCCGCATCCGATGTAGCGAGCCGACTCGATCCGTAGAACGCCGTTCCCCCCGCGGTGGCGAGCACGATCAAGTGTGCGAGCTTGAGCTGCGTTGGCATGCTATGGCTCGCGGTAAAACAAGGTGAAGTGAACTCGCGCGTCGATCTGGTCGACGTTGGCGGCACTGCGCTCGAGGCGCAGCTCGGCGAGACTGGCATGCGGTACCGCGTTCAGCACCCCGGCGACGAAACTCTTGACCGTGACGTAGCGCTCCTTGAGTGGAAAGGTGACCTCAAGGCGCCGCAGCCGGATCGCATCCTCGGTTTGCGCCAGCGAGTACTCGCCCTTGACGAGTTCGACGCGGTTCGTTCTGGGCGGTGTCGAAGATCACGCGCAGATCGGCGGTTGCCTGATCGACCGTCGGGAACGACTCGCGCAGCTGTGCCGTGCGCTGTGCCGATCCCGGCCGCTGCGCAAGCTCCCGGCGCGCGTCGTCCAGACGTCCGCGCGTACGGTCGGCCTGCTCGCGCAGCACTTCCGCATCACGCGTCAGTTGCGGCGCAGACGACCGCCAGTCCGAGCGCAAGCAGCAGCAGACCGATGCCGATCAGTCCGAAAGCGCCGAACCGCTCGACCAGCTGGCGCGTCCAGCGTCGGACGCGCCTCTCCCAGGTCAGTCGGGCATTCATGGCGTCACCCATTGCGCACGCGCCTGGAACCGGAGGGGTGCACCGGGCGCTTGCGCCTGAATCTGGTGTGACACCAGCACGACCTCGCGCAGCGAGCTGTCCGCGCAGCGCATCGAGAAAATCGAGCATGGCGCCGCTGTTCTTGGCTTCCGCCGTGATGCGCACTTCCTGTCGCTGCGCCGAAGGCTCTATCGACAGCAGAGCGACGTTGCGCGCGGCGACCGATTCGAGCGCGCCGAACAGCGTTGCCCATGGCACCTGCAGTTCGCGCTGGGCGGCGGCGGTTGCGCGCGCGCCGCGTGCATCCTGAACCGTGGCAGGCGTGGTGCCTGTCGCCCGCCGGTTCGCTCAGCGAAGCTTCGAGCGACCGCAACTCGCGCGCCTCGCGACTGGCGTTCCGCATTGGCGGACTGGAATTGCAGGGTGGTCAAGCGCTGCCGCCAGTACGCCGGCGGCCAGCAGCAGCCAGCTGGCAAGGGACACGCGTGGACGCGTTGGCGAGAGGTCGAGGTCAAGCCGCGCAAGGTCGCTTCTGGATGTCAGTCGCTGGAGCCACGGTTGCCGCGGTGTCCGTCCCAGCCACGGTGTCGCAGGGTCGTCGGCAGCGTCTCGTCCGCGTAGTACTGCGTTGTCGGGTCCGGTCCGAACCCCGCGCAGCGCATCAGGGCATGGCTGCGCTCGAGCAATGGCGTCGCGTCCCTGATTCCGGGCTCGAAGCGAAGCGCGGCAAAGCCGCCGTCGACGATCAGGCCGAGTTGCGTACCGGTAGGGCGCGCAACCGCGAGCACCGAACGCTTGGGCGAGAGCCCGTGCCGGTTGGCGTTGAATACGCGAACCAGCTCGCCGTTGACCGATCCCAGCCGCACCTTGTGTTGCCGCAGCAGGGTCTGCAGCGCCTGCAACACGCCGGCCGGCAGTGCGCAGGCGAAGCTGCGGGCGGCGCCCTGCCGCTGCCAGCGCGTGACGAGATCGCCGGGCTTGACGCCTGCCGTGTCGGCCAGCGCAGCGCTGACCAGATCGTCGACGACGCGGCGCTGGGTGTCGTCGAGGTCCGCTTCGATGACGTCGTACAGCATCCAGGCGTCGGCGATGACAACGTCGCAGCGCAGCCCGCTCAGGTCGTGGCCGGCTTCGCTGGCCTCACGCAAAGCCTGGTCCAGGGCGCCAACGACCTTACTCAATGTCGGGCGAGGCCGGCTCCACTTTCACCACGCCGGAATGAACGACCGACCGACGACCGTTGGTCTGCCAGCGCAGCAGCCAGACGCTGGCGCCGTCGTCGCCGAGATTGGCTCGCAGTCGACTATGAAACGGGCGTAACACGGTTGATCTCTTCAAGCGTGGTGACGCCGGCCACAGCCGCCGCGACCGCGGCCTCGCGCAGCGACTGGAAACCGACCTCGTGCGCGGCCGCCTTGATTCGCGAAAGCGAGGCGCGCTCGGCGAGCAGGTCGCGCAGCGTGTCGGTCAGCTCGAGCGTTTCGGCGATTGCCTTGCGGCCCTTGTAGCCAGTGCCGCGGCAATGCGCGCAGCCGAGCCCGCGCATGAACGACGACTTCGTCCTTTGGGCACGGTGATCTTCGAGTGCGCCAGCTCGGCGGCCGAAGGGTTGTAGCGCTTGGCGCACTGTGTGCACGTCAGACGTACCAGTCGTTGCGCCAGGATGCCGTTGAGCGCCGAGACGAAGCTGTAGGTGTCGACGCCCATGTTGACGAAGCGGCCGATAACGTCGAACACATTGTTGGCGTGCACGGTCGTGAACACCTGGTGTCCAGTGAGCGCCGCCTGCACCGCGATCTGCGCCGTCTCCGGGTCGCGTATCTCGCCGACCATGATCTTGTCGGGATCGTGCCGCAGGATCGAACGCAGTCCGCGTGCGAACGTCAGCCCCTTCTTCTCGTTGACCGGGATCTGCAGCACGTCGGCGACCTGGTACTCGACCGGGTCTTCGATCGTGATGATCTTGTCCAGGCCGGTGTTGATTTCCGACAGCGCCGCGTACAGCGTGGTCGTCTTGCCGCTGCCGGTCGGCCCGGTCACCAGCAGCAGGCCGTAGGGCAGCGTCGAGAGGTTGCGCACGAACGTCGAGCACGCCCGGCTCGAAGCCGAGGTTTTCCAGCTTGATCTGGCGCGTCTGCCCGGACAGATGCTGGCGGTCGAGTATGCGCAGCACAGCGTCCTCGCCGAACAGGTTCGGCATGATCGAGACGCGCAGATCGATCTCGCGGCCGTCGACAGCGACCTTGAAGCGGCCGTCCTGCGGGATACGGCGCTCGGCGATGTCGAGTTCCGCGATCACCTTCACGCGCGACAGCACCTGATGTGCGGCTTCGAGGCCATCGACACGCTTGACGACCTCGAGCACGCCGTCGATGCGGTACTTGATGACCAGCCCGCTGCGCTGCGTTTCCAGGTGGATGTCGCTCGCCTCGGACTTCAGCGCATCGTGGATGGTCGAGTCCACCAGCCGTACGATCGGGCTGTCGGAGGCGCTGATATCGGCGATCGATACCGACAACGCCAGCGAGTCGTGCTCGGCGGCGGTCACGGAGCGCAAGGCCGACGGCGTCCATCGCACGCATCGACTTTTCTGCCAGCGTCAGGAACGCGCGCAGGTCGTCGCCGTCGGCCAGCGCCCAGACAAGGTCACTTCGCGCTTTGCCGACGCAGCCGGTGTGTGGCCCAGGCGCGTGTGCGCGCGTCGAGCGGATCGGCCAGCACGAGCAGCCGCCGCTGTGCCGCGTCGGTCACCGCCACGCACAGCCGCTGCGTCGCTTCCACGTAGCTGATCAACGTGAAGTCGGGCGTGCAACTGCGCAGCTCGGCCATCGTCAGCGGTTCGAGGCTGAAGTACCGCGCCGCCTGCGCGACGAAGTCTTCCTTCGGCAAGCCGAGCAGCGCGTTCAGTGCTTCGACCGGACGGTGGCCCTGCGCCTGCACCAGCGCCGAGCGCACGACTTCTTCGCTGAGCACGGAGCCGACAGTGGCGGGCGCGTTCATCGCGACATCCTTACTGCAGGCTCGAGGCGAGATCGAAGATCGGCAGGTACATCAGCACGACGATCCCGCCGATCACGAGCCCGATGAAGATCATCAGCGCCGGCTCGATCAGGCGCGATGCGACTGTGACCGCCCGCGCGAGTTGCGCTTCCTGAAACTGCGCGATGCGGGCCAGCACCTCGGCCAGACGACCGGTGCGTTGCGCGACCTCGAGCATGCGCAGTGCCACGGGGTCGGCAATCTGCACGGCAGCCAGCGCCGGGCCGATGCGTTTGCCTTCCGAGATCTCCGTTGCGGCCTTGTCCAGCCCGCGCTGATCCTCGGGCGTCAGCAGCGGGCGGCACATCGTGAAGGCGCGCAATGCCGGAATGCCTCCCTGCACCAGCATGGCGGCCGTGCGGAAGAACTGCGCGTGACGGAACATGCGCACCAGCGGCCCGACGATCCACAGCCGCTGCAGTCCTGGAATCTGCCAGCCATTGCGCATGGCGCGCAGCACTTGCGAGACAAGGAGGGCGCCGGCGGCGACCAGCGCACTGACGAAAATCCAGGGATGCGCAGAGATCGCCTTGCCCCAACCGAGCAGGAAACTGGACGCCGCCGGCAGATCCCGGTGCGCACCTTCGAGCAGCTGCGCGAAGCGCGGCACGACGACGCCGAGCAGGAAGAGTACGACCAGCCCGCCGACCGTCAGCAGCAGTGCCGGATAGATCGCGGCTCCGATCACCTTGTTGCGCAGCTCGTACAGCGTCTCCAGGTGGGCGGCGTAGCGTCGCAGCGCCGACACCAGATCGCCGGTCTGCTCGCTGGCGGCGACAGTCGCGATCAGCAATGCAGGAAACGTGGCCGGCTGGTTCGTCAGCGCCTGCGAAAGAGGCAGTCCTTCGGTCAGGTCGGTGGCGACGCGCTCGATCGCCCGGCGCGCGGATTCGTCGCGCTCCTTCAGCGCGAGCGTGCGTATCGCATCGACCATGCCGAGGCCGGCATCGAGCAGGGCCGCCAGTTCCTCGGTAAACAGGCTGACCTGCAGTCGCGCGCGCCGGCGCGGCAGCAAGAGTCGCGAACGCCCAGCGTGACGCTGGCGCCGGCCGGCATGAGAGCACGCGCAGGTTGGCGAGCTGCAGCTGCTGGGTCGCCTGCTGTTCGCTCGGCGCTGATACGCGCTGCGCCTGCACCGCGCCGTTGGCAGCGACCGCGACGACGTCGAACAGCGATGCACCGACCTGCGTTCATTGCGCGGCTCCGACCACCGGACCGCTCCACGACGTGACGTCGGCGTTTTCACTCGTTCCGCCCGGTTGACCGTCTGCGCCGTACGAAAAGATGTCGTAGTCGGAATGGTCGCCCGGCGACTTGTAGCGGTAGGGACGACCCCACGGGTCGGGCGGCACCGCCTTCTTCAGGTAGGGTCCCTGCCACTTCTCCACGTTGTTGGGCTTGTTGTTCAGCGCCAGCAGACCCTGTTCGCTCGTCGGATAGCTGCCCACGTCGAGCCGGTACTGATCGAGAGCCTTCTCGAGGGAATCGATCTGGGCCTTGGCAATCTTGGTATTCGTCTTGCCCACCTGGTCGAAGTAGCGCGGCGCCACCAGTCCTGCCAGCAGGCCGATGATGACAACGACAACCAGCAACTCGAGCAGGGTGAAGCCGATGTTCGGACGGCGCAGGATTCGCCGGCGCGACCGCCGTGGCTGATGAAGTACGGGCATTGCTTTCCTTCCTTCCCCGGTCGACTGCGCGGCGTCCAATGCGACCGCGTCTACCGCACTGCTCATCCAGATCGACTACGTACATGCCCGCACGACACACCGACGTTTCGACATGCCGTTGGGGGAAAGCCCGCCCAGAGACACCCCTTCTCTCCCGCAATTTCGGTACCGGCGTCTCCGTTGAGTGCGCAATACCAGCATAGGTAAGCGGCCTCGGGTCTGGGGTGGTTCCCTACTTTCGGAAGGGGATGGCCTCCTCGACAGTGACGACTGCCGCAGTCCGAATCGCTGTTGACACGGCGTTCGACGCAGCGTCGATCAGTGCGAAACGGCTCCGTAGGTGCACTGCATGGCTAAGACGAGGTGCACTTTCTGAACCCGCCTTAATTTCTTAAGCTGTCTTACGCAAATTGAGTAACGAGTTGCAGTCGCTCCCCTGGCCGACTTGCTTAGGTAAGCAACAGGTCTCGCAATACCTCGGCCCGCGTCAGGCCGCTTTCCCGAACGCAATCTTCAATCTCAGTACCGACAAGGAGATTCGTCGCCGTGGCTCGTCAGCAATGTGACGACCGCCGCAACGGCTTGCATTCGATCGGCGCTGGTCCCAACGCGACACGCCTCCGAGGGAGACATCTGCCTCGGTCCTCTTCGGCGCCGGCCACGCATCGGCACTCAGATGTGCACGCGAATTCGTACTGCGCTCGCTTTGCGATGCCCAAGTAACCGCGGCAAGCAGACCGCACTGGCGTCAGTCGCATCGAAACCAATCACGCTGCCACTCTGACTTCAATCAGAGGTCACCGGGGAGTAGGTAACCCCCACCATCACTTTAGGGGGAAGGGCCCCGCCGTCGGAAGCGGTTGCGCGACTTGTCGCCGCGTCGCCTGAAGTTCGTGATAGCGGCCGTGGAGTCGCCGCTGCGCAGTGGCGATTCGGGGGATGTGATGAATCAGGGCTTTAACTCGACGGGACGCGGAACGAGGCCGGGCGCTTGCGTGCCGGCTCTGCTGCGAGCGCTGGCATGTGGCACTCCGGTACTCGCTCCACTGCCCGTGCACGAACGGGCCAGGTCCGTTCTTCATGTATTTGCCAAGCATCGTGGGAGCGTCACTATGAAGACCCAGAGCAGCGCCAAGCCGTTCGGATTCATCCGGCTGTCAGTCGCGCTGTTGGCGGCGATGATGTTCTGGCGTGCTCGGGACAACGTCCGCGAACGCTGCGCTGTCGATCAACATCGTTGCGGTCGACGCGAACGGCAACGGGGTGACTCCGCCCGACGGATACCGCTGGATTGTGGAGGAAGATCGCACCAAGCTGTCCGTCCCGGGCCAGCCGGCAACACAGGCGAATTTGTCGTACAGCTTTCACCCAAGCTACATGCCGGTGGTCGCCGCCGGACGGGTCGGAGCGCCCGGCATCGCGTCGACAGTGGATCCCGACGTCGAGCGCCTCTACGCCACTAGTCCCGCCAACCTCAATCTCGACACCAGCAAGCGGTACTTCGTTTCAATAGCCGCCGAAGGCTTCCAGATCGGTGGCGCGCCGGTCGTTTTCGGCGCGAGCGGCGCGACGGCGACAGTCACCCTCATCCGTTACAAGGTTCCGACCGCCCAGATTTCCGTGTTGGTCTTCAATGACAACTTCCCGGTCAATGCTGGGGCCGACCTGCCGCAGGAGCAGGGGCTCGCAGGATTCACGATCCAGTTGCTGGAGGCCGGCGGCACCTTCGGGCAATCGGGTGGCCAGGTGACGCAGGATGCGTGCGCCAATCCGCTGGGCACGACCTACAGCGACGACGAGTGCGTCGTGCTTCAGCGTGGCAGCGGCATCATCCTGACCGACGCCAACGGCGTGGCCATCATCAAGAACCTGTACCCGGCGAAGTACACGATCCTTATCGTTCCGCGCATCCGGCCGGGCGAAGACTGGCACCAGACCTCGACGATCGAAGGCACGAAGGGCGTCGACGCCTGGGTCAAGAACAACGAGCCGCCCGGTCTTCTATGAATTCGGCCCGCCGGGCTACCACGTGTTCTACGGTTTCGTGAATGCAGCCAACGGCGGTTGCCTGCAGGGCAGGAACCCGAATGGCTCGTGTGTCGGCATGGGTAACGGCAATCAGGGCCGGCCGGTTTCGGGCCGCATTGTCAGCGTTCACGACGCCCGCCCGCCGGCGCTGACACTCGACAACGGTCCGCCCGTGCCCCAGTGCTGGGTCGCGTTGAACAACAGCGCCACCGGTCAGGGCCTGTACACCCGGGCGTGCAACAAGGACAGCACGTTCACGATTCCGAATGTGCTGCCCGGCACATATCAGCTCGCGGTCTGGGACGAGCCGCTCGACACGATCATCGGCTTCACGACCGTCACCGTCGGCACCGCGCCGGTCAACCTGGGTGACGTTTCCCAGCTCGCCTGGTTCGGCCGCTACCAGGGCCGGGTCTTCCAGGACATCGATGGCACCGGCTTGCCGTATTTCAAGGAGGCTTTCGATCGCCCCTATGTCTACGTCAATCCGATGACCGGCGTGGAAGAGGTAAGGCAGCAGAACTTCGCGGCCGGCGACCTGAAGCCGGCGCTCGGTGCGGGCGTCGCCAGCAACATCCGCTTCCGCGACGGCAGCATCTACCAGTCGACCACCACCAAGGACGACGGCACCTTCGCGTTCACCGAGGTGTTCCCGTTCTTCAACTGGACGGTCGCCGAGATCGACTACGCGCGCTTCAAGGCGACGAGCGCCAATATCGTGGTGGACAACGGCGGTCCGATCAACGCGGCCGGCAACCTGAGCAAGCTGTGGGGCAAGAACCCGACCACGCCCTATACAGGCCTGTTCGGCAGCAACGACCCCGCGCTCGCCTACAACCCGTGGACGCGGATCAATCCGCAACCGCAGCGGTTAGCCGACGGCGCGCTCACAGAGGGTGGACTCTTCCGCATGGAGAACTGCGAAGAGACCGGTGGGCAGTGCGCGATCCTGCTCGAAGCCATGAGCCTGTACGCCAACCAGACCAACCACATCGAGTGGGGCAAGGTGCCGTACACGATCGAGGAGAACGGCGGGATCGCCGGCATCGTCTACTACGGCATCACGCGCGCCGAGGACGACCCGCGTTATGCCGCCGCGGAAAACTGGGAGCCCGGCATTCCGCGGGTTCAGGTCGATGTGTTCCTGGACTGCGACGGTGACGGCAAGGTCGACAAGCCCATGAACGATGGCACCGGGCTGTGCGCTGCTGGCGGATTGAGCGGCGCGAATGGCTACGTTGCCGCCCTTCCCGACGTCGACAACTATCCATACTGCTGGCGCAACCCGGACGATTTCGCTGCCAGCAATGTCAGCCTTTGTCCGAACGGGCAGGCGATGGGGCCGGAAGACGTCATGCGCGTTCCCGCTTCACGTCGTCAGGAATATGCAGACAAGCTTAGTGAACTACTAAGCAATCCTTCAGCGAATCCGCCTGTCGTAGTGACTGTCGCGCCTTCTGATTTCCTCTACGGCGACGTATTCCGCTGGGGCGCACCGAACCCAGATTCTGGCACCGCAGCTTCGCTCTTGGATAAGCAAAGGGCGCAGACCACGTGGGGACTCGGCAAGACCGACACCTGGGACGATTCGATTCCGACCGATTGCCCGACCCGGTCACTGACCGAACCGCCGTTCACGATTCCCTACGGCCCAGCCGCCGGCACTCCGTTGGATTGCTGGGACGGCTTCCGCAACTGGAACCAGTTGCGCCCGGGCGTGTTTGACGGCGGTTACGCCTTTGGCCGCGTGGCCGGCCAGCCCGAGCTGCCGATGATCATCGGTGCCCAAGGCAAGGGCACCTACGTTGTCGAAGCCGTCGCCCCTCCGGGCTACCTGCACCAGGGCAATGGCGACAAAAACGTGACGTTCGGCGACGAGCTTGCGTCCAGGCCTGCCGCGCTGCCGCACGAGTGTGTCGGCATCGATCTCGACGTGCCGCAATATCTCACGCTGTTCGAAGGCATCCAGGAACCCAACCCGAACTACGGCAGCGCGCAGTACCCGAACAACAAATGGCGCAAGTGCGACATGAAAGCCGTGCCGCTGCTGCCGGGCATGAACGCCGCGCCCAACTTCTTCATGTTCACCGAAGCGCCGGTCGCGGCCCACGGCATGGGTCTGCTCACCGATGACCTGAACAACACCTTCGATCCGCTCTCGCCCAACTGGGGAGAGAAGTACGCGCCGCCCTACGTGGCGATTTCGATCCAGGACTGGCAGGGGCGCGAGCTCCAGCGTGTCTATTCCGACCAGTACGGCCGCTACAACTTCCTGGTGCCGTCGACCTTCACGATCAACCCGCCGTATCCGTCGGGTGTGATGCCGAACATGATCCAGGCGTGCCTGAATCATCCGGGTCCGATTCCTGCGGTTGATTCGAGCGGCAACCCGGTTATGGATCCAAGCGATCCCACCAAGCAGATGATGGTGATCGACCCGTACTTCAACCGCCGCTACACGCAGCAGTGCTACACACTGCAGTACCTGCCCGGCAAGACCACCTACCTCGACACGCCGATGCTGCCGGTCTCCGCCTTCCCGTCGGTGGAGAAGACGCCGCTCGATTGCGAGTGCGAGAACAAGACGCCGGCGATCTACAGCGCCACCAATGGCAACAACGGCCCGTGGGTGCCCAGCACCGGTGACCGCACGCTGACCATCGTCTCGAGCGGTCTGGTGGACGTGCCCAACCCGGCGTTCGACCCGGCGGCCACTTCCGGTCCAAAGACCCAGAGGACCATCCAGCGCGACTACGGCTTTGGCGCAACCCAAGGCGTCGTCACGGTGGGCGGCACGCCGTTGACCGGCATCGGCTGGTCCGACGGCGTCATCACTGGCACGGTGCCTTCCACCGTCCCCGCTGGCCAGCACCAGCTGATGATCAAGCGCGGCGACAATGGCAAGGAAGCAGTGGTCGGCCTGACCGTTCACGTCGGCGGGTCGAATCCGAAGACGGTCCCCGGTGCGTTCCCGACGATCCAGGCCGCGATCAATGCCTCCGTCAATGGCGACCTGATCACGATCGCGCCCGGCAACTACAACGAGGCGCTGATCCTCGACAAGCGCGTCCGCCTGCAGGGATGGGGCGCGGGCTCCACCTTCATCAACCCGATCATCAACACGGGCCCGGCGCCGGTCGCCTGGCGAGCACTGCTCGACAGTAAAGCCGCCGCGGGCACGTTCACGATGCTGCCGGGACAGTCGCTGGCCGTCGATCCGGTCACCGGCCTGTCGTCCCTGCTCGGCACCGAGGAACAGTCGGGCGTGCTAGTCCTGGGCAAGGCGCTCGTACCAGGCGCCAGCTGTCTCGGCGCCGACATACCGCTGCGCGTCGACGGACTGGCGATCACCGGCTCCATCACCGGCGGCGGCGTCCTCGCCAACGGCTACGCCTGCAATCTGCAGGTGTCCAACAACCGCATATTCAGCAATTCCGGCACCTACGGCGGCGGCGTTCGCATCGGCCACACGACCGGGCTGGTCGCCGGCAATGCGTATGTGGACGCGGTCAACCGCAATGTGAACATGCATCACAACTGGATTGCGGAAAACGGCGCCATCGCCATCGGCGCGGCCGGCGTAGAGGCAGGGGGTGCCGCTGGTGGCATCACGCTGGGCACCGGCTCCCACAACTACAACGTAGTCAGCAACTACATCTGCGGCAACTTCTCGCTGGCCGACGGCGCGGGCGTGAGTCACGCCGGCAGGTCGACCGCGGCGACCATTGCCCGCAACACCATCATCTTCAATCAGAGCTTCGACCAGAACGCGACCCCGAACGGCGCTGGCCTGTCCATCGCTGCCCTGTTGCCGCCGGCCGGCGGCACAGCCGCCGGCACGGGCGACGTGACGGTGGATGCCAACCTGTTCCAGGGCAACCAGGCCGGAGCCGGCTCAGGTGGTGCGGTCAGCATTGCGCGGACTCTCGCGCCCGACGACGTGGTTCTGACCAACAACATGATCGTCAACAACGTCACCGGGTTTGCCGGTGCCGTCGCCCTGTCGGGCGTGACGGAGAACGTGCGGCTTGTCAACAACACGATCGCGAACAACGTGAGCACGGCCACGACCCAGCAGGCGTTTGCAGCCGCGGCGGGTGCGCCGACCAACCCGCAGGTTGCCGGCGTCGCACTGCTCGACGGTCCGGCGCCCAGAATGCTGAACAACATCCTGTGGGGCAACCGCTCGTACGTCTTCGTGATCGGCGGCGCCACCACGAAACTCTGTAACCCCGGGGCGACAGGGCTCGATGCAAACGGTGCGTGCCAGCCCGCGGGCAGCCCGTCGTATCGCGACATTGGGTTCCTCGGGACCGGAAATGATCCGCTCCAGCCGCGCTACACCGTGTTCTCGGATACGTCGGCGAACCGCACGTACGTCGGACCTCCTGGCAGGAGAACCAATGCTCGAACACGGCGCCCAACAACCCCAACGGGCCCATCTGCAACAAGTTCCTGACGGTGCCCTCAGTGGTGGCCAGCACGACGCTGTTCGCCAAGGCGAACGACTTCACCGATTCCCTGCTGTCGGCGGTGACGGTTGATGAGGGCGGAAACTTCGTCAACGTCATCTACAGCCCGCTTACGCTGTGGGATATCGACGCCGGCGGCAATGTACTGGCAGCGCCACGCGCCGACTACCACATCAAGGCCGGCTCGATCGCGGTCAACAACGCCAGAAACAGCGGCACCAATTCCTCGATCGGTGCGAACTACGTGCCGGCAGCGGACTTCGATGCCCAGACCCGCGTCAACCCGGTGGACATCGGTGCGGACGAGCTCTCGGTCCCACCGGCCGACCTGGCGATCACCCAGAACAGCGACGGACGAACGATCGTGGCGCGCGGCACGAATGGCGTGACCTACACGATCGTCGTGACCAACAACGGGCCGAGCGCCGTGACGAACGCGACGCTGACCGACAATCTGCCGGGAGGACTGCGAGCTTCTTCCCACGGCCTGGAGCTGCACGGCGTCCGCTGGCTCGAGCTGCACCGCCCCCGCCAGCATCGGAGATACGCGCAGCGGCACGGTGCAACTGCTCAGTGGTG
This sequence comes from uncultured beta proteobacterium, assembly GCA_963735955.1. Classification (GTDB taxonomy): domain Bacteria; phylum Pseudomonadota; class Gammaproteobacteria; order Burkholderiales; family Burkholderiaceae_F; genus CAVTND01. The sequence goes on along the minus strand of CAVTND010000003.1, from coordinate 15,443 downwards.
GTACGGCGACCTATACGCTGGTGGGCAACGTGACCGTCCTTGCACCGCTCGGGAACTCAACCAACAGCGTGACGATTGCCGGTAGGTAACGATCCGAATCCGGCCAACAACACGCTGGCGGATACCGACACCATCGTCCGGCGGAGCCCGTGGCGTTCACCGGCGAAGTCCGATCCGGCGAGATACTGCCTGGGAACAGCGCTTGCCTTCGGCAACCAGAGTGGGCCGGTCGAGCGTCTGTCACCTGACGTCGGCGGCAATCCGTCACGGTGACGCTTCGGTGGATGGCGATCAACGTGACCGCAGTCGCCTTCACCGACGGCGTCGGTGCGATGTACTGGAAGACGACAAGAACTCCGGGCGACACCTGCACGATCGTGGACTTCAGCCGGCCGGCTTGCACGCTCTCGCAGGCCGGAAGACTGAGCGTGCCTACACAACCGCACCGGCAGTCCGGCATCCGCTGCGCCTGAGCGGAAGCTGACCGGAGCGCAGGCCGTGTCAACCGAGCAGATGATCGAGTCCTCTCCGCCGGGCGCCAGCCCGGTGGAGACCAGAACAGAACACGAGGAGTCGCACCATGATGATCGCCAGGACTTTCCGCAAGGCCTTGCTGCCGGTAGCAGTGGCGGCTGCGCTCGGCGCCGCCTCCTCCGCCAACGCAGCCGTGTACGTCCAGTGCGGCCCCGGGAACAGCGGCGTCGACGCGACCGGCAAGATCCTCCCCGCCTACGACGCCGACGCACTGCCGGCCGGAGTCGCGTGCAAGCATCTCAGCGCGGGTGACGGTTTCATTTCGATGGCGGACAAGTCCGTCGACAAGCCCCAGGGAAGATCCCTTTACACCTTCGGCTTTGCCGACGTGACCAACACGCCGGCGAACGCGGTCATGCTCGATTCTCTGGCTGCGAACTTTTCCGCGCCCACGATCAAGCTCAAGCAGAACCAGGAGTTCTACCTGACGCTGACGAACGTGGCGATGACGATGCGGCCCGATCTGTTCGACCCGCACACCGTGCACTTCCACGGCTTTCCGCAGGCCGCACCGGTGTTCGACGGCATGCCCGAGGGCTCGTTCGGCGTGAACATGGGCTCGTCCGTCACCTACTACTACAAGCTGAACGACCCCGGCACCTACATGTACCACTGCCACCAGGAGGCCACCGAGCACATGCAGATGGGCATGCTCGGCAACCTCTACATCATGCCGGCGCAGGACGGCAACACCACCCTCTACCCGAGCGGCAAGTACGTCTACAACGACGGCGACGGCTCGACCGGCTACGACGTCGCCTACCCGCTGCAGCTCACGTCGATGGACCACGTGTTCCATGAACTGCACCTGGGCGTGCAGCCGCTGCCCTTCAAGAACATGAAGGACACCTACGCCATGATCAACGGGCGCGGCTATCCCGACACCATCAACCCCGCGGCACTGCCAGCGCCCCCCGAGCGAACCGAAAACGGCGGCAGCCCCGGATCGTCGCAGCCGGTCAGCGCCCTGATCAACGCCACCAAGGGCCAGCGTGTCCTGCTGCGGCTGTCGAACCTGAGCGTCACCGCCTATTACACGATCACCGCCCAGGGCCTGCCGATGAAGGTGGTCGGCGCCGGCGCTCGCCAGTTGCGCGGTCCCGACGGCAAGAACCTGTACTACGACACCACCTCCGTCACGCTCGGCGGTGGCGAGTCGGCGGAAGTGCTGATCGACACCAGCCAGGTGGAGGCGGGGACGTACTTCCTCTACACCACCAACCTGAACTACCTCAGCAATTTCGACCAGGACAACGGCGGAATGATGACGGAAATCGTCATCGCAGCGGCCCCGTGATCGCGAACGAGACCCATCCGGCAGCAGTCAGGAGAGGCGCAATGAAGAGCATGTCGATACTCAAGTCGCCTGGAATTTTCCGGGCCGGTCTCGTGGCGCTGCTGCTGGGCATCGTGGGCCAGGCGCAGGCCTACATCAATGGCTGGGAGGGATCTTGCGACGCTGACCCGGTCGGGAAGAATTGTCCGAAGCCTACGGTCCGAACGTTCATCCTGACCGCCAAGCACGACTTCGTCAGCACGTCCGATGGCGGCAGCCACTACGCGTGGGGATACTCCTTCGGAACTGACCTGCCGATGCAGTATCCCGGGCCGACGCTGATCGTCAACCAGGGCGACACGGTCAAGATCGTGCTGAACAACACACTGCCGGTTCAGGTGTCGATTGTCTTTCCCGGCCTGCAGGGCGTCACAGCCACCGGCGGCAACCCGGGGTTGCTGACGCGCGAAGCCCCTGCAGTGCCGCTGTCGGAAGACGCGGCGATCCCCGGCCCGACCTACACGTTCGTCGCCGACAAGGCGGGCACCTATCTGTATCACAGCGGCACCAATGCCGATCTGCAGGTCGAGATGGGACTGGTCGGCGCGCTCATCGTGCGGCCCAACGGCTACGCCCTGGGCACGAAGGCGGCGCACCCCAATCGCAAGGCCTATGAGCAGCCCGGCACGAACTACGACCGCGAAAACCTGTTCCTGCTGAGCGAGATGGACCCTGCCATCCATTGGGAGGTGTACACGCAGGTCTTCTCCAATCTGCCCGTCACGGTCGATACGACTTTAATCAGGCCCAGCATGTGGTTCATCAACGGCCGCAATGCGCCGGACTCGCTGCTGGACGATCACGTCGACTGGCTGCCGACACAGCCGTACAACGCTCTGCCGCGCATGCACCCGGGCGAACGGCTGCTGATGCGGGTGGTCAATGCGGGGCGCGACCTGCACCCCTTCCATCATCACGGCAACCATGCGTATCCGATCGCGCGCGATGGGCGCGTGCTGGAAAGCGCGCCCGGAGTCGGACCCGACCTGACCTCGCCGGACTTCACCGTGCGCTCGGTGCCGGGCCAGACCATGGACCTGATCTTCGAGTGGACCGGCAAGGGGATCGGCTGGGATATCTACGGCACGACGGCACTCAACCCGCACAGGTGTAACGGCTCGCGAATGGTCCGTCGACGGTCATCACAGCGTCGCGACTGCAAGAACTACCTCGAATGGTGCGGCGATCACAACAAGCCGATCCCGGTAATCATCCCCGGCGCGCTCGACCTTTCGTTCGGCGAGAGCTGGGGCGGCAGCCCGTACCTCGGCCTGGTGGGCGCGCTGCCGCAAGGGCATCCGGGGCTGAACACCACCGGGGGCTACTTTCATATGTGGCACTCACACAATGAAAAAGAGATCACCACCGACGACATCTTTCCAGGGGGAATGATGACCATGCTGATCGTCGAGCCCTGGACCGTCGTCCTGTTCGAAGACCAGCCGTAACCGGGGAGAGTGCACATGCGCACCAGAATTCTCACACTCAGGTCCGCTGCTGCGGCGCTGGCCTACGCCTCCCTGGCGCTGATCGGGAACTCGGCGCTCGGCGCCGAGTACTGGCTGAAGGCCGGGGTGACATCGGTCACGATGCCGAGACCGCACTGTGGTCATGTGGGGTTATGCGAGTTGCACCACAACGAACACGGCGTTCGACACCTGCGGTCCAGTGACGGTGCCAGGTCCGGCCCTGACGGTGGCACCCGGCGACACGACGCTGACAGTGCATCTGCTTAACAGCCTGCCCGTGCCGACGTCGCTGGTGATCAACGGGCTGATCAAGGCACCGACCAACCCGATGGTGCCGGTGTGGGACACTGGCGTAACGGGTTCGCGGCCTTCATTGACCGCGCGCGTGCGTTCTTTCGATGCGGAAGCCGCGCCCAACAACGGCACCCAGGCCGACTACACCTGGGGCAGTGCCAGCAACCCCGTGAAGCCGGGCACCTATCTCTACCAGAGTGGCACGCACCCGCAAGTGCAGGTACAGATGGGACTTTACGGTGCGGTGACCAAGAACGCGGTGAACGCGGACGCAGCCACGGATCCTCCGACGCGCGCGCAGGCTTATCCAGGCGCAGCATTCCAGTACGACAACCAGGCGACGCTGCTGTACAGCGAGATCGATCCGGCCCTGCACGACGCCATCACAAACTCAACCTACGGCACCCCGGCCGGACCGACCAGTACGATCGACTACGCGCCCAAGTACTTCCTGATCAACGGCCAGCCTTACCCGAGCGGATCGCCGGTGATCGCACTCGCCGGCAACCCGGGCACGACGCTGTTGCGCCTGCTCAACGCCGGGTTGACGACGCACGTGCCGATGATCAAGGGCGCGCACTGGACCCTGGTCGCCGAAGACGGCAAGCCCTACCCCTATCCACGCACCCAGTACACCGCGCTGTTGCCGGCGGCGAAGACGACTGATGTGCTGCTGACGCCCGATATCGGCGGTGCGGTCTACGCGATCATGGATCGTCGCCTCAGCCTGTCGAACAACGGGATGCTGGACGGTGGAATGCTGGCGTTCCTGCAGTACGGTGCGCAGGGTGGCGATAGCATCAGGTGGGAATGCGGCGCCGACTGCAGTGGACCACGCTTACACTTCCATCGTCGGCGTCACGCTGAACGTCGACGCGGGCGCGGGACGTCCTGATTGGCGCGTCCGACACGGACGGCTTGCCGCTCCCGATCAAGGCGGTGGCCGCGAGCGGAACAACCTCACTCGGTAGCGCCTTCACAGTCAATTCCAATGGATCGTTCTCCTACACGCCAGCAGCGCACGCTCGACTGGCGGCAACGACGGATACCTTCCACTACCAGGGTGACCGATGGCAACGCCTTGAGTGCCGCCGCCACGGTGACGATCAACCTGGCCGTGCCAAGCATTCCGGCGCTCGGCGAGCTCTCGACAGCTTTACGCGAGCAACGGCGGCGCCCAGCCTCGGCGCTGAATTGGGCTCAACAGGCAGCGACGTCATCCAATCCCGATATCGGCGTTTCGGCCGCCGGCCAAGCGGTCGCAAATTCGACAGCGCTGGGAGGGCTGGCGATCTGGAATGCAGCAAGCTTCGGCCCGACGCAGGGCGCGGGCTTCGACGAGCGGCGGCCCGCTCGGGGGCCAAGGCCTACCTTGTCCTCAAGGCCACCGGGCCGGACCCGAAGGCGCCGGTCAACTACGTCCGTGTGGGCTGTGAGGCCGGTCAGGTAGTCGTGTACACGATGATGGGCGGCAGCAACACGTCGGCCTACGTGAAGCAGGCGGTTCTTGGTGCCTGCGCCAGCGGAGCACTGAGTGCGGTGGTGGATGCCAAAGGCCTGGTGACTGCGTTCGTGGGAAGCTCGTTTGTCGGCGGCGTGCAGCTGCCCGATGTGGGGGCGTGGAAGGGTGGCGGCCGCATCGGCATCCAGCTGCACGACGACGGGTGCCATGGTCGACAACTTCGCCGGCGGCACGATTCCTTGATAAATGGACCTCGCTTGACGATGATCTCCGCTGAATTGCCGTCCCGGCTGGTGTCCTGGATCAGGGCACCAGACCCGACCGCGTTCGTAGGCCTCGGAGCGATAGTCCTTGCACTGCAGCTGGCTGGCTGCGCGACCGCACCAGACCCTGCGGCCCGCGACTCAGACGGTGCCAGCCGGATCTTCCTGCGGTTGAGGCGACCTACGGCATCAATGTCGAAGGGCTGCGTCTGACCGCGGCTGGCTCGATGCTCGACTTTCGCTATCGCGTGCTCGATGCACAGAAGGCTGCGCCGTTCCTCAACGGCAAGATCCAGCCCTACCTGCTCGACGAAGCGCGCAGCGCCAAGCTCGGCGTGCCGGACACGCCAACGCTCGGGCGCATTCGCCAGACCTCGCGCAACAACGTGATCCACACCGACCGCACCTACTTCATCATGTTCGGCAACCCCGGCAAGGCCTTGCAAAGCGGCGACAAGGTGACGTTGCTGCTGGGACAGGTCAAGATCACCGACCTCACGGTGCAGTAGCGCCATCGGTCGGCCGAGCATGAAATCACGACCGGGCTGGCGTGGGTTCGGGCAAGATGCAATCAGCATGCGACGAGCCGGTTACACCATCGCTGTACGTGATCACGGCTGCCGTGTGGCTGGGTGCCGCGGCGGCTGCCTCACCCGCGGGCGTGATCACGCGCGACCTCGAGCGCGCGATGGCCGCGCGCGGCACACATGCCGACACCGCCGTGATCGTGCGTTTTGCCGACCCGCGTGGATCAGCAATCGCTGGCGGTGACCGATCGGCGCGCGCGCGACAACCGGCTGCTGGTGGCGCTCAAGGCGCGGCAGGCTCGCAACCGCGCCGCCATCGAGCCGTTTCTCGACGCGCAAGGCGCCGTGCGCGTGCGGGACCTGTGGATCATCAACGGCCTCGCGGCAACGTTGCCGGCGGTGGCCGTCAAGCAGCTGGCCGGCCAGGCGGGCATCGAGCGCATCGATCTCGATTCCTTTGTGCAGGGTGGGCGCTCGCAGCGAACGCCGGCGCCGCGCGACGCCGCCTCTCGCTGCCGTGTCACCCACGGCTGACGATGTCACCCGTCGACGTAACCGACAGTGCAGTGGTGGTGACGCGCGTTACGCCCGGCTGGAACATCGCCGCCGTTCACGCGCCGGAACTGTGGGCGCTGCGGCCACACCGGCAAGGGGGTGGTGGTGGCGACGATGGACACCGGCGTCGACCTTGCGCATCCGGACCTGCGTCGCAAATGGCGCGGCGGCACGAACAGTTGGTTCGATCCGCACGGCGAAGAAGCCGCGCCCTACGATGCGCTCGGCCACGGCACGCAGGCGATGGGGGTCATCCTCGGCGGCTCGGCGCTGGGCGTCGCGCCCGACGCGCGCTGGATCGCGGTGAAGCTTTACGACGCGGACGGCCGCGCGCGCATGAGCGACATTCACCTGGCATTCCAGTGGCTGATGGATCCCGACGGCGACCCGGCCACGGTCGATGCGCCGGACATCGTCAATGCATCGTGGTCGTTGACCGGCCGAGGGGCTGGCGCGCTGCGTACTCGAGTTCAGCGACGACATTCGCGCGCTTCGCAGCGCCGGCATCGCCGTCGTGTTTGCCGCCGGCAACGACGGTCCTGCCGCCGGGTACCAGCAACAGCCCCGGCAACAACCCGGGTGTGTTGTCCGTCGGCGCGGTGGATCGGAATCTGGAAATCGCGCGCCAGACGCAGCCGCGGTCCGTCGGCGTGCGACGGCGCGGTTTTCCCCGGCTGGTGGCACCCGGAGTGAATGTTCGAACCACAGACGTGTCGCACGGCGGCCTGCCGTCATACGCGACCGTGTCCGGCAGTTCTCTGGCGGCCCCGCATGTCGCGGGCGTGCTGGCGCTGCTCGCCGGCGCATTCCCAGCGGCGTCGGTGGCCGAGCTGGAAGCCGCGCTCGTGCGCGGCGCGCAGGATCTGGGTGACGCAGGAGCCGACAACGGCTACGGCCACGGGCTCGTCGATGCGTTGGCGGCGTTCAATTCGCTGAGAGACGGGCGCGCGATCTGCTGCGGACAGTGCAATGATGCCCGGAGGTCGGGTGGGCATGGTCGCTCGGAGCACCTCGCGCCCGATGCAAGTACACCAACTGACTCAGGATGCCGACCCGGTGTCCGCGATGCCCGAACATTGAATCGTTTCACTGTGAGGTCACCACCATGAACGTTCGTTTGAAGTTTCATAAACGCGTGCTGGCCGTCCACTGCCTTGCCGGCAGCGCACTTGCTTTTGCAGGCGCTGCCTTGGCCCACGACGCCAAGGAGCACGCGGCCCACATGGCCGAGGCCGCAACGGCTGACTACCAGCGCTCGGTGCGTTCCTATCGCGATTCCGGACGTGGAGTTGATCGATGCCGACGGGCGCGACGTGCGACTGCGCGAGCTGCTGGCGAGCCAGGATCCGGTCATGATGAACTTCATCTTCACGACCTGCGGCGCGATCTGCCCGGTGATGAGCAAGGTCTTTTCCGAAGTGCCGGCGCAGGCTCGGCGCGCAGGCGAGGCAAGCTGCGCATGATTTCCATCTCGATCGATCCGGAAAACGACACGCCGGCGCAGCTCAAGTCCTACGCCAAGACGTACGGGGCCACGGCACGCTGGACGTTTCTCACCGGCCGCGTGGAGGATGTCAAGGCCATCCAGCTTGCCTTCGACAGCTATCGCGGCGACAAGATGAACCACGAGCCGCTGACGCTGCTGCACCCGGCGCCGGACAAGCCCTGGGTCCGCATCGACGGCTTCGCGAGTGCGGACGACACTGGCCGAGGAATACCGCAAGATCGTGCAGCAGTGACGTTGCAAGTTCGGGCCAGGTCTCGGGCGCGTGCTGCGTGCTGTCGATCCTGGTTCTGGCAGCCGTGGGCGTGTCAGCTCGTCGCCGCGAATGTCGCCGGCGCGCAGGCCACGCTGCGAACGACGCGGCGCGCGGAGGCGGCCCAGCTTGCGCTCGGCCAGCGCCTCTACCGTGAGGGCATCGACGCGTCCGGCGCAGCCGCTGACGGCGATCGGAGCGGCGCAGGCCGCGCTTGCCGGCAAGGACGCGGCGTGTGCCACCTGTCACCGGCGCAGCGGCTACGGCACGAGCGAGGGCACGTTCGTCATCCGGCCGATCATCGGTCCGGCGCTGACGCAGGAACAAACGGTGGCGGTGCAGAGTCCGCGCGTCAAGGCGCGCCTCGGCCCAGCCAGCGCCCGCCCTACAGCGAGGCGTTGCTCGCGCGCGCCATTCGCACCGGCATCGACGCTGCGGGCAAGCCGCTCGACCCGGCGATGCCGCGCTACGTGCTGAGCGACGCGGAGATGAAGTCGCTCGTGGCTTATCTCTTTTCGCTGTCGGCGCAGCCTTCGCCCGGGGTCGACGAGCAGGACATTCACTTCGCCACCGTGATCCAGCCGGGCGTGGCGCCCGCGGCAGCGCCGCGCGATGCTCGATGTCATGCAGGCCTTCGTCAAGGACAAGGGCGGCAGCGCGCGCCAGGAAGAGCAGCGCCGCGACGCGGGCAACATGCGCATGGCCCGCTCGTTCCGCAAGTGGGTGCTGCACGTCTGGGAACTCAGCGGGCCGAGCGAGACGTGGGACGCGCAACTCGAGGCCTACTACAGCAAGCAGCCGGTGTTCGCGCTGATCGGCGGCCTGGGCGTTTCGAGCTGGCGCCCGATCCACGAGTTCAGCGAGCGCCTGGAGATCCCGAGCGTGTTTCCGCAGGTGGATCTGCCGGTGATCATCCGGATCGAACAATTACAACTTCTACTTCTCCAAAGGAGTTGTGCTCGAGGCGGAGGTGCTGGCGAAATTCCTGCGCGAGCAGGGCGAATCCGGCAAGGTCGTGCAGGTCTATCGTCGTGACGACGCAGGTGCGATCGCCGCCGCCGCGTTGCGCATGGCGCTGGCGGCGGGCGCGGGACGCTCGAAGACCAGGTGCTCGAGGGGCCGCCGAACGAGGCCTTCTGGCGCAAGGTCTACGACGGCAAAGCCGGGCTGCACTGGTGCTGTGGCTCGGCGCGGAAGACCTGGACGGCGCGCAGGCGCCGGACAGCGCCGCTGCGCCGGCGCTGTATCTGTCATCCAATCTGCTGGATGGTCGAGTTCCCGCAGCGGCCATGAAGTCAAGCGCGAATGTCCGCCTGGTCTATCCGTCGGACCTGCCACCCAAGCGTGACGCGCGGCTGCTGCGCGACAAGCTCTGGCTGCACAACAAGGGCATTGCGATCACCGACGAGGCCGTGCAGATCAACACCCTGTTCGCGATGACGGTCGTCAGCGACGTGATGGGCCACATCATGGACAGCTTCTCGCGCGACTACTTTGTCGAGCGCCTCGAGCATGTGGTCGGCCAGACGCCGATGGCGTCGATCTATCCGAGCGTGAGCCTCGGCCCGGGCCAGCGCTTCGCCGCGAAAGGCAGTTCCATCGTCCAGGTGCTTGACGCAGACAAGAAGCAGTTGAAGGCGCTTTCCGGCTGGATCGTGCCGTAGTCGCCGAGGCGGGGCCGCAGCGGCGGACTCCGCAGTGGCTCCGAACGAAACGACGGGGCACATCGACCGCCGTCGACCGGACCGGCCGACGCTCAGTTCAGAGGAAAGATCACGGTGACGCGCAGTCCGCCGCGAGTAACCGAGTCGAGTGCCACCTTCGCGTGGTGTGCATCGGCGACCGACTGAACGATCGCAAGTCCAACTCCGCAGCCGTCGGTCTCGGAATCGGGCATCCGATAGAAGCGGTCGAACACGCGGGCACGTTCAGATTCCGGGATGCCGGGTCCCGCATCTTCGACCGTCATCACGACATCAGCTTCGCGGACAAATGTCCTTACAAGCACATGTCCCCCGGACGAAGCGTGCTGCATGGCGTTGTCAATGAGGTTGCGCACCAGGGCGGCGACGCCGAATTCCATGCCGGGCACGCTGGCCGCATCCAGTTGCAGATCGACGCGTACGTTGCGGGCCTTGAGGGTATACGAAAGATCTCGCACGACCTGCTCGATCACGCGGTCGAGTCGCACCGGCACAAACGCTACCGCCTTCGGCGACAGGCTGTCGACACGCGCCAGCGTCAGGAGCTGATCAACCATGCGCGAGGCGCGGTCAACGCACGAAACCAGTGCCTCCAACGAGGCCCGCGCTTCCTGTGGCGTACGTGCGCGATCGGCGACCTGGGCCTGCATGCGGACCGCCGCCAGCGGCGTTCGCAGTTCATGCGCGGCCGCGGCGGTGAAGTGCTTCTCCGCATCGAGCGTCCGCTCGATGCGGCTGAACAGGGCATTGATTGAGTTCAGCAGCGGCTCAAGTTCCCTGGGTGGATCGTCGGCTTGGACCGGGCGCAGATCGTGCGGCGACCGATCCGTCAATTGCTTCGCGGACTGATCGAGTGCGTGCACCGCACGTCCGAACACCCATCGGTTGAGCAGCAGCAACAACGCGATCGAGACCAGGAAGAACCCCAGTTCCCAAAGACCGACGCCCGGCCTGAAGAGAGTGCGCATTGATTCGTCTTCTGCGACCTGAATCAGCATCGCGCCGTCGGCGCTCGCGCAGTGTGAATACGCAGTAGGGCCGGCCATCGATGTTGCGGTCGAGCAAGCCCTCCTGATTCAGCGGCGCGTAGGGTTGCCGGGGCGCGTTGTGGCTGAGCAGCAGCAGTTCACCGTCCTTCGACCAGATCTGGTACGCATACCGGGGATCGAGCGTGGCCGCCGTCTCCACATGAACCTTGTCGGTCCGACCGTCCTGGCGGATCTCGTCGATCTCGTGGTTCGCAAATGACAGAACCACATGGGCGACGTCGCGCAGTTGCTCGTCGTAAAGTTTTTCTCCCTCGATGTAGGCGGCGATCAGAGCGCCCACGCCGCCGGCGAGCCACGCAATCAGCGTGGTCAGGGTGGCGAGCCACGTCAGTCGGGAGCGCAGCGACCACGCGCGGCGCGGCGGCTCGACTTCCGACGCCCGGGCGACTTCCGAGCCTGGTGCCCCTTCTGTAGCCGCGCCGCGACCGAGTGATTTCGGCCCCGGGGAGACTGCCGTCATATTGCTTCCCGCTTCCGCTTTGCCGGCAGGTGATGATCCAAGGCCATGCGCGGAATCTTGTAGGGTCTGCATGAAAAGGCCGTGTCGCCGGTTCGCCCTAAGTCGGCCGAACCATTGACCTCAAGGTATGCGCCGGCTCGATTCGCGTGCGACGCCGGGCACGGCGCGGCCCTGCTCCGCCATCCAAGGGGCGAGGGCGGGCGTCACGCCCGCTTCCGACATAGTGGACTGCTACCGCAATACCGATGACGACATTCGTCAAGGGACGGCCACACGGCCGTCTTCTTTCATAATCCCGCCGCCCCAACGTTGCGCGTTGATACTCGCTAGCTTGAGATTCGTTCATGGTTTAGGCAGTAGCCGGTGCCGCGAATCGTTTGAATCAAACCGCGTGAGATCTTTCGACGAAGATGGTGAATATGCACTTCGATCGAATTGCTCTGTGATGCATCGTCCCGGCCGGGCAGAGCTTCCTCGAGCTGGCGCCGTGTCAGTACTCGGTTTCGATTGCGCAGCAGCGTCTCGAGCAGGGCAAACTCGGTGTCGGTAACCTCGACTTGCCTGCCGCGCCACGTCACTGTGCGTGCGCCGGGCAGCAGTCTCAAGTCGCCACACTCGAGGGCAGCGCCGCTTTCGCCCCCTGCTCTTCGTGTCACAGCACGAATGCGGGCGCACAGCTCGAGCAAGTCGAATGGTTTGACCAGGTAGTCATCGGCGCCGGACTCGAGCATGCTCACTCGGTCGGCAACAAGCCCGCGAGCGGTCAACACGACGACGGGTGTGCGTTCACGACGCGTGCGCCACCGTTGCAACAGCTGGTCGCCCGAAATACCGGGCAGGCCGAGATCGAGAACGATGACGTCGTAGCGCTGAGTGACGATCGCGCTCGCTGCAGAAGTGCCGTCGGTGACCCAATCCACCATGAAACCGTCCTGCTCAAGGCCTTGTCGTGTGGACGATCCGAGTAGTTGATCGTCTTCAACGAGCAGGATGTGCATCGCCGCTGGCCTATCAATCGACGAGGGTATGAATGGTGCAAAGCATGTTCTTCTTGTATCTCTTGTTCCTTGTGCCTCTGTGCCCTTTCTCTTGTTGCCTCCTGCCGCTCTTTGCTCCTCCTTCTTCTAGGCGGACCCGTTGTCACAGCTGGAGTGCTCCCCTCCTGCCCGCGACAACAACGTGAAATCCGACCTCCGACAGCGAGCTTGGCTTCTCAGAATAGGCTAGCGGAAATGCAGGGTGCGCGGAAGCCGGGACGGTGCCGTTTGCAGAATGAGTGGGAGCTTCCCTACACGCGTCATGCCTGCGCGGTGGCCGACGAACGAAGGCGAACCACGGCTTAAGGCGGCTTAACAAAAATTTTTGTGAGCCTTACCTCGAATGAGGGACCGAGCGATGACCTCTTCGCTCGTCGCCGCGGCAATACTCACGGATCAGCACTACTACGCCTGTCACGCTTCTCGTTCTTGTCCGACGAACGAGCGACGCGCCTCAAGGATTCACTGATGAAACGTTGCTTCGACTTCGCACTGGCATACCTGTTGTTCATCGCATTGCTACTCGGCGCTCCGATCGCAAGTGGCCAGGACGCGCTGCGTGGCAAGGCGCTGTACGCCAACACCAATGGTGCGCCGATCAGCTGTGCTGACGCCAACTGCCACGGGCCCAATCCGACCCAGAACAAAAGCAACGTTCTCAAGGGCGCCAACAACGTGGCGGTAATACAGACGGCAATCGCGTCCAAGGTGGGTGAGATGAGATTCCTGTCGGCGTACGTCAGCAACCAGGACGCGCTCGACATCGCCGCGTATCTGGCGAATCCGAACGTTGCGCCTGCCCCGCGGATCTCGGTGGCTCCAACATCAATCACGTTCGCCGCGACCAATGTCGGAAGCGCGAGCGCGGTCTCAGCGGTGGCCGTGACCAATACCGGCACTGCGAATCTCGTGTTGTCGGGTGTCGCCGTCGGTGGCACTCATGCCAGTGAATTTCGCCTCGAGGCGAGCTCAACCTGCCGCGCGGGGTCGACCGCTCGCGCCCGGCGCTTCATGCCGGGTCGATCTCACCTTCCGGCCGACCGCTGCCGGTGCGAAATCCGCGTCCCTGACCATCACTCACATGCCGCGGCAGGAACGACGTCGGTTGCGCTCGCCGGCACCGCGAATGTTCCGCCGATGCCATCGATCACCGTGTCGCCTCCGGCGATCACATTTCCAGCCACGACGGCTGGCGGCTCGAGCGCCGTCCATTCGGTCACCGCTTCGAACAACGGCAATGCTGCGCTCGTGTTCAGCGCAATCTCGACGACGGGCGCCAACGCAAACGACTTCCGGATCGAGCCCACTTCGACATGCTCGACCTCGTCGAGCGTGGCTCCTGCCTCCTCGTGCCGCGTCGACCTCACGTTCAGGCCGACCGTGATCGGGGCCGAAGCCGCCTCGCTGGTGTTCGCGCACAACGCAGCCAACGGTTCGAGCAGCGTCGCCTTGAGCGGGACGGGTACGCCGGCGGCCGCGCCGACGATCGCGCTCAGCGCGAACTCTCTGATCTTTGGCCCGCAGGAAGTTGCGACCCAGAGCGCGCCGCGATCCATTACCGTCACCAACGTCGGCAGCGGCGCTTTGACCATCAGCGCCCTGACTGCGGGGGGAAGCCATGTCGCCGACTTTCCGCGCAGTGGATCCTGTCAGGGCGGTATGACGCTCGCGGCAAATGGCGGAAACTGCACACTCGTCTTCACCTTTACGCCGGCTGCAGTGGGAGCGCGCTCGAGCAATCTGACGATCGCGTCCAACAATTCGGGTGGCAACGTCACGATTTCGCTCGCCGGGACTGCAACGACGAACATTCCTGCGGCGACAATCAGTCCGGCTGCCTTGACGTTCGGTACGCAGCAGATCGGCACGAGCAGCTCACCCCAGGCCGTCACGGTCCGCAACGGCGGAGGAGGGCGCCTCAGCATCACCGGGGTCGCGGTCAGCGGGCCGCACTTCAGCAGCAGTGGTACCTGCCTCAACGCCAGCCTGGCAGCGAGCCAGACGTGCACGATCAACGTGCTGTTTGCGCCGACCGCAAGCGGCCCACTGACCGTCGACGTTGAGCGTGACTCACGGCGCGACAGGCAGTCCGCTGACAGTTGCGCTCGCAGGTACCGGCAGCGCGCTGCCGGTACCGGTCGTGCAGGCGTCGCCGAGCTCGATCGCGTTCCCCGGCGTGACCGCGGTGGGCCAGCCTTCAGCGATCCAGCGCGTCACCATCACCAATAACGGACCGGGCAGCGTGACGCTGGGAACCATTGCGACGAGCAGCAGTGAATTCGTGCTCGTTGGCGGCGCGACCGGGAATTGCGCGGCGGCACTGGTCGTCGCGCAGAGCGCCTCCTGCACCATCGACATTCGCTTTTCGCCGACCGCGCCCGGCGCGAGAGGCTGGCGCAGTCAGTGTGTCGAGCAACGGATCACCTTCCCCGCTGGTCATCGCACTAACGGGCGATGCGATCGGCGTCGCGGCACCCGGAATCAGCAGCGACAAGATGTCGCTCAACTTCGGCGCCGTCAATGTAGGGGCGCAATCCACGGTGCAGCAGCTGTGGCTCACAAACACGGGTTCCACCAACCTGGATGTCACGGCGATCACCATCGGCGCACCGTTCGCGCTGGCTTCCGGAGGTACCTGCGATCCCGCGACGTTCAGTCTGACTCCGGGCCAGTCGTGCCTGCTGCAGCTGCAGTTTGCGCCCAACTCGCGCGGAGCGCAGTCCGGAACGCTGGCGTTTGCCAGCAACGCGGGCGGCCTGTCTGTCGGCCTGACGGGCGACGGAGTGGAAGTGGCTGCGCCGCCCGTCAACCAAACCATCAGCGCGGGTGCCGCCCCCTCGAACGCAGGCGGGGGCGGCTTACTTCAGCCCGGCGTTCTCCTGGCGCTCCTCTTCGTGACCGGAATCATGGCGCGTGGACGGCGTCTCGATCTTTGAGCGGGCAGCGGAGTTGATGCGGGGATTCCCGCTGGGGGTTGCGACCCTTTGTTCTAGGGGA
>CAVTND010000002.1:0-390179 GCA_963735955.1 uncultured beta proteobacterium | reverse complement strand
TGGCTCCGCTACCGGGCAATCATGGTCACGGCCGAGCGCTTCGGCGACCGCTCGACCTGCGAGCAGTGCCGACGCCTATGCGAAGTTCGACGTCGTCGAATCGGGGGGCCGCCCGGCGACGCCGAGAGCGAGTCCGACCCCTGGCTGCGAGTGAGGTGCCGGAAATGCGAAGCACGGCTGGACGATCCCTGACCGGTGATCGCCGCGAGGACGTGGCGGGCCTGGCCGTGCTCGCGGTCGCGTTCGCGCTCGATCGGCTGTGCCGATGTGGGGACAGATCGCCGCCGGCTTCGGCGTCTGGGCACTCGCCCTCGTCGTCCTGGCGCCGCGCGGGCGTCCGGGCTCCGGCGCCGGATGCTCTTCGCGCGGTCCTCGCCTGGGCGACCGCGGGCGAGCTGTTCTGCTCGCTCCTATGGGGGCTCTACACCAACCGCCTCGGCAACATCCCGCACTTCGTCCCGCCGGGCCACGTCGTGGTGTTCCTGATCGGGCTGCAGCTCCGCCCGGCTACCCCGGCGGCAGCGGACCGGCTGACCGCGGCGTATGAGTGCTGACCGCCGGCGCGGCGTGGTTCTCGGCGACGAGTCCAGCGTGTTCCTCTTCGCCGTCTATCTGCTGGTCTATCGCCTGGAGCCGGACCTGCGGACGCTCGTCGGCGAACGATGTTCCTGGTGACGCTCACCTTCGAAGCTGATCGGCACCACGCTCGGGACCTGGGCGTGGGCGCCGCGCGCGCGGCACTGGGCTGCGACCACGAACCCGCCGTTCGCCGTCGCGGCCTTCTACTGCATGCTCGATACGCTGGTGTTCCTGACGATTCGCAGCCGGATCCAGCGGTTCGTCGAGCTCAAGCTATCCACTCGCTGACGGGCGCGCGCGCCTCCTGAAGCGGCTGGCAGACGACGTCGACCAGCGCCGGCTCGCCGAGTGCGGTCGCCGCCGCGAGCGTTTCGCGCAGCTTCGCCGGGTCTTCCACGCGCCAGCTCTTCACCCCGAACGCCGACGCCACCGCGCGCGTGATCGGTCGCGCCGAAGTCGACCGAAAAGTAGCGCTCGCCGAACCCCGTCTTCTGACCGGCCTTGATCCAGCCGTAGGTCGCGTTCGAGATTACGATCATCGCGACCGGGACGCGGTGGCGGACGATCGTCGAACTCGCCCGCGGTCATGCCGAAGCTGCCGTCGCCCATGACCGCGACCACCTTCGCGCCCGGACGCCCGAAGTGCGCGCCGACCGCCGCGGCCATCGAGTAGCCGAGCGCGCCGTGCGCGCGGTTCGAGAAGTAGTGGCGTACTGGTGCGCGGCACCCGGTAGTACGCCGAGAGGTACGGGCACGGCGTACCCGGATCGGCGACGACGATCGCGTCGTCCGGCAGCACTGCGTTCAAGGCTGCAACGACGCGCTCCGGGCGGATCGGCCGCTCGTCCGAGCGCGCGAGCGGCTCGAACGCGGCCAGCTTCTCCGCCTTCGCCTGCGCCGCGGCATCGCACCCCCAGCCGCCGCGCTGCCGCGCGAGCGCGTCGCGCAACGCCGCCAGCGTGAGCTTGGCGTCGCCGATCAGCGCGGCCGCGGTCGGATAGTTCGCGCCCATCACGCGCGGGTCGACGTCGAGGTGGATCACCGTGACTTTGCCCGGCGCCGGGAAGCGCCAGCGCTCGGTCGTCACCGAGCCCGCCCGGCAGCCGACGAACACGACGAGATCCGCTTGCGCGACGACGGCGCGCGTCGGCAGCGTCCCGCCGTTCGAGCCGACGACGCCCACGGCGAGCGGGTGATCCTCGGCGATCGAGCCCTTGCCGCTGATCGTCGTCGCGACCGGCGCACCCAGCGCCTCGGCACAAGCGGCGAGCTCGGGTTCGGCACCTGCGATCACCACGCCCCCGCCGACAATGAAGAGCGGCCGCTCGGCCGCCGCGAGCAGCCGCGCGGCCTCGGCGACCGCCTGCGCATCGGCGACCGAGCGTCGCGCCGGGTATTCGCCGAGCGAAGCGTCGGCCCAGAGCTCGGCGTCGTCGACCGGCTGCCGCTGCACGTCGTAGGGCAAGCCGATGTGCACCGCCCCCGGCCGCCCGGTCGCCAGCTCGGAGAAGGCGCGCCGCAGCGTGCGGGGAATGTCCGCGGCCGCGTCGAGCACCGCGTTCCATTTCGTGAGCGGACGGAAGAGCGCCGCCTGGTCGAGCTCGGTGAGTGCGAAGCGCCCGCGGGCCGAGACCGAGATGTCGGAGGTGAAGCACAGCACCGGGATCGACGACTCGTTGGCCTCGACCACCCCGGGCAGGATGTAGGTCGCGCCGCCGCCGCTCGGTCCCTCGCACACGCCCACGCGGCCCGACACGCGCGCATAGCCGTCCGCCATGTAAGCGGCCGAGCGCTCGTCGCGGGTCAGGACGTGCCGGATGCCGTGGTCGAGACGATAGAGCGCGTCATAGAGCGGCAGGCTCGTGTCGCCGCAAAGCCCGAACACGTGGTTCACGCCGTGCAGCTGCAGCATGCGGACGAACGCTTCCGCACCCGGAACTTGCGCCACTAGCCAGCGCCCCCGGGCGGCGGTTGCGGCGGCGGACCGTCCGGCGCCTCGGACACCCAGTCGGCGAGCAGCGTGTAGGCCACCGCGAGCACGACCGGGCCGACGAACAGACCGAGCAGCCCGAACGACACGAGCCCGCCGATCACGCCGGCGAAGATGAGGAGCAGCGGCAGGTCGGCGCCCTTCTTGATCAGGATCGGGCGCAGCACGTTGTCCATGCTGCCGACGATGAGCGTCCAGACGAGGAGCGCGATGAACCAGCCGGTCGAGCCCTGGAACCAGAGCCACACGAGCGCGCACACGAGGACCGGCACGGCGCCGATCTGCGCGACGGCGAGCAGGAACATGACCGCGGTGAGCACTGCCGCGAACGGCACGCCGGCGACCGCGAAGGCCGATGCCGCCGAGGAGCGCCTGGATGAACGCGGTGAGGACGACGCCGAGGGCGACGCCGCGGATCGCCTTACCGGCGAGTTGCACGACGTTGTCGCCGCGCTCGCCCGCGAGCGCGCCGGCCGAAGCGCCGGACCCACCGGCCGCACGACTCGCCCACCGCATACATGATCGCCGCGATCACCACGGTCAGCAGGAACTGCACGCTGACGAGGCCGAAGCCGCCGACCTCGCGACACGAACCAGCGCACGCCGCGGCCCGCGTACGGGGCGATTACCTCGTCGAGGTCCTCCACTCCCTTCGTCGCGTACTCGTTCCAGACCGCCGCGGCCTGCTCGCCGACGACCGGGGTCTTCGCACCCAGTCGGGTGCGACGGGCACCTTGAGACCGCGCAAGCCCTTCGCCCAGCCCGCGACCTCGTCGGCGTGCTTCACGATCGTGCCGATCGCCGCCGAGAACGGCGCGACGAAGACGAGCAGCAGCGCGAGCGTCATCACCGTGACCGCGAGCCAGCGCTTGTTCCAGAGCCGGCCCTGCACCGCGAGCATCACCGGCCAGGTCGAGACGACGATCATGGCCGCCCAGATGACCGCGGCGAGGAACGGCCGGAGGATCCAGACGGACGCGAGGATCAGGCCGCCCATGGCGAGCACCGCGAGGACGGTACGGGTGAGATCGCGACTGAGTTCGGTCGATCGGAGTGCTTCCTGTCCCGGTCGACGTTACCCGCCGGTTGCGGCGGGCGTGGGTATCCGCCCCGCGCCGCCTACAACGCCGCCAGAAACAATCGGATGACGACCGTGTTCAGCAGGTCGATGAAGAACGCGCCGACGAGCGGGACGACCAGGAACGCGACGTGCGAGGCGCCGTGGCGCTGGGTGACGGCGGTCATGTTCGCCATCGCGGTCGGCGTCGCGCCGAGCCCGAAGCCGATGAAGCCGGCGCTGATCACCGCGGCGTCGTAGTTGCTGCCGAGCAGGCGGAAGACCACGAACAGCGCGAAGAGGACCGCGAGGACGAGCTGCAGGCCGAGCACCGCGAGCAGCGGGCCGGCGAGATCGGCGAGCGCCCAGAGCTGCATGCTCATGAGCGACATCGCGAGGAACACGCCGAGCGACACCTCGGCGATCAGCGCGAGCGCGGGGCTGCGGGTCGGCCAGGGGACGCGCGGCGCGATGCGCGGCAGCAGGTTGGCGAACAGGATGCCGGCTAGCAGGCAGGGCACGAAGAGCGGCAGCCTCAAGCCGACGCTTTCCAGCCACTGGTGGGCGAGGATGCCGACGACCCCGCACACGTGGATCGCGAGGATCGCGCGCAGGAACGAGAAGTAGTCGATGCCGGCCTGGGCGTCGCCGTAGTGCACGCCGACATCGGGCGCCTCGCCGGGCGGGCCCTCCAGCCGGTACCGGCGGACGAGGAAGCGCGCGAGCGGGCCGCCGGCGACACTCGCGAGGACGAGCCCCACCGTGGCGGAGAACGCCGATCTCGAGCGCGTTCGTGATCCCGTGCTGCTCCGCGAAGGCCGGTGCCCAGGCGATGGCGGTGCCGTGCCCGCCGAGCAACGAGATGCTGCCGGCAAGCACGCCCATCGCCAGGGGCCGTCCGACCAGGGCGGCGACGGCGATGCCCAGAGCGTTCTGCAGCACCATGAAAACCGCCACCGCCCCGAGGAGAAGGACGAGCGGCCGCCCGCCGGCCTTGAGGTCGCTCACGCGCGCGTTGATCCCGATGGTCGTGAAGAAGTAGACGAGGAGCACGTCGCGCGCCGTCAGCTCGAAGGTGACCCGGTAGCCGGAGACGAGGTAGACGAGCCAGAACGCCACCGCGAACAGCAGCCCGCCGGTGACCGGCTCCGGAATGTTGTACTCGCGCAGCAGCGCAACCCGCCGGGCGAGTGCCTTGCCGACGAAGAGCACCACGATGCCGGTGGTGACCGCGAGGAACGGGCGTACGAACAGCACGCCCTCCGGCTGGAATTCGACCATCCCCCTCCCCGGCGGATGCTTGGGTTCGAACCGCCGCGGAGTATGCCCTTAGGGGGCGGCCGGCGCTACCGGCCGGTCAGTCGATCCGCTCGTACGCAGGCAGCGTGAGGAAGTCGACGTACTCGCCGGTGGTGAGCTCGTCGAAGAGCTTCGCCGCCTGCTCGTACTTCCCGGCCTGCCAGGCCTCGTCGCCGAGGTAGGTCTTCACCTTCGGCAGCTCCTCGGCGAGCAGCTTGCGGAAGAGCTCGGTCGTGACCTTGCGGCCGTCCTCGAGCACGCCCTTGGGCGAGCGGATCCACTGCCAGATCTGCGAGCGCGAGATCTCGGCCGTGGCGGCGTCTTCCATCAGGTTGAAGACCGGCACGCAGCCGTTGCCGGCGAGCCAGGCGCCGAGGTACTGGATGCCGACGGTGATGTTGTCGCGCAGGCCCGCCTCGGTGATCGGCTTCTCGGGCCGGAAGTCGAGCAGGTCCTTGGCCGCGTAGCTCACGTCGGGGCGCTGCTTGTCGTACTGGTTCGGCGTCGGCATGTGCTCGTCGAACACCGCCTTGGCGATCGGCACCAGCGCCGGGTGCGCGACCCAGGTGCCGTCGCAGCCGTCGGTCACCTCGCGCAGCTTGTCCTGGCGCACCTTCTCCAGCGCCGCCTCGTTCGCGGCCGGATCGTTCTTGATCGGGATCTGCGCCGCCATGCCGCCCATCGCGGGCGCATTGCGCGCGTGGCAGGTCTTCACCAGCGGTGAGCGCGTAGGCGCGCATGAACGGCGCGGTCATCGTCACCTGTACGCGGTCGGCGAGGCAGAAGTCCTTGTTCGAACGGAACTTCTTGATGCACGAGAAGATGTAGTCCCAGCGGCCGATGTTCAGGCCGGCCGAGTGGTCCTTCAGCTCCCACAGGATCTCGTCCATCTCGAACGCAGCGAGCACCGTCTCGATCAGCGCGGTCGCGCGGATCGTGCCCTGCGGCACGCCGAGCTCGCTCTGCGCCATCTTGAAGACGTCGTTCCAGAGCCGCGCCTCGAGGTGCGACTCCATCTTCGGCAGATAGAAGTACGGGCCGGTGCCGCGCTTGAGCAGCTCCTTGGCGTTGTGGAAGAAGAGCAGCGCGAAGTCGAAGATCGAGCCCGGAGACCGGCTCGCCGTCGATCGTCACGTGCTTCTCGTCGAGGTGCCAGCCGCGCGGGCGCGGGATCAGCACCGCGGTCTTGTCGTTCAGCCTGTACTGCTTGCCTTCCTGCTCGAAGCGTGATCGTGCGGCGCACCGCGTCGCGCAGATTGATCTGGCCCTCGATCATGTTGGCCCAGGTCGGGCAGTTGGCGTCCTCGAAGTCGGCCATGAAGGTCGACGCGCCGCAGTTGAGCGCGTTGATCACCATCTTGCGGTCGGTCGGGCCGGTGATCTCGACGCGGCGGTCGAGCATGTCCTTCGGCTGCGGGGCGATCGTCCACTTCGACTGCGGATCGACTTCGTCTCGGGCAGGAAATCGGGCAGCCTGCCGGCGTCGAACTCCTTCTGCCGCGCCGCGCGGCGGGCGAGCAGTTCCTGGCGGCGACGCTTCGAACTGGCGGTGCAGCTTGGCGACGAAGCGCGAGCGCCTCCGGCGTGAGGATCGTGCGCGTAGTCGGCGGTGATCGGCGCGCGGATCTCCACGCCGCCGGGAAATGTCGCGGCCGTGCGGGTGCGTTCATTGGGGCGTCCTCGACGGGCGGAGAAGAGGACGCTATTGTATGCGGTGCAGCATAGCCGCCGCAATGCACCAATCTTCCCGGATTGCGGGATCCGGACCCGGCCTTCGGGGTCCGCAGCCGTTCCCGGCCCTGGGCGCGGCCCGCCGTTACTCGACCGGCGGATCCGCCGGGACGTCCTGCTCCTCGAGCCTGAGCTCCGCGATCTTGCGGGTGATGGTGTTGCGGCCGATGCCGAGCAGATTCGCCGCCTCGATGCGCCGCCCGCCGGTGTGCACGAGCGCCCTGGCGATCAGCGTCTTCTCGAACTCGCGCGAGAGGACATCCATGATGTTCGACTCGCCGCGCATCAGCGACGTTCTCGACGTCGCGCTCGAGCGCCGCAGTCCAGTCGGACTCGGCGCCCGCGGCCGCGTCCTCGCGCAGCTCCGGCGGGCAGATCGCCGACGTCGATCGTCTGCGTCGGCGCCATCACGGTGAGCCAGTGGCAGATGTTCTCGAGCTGGCGCACGTTGCCCGGCCAGTCCTGCGCGACGAGATAGGTCATCGCCGCTTCCGACAGCCGCTTCGGCTCGACGCCGAGGTCGCGCGCGCTCTTCGCGAGGAAGTGCCGGGCGAGCAGCGGAATGTCCTCGCGCCGCTCCCGCAGGGACGGCAGCCGCAGGCGGATCACGTTCAGGCGGTGGTAGAGGTCCTCGCGGAACATGCCTTCGCGCACGCGCGCCTCGAGGTCCTGGTGGGTCGCCGCGATCACGCGCACGTTCGCGCGGATCGGCTGGTGGCCGCCGACGCGGTAGAAGTTGCCGTCGGACAGCACGCGCAAGCAGCCGCGTCTGCAATTCGGCCGGCATGTCGCCGATCTCGTCCAGGAACAGCGTGCCGCCCTCGGCCTGCTCGAAGCGGCCGCGGCGCATGCGCCTGCGCGCCGGTGAACGCGCCGCGCTCGTGGCCGAAGAGCTCGCTCTCGAGCAGGTCCTTCGGCATCGCGGCGGTGTTGATCGCGATGAACGGCTTCGCCGCGCGCGGGCTGTGCCGGTGCAGCGCCCGCGCCACCAGTTCCTTGCCGGTGCCCGACTCGCCGGTGATCAGCACGGTCGCGGTCGAGGTGGACAGCCGCCCGATCGCGCGGAACACCTCCTGCATCGACGGCGCCTGGCCGAGGATCTCGGGCGAGGCGGTCTCGACCTCCTCGGCCGCGCCCTCGTGCAGGCTCTCGTCGAGCGCGCGCCGGATCAACTCGACCGCCTGGTCGACGTCGAACGGCTTGGGCAGATACTCGAACGCCCCGCCCTGGAACGCCGCCA
Organism: uncultured beta proteobacterium; assembly: GCA_963735955.1. Taxonomy (GTDB): domain Bacteria; phylum Pseudomonadota; class Gammaproteobacteria; order Burkholderiales; family Burkholderiaceae_F; genus CAVTND01. Next base: position 382,283 of record CAVTND010000002.1, on the reverse strand, counting down.
CCGCGCGACTCGAGGTCCGAATAGGCGGTCATGATGATCACCGGCAGCTCGGGATGCTTCTGCTTCACGTTCTGCAGCAGCTCGAGCCCCGAGGTGCCGGGCATCCGGATGTCGGAGACCAGCACCTGCGGCGTGTCGCTCTCGAGCGCGGTCAGCGCGTCCTGCGCGAGCCCGAACGTCTTGAAGGGGATGCCCTCGCGCGTCAGCGCCTTCTCGAACACCCAGCGGATCGAGCGGTCGTCGTCAATCACCCATACCGGTTTCATCGGATACCAACCTGTTCTCTCAGTCCTGCGTTTGCGGCTTGCGCGTGAGCGGCAGCACGATCCCGAACACGTCCGCCCCGGCTGGCTGTCGCACTCGATCACGCCGTGGTGGTGCTGGACGAACGTCTGCGCCAGCGTCAGTCCCAGCCCGGTCCCGCCTTCGCGGCCCGACACGAGCGGATGGAACACCCGCTCGCGCAACTCGGCGCGGAATCCCGGGCCCGTTGTCGATCACTTGCAATTCCAGTGCCAGGCGGTGGCGGCGGCGCGCGATCGTGACCGAGCGCGCGATCCGCGTCCGCAGGACGATCTCGCCGGGGCGCTCGTCGGCGCGCACGCGGGCGCCGACGCAGGCCTGCGCGGCGTTGCGGACGATGTTGAGCACCGCCTGGATGAGCTGCTCCCGGTCACCCTCGATCTCGGGGAGGCTCGTGTCGTAGTCGCGCACGATCCATACGCCCGTCGGGAACTCCGCGAGGATCAGGCTCCGCACCCGTTCGCAGACCTCGTGGATGTTCACCGGGCCGATGTGCGGCGGCCGGTGCGGGGTGAGGAGGCGGTCCATCAGGAGCTGCAGCCGGTCGGCCTCCTTGATGATGACCTGCGTGTACTCGCGCAGGTCCGGCCGGTCGAGCTCGCGCTCGAGGAGCTGGGCCGAGCCGCGCAGCCCCCCGAGCGGGTTCTTGATCTCGTGCGCGAGATTGCGGATCAGCTCGCGGTTGGCGACCGCCTGCGTGAGGCTGCGCTCCTCGCGCTCGATGCGCAGCCGCTGATCGATCGAGCGCAGCTCGAGGACGAGCCGCGCGCGACCGTGCTCGGCGGGCGTCGCGAGGCAGTTGAGGTGCAGCGGGGGCAGGCCGGGGCGCTCGAGGTCGATCGCCTGGTCCCAGAACCCCCAGCTCTTCGCGATCGCGTGGCGGAGCTTCGCGTCGAACTGCCGCGCCTGCACGAAGAGATCCGGGAAACGCTGGCCGGCGAGCTGCCTCGCGCCGGCCTCGAGCAGGTGCTCGCCCGGCGGGTTGACGTAGAGGACGCGCAGCTCCGCATCGAGCACCACGACAGCGGTGCCGAGCAGATCGAGGCCGGGGAAGGCCGGGGCGTTCATCCGCCGCTCCGGCCGGGGTGCGCCGCCCGAAGGCGGCGGGGGCTTACCGGAGCGCTGCGAGCTCCCGCTGAAGAGCGGAGACGTTGCGCTCGTGCCGCTCGACCGCTTCCTGATAGGGCTTCAGGCGGTCGAGGACGCGCTGATAGTTCTTCTCGTCGGCGTTGCGGACCCCCTCCTGCTCGGCAAGCTTCACCTTTGCGTCGGAGAGACCCTTCTGCTCGGTGGTGAGCTCGTCCTCGAGGATGCGCCGGCGGCCGTCGTCGCGCGACTTCTGCGTGTCCTTGTCGACCCTGGGGAAGCCCGGGGGCGTGGGTGTGGCGGCCGCCCGCGGCGCCGGGGCCGGCGCCGACACCACCGAGACCTCCCGGGTCACGACGATGCACTGCTTGCCCTCGGTCTCTTTCTTGATGTTCGTGTAGTGCGCGCGGTTGTCCGGCTCCGTGCAGCGCCAGACCGTGCCGGTGCCCTGCTGCTGCGCGTACGCGCTGCTCGCCACGGCGAATGCAGTGCAGGCAAGCCAACGTGTCGCGAGTGCCATGGAAACCGCCTGAAGCGAGGATGGCCTTCAAGTCTAGGCCAAGAGCACTCTGATTACAAAACACTTTTTAGGCCTCCAGGGGCCTATTTCACGCGGCTCGGGCTCGACCGGCGGTCCGGCGGCTCAAAAAGGGACGGGGGCCCGTACGCCCCCGTCCCGCCGCCAGGCCGCGCCGCCTAGGACGCGTAGTACATGTCGAACTCGAGCGGGTGCGTGGTCATGCGGAAGCGCGTGACCTCGTCCATCTTGAGCGCGACGTAGGCGTCGAGCATGTCGTTCGAGAACACCCCGCCGCGGGTCAGGAACTCGCGGTCCTTCTCGAGGTGCTCGAGCGCCATGTCGAGCGACGAGCACACGTTCGGGACCTTCTTCGCCTCTTCCGGCGGCAGGTGGTACAGGTCCTTGTCGAGCGGCTCGCCGGGGTGGATCTTGTTCTGCACGCCGTCGAGGCCGGCCATCAGCATCGCGGCGAACGCCAGATACGGGTTGGTGGTCGGATCCGGGAACCGCACCTCGACGCGCCGCGCCTTGTCGCTGTCCACGTACGGGATGCGGCAGGCCGCCGAGCGGTTGCGCGCCGAGTAGGCGAGATTGATCGGCGCCTCGAAGCCCGGGACCAGCCGCTTGTACGAGTTCGTGCCCGGGTTGGTGATCGCGTTCAGCGCCTTGGCGTGCTTGATGATGCCGCCGATGTAGAAGAGCGCGAAGTCCGAGAGCCCCGCGTAGCCGTTGCCGGCAAAGAGGTTCTTGCCCTCCTTCCACACCGACTGGTGGACGTGCATGCCCGACCCGTTGTCGCCGACGATCGGCTTCGGCATGAAGGTCGCGGTCTTGCCGTAGGACGCCGCGGTCATCCAGACCGTGTACTTCAGGATCTGCATCCAGTCGGCGCGCTGGACGAGCGGCGCGAAGCGGGTGCCGATCTCGTTCTGGCCGGCGGCGGCCACCTCGTGGTGATGCACCTCGACCTCGACGCCCTGCTGCTCGAGCGCGAGGCACATCGCGTTGCGGATGTCGAGCAGCGTGTCCACCGGCGGCACCGGGAAGTAGCCGCCCTTGACCGGCGCGCGGTGCGCCATGTTGCCGCCGTCGTAGTCTTCGCCCGAGGACCACGGCGCCTCTTCCGACTTGATCTTCACGCTGCAGCCGGACATGTCGACGTTCCAGGTCACCGAGTCGAAGATGAAGAACTCGGGCTCCGGGCCGAAGTAGGCGGTGTCGCCGATGCCGGTCGACTTCAGGTAGGCCTCGGCCTTCTTCGCGATCGACCGCGGGTCGCGGTCGTACGGCTTCATGTCGGAGGGCTCGATGACGTCGCAGCTCACGTTGAGCACCGGCTCGTCGGTGAACGGGTCGAGCCGCGCGCTCACCGGGTCGGGCATCAGCAGCATGTCGGAGGCCTCGATCCCCTTCCAGCCGGCAATGGACGAGCCGTCGAATGCGTGGCCCTTCTCGAACTTGTCCATGGTGAAGTACTTCCCGGGCACGGTGACGTGCTGCTCCTTGCCGCGGGTGTCGGTGAAGCGGAGGTCGACGAACTTCACCTCCTTTTCCTTGATGAGCTTGAGGACGTCGGTGGCAGTCATTGCCATGTTCTTCTCCTATCGGATGTTTGCTGGAGCGATCCCTGAGCGAGACGAAGCGTCGGTTACGTTCGAAACCCGTGTTCTAAAACCCCTCGTGCGAGAAACGTGCCATAGGTCACACGGGCTGTAGGTCCCTGTGCCACAAGGGACCCGGGCCATCGATCTGGCTCATTCCGCACGGTATTGGTGCGTCGCCCGTTATTCTGCACTAACCAAGTGCGAATCGCCCATGATTGCCCTACTCATCTCCGGGTCGCCGGGTGGCGAGCCCGCCGCTACACTCACAAGATCCGCTCGGCACCCGATACGCAACCCATGGAGACACCGAAGCAAATTCTCGATCTGGCCCGTACCCGCGCGGTCCAGATGAGCCTGCCCTACGCCGGTGCGCTGACGCCGCTGGAGGCTGCCGCCCTGCTGGAAGCGGAGCCGGGATCGAAACTGGTAGACGTCCGGACCCGCGCGGAGTGGGAGTGGGTCGGACGAGTCCCGGGCGCGGTGCTGGTGGAGTGGAACGGCTGGCCGGGCGGGGTACGCAATCCCGATTTCGAGCGCGATCTGCTGGCGAAGGTCCCCGACAAGACCCATCCGGTGCTCTTCCTCTGCCGCAGCGGCGGCCGCTCGCACCACGCCGCGATCGCCGCCGCGCAGCTCGGCTACGCGCACGCGCTGAACGTGCTCGAAGGGTTCGAGGGCGCCAAGGATCCGAACGGGCACCGCGCGAGCGTCGGCGGGTGGAAGGTCGCGGGCCTGCCCTGGGTGCAGAGCTGATTGCCGCCAGCGGAGCGGCCCGCCAGCCAACGTAGAATCCGGGCTCGCTTCTCCTGACGGGCCCAGCATGCTGAACCCCACCCGAGGCACGCGCGGCATGGCGGTCGCGCCGCACGCGCTCGCCTCCCAGTCCGCGCTCGCGATCCTGCGCGAGGGCGGCAACGCGGTCGAGGCGATGATCGCCGCCGCGTCGACGATCGCCGTCGTGTATCCGCACATGAACTCGATCGGCGGCGACTCGTTCTGGCTCGTGCACGTGCCGGGGCGAGAGCCGCAGGGGATCGACGCCTGCGGCGCGGCGGCGCAAGGTGCGTCGATCGGCTGGTACGCGGACCGCGGGATCAAGGGCTCGATCCCGTTCCGCGGCGGGATCGCCGCAAACACCGTCGCCGGCACGATCTCCGGCTGGGCGCTGGCGTACGAGATGAGCCGCGAGCTCGGCGGCAAGCTGCCGCTCTCGCGCCTCCTCGCGGATGCGATCCACTACGGCAAGACCGGGATCCCCGTCACGCGCAGCCAGCACGTGAACACCACCATGAAGCGGAAGGAGCTCGAGCCGCAGCCGGGGTTCGCCGAGGCGTTCCTTCCCGGCGGCGATGTCCCGGCCACCGGGGCGCTCTTCTTCCAGCCGAAGCTCGCCGCGACGCTCGAGCAGCTCGCTCGCGCGGGCCTCGCGGATTTCTACCGCGGCGACCTCGCTCGCTCGATCGCAGCGGACCTCGCCGCGGCCGGCTCGCCCGTCGCGCTCGCCGACCTCGAAGCCCATGCCGCGCAGCGCCGCACGCCGCTCGTGCTCGAGCATTCGCTCGGCAGAGTCTTCAACATGCCGCCGCCGACGCAAGGCGCGATCTCGCTGGCGATCCTGGGCCAGCTCGATCGGCTCGGGATCGCGGGGCTCGACCCGGTGGGCGCGGACTTCGTGCATCTCGCGGTCGAGGCGACCAAGCGCGCCTTCCGCGAGATCCGCGACAAGCACATCACGGATCCGGCGTACATGAAGGTCGACGCACAGTCGCTGCTCGCGCCGGCGAAGCTCGATGCGCTCGCGGGGGGCATCGCACGCGACCGGGCGGCGCCGTGGGGCCAGGGCAAGCCGCCCTCCGACACGATCTGGATGGGCGTCGTCGACGGCGCGGGGCGCGCCGTGAGCTTCATCCAGAGCGTCTATCACGAGTTCGGCGCCGGCATCGTGCTGAAGTCGAGCGGCATCTGCTGGCAGAACCGCGGCTGCTCGTTCAGCCTGAGCGAGAGCGCGCTCAACGCGCTCAAGCCGGGGCGCAAGCCCTTCCACACGCTCAATCCGGCGATGGCGCTCGCGAAGGACGGTCGCACGATGGTCTACGGCAACATGGGCGGCGACGGCCAGCCGCAGACGCAGAGTGCGGTGTTCAGCCGCACGCTCGTGCACGGCCTGAGCCCGCAGGCGGCGATCGAGGCGCCGAGATGGCTCCTCGGCCGCACCTGGGGCCAGACGAGCGATACGCTCAAGCTCGAGTCGCGGTTTGCGCCGGAGGTCGTGGCCGAGCTGCGGCGCCGCGGCCACGACGTGGAGATCGTTCAGGCCTACGACGAGATCGTGGGGCACGCCGGGTGCGTCGTCCGCCATCCGGACGGCACGTTCGAAGGCGGCGCCGACCCGCGCTCGGACGGTTCAGTGGCGGCTTACTGAGGAGGAGGATCGAAGATGAAAGGCGTCGTCTTTCCGGGCGAGCGCAAGCTCGAGATCCGCGAGTTCCCCGATCCCACGCCGGGCCCCGGCGAGGTCGTGCTCGAGATCAAGGCCTCGGGCATGTGCGGCAGCGACCTCAAGTTCTACCGCGCCGTCGGCGGTCCCGCCGCGCTCGGGCTGGGCAAGACGAGCGGGCCGACCATCGCCGGGCACGAGCCCTGCGGCGTGGTCGCCGCGATCGGGCCGGGCGTGTCGGAGCGCCAGGCGAAGGTCGGCATGCGCGTCATGCAGCATCACTATCGCGGCTGCGGCGTCTGCGAGCATTGCTCGACCGGCTGGATGCAGCTCTGCGTCGAGGGCGTCGCCGAGGTCTACGGCGTGACCGGCCACGGCGCGCACGCGAAGTACATGAAGTGCCCGGCGCGGACGCTGGTGCCGCTGCCGGACGCGCTCTCGTTCGAGGCGGGCGCGGCGATCTCCTGCGGCACCGGCACCGCCTGGGGCGCGCTGCACCGGCTCGGCCTGCAGGGCGACCACACGATCGCGATCTTCGGCCAGGGGCCGGTCGGCCTGTCGGCGACGCAGCTCGCCGCGGCCATGGGCGCGCGGGTGATCGCGCTCGACGTGAGCGACGAGCGTCTCGCCCGCGCCAAGGAGCTCGGCGCGGACGTGCTCATCAACCCGAAGACGACGCCCGAAGTCGTGCCGGCGATCAAGGAGCTGACCCACGGGCGCGGCGCGCATCTCTGCCTCGAGGCGTCCTCCTCGCCGCAGGCGCGCGCGCAGGCCGTGCGAGCGGTGCGCACCTGGGGCAAGGTCTGCTACGTCGGCGAAGGCGACAGCGTGACGCTCGACGTCAGCCCCGATCTGCTGCGCCGGCAGGTGACGCTGATCGGGTCGTGGACGTTCTCGACCGTCGGGCAGGCCGAGTGCGCGCAGTTCATCGCCGACCGCGGCATCGACGTCGACCGCCTGTTCACCCACCACTGGCGGCTCGACCAGGCGGAGGAAGCCTACAAGCTGTTCGACGCGCAGACCGCGGGGAAGGGCGTCATTCACCCTTCCTGAGTCAACCCGCGGTCCAGTTCACCAGCCCGGTCCAGGCGGTCAGGAGGACGATCACGCCGAACGCGATCCGGTACCAGGCGAACGGCTTGAAGTCGTGGCTGGCGACGTAGCGGATCAGCCACCGGACGCAGACGAACGCCGACACGAAGGCCGCGACCAGCCCGACCGCCAGCATCTCGAGGTCGGCGTCGGAGAACGCGGCGCGGTTCTTGTAGAGATCGTAGGCGCCGGCGGCCACCAGGGTCGGCACGGCGAGGAAGAACGAGAACTCGGTCGCCGCCTTGCGCGACAGGCCGAACAGCATCGCGCCGATGATCGTCGCGCCCGAGCGCGACGTGCCGGGGATCGAGCGCGAAGCACTGCGCGAACCCCACCTTCAGCGCGTCGCGCCAGGTCATGTCGTCGACGCTCTCGATCCGCGCGTGGCGCGACCGCCGCTCCACCCAGAGGATCACGAAGGCGCCGACGATGAACGCGGTCGCCACCGGCACCGGCCGGAAGAGATGCGCCTTGATCAGGCTGCCGAACAGCAACCCGAGGACCGCGGCCGGGATGAACGCGACGACCAGGTTCGCGACGAAGCGCTGCGACGCGCGGTCCGAGACGAGGCCCGCGGCCACGCCGAGGAACTTCGCGCGGTACTCCCACACCACCGCGAGCATCGCGCCGGTCTGGATCGCGAGGTTGAAGGTCTTCGCCTTCTCGCCGTTGAAGTCGAGGAGGTCGGCGGCGAGGATCAGGTGGCCGGTGCTCGAGACCGGGAGGAACTCGGTGAGGCCCTCGACGACGCCGAGCACGAGGGCCTTGAAGAGCAGCGCTGCGTCCATGCGGCCGGCATTCTACCGGCCGGGGGCGCTACCATCGCGCCGCCATGGACCTCTGGCGGCAGATCGATCTCTACTGCGAGCGCACCGACCCGGGGTTCTGGTCGGAACCGGCGAACGCGATCACGAACGCGGCGTTCCTGCTCGCGGCGGTCCTCGTCTGGCGCCTGGCCGCCGGCGCGCAACCGCCGCATGCGCGCGACGCTCGCGTGCTCGCGACGCTGATCGGGCTGATCGGCGCCGGGAGCTTTCTCTTCCACACGCTCGCCACCGTCTGGGCGGCGTGGCTGGATCAGGGCGCGATCGCCCTGTACATCTACGTGTTCCTTTGGCTCTTCCTCGTGCGCATCGCGGGGCTCCCCTGGTGGGGGGCGCTCGGCGGGTCTCGGCGTATTTGCGGTGGCGAGCAAGGCGCTGACCGCGCCTCTTCCCGCCGGGGAGCTTCAACGGCTCGTACGCTTACTTCCCGGCCCTCGCTCGCGCTCGCGCTACTGGCCGCGTATGCCTGGCGACGCCGGCAGCGGGGGAGCCGCGAGACTCGCGGCGGCCACCGGCGTGTTCGTCGTCGCGATCGTCCTCCGCAGCGTCGATCAGACGATCTGCGAGGCTGGCCGCTCGGGACGCACTTCGTCTGGCACTGCCTGATCGCCTTCGTGGCCTATCTGACCGCGACGGCGCTCCCGGCGTCCGCGCAGCGACCTGCCTAGCTTCGTCAGCCCGGCGAGGCGGGCGGCGCGGTCTCTGGGTCACGACCGAGCGGCCGAGTCCAACTGGCTGCTGGCCGATTGCCGGGAAAACGACACCCGACCGCGAGCGCCGCGGCAGGACCGTTGCACATGGGACCTCCGGCGGCGACGGCCGGAGTCTCGCGGGTGCCTGTTACGGCTTGGCGATGGGCCCGAAGCCGAGCCCAGGGAGGAGCAGCGTGCCCAGGGCCGGAAGGCGGCGCTTCGGGTCGCTCTCGGCCGCGGCGGCACGGACACTCTCCGCCGGGGAGAGCACCCGGCGCGCGAACGGCGACAGGACGACCGTACGCTCCCGTAGCTCGGCCGGCACGTTGTACTCGGCCCACTCGTGGAGGTTGATGTCGTCGATCATGACCGTTCGCCTGCCGTCTCGTCCTCTTGGTCGGACCGCGCGCGCGATCCTTTCGTTCCCGCTCACTATAAGCGCCGAATGTGGCGGCGACTGTGAAGGATTGTGACAGCGCGCTGGTATTTGTGACAACGCCGCGCGCCGGCGATCGGATGACACTGTCCTAGGGGTCGGGGAGGCCCGACGGTCGGGGACCGCCGCCTCTCGTCCGCCGGATGGCGGAGCGGATGGTCGGCGCGGGCGCGCCTAGATCCCTCCCGAGGTTGCGCACGAGCCGCTCGACGATCGCGCGCAGCTCGGCCACTTCGGCCTTGAGCGCGGCGAGCTCGGCCGCGCCGACCGTCTCCCCCGCCGGGGGGCGGGCGGCTGCGACCGGCTCGGCCGGCGACGCCTCGACCGGTCCGGAGAGGAGGTGCGCCCACCGCTGCTCGCGCGAGCCCGGCTGCCGTGGGAGCTGGACGGCGAGCGGACCGCCGGCCGATTCGGCGCGCGCGGCGAGCGCCTGCAGTACGGCTTCGATGGCGCCGAGATCGGGGAAGCGATGCAGGCGGTCGGTGCCGGTCCGCAGCTCGCCGGGCGTCTGCGGCCCGCGCAGCATGAGGGCAGCGACGAGCGCGACGCCGGCATCGTCGAGGTGAAGCACGCGCCCGACGTTGTGCGCGTACCGCATCACCCGCGAGCCGCTCGACTCGATGACGAGCGAGAGCGGGCGGAGCGCGTCGATGGCGGCCTGGACCTCGCGCTCGGTCGCCTGCATGACCGGGTCGCGGTTGTTCTTCTGGTTGCAGCCGAGCGTCAGCGCGTTGAGGGAGAGCGGATAGGTGTCGGGAACCGTCCGCTCCTTCTCGACCAGCACGCCGAGGACCCGCGTCTCGAGCGCCGAGAGCGCGGGCAGCATGCGCGTTGCGTCCGCGCGCAGGGTCAGCCGAGCCCGAACCGCCGGGAGAGGTCGTCCACGCTCGCGCTGAGCATGTCGAGGTCGGGCACCTTGCCGTTCGGCGTCACCCGGTCGACGACCTCGGGCAGGAGCTGCGACAGGCCCGCCGAGGCGTCCTGCTCCGACACGCCCGCCTGGCGAGCGATCGCCGACAGACCGTCCTTGCCGAAGATCTGGCCGATCACGTCGGCCGGGATCGGCTGGTTCTGGCCGGTGCCGACCCAGGAGCTCGCCTGCTCGCCGTAGCCCATCCGCTGGAACTGCTCGAGCAGCCCGCCGAGCCCGCCCCGCATCGCCGCCCACTCCCGCCGCCGCCGCCGCCGCCACCGCCGCCACCGCCGAGGATCTGGCCGAGGATGTCGCCCATCCCGCCGCCGCCGCGCTGCGCGCCGCCGCCGCCGCCGAGAACCTGGCCCAGGATGTCGCCGAGCCCGCCGCCACCCGGGCTCATTCCGGCCGGCTGCGCACCGCCACCGCCCCGATTCGCGAGCATGGCGAGCACGACCGGCAGCAGGGCCATCATGATGCCGCCCATGCCCCCGCCGCCCGCCTGAGCGGGCGCCGGTGTCGGCGCCTGCCGGGGCTGCCCGCCCATGCCGCCCATGCCCCCCTGGGGGGACGTCGCGCTGGCGAGAAGATCCTCGAGAATGCCCATAGCCACCTCCGTTGCCGTCGAATCGCCGGGCGTCCACGCCCGGCCTGCTCACACTATAGCTACCGCTCGTGACGGCTGCTCAGGCCTTGCGGTAGATCTCCGCGCCCTGCTCGACGAACTCCTTGGCCTTCTCGGCCATGCCCTGCGCGAGCGCGTCCGACTCGCTGACGCCGATCTTCGCGGCGTAGTCGCGCACGTCCTGGGTGATCTTCATCGAGCAGAAGTGCGGTCCGCACATCGAGCAGAAGTGCGCGAGCTTCGCGCCCTCCTGCGGCAGCGTCTCGTCGTGGAACTGCTTCGCCGTGTCCGGATCGAGGCCGAGGTTGAACTGGTCCTCCCAGCGGAACTCGAAGCGCGCCTTCGACAGCGCGTTGTCGCGGATCTGCGCGCCGGGATGGCCCTTCGCGAGATCGGCGGCATGCGCGGCGATCTTGTAGGCGATGATGCCGTCCTTCACGTCCTTCTTGTCCGGCAGGCCGAGGTGCTCCTTCGGCGTGACGTAGCAGAGCATCGCCGTGCCGTACCAGCCGATCATCGCCGCACCGATCGCGCTGGTGATGTGGTCGTAGCCGGGCGCGATGTCGGTCGTGAGCGGTCCGAGCGTGTAGAACGGCGCTTCGTGGCAGTCGCGGAGCTCGAGCTCCATGTTCTCCTTGATGAGCTGCATCGGCACGTGGCCGGGGCCTTCGATCATGACCTGGCAGTCGTGCTCCCAGGCGACCTTCGTGAGCTCGCCCAGCGTGCGCAGCTCCGCGAGCTGCGCCTCGTCGTTCGCGTCGTAGATCGAGCCCGGGCGCAGGCCGTCGCCGAGCGAGAACGAGACGTCGTACGCGCGCATGATTTCGCAGATCTCGGCGAAGCGCGTGTAGAGGAAGCTCTCCTCGTGGTGCGCGAGGCACCACTTCGCCATGATCGAGCCGCCGCGCGAGACGATGCCGGTCATCCGCTTCGCGGTGAGCGGGATGTAGGGCAGGCGCACCCCGGCGTGGATGGTGAAGTAGTCGACGCCCTGCTCCGCCTGCTCGATCAGCGTGTCGCGGTAGATCTCCCAGGTCAGCGCCTCGGCCCGGCCGTTCACCTTCTCGAGCGCCTGGTAGATCGGCACCGTGCCGATCGGCACCGGCGAGTTGCGGATGATCCACTCGCGCGTCTCGTGGATGTTCCTGCCGGTCGAGAGGTCCATGACCGTGTCGGCGCCCCAGCGGATCGCCCAGGTCATCTTGTCCACTTCCTCGGCGATGCCCGAGGTCACCGCCGAGTTGCCGATGTTGGCGTTGATCTTGGTGAGGAAGTTGCGGCCGATGATCATCGGCTCGCTCTCGGGATGGTTCACGTTCGCCGGGATGATCGCGCGGCCGCGCGCCACCTCGTCGCGCACGAACTCGGGCGTGATCTCGGCCGACTCGCTGGAAGATGCGCGGCGCCGAACGACTGGCCGCGGTGCTGCCGGCCGATCAGCTCGGCCATCTTCGCCCCGGTCGGGCCGGCGGCACGCAGCGACTCGAGGTACTCCTTGCGTCGGACGTTCTCGCGGATCGCGATGTACTCCATCTCGGGCGTGACGAGGCCGCGGCGCGCGTAGTGCATCTGCGTGACGGCGAGCCCCTTCTTCGCCAGGCGCGGCCGGCGCTTCAGATCGAAGCGCATCTCGGCGAGCTTCGGATCGTCGAGCCGCTCGCGGCCGTATGCCGACGTGGGCCCGCCGAGCTCCTCGGTGTCGCCGCGCTCGGCGATCCACTTGCCGCGCGAGCGCGCGAGGCCCTGGCGGATGTCGATCCGGACCTCGGGGTCGGTGTACGGGCCCGAGGTGTCGTAGACGAAGATCGGCGGATTCTGCTCGGCGCCGAAGCTCGCGGGCGTGTCGGCCTGCGCGATCTCGCGCATCGGCACGCGGATCTCGGGGCGCGACCCGCGCGCGTAGACCTTCCGCGAGTGCGGCAACGGTTGGATCGCGGCGTCGTCGACGTGCGCGAGCGCGGCGTTGAACTTCGGATTTGCGACCATCGGGCGCTCCTCGGCATAGCGGAGAAGCGGAGGCAGGCGGGGGGACTGCCGACGCTTTCCTACGGCGGGATTACCCGCGTCAGGTTCGAAGGGACTCTCTCACCCGGGCTGTCAGCAACCCAGGACCCCCACGTCGATGCCCGGAAGGTACTCCAATGCGGGGGGCGTTTCAACGCCGCTCCCGCGTCGCGGGCCCTCGGCAAACGCTATGATGATTCAACGATAATGGCGCCCCGAACTCCGCACACGGCATGACCGCTCCCACCGCCGGCACCCCTACCCGCCTCGGCCCGCCGGCCGGTGCGCGGCTCGTCGTCACCGGCGGGTGCGGCGGCATCGGCCGCGCGCTCGTCGCGGCCGCGCTCGCCGACGGCCTCGCGGTCGCGGTGCTCGACCTGCCGGCCTCGATCGAGCGCCACCCGCCGCCGCGCGGCGCGCTCGCGGTCCCGCTCGATGCCACCGACGAGCAGGCGGTCGCAGCCGCGTTCGCCGACATCGCGCGCCGGTGGCCGGCGCTCGACGGGCTGGTGAACCTCGCCGGCTTCGCGCGCCCCCGGATCCCGCTCGCGGACACGCGCGCGGAGGACTGGGAAGAGGTCATCGCCGGCAACCTGCGCTCGACCTGGCTCGCGTGCCGGGCCGCGCTGCCGCTGCTCGCGAAGGGCGCCGCCCCCGCGATCGTGAATACCGCTTCCGGCCTCGCGGTCCGCTCGACGGCGGGCTTCGGCCCCTACTCGGCCGCGAAGGCGGGCGTGCTCGGGCTCACCCGCTCGCTCGCGATCGAGTCGGCGCCGCGGGTGCGCGTGAACGCGATCGCGCCGACCGCCGTGGACACCGCGTTCCTGCGCGGGGGCACCGGCCGGAGCGACGAGCGCGCGCCCTCGCAGGTCGATCTCGAGACCTACGTGAAGGCCATCCCGCTCGGTCGGGTCGCGACGCCCGAGGACATCGTGGGCCCGATCCTCTTCCTCCTCGGACCCGCGGCGCGCTACATGACCGGCCAGACGCTGCACATCAACGGCGGCCTGCTGACGCCCTAGCGGCCCATGCTGAAACCAAGCGATCCCCCGAAGCGCATCGGCGTCGTGGTGCCGCCGGCCAACCCCACGGTCGAGCCGGAGATGCGGCGCCTGCTGCCGCCCGAGTTCGGGATGTTCGTGACCCGGCTGCCGGTGCTGACCGGCGATCTGCGGGCCCGCGCCGACGCGTACGCCCGGTACTACGCGGCGGCGGTCCGGAGCTTCGACACGCTCAAGCTCGACGCGCTCTACATCGGGGTGACCGGGCCGAGCTACGGGCTCGGCGAAGCCCGGGATCGCGCGCTCGCGGACTCGCTCGCCCGGGACGCCGGCGTGCTCATCGAGCTGCCCACCCTCGCCGTCCTGGATACGCTCCGCGTCCTGGGGGCGAGCGCGATCGCGCTCGTCTCGCCGTATCCCGACTGGCTCCGCGCGCGCGCGGCGGCCTACTGGCAGGGCGCCGGCATCCGCGTCGTGCAGCTCGTCGGCATCGAGGGCGACTTCCCCGGCTACGACGTGGCGACCGCCGAAGTGCTGGCCGGCTTGCGCAAGGTGAACGCGCCCGGCGCAGAGGCAGTGGTGCTCGCGGGAACAGGGACGCGGACGCTGGATGCGATCGTCGCCACCGAAGGCGAGTTCAGCGTGCCGGTGCTCTCGTCGAACCTCTGCGGCGCCTGGCGGCTGCTCGACCGCATGGGCGGCCGCCCGGGATACGATCTCGCCCGCGCCGCGCCGTCCCTCGCCGCGCGGCTCGCCGGTTAACCGGAAGGAAGTCCTGAATGGCGCACACGCTCGACCTCGTCGTCAAGAACGCCCGCGTCGTACGGCCGAACCGCAACGCCGTCGATCTGCTCGACCTCGGGATCAAGGACGGCAAGTTCGCGCGGCTCGCACCGGACATCCGGCCCGAAGAGGCGAAGCAGGTGTTCGACGGCAAGGGCCTGCTCGCCTTTCCCGGACTCGTCGACGCCCACATGCACGTGGGGATCTATCAGCAGCTCGACAAGGACGCCCCGAGCGAGAGCAAGGCCGCGGCGATGGGCGGGGTGACGACGAGCCTCAACTACATGCGGACCGGCCAGTACTACCTGAACCGGACCGGCTCGTACCGCGAGTTCATGCCGGAAGTGATGCGGCTCTCGGCGAGGGCAACTTCTGGGTCGACTACGCCTACCACATGGCGCCGATCGAGGGCCGCCACGTCGACGAGATGGGGCTCCTCCTCGACGACTGGGGCGTGCCGTCGTACAAGATCTTCATGTTCTACGGCGGCTACGGGCTGCACGGCAAGTCGGACGCGCAGAACGAATTCCTGATGATCGGGCCGGAGGACCGCTACGACGTCGCCCACTTCGAGTTCATCATGCGCTCGGCGCGGCGGCTCATGGTCGCGCACCCGGAGCTCGCCGAGTACATCAGCGTGAGCCTGCACTGCGAGTTCGCCGACATCCTCAACGCGTACACGAAGCTCGTCGAGCGCGACGGCAAGCTCGAAGGGCCTCGCCGCGTACAGCGCCGCGCGGCCGCCGCACTCCGAGGGGCTCGCGGTCTGGATCGCCGCCTACCTCGCCTACGAGACCGACTGCCTCAACATCAACCTGCTGCACCTCTCGTCGAAGAAGGCGATGGACGCCGCGCTGATGATGCAGGATCTCTTCCCGCACATCAGCTTCAAGCGCGAGGTGACCGTCGGCCATCTCCTGCTCGACACCGACTGTGCGTGCGGCGTCTACGCCAAGGTGAACCCGCCGATCCGCCCGCGCGCCGACGTGGAGTCGCTGTGGCAGGCGGTGCTCGAGCGGGACGTGGACTGGATCGTGAGCGACCACGCGTGCTGCGCGACCGAGCAGAAGTACAGCGCGAAGTTCCCGCAGAACATCTGGCTCGCCAAGTCGGGATTCGGCGGGACCGAGTACCTGCTCTCCGGCGTGCTGAGCGAGGGGTCGAAGCGCGGCATGTCCTACAACCACATGGCGGAGCTCCTCGCCTGGAATCCGGCGCGGCGCTACGGCGTCCTGCAGAAGGGCGACATCGCGCCCGGCTACGACGCCGATCTCGTGCTCGTGGATCCGCACGAGTCGTTCGTCGTGCGAGCGGCCGAGTCGGAGTCGAAGCAGGGCTACACGCCGTTCGAGGGGATGGAGCTGACCGGCCGGGTGAAGAGCACGTTCCTCCGCGGCGAGCTGATCTACGACCAAGGGCAACGTCGTCGGCCCGCCGCGCGGCCGCTACATCCGGCGCCCCACGAAAGGTATCGCCCAATGAGCACCTGGTCGGACGCGCTCTACGACACGCTGCTGGACGCCGGCGTCAAGCAGGTCGCGTACGTGCCCGATGCCGGGCACAAGCGGCTGATCGAGCTCGCGCTCGCCAACCCGGCGCTGAAGACGACCGTGCTGACGACCGAGGAAGAAGGCGTCGCGCTCCTCGTCGGTGCGCACCTCGGCGGCCAGCGCGGCGTGCTGCTCCTGCAGTCGAGCGGCGTCGGGAACTGCATCAACATGCTCTCGCTCGCCGCCGAATGCCGCGTCCCGCTGCTGATGCTGGTGACGATGCGCGGCGAATGGGGCGAATTCAATCCGTGGCAGGTGACGATGGGCCAGGCGACGCCGGCGGTGCTCGAAGCGATGGGGACGATCGTGCTGCGCGCCGACGAGCCGGAGCGGATCGTCGAGACGGTGCGCGCCGGGTCGGTGCTCGCGTTCGACTCCGGACGCATGGTCGCGGTGCTGATCGGCCAGCGCGCGATCGGCGCGAAGGTGTTCCGAAATGAGCGCCGCCATGCTCGAACGGCGGGCGGCGACGGCGCAGCTGCTCAAGGGCCGCGGGGACGCGCTCGTCGTCACCGGGCTGGGCTCGACGACCTACGACGCGTTCGCGGCCGGCGACTCGCCGCTGACCTTCTATCTGTGGGGGGCGATGGGCGGCGCGGCGATGGTCGGCCTGGGCCTCGCGCTCGCCCAGCCCAAGCGTCGCGTGGTCGTGATCACCGGAGACGGCGAGATGCTGATGGGGCTCGGATCGCTGGCGACGATCGGCGTGCAGCGGCCCGCCAATCTCGCCGTCGTCGTGATCGACAACGGCCTCTACGCCGAGACCGGGATGCAGCGGACGCACACGGCGAGCGGCGTGGATCTGGCGGGCGTTGCCCGCTCGTGCGGCTTCGTACACGCGGAGACGGTCGGCACGCAGAGCGAGCTCGAGCGGCTGGCGCGCGCGGCCTACGAGACGCCCGGGCCGTTCTTCGCGGCGATCAAGGTCTCGCCGGATCCGACGTCGATCGAGCTCGCGCCGCGCGACGGGCCGACGCTGCGGAGCCGGTTCCGGGCGGCGGTGCTCGGGAAGGACGCGGAGCGCTGACGGGCACGCCGGAAAATGAAAAGCCCGCGCGCGGCGGGCTTTCGAGGTGGCAGGGGACCGTTCTAGACCCTGCGCATTGCGTGCGCACTAACGCATGCGCCGCCGTGTCATGAAGGCGAGGAGTCCCAGTCCGGCCAGGAGCATCGCGTAGGTCTCCGGTTCGGGAATCGCCGCGACCTCGATGAGTTGCCCGCGAATCGCGCCGCCCGGATGCATCTGCGTGTGCACGTTTACGTAGGCCAGTTGGGACTGGAGCATCGCGAGGAACGACATTCCCGGATGACCGGCATTCGTCGCGGTGGCGGCCGTTGCGGGGATATCGGTCGCCGCAACGTCGTTCCCACCGACCAGCAGCGTGCTGCCGGAATTGAGATTCGTGAACAGCAGCCCGTCGAGAGAAATACGCACCGGCGCGCTCTCGGCAATGGTCGCCGCACCGTGGATGTGGAAAGCCGACGCGGCCGTGCCGGCTGTCGTGCCGCCGGTCAGTCCGAACGCCGACATCGCGAAATCGTAGGTGTCGTCAAGCAGCGATCCAGTGCCGTGGGTGTCATAGAACAGCGTTGCCACCCCCGTGGCGGTACTCGGGTTCTGGACGGCCGGCACCTCATTGCCGGCGTTGAGCAGGGCGTTGAACTGGAAAATCTGCGCCTGGGCGGCGAGCGGCGCCAGAGCAACGGTGACGACGGCGATCCAGCGTGCGGAGAGCGATTTCATGTCGAACCTCGATCGAGTTGCGAGCTATCGGTGTTGTTCTCCCTCGGTCCCCGCTATTTCTGATCGGCACGAAATAGTCTGCGCCCGCGACGTTTGCTTGACAACGACGACGCGAAGGAAATTTCCTCGCGCACAGCGGCGCGGCGCAGCGTCGCACCGTGACGACACGCCAGTCCCGGTTCCCGGAGACGCCTTCGGCGGGAACGATTTCGAGAACAGCCTCCGCCATGAGAGTATTCCCGGGCACACGATGAACCTTTGAAGACAGGCTGTCGCCCATCGGTCCACCCGCTTCGCTCGAAACGAAACCCCGAAGACATCATGTTGCGTCTCGGCATCGATCTCGGCGGTACGAAGACCGAGGGCGTGATCCTCGACGACGAGGGGCGCGAGGTACTGCGCGAGCGCATCCCCACCGACGCGTCGGGCTACGAGCCGGTGCTCGGCGGGATCGAACGGCTCTACCGCCGGATCGTCCGCGCGGCGGATGACGCGCCGCACACACTCGGGATCGGCACCGCCGGGGCCGTCTCCCGGCGCTCGGGCCTGCTCAAGAACTCGAACACCACCTGCCTGAACGGGATGCCGGTCGCGAGCGATCTGCGCACCCGGCTGGGGCGTGAGCTGGCGATCGAGAACGACGCCAACTGCTTCGCGCTCGCCGAGGCACTTGCCGGCGCCGGCCGGGGGCACCGCGTCGTGTTCGGCGTGATCATGGGCACCGGCTGCGGCGGCGGCATCGTCATCGACGGCAAGGTGCACGGCGGGCTGCAGTCGATCGCCGGTGAGTGGGGGCACACCGTCATCGATCCGGCCGGGCCCGCCTGTTACTGCGGGGCCCGCGGCTGCGTCGAGACGTTCATCAGCGGCTCGGGGCTCGAGAACCGCTACGCCGAACGCGCCGGGTCGCGGCAGCCGGTGGATGAGATCGTCGCAGCCTGGCGCGCTGGCGACCCGGCCGCCACGGCGGCGATGGACGATTTCTTCGCGCGCTTCGGCCAGGCGCTCGCCAACCTGATCGCGGTCCTCGACCCGGACGTGATCGTCCTGGGCGGCGGGCTCTCGAAGATCGACGAGCTGTACGCGCGCGGGGTCGAGGAGGTCCGGCGGCGCGTCTTCAGCGATTCGCTCGAGACGCCGATCGTGAAGCACCGGCTCGGCGACTCGGCCGGCGTCATCGGCGCCGCGCTGGTGGGCATCTAGCGATGGCCCGTCATGGTCGACGATCGCGCCCAGTTCGACCTCCGCACGCCGGTGCATTGCATGGTAGCGGGCACTCACACCGTTGGGCTTCGGCGGCTCGACTTATGCACGGATCAGTAAAACTTTATTGACCGGCCAGTCAGTAATCTATAACTTACCGGCCAGTCAGTCAGAACCATACCCATGGACAACAACCAAGCACTGAAGAACGAACCGCGCTTCGAGCGCCGGAAAGACGCCCGCCCGAGCGAGCTGACCGCCGCCGCGCTCGAGCTCTTCGTCGAGAAGGGCTTCGCCGCCACCCGGCTCGAGGACGTGGCCGCGCGCGCCGGCGTGTCGAAAGGAACGCTCTACCTCTACTTCGACAGCAAGGAGGAGCTCTTCAAGGCGGTGATCCAGAGCGCCGTCGTCCCGGTGCTCGCCGAGGGCGAGCAGATCTTCGAGAACTTCACCGGCACCGCGTCCGACCTCCTCCGCGAGCTGGTGAAGGGCTGGTGGCGGCTCTTCGGCAGCACCGCGCTGAGCGGCATCCCGAAGCTGATGATCTCGGAGGCGGGCAACTTCCCCGAGATCGCGCAGTACTACCACGACAACGTGATCGTGCGCGGCAAGCGGCTCTTCACGCGCGCGCTCGAGCGCGGCGTCGCCTCCGGCGAGTTCCGGCCGCTCGACGTCGAGTACGCCGTGCCAGGTCCTGCTCGGCCCGCTCGTGCTCAAGGTGCTGTGGCGGCACTCGTTCGCGAGCTGCGTGCCGAAGGATCTCGATCCCGAGCGCTACCTCGCGACCTGCATCGACATCGTCCTCGACGGCGTGCGCGTGCGGTAACGCCATGATGCTCGACGCGACCCTCGCCTACCCCATTTCGCCGCGTTGCCGCCCCTCGCCGCGGTGCTGATGGCGCGCGGCATCGGTCATTGAGATACGCTGAGCACACGGAGCCTGCCATGTCCACGTTCCGAACGATCCCCCTCGTCGCCGCTGTCGCCCTCGTCGCCGTCCTGGCCGGCTGCGGCAAGCAGGAGGCCCAGGCGCCCGCGCCCCGCACCGTGATCGCACAGGTCGTCGGCGCGAAGCCCGCGGAGGGCGCGAACGTCTACTCCGGCGAAGTCCGCGCGCGCTACGAGAACGACCTCGCGTTCCGCGTCGGCGGCAAGGTCGTCGCGCGCTTCGTCGACGTCGGCGCGACGGTGAAGAAGGGCGCAGCAGCTCGCGCGCCTCGATCCGCAGGACGCCCAGCTCGACGTCGAGTCCGCGCGCTCGCAGCTCGCCGCCGCCGAAGCGGACCACGCGCTCGCCAAGGCGGAGCTCGAGCGCTATCGCGACCTCTACGCGAAGCAGTACGTGAGCAAGGCGGTGCTCGACGCGCGCGAGAACACCTTCAACACCAGCAAGGCGCGCCTCGAGCAGGCCCGGGCGCAGGCCCAGGTCGCCAGCAACCAGTCGTCCTACACGACGCTCGTCGCCGAGGCCGACGGCGTGATCACCGCGGTCACCGTCGAGGCCGGCCAGGTCGTCTCCGCCGGGCAGCCGGTGCTGCGGTTCGCGCGCCCGGAGGAGAAGGAAGTCGCGATCAACGTGCCCGAGACGCGGCTCGGCGAGCTGCGCGACGCGAGCCAGGTGCTCGTCGCCCTGTGGGCGGCGCACGACAAGCCCTACGTCGGCCGCGTCCGCGAGATCGCGCCGAACGCCGACCCGGCGACGCGCACGTTCGCGGCCAAGATCACCATCCTCGAGCCCGACGCCGCGGTGAAGCTCGGCATGACGGCCAACGTCGCGCTCGGCGACCGCGCCGGCGGCGAAGTGATCACGCTCCCGCTCACCGCGCTCACGCAGGTGGACGGCAAGCCGGCGGTCTGGGTCGTCGACCCGCAGACGAGCCAGGTCAACCTGCGGCCGGTCACGATCGGCGCCTACCGCGAGGACGGCGTCACCGTCCGCGACGGCCTGCACACGGGCGAGGTCGTCGTCACCGCGGGCGTGCACAAGCTCCTGCCCGGCGAGACGGTGCGCGTGATGAGCGAGACGCTCGCCAGCCCGCGCTCGCAGCAGGCGCTCGAGGCCGCGCTGCGCGCGGGCGGCTGAACCGACCCCTTCCTCCCAGCCCTCTCCCGCCACCCGGGAGAGGGGGAAAACCGAAGAGACCGCCATGTCACGCTTCAACCTCTCCGAATGGGCGCTCGGCGCACCGCAGCCTGGTGCTCTACGCCATGCTGGTCCTCGCCGTCTTCGGCGTCCTCTCCTACACCAAGCTCGGGCAGTCGGAGGACCCGCCGTTCACCTTCAAGGTGATGGTGATCCGGACCGGCTGGCCGGGCGCGACCGCGCGCCAGGTCGAGGAGCAGATCACCGACAAGATCGAGAAGAAGCTGCAGGAGGCGCCGAACGTCGACGTCATCCAGAGCTACTCGAAGCCCGGCGAATCCCTGGTGTTCTTCAGGCTGAAGGACTCGGCGCCGCCGTCCGCGGTGCCGGACACCTGGTACCAGGTGCGCAAGAAGGTCGGCGACATCCGCAACACCCTGCCGGCCGGCATCACCGGTCCGTCGTTCAACGACGAGTTCGGCGACGTCTACGGCAACGTCTACGCGCTCACCGGCGAGGGCTTCTCCTACGCCGACCTCAAGAAGTACGCCGACCGCATCCGGTCCGAGCTGCTGCGCGTCCCCGACGTCGCCAAGGTCGAGTTCTTCGGCGAGCAGGACGAGAAGGTCTACATCGAGCTGTCGAACACCCGGCTCGCGACGCTCGGCGTCGACGCCGCGACGATCGTGAACGCGCTCGCCACCCAGAACGCGATCGCCCCCGCCGGCGCGTTCGAGACGCCGAGCGACCAGATCTACCTCCGCACCACCGGCGACTTCGACTCGGTCGACGCGGTCCGCGAGACGACCATCCGCGCCAACGGGCGGCTCTTCCGCCTCGGCGACATCGCGCGGGTGCAGCGCGGCTATGCCGACCCGCCGCAGCCGAAGATGCGGTTCCAGGGCCGGGAGGCGTTCGGCATCGGCGTCGCGATGGTCAAGGGCGGCGACATCATCGAGCTCGGGGCGAACCTCGACCGCGAGGTCGACCGCCTCGCGCAAGCGAGCTCCCGGTCGGCCTCGAGCTCGCGCAGGTGACGAGCCAGCCGCAGGCGGTGCAGCGGTCGGTGAACGAGTTCGTGCGCTCGCTCGCCGAGGCGGTGATCATCGTGCTCGCGGTGAGCCTCCTCTCGCTCGGGCTGGCGCACCGGGATCGTCGTCGCGCTCACGATCCCGCTCGTCCTCGCGGCGACCTTCCTCTTCATGCGCCTCGGCGACATCGGGTCTGCACAAGATCTCGCTCGGCGCGCTCATCCTCTCGCTCGGCCTGCTCGTCGACGACGCGATCATCGCGGTCGAGATGATGGCGACCAAGATGGAGCAGGGCTGGGACCGCCTGCGGGCGGCGAGCTTCGCCTACACCAGCACCGCGATGCCGATGCTCTCCGGGACGCTGGTCACCGTGGCCGGGTTCCTGCCGATCGCGACCGCGGCGTCGACCACCGGCGAGTACACGCGCTCGATCTTCCAGGTGACCGCGATCGCGCTCGCCGTGTCGTGGGTCGCGGCGGTCGTGTTCGTGCCCTACCTCGGCTACAAGCTCCTGCCGGATTTCGCGCACGGGGCGGCGAAGCCGTCGTGGTTCCGGCGCCTGCTCCGTCGCACCGCGCCCGTCCCCGCTGCGCCCCGCGAGCACGGCGAAGGCGCCATCTACCGCACGCCCTTCTACAACCGCCTGCGCGGCGTCATCCACTGGTGCGTCGCGCAACGCACGACGGTGCTGGTCGCGACGGTCGCGCTCTTCGCGGCGTCGCTCCTCGCGTTCCGGTTCGTGCCGCAGCAGTTCTTCCCCGCTTCCAGCCGGCCGGAGCTGCTCGTCGACCTGCGCCTCGCGCAGGGCTCGTCGTTCGCGGCGACCGAAAGCATGGTCAAGCGCTTCGAGCAGGTGCTCGAGCAGGAAACGGGGATCGAGAGCTACGTGAGCTACGTCGGCCAGGGCACCCCGCGCTTCTACCTGCCGCTCGACCAGCAGCTCGCGCACGCCAACTTCGCGCAGTTCGTGATCCTCACCAAGGGGATCGCGGATCGCGAGCGGCTCCGCGCGCGGCTCATCGAGCGCTTCGAGCGGGACTTCCAGGGCGTGCGCGCGAACATCGCCCGGCTCGAGAACGGGCCGCCGGTCGGCTACCCGGTGCAGTTCCGCGTGTCGGGCGAGGACATCCCGACGGTGCGGCGGTACGCCGAGCGCGTCGCCGAGCGCATGCGCGAGAACCGGCACGTCTCGAACGTGCACTTCGACTGGGACGAGAAAGCGAAGGTCATCAAGGTCGACATCGACCAGGAGAAGGTGCGCCTGCTCGGGCTGTCGTCGCAGGATCTCTCGACGTTCCTCAACACCTCGCTGAACGGGCTGACGGTGACCTACTACCGCGAGCGCGACAAGCTGATCGAGGTGCTGATGCGCGGCGCGGTCGACGAGCGCGCGAAGCTCTCCTACCTCCAGGACCTCGCGCTGCCGACGCGCTCCGGCAAGTCCGTCCCGCTGTGCCAGATCGCGACGATCTCCTACGGGTTCGAGGACGGCATCGTCTGGCGCCGCAACCGCCTGCCGACCATCACCGTGCGCGCGAACGTGTACGGCGACATCCAGGCGCCCGCGGTCACGGCGCAGATCGAGCCGGCCCTCGCCGCGATCAAGGCGAGCCTGCCGCCCGGCTACCGGATCGAGACCGGCGGCGCGGTCGAGGACGCCGCGCGCGGCCAGAAGTCGGTCGCGGCCGGGTTCCCGCTCTTCATCCTGGTGGTCCTGACGGTGCTGATGATCCAGCTCCAGAGCTTCTCGCGCGTGGCGATGGTGGTGCTGACCGCCCCGCTCGGGCTGATCGGCGTGACGGCGTTCATGCTTCTGTTCAACCAGCCGTTCGGGTTCGTGGCCATGTTGGGTACGATCGCGCTCTCCGGAATGATCATGCGCAACTCCGTGATTCTCGTGGACCAGATCGACCAGGACATCCGCACGGGGCACGCGCCCTGGGAGGCGGTGGTCGAGGCGACCGTGCGGCGCTTCCGGCCGATCGTGCTGACGGCGGCGGCGGCGGTGCTGGCGATGATCCCGCTCACGCGGAGCGCGTTCTTCGGGCCGATGGCGGTCGCGATCATGGGCGGCCTCGTCGTCGCCACCGCGCTCACGCTGCTCTTCCTGCCGGCGCTCTACGCCGCGTGGTTCCGCGTGAAGGTCCCGTCCCGCGCACCGGCGAAGCGTCCCGCACCCGCCGCGCAGGCTGCGCCGCGGGTCCCGCCGCACATGATCGAAGGGACGGCCTGATGCTTCTCGCCGAGCTCTTCGCGATGATCGAGATCGACGCCCCGGCCGAGCGCGTCTGGCATGCGCTCACCGATTTCCGGCGCTATCCGGAGTGGAATCCGTTCATGCCGCGCGTCGCCGGCGAGGCGGCGCGGCGCGCCGAGCTGGAGGTGCTGGTGAAGCCCGACGGCGGGCGCGCGATGCGGCTGCGGCCGCGCATCGTCACCTTCCGCCCGCCGCGCGAGCTGCGGTGGCTCGCGCGCTTCCCCGGGATCCTCGTGGGCGAGCAGCGCTTCGTCGTCGAGGCGCTCGATGCCGCGCGCTCGCGCCTGATCCACGAGAAGCGCTTCCGCGGCCTCGCGGTGCCGTTCGTGCGCCGCGTGCTCGACGGCCCGGTGAAGCGGAGCTTCGACGCGACCGGGCTCGCGCTGAAACAGTTCGCCGAGCGCAACGGCTAGAGCGACCGATGCGGCGCGCCGGACGCCCGACGGTGCAGCACGCAGTCGCGATCCTCCTCGCGCGGCATTCGTCGCCGGCTGCAGCGATCCGCCGCAGCAGCGCCTCCAGGGCTACGCCGAGGGCGAGTACGTCCGCGTCGCCTCGCCGTTCGCCGGGCAGCTCGCCAAGCTCGCGGTGAAGCGCGGCGACCAGGTCAAGGCGGCCGAGCCGCTGTTCGCCCTCGAGCAGGACAACGAGGCGGCGCAGCGGCGCGAGGCCGCCGACCGCGTCGCGCGCGCGCAGGCGCAGCTCGCGAACCTGCAGAAGGCGAAGCGGCCGAGCGAGATCGAGGCGGTGCGCGCCGAGCTCGTCCAGGCGGAGGCGAACCTCAAGCTCGCCGAGGCGAACCTCAGGCGCCAGGAGGATCTCTACCGCGCCAACTACGTTTCGGGCGAGCGCCTCGACGACGCCCGCAACCAGGCCGCGCGCGCCCGCGGGCAGGTCGAGGAGATGCGCGCGCAGCTCGCCACCGCGCGGCTCGCCGCCCGCCCCGACGAGATCCGCGCCGCCGAAGCCGAGGTCGCCGCCGCGCGCGCCACGCTCGCGCAGGCCGACTGGCGGCTCGCGCAGAAGGCGCAGCGGTCGCCGCAGGACGCGCTGGTGCAGGACACGCTGTTCGTGCAGGGCGAGTGGGTGCCGGCGGGCGCGCCGGTGGTGAACCTGCTGCCCCCCGGGAACATCAAGGTGCGCTTCTTCGTGCCGGAGACGCAGGTCGGCGCGCTCAAGCGCGGCGCAGCCGGTCACCCTCGCCTGCGACGGCTGCGCCGGGCCGATCCCCGCGCAGATCACGTACATCGCGCCGCAGGCCGAGTACACGCCGCCGGTGATCTACAGCCGCGAGCGGCAGGAGAAGCTCGTCTTCCTGGTCGAGGCACGGCCGGCGTCGCCGACGCGCCCAAGCTCCATCCCGGGCAGCCGGTGGAAGTGACGCTGAAGTGAACGACGCCGCCCCGGCGATCGAAGTCCGCGGCCTGACCAAGCGCTACGGCAAGCGCGCCGTGGTCGACCACATCGACCTCGCGGTGCCGCGCGGCCGCATCGTCGGCTTCCTCGGACCGAACGGCAGCGGCAAGACGACGACGATCCGCATGCTGTGCGGGCTGCTCACGCCGGACGAGGGCAGCGGGACCACCCTCGGCCTCGATCTGCGCACCCGCGCGCCCGAGATCAAGCGCCGCGTCGGCTACATGACCCAGCGCTTCAGCCTCTACGAGGACCTCTCGATCGAGGAGAACCTCGACTTCATCGCGCGCGTCTACGGCGTGCGCGATCGCAAGCGCCGCGTCCGGGAGGGACTCGAGCAGCTGGGCCTGAGCGCGCGCGCGAAGCAGCTCGCCGGCGCGCTCTCGGGCGGCTGGAAGCAGCGGCTCGCGCTCGCGGCCTGCCTGCTGCACGAGCCCGAGCTGCTGCTGCTCGACGAGCCGACCGCCGGCGTCGACCCGAAGGCGCGCCGCGAGTTCTGGGACCAGCTCCACGCGCTCGCCGCGCAGGGCATCACCGTGCTGGTCAGCACCCACTACATGGACGAGGCGGAGCGCTGCCACCGCCTCGCATACATCGCCTACGGGAAGCTGCTCGCCCAGGGCACCGCCGACGAGGTCGTCCGGCAGTCGGGCCTGCACACCTGGGAGGTCGTCGGCGAGGAGCTCGACGCGCTCGCCGACGAGCTGCGCAAGCGTCCGGGTGTCGAGATGGTCGCGGCGTTCGGCAACGCGCTGCACGTCAGCGGCACCGACGCCGAGGCGCTCGCCGCGGCGATCGCCCCGTTCCGCGACCGGCCGGGCACGAGCTGGCGGGAAGTGCCGGCGGGGCTCGAGGACGCGTTCATCAAGTTCATGCAGCAGGCGCAGGATAATGTGCAATGAGCGTGCAATGAGCGCGCCATGAACGGCTTCAGCTGGACGCGCTTCGTCGCGGTGCTGGCGAAGGAGTTCGTGCAGATGCGCCGCGACCGCGTCACCTTCGCCATGATGGTCGGCGTGCCGATCATGCAGCTCATCCTGTTCGGCTTCGCGATCAACAGCGACCCGAAGAACCTGCCGACCGCGGTGCTCGATGCGGACCCGAGCGTCTTCTCGCGGAGCTTCATCCGCGGCGATGGAGAACTCGGGCTATTTCCGGGTGACGAAGGTCGTGAGCTCGGACGCCGAGGGCAGCCGGCTGCTCGAGACCGGACAGGTCCAGTTCCTGGTGACGGTGCCGCAGGACTTCGCGCGCAAGCTCCAGCGCGGCGAGCGGCCGGTGCTGCTGGTCGAGGGCGACGCGTCCGACCCGGCGGCGACGTCGAACGCGCTGACCGCGCTCCTCAACCTCAACCAGACGCGCGCTCGACCACGACCTGCGCGGCGCGCTGGCGAACCTCAAGAACGGCCCGCCGCCGTTCGAGCTGCGCGTGCAGCGGCGCTACAACCCGGAGGGCATCACCCAGTACAACATCGTGCCGGGACTGATCGGCGTCGTGCTGACGATGACGATGGTGATCATGACCTCGCTCTCGGTCACCCGCGAGCGCGAGCGCGGCACGATGGAGAACCTCCTCGCCACCCCGGTGCGGCCGGTCGAGGTGATGGCGGGCAAGATCCTGCCGTTCATCATCGTCGGCTACGTGCAGGTGACGCTGATCCTGGCGGCGGCCAAGTTCCTGTTCAACGTGCCGATGGTCGGCAGCCTCACGCTGCTCTCGCTGGTGAGCGTGCTCTTCATCGCCGCCAATCTCGGCGTCGGCTTCACGTTCTCGACCGTCGCGGGGAACCAGCTGCAGGCGATGCAGATGGCGATCTTCTTCTTCCTGCCCTCGATCCTGCTCTCGGGGTTCATGTTCCCGTTCCGGGGCATGCCCGAATGGGCGCAGTGGCTCGGCGAGATCCTGCCGCTCACGCACTTCCTGCGGATCGTGCGCGGGATCCTGCTCAAGGGGAACGGGGCGGCGGAGATCCTGCCGGAGGTGTGGCCGATCGCCGCGTTCCTGCTCGCGGCGGCGACGGTAGCGCTGCTGCGCTACCGCACGACGCTCGACTAGCGTCGCGGTCAGGCGGCCGGCGCGCGCGGCGACGGCGGCGGCGTGATGCCCATCGACACGTAGATCGCGGTCAGCTTGTCGACCCCGATGTCGGCCGGGCGCACCCACGCGGCCGGCACGTAGATCAGCGCGCCCCCGAACGGCACCGGCGCGGTCGGCACCAGCACGGCGATATAGCCCTGGCCGTCGATCTCGATCGGCTGCGCGCTCGGCGCCAGCGCGAGGACCGCCGCGCCCTTGCCGCCGAAGAAGCACCACACCGGGCTCATCGCGCGGATGTCCGCTTCCTGCGGCTGGTCCAGGAGCCCGACGAAACGGTCGGCGAGGCCGTAGAGGCTGCCGATGAGCGGAATCCGCCGCAGCGTCGCGTTCGCCAGCGTCTTCAGCGGCCCTTTCAGGCCGAGCTGCGCGACGAGGCCGAGCAGGTAGATCGCCGCGATCAGCACCAGCGTGCCGAACAGGTAGGCGAGACCGGGATGGTCGGAGAAGGGATCGCCGATTGCGGCGAAGAGCCGCCCGACCAGGCTGCCGGGCCCGACGAACCGGTTGAGCAGGGTGAACGCCCAGACGAGTACCGTGGCCGTCAGCGCGAGCGGAAGCAACACCAGCAGCCCGGCAAGCCAGGTCGACACGATGGACTCGTAGCTGCGCTTGATCATTGGCTGGCCGCTCCTGTGGCGATCGCGGGTGGGCAGGACCCTGTACGCTAGCGCGGATCGGCCGTCAACCGCGCTCGTTTCACGGGTGAGCCGAGTCCCGACGCCTTGCCGGAAGATGCTTGCGGTAGACTCGCCGGCGCAATCGCGGCTGTTCGGGAGGGGCGCAAGCAATGTTTGCCGTGCGTACAGTCGTCTGGGCCGCGCTTTACCTGTTCTTCGTCCTCGCGCCCTTGTTCGCGCTCCTGGCGGGTCGCCTCCCGCCGGCGCGCGGTTTCTGGACCGAGTTCTCGGTCGCGATCGGCTATTCCGGCCTGGCAATGATGGGCCTGCAGTTCGGCCTGACGGCCCGCTTCCGCTACGTCACCGAGCCGTGGGGCGAGGACGTCCTCTACCACTTTCACCGCCAGATCTCGCTGATCGCGGTCGGCCTGGTCGCGGCGCACGCGGTGATCATGCTCGCCGCCCGGCCGGATCTGTTCGTGCTGCCCCGTTCCTTCGGCGACGTGCCGTGGGGCGCCGTCTTCGCATTCCTGGCGCTTTTCTCGCTGATCGCGCTGGTGGTCACGGCCCTGTGGCGCGCGGAGCTGGGCATCCGATACGAGACGTGGCACGCCGCCCACATCGTGCTCGCGGTCGTCGCCGTCACCGGGGGGCTCCTGCACATGGTGGGATGGGCCTTCTACCTGACCGATCCGTGGAAGCGGGCGCTGTGGATCGGCCTGACGGTCTTCTGGATCGCGCTGCTGCTCTACGTGCGCATCGTCAAGCCGCTGTTCATGCTCCGGCGCCCCTACCGCGTCGCGGAGGTGCGCGAAGGAACGCGGCGACACGACGACGCTGGTGATGGCGCCCGATGGCCACCCGGGCTTCCGCTTCCGCCCCGGCCAGTTCGGCTGGCTGACGGTGTGGGCGAGCCCGTTCAAGATCACCGGGCACCCGTTCTCGTTCTCGTCGAGCGCCGAGGCCGCGGACGGCCGCGTCGAGATGACGATCCGGAACCTGGGCGACTTCACGAGCGCGATCCCCAGGGTAACCGTGGGGCAGCGCGTCTACCTCGACGGCCCCTACGGCGCCTTCACCATCGGCAACCCGGCGGACATGCACGTGCTGATCGCCGGCGGGATCGGCATCACGCCGATGATGAGCATGATCCGCACCCTCGCCGACCGCGGCGATCCGCGGCCGGTGACGCTGCTCTACGGCAGCAAGGACTGGGAATCCATCATGTTCCGCGAGGAGCTGGAGGCGCTGCAGGCGCGGCTCAACCTGACGGTCGTCCATGTGCTGTCGGATCCGCCGGCCGGCTGGACGGGCGAGCAGGGCCGCATCACCGCCGAGGTGTTCAGGCGCCACCTGGCGCCGCCGCACGCCGACCACGAGTACTTCATCTGCGGGCCCGGCCCGATGATGGACGCCATCGAGCAGGCGCTGGGCGAGCTGCACGTGCCCATGGCGAAATACCATTCCGAACGCTACAGCTTCGTCTAGGGGGACAACCGATGCGCCGCCTCTTCGCCAACCGCGTCGCCTACGCCACCGGAGCGATCGTGATCCTGATGGCGGTCCTGTTCGCGCTCTCGCGCGTGGCCTCGTAGCCCGCTGCTGCAGCCCCTGCGGGCTATACGCAGGTCGCGAGCAGCAGCGTCGGACCGAGCGTGAGGACCGTGGCGACGAAGGCAGTGATCAGGGTCCAGAGCACCACCCAGTGCAGGAACGAGCCGGTCGGGCCGAGGGCGGGGTCCGGACTGGTGCGCGCGTAGTCGCGCCATAGCCAGCCGATCACGGCCAGGTGGACGAGCAGCACCGCGCCGAGGCCGAGGCGGAGCGCGCCGGTCGGCCAGGCGAAAGCGCAGCCGAGGGCATGCAGGGCGTACATGACGACCAGCGCGCTGCACCAGACGCCGTAGCCCAGCGCGAGCAGCCAGAGCCGGCGGGGCGGAACCGGAGTGGCGTTCACTGGACTACCCTCGCGCCGAAAGCGCGCTCGGGGTTCGCCCCTTGGGGCGGCCCGGCGGGGCTCATCGGGCCACCTCGCTCACGGCCGCGCCCCGAGCATCCCCACGAGCGCCGGCAGCGCGAGGACGAGGCCGATCGCGATCGCGCCGGTCACCGCCGAGTAGTCGAGCCAGAGCCGCGTCAGGCGCAGGTCGACGAGCCGCTTCGACGATACGCGGCCGGCGGCGATGCGCAGCACGTTGCTGAGCAGGAACAGCAGCCCGACCGTGGCATGAAACCCGACGTAGCCGAGCAGGGCGGCAGAGGTCGCGCCGACCGCGTGCTCGCGGGGATGCGGCGAGATGCCGCCGATCAGCACCACGATCGCGGCGATGCTGCCGACGAGCGCGAGCGCGGTGAGGCCGATCCAGCCCTGCGGCGCGCCGCCGCCGGCGAGCGTACGCAGCGATCCGCGCGCGAGCGCCGCGGCGGCGACGAGCGCGAAGACGCAGCCGAGCGCGAGCAGCAGGTTGGTGTGGGGCACTGCCGCCGGCGGCCAGTTCGTTCCGGCGATCCACAGGTAGAGCGTGCCGAACACGAGCGAGGTGAAGAGCGTGCCGTCGGCGATCAGCGTGAAGATCAGCGCCAACCACGGCGGCGTGCCCGTCACCTCGGTATGCGGCGGCAAGCTGAGGCCATGGCCGACCGGCAGCGGGCCGTAGTCGCGCGCGTGTCCCGCGCTCTGTGCGCCCCGCACGAAGAGGCCCGCGACCACGAGTCCCGCCGCGAGCGCGAGCCAGTAGAGCTTGAACAGGAACGCCAGCACCACGCCCGCGGTGACGAGCCCGGTCCAGAGCGGCAGGTAGGTCGCGCGCGGCAGCACGATCAGCTGATCGGGCTCGCCGCTCGTCACGTGCACGCCGAGCGTTTCCTGCCACCCGTTCCGGGTGAAGCCCAGGTAGCCGTCGCCGCGCGCCAGGGCCGGCGCGAGCGTCGCCGGGGCGACGCGGTCGTCCCGGGCCTCGAACCGGGGGACCGAGGCGAAGTTGTAGGGCGGCGGCGGGAGCGGCATCGCCCATTCGAGCGTCGTCGCCTGCCACGGGTCGCGCCGCACCCGTCGTCCGTAGAGTAGCTGCACCAGGAGGTCGATCACCAGCAGGCCGAAGCCGATCGTCATGATGAAACTGCCGACCGAGATGAAGAGGTTCAGCCCGGTCCAGCCCTCGTGCCCGGCGTAGGTGAAGATGCGCCGCGGCATGCCGAGCAGGCCGACGAGGTGCATCGGGAGGAAGGTCAGATTGAAGCCGATGAAGATCAGCCAGAACGCCGGCACCGACAGCCGGTGCACCGCCGTGCGCCCGGTGAGGAGCGGCAGCCAGTAGTACACCGCCGCCAGCAACGGAAAGGCGAAGGCGCCGCCGGCGACGTAATGCAGGTGGGCGACGACGAAATAGGTGTCGTGCACCTGCCAGTCGAACGGGACGACGGCCAGCATGACGCCGGTCAGGCCGCCGAGCGCGAAGATGAAGAAGAAGCCGAAGATGTAGAGCATCGGCACGTTCCAGCGCGGGCGTCCCTGCGCCAGCGTGGCGAGCCAGGCGAACATCTGCACCGCCGTCGGCACCGCGACGATCGCCGAGCCGGCCGAGAAGAAGGCGAGCGCGAGATGCGGGATGCCCACGGTGAACATGTGATGCACCCAGATGCCGAAGCTCACGAAAGCGAGCGCGATGATCGCGACGACGATCGCCCGGTAGCCGACGAGCGGCCGGCCGGCGAAGACCGGGATCAGCGTCGACAGGACCGCCGCCATGGGCAGGAAGATGATGTAGACGTCCGGGTGGCCGAACAGCCAGAAGAGATGCTGCCAGAGCAGCGCGTCGCCGCCGCGCGTCGGATCGAAGAACGGCAGTCCGAAGGCGCGCTCGGTCTCGAGCAGGATCGAGGCGAGGATCAGCGGCGGGAAGGCGACCACCATCATCAGCGCCGTGACCAGGATGTACCAGCCGAAGATCGGCATCCGGTCGAGCGACATGCCGGGGGCGCGCATCTTGAGGATCGAGACGACGATCTCGACCGCGAAGCTCAGCGCCGAGATCTCGACGAAGGTCACGCCGAGCAGCCAGACGTCGGCGTTCACGCCGGGCGTGAAAGTGCTGGAGCTCAGCGGCGTGTACATGAACCAGCCGCCGTCGGGCGCGACGCCGAAGAGCAGCGACCCGGTCACGATCGTGGCGCCAAGCACGTAGCACCAGTAGCTGTACGCGGTCAGCCGGGGAAAAGCGAAGTCGCGCGCGCCGAGGATCTTCGGTGTCAGGTAGACCGCGATGCCTTCGAGCATCGGGATGACGAACAGGAACAGCATCACCGACCCGTGCAGGGTGAAGACCTGGTTGTAGGTCTCCGGGTCCATGAACGCCGAGTCGGGCGTCGCGAGCTGGACGCGCGTCAGCATGCCGAGCAGCCCGGCGATCGCGAAGAACACGAACGCCGTGACCATGATGCGCAGGCCGATGACGGAGTGGTTGACCGAGGCGAGGCGCTGCAGCCCCGGCCCGGTGGCCCAGATCGCGGCGAGCTCGCGGTGCAGCCGCAGCGCCCGGCCCGCCTTCGGCGCCGGTCCGGCCGGCGCGCTCACTTTCTCGCCTCCACGATCGGTGCGGCTTGTGCAAGCGCGGCGGGAAAGTCCTCCGCCCGATGCGCGACGACCTCGAACCGCATCGCGGCGTGCCCGACGCCGCAGAACTCGGAGCAGAGCCCCTCGTAGCGCCCCGGCCGGTCGGCCTGGATGCGCAGGACGTTCACGCGCCCCGGGATCACGTCGATCTTCCCGGCGAGGCGCGGGATCCAGAACGAGTGGATGACGTCGCGGCTCGTCACCACGATGTCCACCGGCGTGCCGGCGGGAAGATGCAGGACGCCCGCGGTCTGCCTGCCGCCGTGGTCCGGATAGTGGAAGGTCCAGCCCCATTGTTCCGCGCGGACCTCGATCCGCGGCGGCGTCGCCCCCGGCAGCGGCAGGAGGCGTTCGCCGGCGACGAGCCCGTAGGCCACCAGCGGCACGAGGACGACGGCCGGCAGGGCGAGCCCGCCGAGCACGAGCCAGCGGTGCGGCGGCACCGACGCGCCCCAGCCCGGCCGCAGGAACGCCGCCGCGAACAGGCCCATCACCAGCACGAAGAGCACGATCGCGCCGGCGAGCATCACCCACCACAGCGTGGCGATCGCCGCCGGCCGCGGGCCCGGAGGGTTCGAGCGTCGAGAGCGGTCCGGTGCAGCCCGCCAGGACCGCAACCGCTCCCAGGTTGACCGCCGTGCGCAGGGCGCTATGATTCCCGGGCGCAAGAGCACGCGTCCAACGCGCAGGAGGCAAGGCATGGCGAAGCTTCAGGACGATCCCGGCACCCCGCCTGCGAGCCCCGTCGTGCTGGAGATGCTCCGGCTCGATGTCGGCTCCAAGGTCGCGCTGGTGGGGCATCCGCTCCACGTGATGATGGTGCATTTCCCGGTCGCGTTCGTCATGGCGACCCTCGGCGTCGACGTCTTCTACTGGTGGTCGGGCGACGAGTTCTGGGTGCGGGTCGGCGTGTGGTCCTCGGGTTTCGCCTTCTGGTCCGCGCTCGCCGCGAGCGTCGTCGGCACCGCCGAGCTCCTGCTGGTGCGCGGCATCCGGCTGCTGGAGGCGAGCTGGTCGCACGCGGTCGCGGCGATGACGCTGCTCGCGATCACCGGCGCCGTCTGGGGCGAGCATCTCTTCAACCCGGAGCTGATCCTGCCCCACGGGCTCATCCTGTCGGCGCTCGCCTCGGTGATGGTGGGTTTCGCGGGCTGGCATGGCGGCAAGCTCGTGTTCGATCACGGCGTCGGCGTGCTCGTCACGCCGAAGATCTGACGGAGCCACGGCGCGAGGGCGCCGGGCTCGAACAGGCCCGGGGCGAGCTGCGCGGAATCGATCGCGGGCTTGGCGAGCACGACCCAGAGGATCGCGACGATCAGGACGAGATAGGCCCCGGTCAGCGCGACGCAGGACCGCGACCCGAAGCGGCCAGTCGGGCTCGAACACGCGCACCGCCACCAGGCCGGCGACGACGTGCAGCATCACCATGGCGCCGACGAGAACCATCTTGAGCGTGAACCACTCCCGGAACGTGCTCTGCAGGAAGATCAGCGCCGTTCCGCTGCCGATCGCGACGAAGGCGGCGGGCGAGGTCAGCGCCACGTAGACGAACCGGGTGACCCGGTGCAGCCGGTCGAGCTCCGGCCCGGCCGCGAAGAGCCGGCGCTGCCAGAAGAGATACGGCAGGACGATGAGCCCGCCGGCCCAGAGCGCGATCGTCGCGATGTGAACGAATTTCAGGAGGGTCGTCACCGCGCCTCCGCGCCGGGGCGCAGGCTGGACCAGGCGAGCCAGAGTCCCACTCCGAGATAGGGCAGGATCGCCGGCACCCACATCAGGAGCCCCGCGAGCTGCTGATCGGCGAGCGGGCTCAGTCCCCAGGCGGCCGTGCTCGCGAAATGCACCGGGTACAGCGGCTGCGGTGCGAAAACGATCAACGCGCCGAGGAGCCCCATCTGCCCGATGGTCGCGACCAGCGCGACGCAGCGCCGCGCCCGGTTGCGTCGTCGGCGCGAGGATCGCGCGCCACAGGAGCCACGCGCTGCCGGCGAGTGAGGCTTGCATGAGCCAGTAGGCCGGCACGCTGGCGACGCCCCACGCATAAGGTCCGGGCGCATGCCAGAGCCACAGGATGACCGCGTGCGCCCCGACCAGCACGGCGAGCGGCGGCGAGCCCAGGCGCCGCAGCGGGAAGGCGAGCGCGAGCAGCGGCGCGACGCCGGCGACGAGCAGCACATGGTGCGAGCACCCGCGCCGAGAACAGCGCCGACGCGAGCGCGCAGAGCGGCGAGACGAAGACGAGCACCGCGAGCGCAATCGCTCCCCAGCCGGCGCGGGCGTCAGCGGCGCGGCCGCGGCCGACCACGACCGCCAGCGCGACGAGCGCCGCGAGCAGCCACGGGTCGCTATTCCAGCGTGCCCAGAAGTCGTCCGGAATCGCGGCGGGGCCGCAGTACGCGATGACGATGTCTCGCATCGGTCGCCTCCCTCCCGGTTCTCGGTTATTGCACGAGGCGCTCGGGCGCCCGCGAGAATAGCAAAGCGGGCTGGCTATTGCTCCGCGGTCAGAAGCGCCCGGTGAACGTCACGGCGAAGAACGGCGCGGGATCGAAGTCGACCTTGCGCAGACTGTTGCCGGAAGAATCGTCGACCCGCAACTCGCCAGCCATCACGACGCCGGCGTAGAGGTGAAGCGCCATCTGGTCGCGGATCGCGTAGGTCGCGCGCAGGAAGATCGGCGCCCGCGCTCCTCGCCGACGCCGTTCTGCACCGGGCCGTTCTCGCTCAGCCGAAAGCGCGTGCAGCGAAGCGCCCCGCCGAAGCCCGAGGTTCCAGCCGTCGCCGAGCAGGTAGTCGAGCTCGAGGCCGGCGGGCCCCGTCGGACCGGCGGCAAGCGGGTTGATGATGCGCCAGCGGTCGCTGAGGCGCCAGTCGACGATGATGAACGGGTACACGCCCGTCTTCTCGATCCGGTCGTACACGCCGACGCCGAGGCCGAGGCGGTTGCCGTCGGCGAACCGCTTGGTCCCCGAGAAGATCGCGCCCCAGACGATCGAGTCGCCGGACTTCGCGCCGTTCTCCCGGAACCAGTCGACCGACGGCACGAAGCCGACGCTCCAGCCGTCGCTCAGCCCGAACGAGAGCGGCGCCGCCACCCCGTAGCGCTGCACGACGTCCCAGGGCGCCACGCCGCCGAACGCGACCGGGTTCGAGAAGGAGTAGTCGGTGTAGTCGTAGTTGAAGGTCACGCCGACGCCGTTCCCGCCGCCGAGGTCTCTCGCCACCCCGGCGCGCAAGAACGTGCTCCAGGCGCTGAAGTCGCCGCCCTGGTCGAGATCGCCTTTGCCTTCGTAGGCGCCGGTGATCGAGACGAACGGCCGCCACGGTGAGTCCTGCGCATGCACCGCCCCGGTCGCCGGCAACAACGCGACGAGACAGCGTCGCCGCAATTCGCATGGTTTCGAATTCATGGCTTCCCTCCTGCGGACGGCGGCCAGAGTAACAAAGTCGCCTGAACATTGCATGCGCGTTGTCGGCCCGCGTCGCCAGCGCCGACTCCAGCGACGGCGAATCAAGCGGTGACGCTAGATGCCGGCTTGTCGCCGGTCGCAACCAAAGGCAGAAGCTCTTCGCAAACGTTCCATGAACCGCTCCGCGCAATGCTCCCAGATCCCCTCGATTTTCAAGAGATCAACTGAACCGTACCGATGAGATCACCGTGCGGGAAGCTTGCCCTGTACGCCCTCGACATAGAAATCCATTTTCTGCATCTCGTCGTCGCTCATCACCTTTCCGGCGGCGACGCGCTCCTTACCCGTGTTGTCCACGACCGGGCCCTGGAAGGGATGCAGCTTGCCGGCGACCATCTCCTTTTCCCGCGTCGCGACCATGTCCGCCACGTCCTTAGGCACAGCCGGATTCAATGGCGCGAGCTTGATCATGCCTTCCTTGAGCCCGCCCCAGGTGCTGGTTGGCTTCCAGGTGCCGGCGATCACCTCGTTGGCGACCTTGGTGTAGTAGGCGCCCCAGTTGTGGGTGGTCGCAGTCAGGTGCGCCTTCGGGCCGTACTTCGACATGTCGGAGTGATAGCCAAATGCATACTTGCCCTGGGCTTCGGCGGCCTGCACGGTCGCGGTTGAGTCGGTGTGATGGGTGACGATGTCCGCGCCCTGTGACATCAGGGTATTGGCGGCCTCACGTTCACGGCCCGGATCGAACCAGGAGTTGACCCAGATGACGCGCACTTCGGCTTTCGGATTGACGCTGCGCATGCCGCGTGCGAACGCGTTGATGCCCTGCACGACTTCGGGAATGGGGAAGGCGGCGACATAGCCGGCCACGTTGGTCTTCGTCATGCGCCCGGCGACGATGCCGTTCAGATAACGACCCTCGTAGAAGCGCGCGTTGTAGATGCCGACATTCTTTGCCATCTTGTAGCCGGTCGCATGCTCGAAAGTGACTTTCGGAAAGGCGGCGGCCACCTTGATCGTCGGATTCATATAGCCGAACGAAGTGGTGAAGATCAGCTGGTGCCCGCTCGCGGCAAATTCGCGGATCACGCGCTCAGCGTCGGCTCCCTCAGGCACGTTGTCGACGACCTTGACGGCGACCTTGGCCCCGAGTGCCTTTTCCATCTGTCGGCGACCGTCGTCGTGCTGAAACGTCCAGCCTGCATCGCCGATCGGGCTCACGTAGACGAAGCCGACCTTCAACGGTTGCTGCGCCCGAACGCCGGTCGCAGCAAGGCCGAGCAGGCTGCCCGCCACAAGAATGGCTGACAGCAGCATGGCTGACAGCGGGTGCGTATTGCTGCGATTCATCAAGCGTCTCCGTGCGCTGTCGAGTGAAAGGAAAGGATGATCGATCAGGCTGAGTCTTGAATCTCGCCGTGACCTGGATCTAGTCAGGCCGATAAGGGCGACCGAGCGAGACCGGCGAATTGAGGCGAATCGTAGCGATATCGCGCGAGATGATCACCAGCACGATGATCGTCGCCAGATAGGGCAGCGCCGACAGCAATTGTGCAGAGACTTCGATGCCGGCACCCTGCGCGAAAAACTGCGCGATCGTCACTCCGCCGAACAGATACGCGCCGCCCATCACGCGGGCCGGTCGCCAGGTCGCGAACACGACCAGCGCCAGTGCAATCCAGCCGCGGCCGGCCACGAGGCCCTCGGCCCACAGTGGCGCATAGAACTCCGACAGGAAGGCGCCACCCAGCCCGGCCATCGCACCACCGAAGAGCGTCGCGAGAAAGCGGATGCGAATCACCGGGTAGCCGATCGCATGTGCTGACTCGGGCGACTCGCCCACCGCACGCAATACCAGTCCGGCCCGACTTCGAGTCAGGAACCAGCTGATCGCGGCGAACAGCGCCCACGATACGTAGACCAGCAGATGCTGAGTGAAGAAGACCGGCCCGACGAACGGGATTTCGGACAACCAGGGCAGGGCAAACGGCCCAGAAGCCTGGAGAGTCGAACTTTCAAACGGCTTGCCGACGAAGGACGCCAGCCCGACCCCAAACAGCGTCAAGGCGAGGCCCGATGCGACCTGATTGGCCATCAGCTTGAGAGTCAGGATCGCAAACAGGAACGACAGTGCAGCCCCCGCTGCCATTCCAGCGAACACGCCGAGGACCAGGCTGCCGCTCGATATCGCAGTGGCAAAACCGGCGATGGCGCCGACCAGCATCATTCCTTCGACGCCGAGATTGAGCACTCCCGATTTCTCGACGATCAGTTCACCCGAGGCAGCGAACACCAGCGGCGTGCCGGCGGCGATCGTTGCGGCGAGAGCGGCGGTGAAGAGTTCGCTCATGTTCCCGGGCTTGCTAGAGCGCGGCTGCCCTGGCGGCCGGCGCGCTGACGCGTCGCACGAGCCGAAGGCGGTAGTTGATGAAGACATCGGATCCGAGCAGGAAGAACAGCAGCATTCCCTGGAACAGCCCGGCCATTGCCGACGGCAGTCCGAGGCTCATGCGGCGCGGCTTCGCCGCCAAGGTAGAGCAAGGACATCAACAGGCTGGCGAGCAGGATTCCAACCGGGTGCAGCCGACCGACGAAGGCAACGATGATCGCGGCGAAGCCATAGCCGGGCGAAACGGATGGAGAAGCTGACCGATCGGGCCGGCCACCTCGCTCATGCCGGCCATGCCGGCAGCCGCGCCGCCGATCAGCAGTCCAAGCCAGATCATGCGGTTCGTGCTGAAACCGGCATAGCGCGCAGCACCTTCGGCAAGACCGGCAACCCGCATCTGGTAGCCGACAAAGCTGCGATTCAGAAAGAGATATCCGGCGGCAATCGCTGCCAGCGCAATCAGGAAGCCGGCATGCAGGCGCGTGCCGTCGAGCAGCACCGGATATAGGGCGCTCTCGGAGAAGGCCTTCGACTGCGGAAAGTTGTAGCCCTGCGGATCGCGCCAGGGGCCGTGAACCAGCCAGGACAGCAGCAGGTTGGCGACGTAGACCAGCATCAAACTGACCAGGATTTCGTTGGTATTGAATCGCGTGCGCAGGAAGGCCGGAATGGCCGCCCACGCCATTCCTCCCAGCACGCCCGCGAGCATCATCGGTACCAGCACGAACTTGCTCTGGACGTCATCAAGTAACAGCGCGACCCCGCCGGCACAGATCGCCCCGAGCACGAGTTGGCCTTCGGCTCCGATGTTCCAGACATTGGCCCGATAGCCACAGGCGAGTCCGACCCCGATCAGCATCAGTGGTGAGGCCTTGAGCAGCAGCTCGGCCAGACCGTTCAGGTCGCGGATCGGGTGAATGAAGAAGGTGTAGAAAGCAGTGACCGGGTTCCGATCGAGGGCGGAGAAGAGCAGGAAGCCGGCCACGACGGTCAATGCCGCCGCGATCAGCGGCGCGAGCAGGGCCATCCGGCGCGAGGGCTGCGCGCGCGCTTCAAGTTTCAGTTGCACGCGGTGCCTCCTCGTGTGCGAGCGAGCCATTGGCCGCGGTCATATCCGGCCACATGCCGCTCATCCAGAGACCGATCTCTTCGACATCGGTCTCCTTGATCGGACGCAGCGGCGACAGACGGCCGCGGGCGATTACGCAGATGCGGTCCGCCACCTCGAACAATTCGTCCAGCTCTTCGGACAGGACCAAAATGGCCACGCCATCGTTGCGCAAGTCAATCAGACGTTGGCGCAGGAACGCCGTGGCGCCGACATCGACGCCCCAGGTTGGCTGCGCGACAACCAGCAGCCTGGGCTTCTGCAAAATCTCCCTGCCGACGATGAACTTCTGCAGGTTGCCGCCCGACAGGCTGCGGGCTTCGGTCTGCGGGTCGCCACCGCGGACCTGGAATTCAGCGATGCAACGTTGCGCGAATTCATCGACCGCCGCAAACTGAATCAGGCCATGCTTCACCTGGCCTTGACGATGCGCCGTCAGCAAGCCGTTTTCAGCGAGCGACATGCGCGGCACCGCGCCGCGGCCGAGGCGGTCCTCGGGCACGAAGCACATGCCGAGTGCGCGGCGCTCGCCCGCCCCCATTCGCCCCGCCGCCGTCCCGCAAATGCTCACCGCACGGCGCTCAGCGAGCCGGTGTTCGCCGGAGATCACCGCAAGTAATTCCTGCTGACCATTGCCGGAGATTCCGGCGATGCCGACGATCTCGCCGCTGCGCACCTGAAGATTCAGGTTCCGAAGTGGAGTGCCGAACGAGTCTTCGGGTGGACACGAGAGCTGTGCCAGCTCAAGGCGGACGTCACCGATGGGCGCCGCGCCGTGTTGCGGATGCGGCAGGTCCCGACCGATCATCATCCGCGCCAGCGATTCCGACGTTTCCTGGCGCGG
Organism: uncultured beta proteobacterium; assembly: GCA_963735955.1. Lineage (GTDB taxonomy): Bacteria > Pseudomonadota > Gammaproteobacteria > Burkholderiales > Burkholderiaceae_F > CAVTND01. The sequence continues at coordinate 341,601 of CAVTND010000002.1, read as the reverse complement.
GTCACAGTTGCCTGTAACGCGGCCGCCGCGTAATACGGTGGCGGCCGTGCACAGCTGCTGGATTTCGTCGAGCTTGTGGCTGATATAGAGAATGCTGCGGTCTTCGGCGGCGAGCTGACGAAGCGTCTCGAACAGACGCGGTATCGCCTGCGGCGTAAGTACCGAAGTGGGCTCGTCCAGGATCAACAGCGTGGGGTTGACCAGAAGGCAGCGAATGATTTCGACGCACTGGCGCTCGCCGACCGACAAGGAATGCACGAGCCGTCGCGGATCGACCGGCAGGCCATAGCGCTCGGCAACTTCGCTGATCTGCCGTGACATCGAGACGGAATCTCGCCGTCCGGGCAGGGCCAGCGCCACGTTCTCGACTACCGTCAGGGTTTCGAACAGCGAGAAATGCTGGAACACCATGCCGATGCCGAGTTCGCGCGCATGGGCAGGATTGGCCACGACCACCTGATTGCCCTGCCAATAGATCTCGCCGGCGTCTGGCTTGACCACGCCATAGATGATCTTCATCAGCGTGCTTTTTCCGGCGCCGTTTTCGCCGAGCACCGCGTGGATCTCCCCGGGCATGACCCGGAGCGACACGTCCTGATTGGCTGCAACCCCCGCGTAGGTCTTGGTGATTCCGATGAGCTCAATACGCGCGGGTGTGCGCGCGCGTGGGGCCGTGGTCGCTACGTCCATGAAGGACTCCGACCGCTTCGGCCCGGGTCAAGGCCGGTCGGCAAGATCGGTCGACTCTCGTGCCGGCGATTCGATTCGGGTTGCGCCAAGTCCACTCCGCGCATGTCGGGTGTTACAGGTTTGTATGCGTTGATCCGATTGCTCACCGGCATCTCCGCTGGGTGCGGCGCGAACGGTACGATACTTGGGATATTGTGTTCGCAAGCGTGCTTCGAGCATGCAAGCTGTGGAGATCCGCAATGCCCAGGCTGGCCGCCAATCTGTCGATGCTGTTCAACGAAGTAGATTTCCTCGACCGCTTCGAAGCAGCCGCCAGGTCCGGCTTCAAGGGGGTCGAGTTCCTTTTCCCCTATGCCTTCCCGAAAGAGCAGATTGCCGAACGGCTGCAGAAACACGGCCTGGTGCAGGTCCTGCACAACCTGCCGCCCGGCGACTGGACCAAGGGTGAGCGCGGCATTGCCTGCCTGCCGGATCGAATCGGCGAGTTCCAGGATGGTGTAGGTCAGGCGCTCGACTATGCGCGGGCGCTCGGGTGCAAGCAGCTCAATTGCCTGTCCGGGATTGCGCCACCGGGCGTGGCGGCGGACCGTCTCGAGGCGACCCTTATCGCAAACCTCCGCTTCGCCGCGGACAAGCTGTGCTGCGGCCGGAATTCGCCTGTTGATCGAGCCGATCAACACGTTCGACATTCCCGGTATTTATCTCAGCCGCACCCAGCAGGCGCTCGACCTCATGGCTGCGGTCGGCTCGGACAATCTCTACCTGCAGTACGACATCTATCACATGCAGCGTATGGAAGGCGAACTTGCGGCCACCATCAAGGCTCAGCTGCCGCGGATTGCGCATATGCAACTGGCCGACAATCCGGGCCGAAACGAACCAGGAACCGGTGAGATCAATTATCGCTTCCTGTTTGGTTTCATCGACGCGATCGGCTATGACGGCTGGATCGGATGCGAGTACAAGCCGAAAGGCACGACGCTCGAGGGACTTGCGTGGCGCGCCGCGCACGGCGTTTGAATGGCTGACTGGTTTGTTGAATGAACGAAGGAAGGGAAGGACAAATGGCCAAGGTCGGATTTGTCGGGCTGGGAATCATGGGTGCGCCGATGGCGGGGCACCTGATCAAGGGCGGCCACCAGGTCTTTCTGTATACCCGGGGCAGCGTGCCGCACGCATTGGTCGAGATCGGCGGTGTGGTCTGTGCCAACGGCAAGGAGGTTGCACAGAAGTCAGACATCGTGATCACCATGGTGCCGGACACGCCGCATGTTCAGTCCGCCCTGTTCGATGCCAATGGCATCGCGGCCGGCCTGTCCAAGGGCAAGATCCGTCGTCGACATGAGCTCGATCTCGCCGATCGACACCACGGAGCTTCGCGCAACGGATCAATGCGCTCGGCTGCGAATATCTCGATGCACCGGTGTCCGGCGGCGAGCTGGGCGCCAAGGCGGCATCGCTGACCATCATGGTTGGCGGACCCGAGAGTGCATTCAACACGGTCAAGCCGCTGTTCGAACTGATGGGCAAGAACATCACCCTGGTCGGCGGCAACGGCGACGGCCAGACCACCAAGGTCGCGAACCAGATCATCGTCGCGCTGACGATCGAAGCGGTCGGCGAGGCGCTGCTGCTGGCCGCCAAGGCGGGGGCCGATCCGGCCAAGGTACGCCAGGCGCTGATGGGCGGCTTCGCGGCGTCCCGCATCCTCGAGGTGCACGGCGAACGCATGATCAAGCGCACCTTCAATCCAGGATTCCGGATCGAGCTGCACCAGAAGGACCTGAATCTCGCCCTGTCGACCGCGAAGCAAATGGGCATCTCGCTGCCCAATACGGCCAGCTGTCAGGAACTGTTCAATTCCTGCTGCTGCGCACGGTGGCAGCCTCGTGGGACCACTCGGCGATGGTGCGCGCGCTCGAGAAGCTTGCGAACTTCGAGATCGGCCAGCTCCTCCCGCCCGCTGAGCGCGCGCGCAGATGAAGGAGCCGAGCGCGATCGAACCGCGCGCGCTGTTGCGGCAGATGTTCGACGCGGCGATCAGCGCGGCGCAACCCGCGCTCTGCCTGCCTGCATTTCTGCCGCACGCACCCAAGGGGCGCACGATCGTGATCGGGGCCGGCAAGGCGTCGGCAGCCATGGCGCGTGCATTCGAGCAGGCACTGGCCGGGACCCATCGAGGGTCTCGTGGTCACGCGCTACGGCTATGCGGTGCCGTGCGAGCGCATCGAAATCATCGAGGCAGCGCATCCGGTGCCCGATGCAGCGAGCATCGCAGCGGCGCAACGCATCTGGCGCCGTCGTGCGCGGGCTTGGCCCGGACGACCTCGTGATCTGCCTGATCTCCGGCGGCGGCTCGTCCCTGCTGGTCGCGCCCTTCGAGGGCCTGTCGCTCGACGACAAGCAGGCGGTCAATCGGGCGCTGCTCGCTTCGGGCGCAACGATCAACGAGATGAACTGCGTGCGCCGCCATCTGTCGGCGATCAAGGGCGGCCGCCTGGCGGCGGCCTGCCATCCGGCGCAGGTCGTGACGCTGTTGATCTCGGATGTGCCGGGCGACGACCCCATCGAACATCGCCTCCGGGCCGACCGTCGGCGATCCGACCACCTGTGCCGACGCGCTCGACGTGATCCGCCGCTACGGCATCGAGATTCCGGCCGCGGTGCGGGCTCTGCTCGAAAGCGGACGCAGCGAAACCATCAAGCCCGACGATGCGCGACTCGCGCGTGCCGACGGTGCGGATGATCACGGCGCCGCAGATGGCGCTCGAAGCTGCGGCGGGCGTGGCGCGGCAGGCGGGCGTGAACCCGGTGATCCTCGGCGATCGCATTGAGGGCGAGGCGCGCGATGTCGGCAAGGTGATGGCGGGCATCGCGCATCAGGTCGCCGCGCATGGCCAGCCGGTCGCCGCGCCCTGCGTTCTGCTGTCGGGCGGCGAAACGACCGTCACCGTGCGCGGCAAGGGACGCGGTGGGCGCAATGTCGAGTTCCTGCTCTCGCTGGCGATCGCGCTCGAAGGTCGCGCGAATGTCTTTGCCCTCGCCGGCGACACTGACGGTGTCGACGGTCAGGAAGAGATTGCCGGCGCCATCGTCACGCCCGACACCCTGGCGCGGGCCTGGGCGCTCGGACTTCGGCCCAGGGACCGGCTCGCCGACAACGACGGCCACGCTTTCTTCGAAGCGCTTGGCGATACGGTGGATCACCGGACCGACATTGACCAACGTGAACGACTTTCGCGCCATCCTAATAACGGCGCCGTGAGCCTGACTTGCGCGCGCGGAAAGGGAAGGGCGAAGTGGGCCGCGGATTAGAGGGATTAGGGGGATTCAATCCCGTCGAAGAACTGGCCTTGCAGGGATTAAGTTCTCAATCCGTGAAATTCTTGCCAATCCGCCGCAAGAGTTGTTCTCTGCCAACTGAACGAAGCGGCAGATCGAGCCACGGATGAACACGGATTACACGGATTCAAGTCCTTTCATCCCCTCTAATCCCACTAATCCGCGGCCTACCCTTCCTTCGCGCAACTTGTTGTCACTCCGCACGGATTGGAGCGAGAGCCCCGCCCGGCACTTAGCCTCCAGCTTCGCCTACTGCGCCGTCTCCTTCTTCCGGCGGCGCGTGGCCGCAATACCCGCTACGGCAAGGCCGAGGAGAGCCAGACTCCCCGGCTCTGGCACAAGCGTAACCAACCCCGAAAACGTATTGGAACGGTTCTCTAGACGCATTGCTTCGTTGAGGTCATTCAAGCATCACGCGGAACTCATAGGTCCCTCCCACGGATAAGACTCCATCCGGAATCATGTAGCTCGTCGTGGAAACGGATAGCCCCCGCTCTGGAACATCTCACGCCGCTGGAAGCGTCGGTCACCCGGACGCGGATGAGGTCAGCGTCAAAGCCGCTCAAGTCGGGTAGATCCCAGGCGACGAGTGGTGTCGTGCCGTCTTGAACCACATGGAGATTGAGCATCAGCGGCAACAGCTCGGGATCCGCAATCGCATTGAAAACGCCGTCTGTTGTGCCCGATGGATCGGTGACCTGAAGGTTCCACGCGCTTGTAAGACTCAGATTGGTCAGGAATCGATTGAAGTTCTTCTCCGCAAATATCGGGGCAGTGTAAAAATTTAAGCCGCGAACAATGCTCGGATCCAGCGAATACGTCGCTGTCGCAGTCACCTGAGAAGGCAGGAACGGCGAGGTCACCGTAGTGTCTAGTTGCAGATAGTTTCCGGCAGCAAGGCCGAAGGTCGCATTCGCCCCAAACACGTCCGTAAACAAACCGGTTTGTATGATGACTGGTGCCGCGGTAGCGCCGAAGGTCGTGCACACACTGGCGATGGCGAGAAGAGCCTTAAGCGGAACGTGTTTTCAATTGCATCTCCTTGAACATTCACGAGGAAGGTACGCATATTCAGTCCTAAGCAAGATTTGAGCCTTGTCATTTGGCTTTGGAGAATCTCAAATACATCAGCGAGTTAACCAAAGCGCTGTGGGTCCACACCAAGCGAGGTGTAAATAACTTCGACGCTTTTGGCAGCCGAGGAGGTGTTCGAAGCACATCAATCGAGGGGCGATCGTCGATCCTGGGCCGTTCTGATAGGTCGAGTTTTCAACTCGACACATGTTCAAGCGCGCCAAGCGAGTTTTTCAACACGATCGGCCAATTCCGGACGTCGCTGAGCCAGGTGAGGATCGCCCAATAAACGGACGGCGCGTCCGTTGATCGGTAGCATCGCCGCATGAAGCTGGTTCAGTGGATGCAAGAGGATCTGCCGAGCTATGTCGCGGCCCTGCGCAAAGGCTGGTCGGCCGACAACGTACGCGGCGCCATCGCCGCACAGGAGGAGCTGCAGCGTATCGAGCAAGATCCCGATCGGTTCCTGGCTGGGTTGTACGACCAAGAGGCACCCCTCGGCTTTGCCGGGGAGGCAGTAGGAGTTTGACGTTTAAGGGGGCGTCCATCGCCGAGACTTCTGATCGTGACGACGGCCACGGCTTCTTCGAAGCGCTCGGCGATACGGTAATCACCGGCCCGACGCTGACCAACGTGAACGACTTTCGTGCTGTGCTCATCACCGCGCGTCACTTGTCGAACTGACTCGGCCGTTTTGCCGGAGCCTGTAACAGTAGGAAAATCTTGGCTCGCCAATCGAATTGAAGGCAAGGACAGCGTGGGAAAAGGAGTGATGGTCGCGCTGGGGTCGGCAGTGCTCTTTGGCATGAGCACTCCCCTCGCAAAGATTCTCGTTGGCAGCGTCTCCCCGCTGATTTTGGCGGGGCTGCTTTACGCCGGGTCTGGTTTGGGGCTGTCGCTCATGTTGGTCGGCCGCCGACTGTTGGCCCCGCGAGACTTCTCGATAGTCCTGCCGCGGCGGAGCGAGTGGCTTTGGCTTGTCGGGGCCATCATGTTTGGTGGTGTGGCGGGCCCGGTGGCGCTGATGTACGGCTTGGTGACGAGCGAGGCATCGACAGCGTCGCTGTTGTTGAACCTGGAAGCGGTCTTTACTGCGCTGCTGGCCTGGTTCCTGTTCCGGGAGAATTTCGACCGTCGAATCATGCTGGGGATGTTCGCCATCGTGGCAGGAGGTGTGCTGCTGGTGTGGTCATCAGAGAGGCAAGGCGATGCTTCGTTTGGCTCGGTTCTCATTGCGCTCGCCTGCCTTTGTTGGGCCATTGACAACAACCTGACCCGTAAGGTTTCCGCGAATGACGCGATGTTGATCGCGGGCCTGAAAGGATTGGTAGCGGGCGCTGTCAATCTGGGCCTGGCGCTTTGCGTGGGGCAGTCGCTGCCACCGGTTGGCGTCCTCGGTCTGGCCATGACGGTCGGATTCCTCGGCTATGGTGTCAGCCTCGTATTGTTTGTGCTCGCGCTCCGCGATCTCGGAACGGCACGGGCCGGAGCCTACTTCTCCGTGGCCCCATTCTTTGGTGCTGCACTGGCGGTCTTGCTTCAAGGCGATGCGGTTACTTTGCATCTGATCGCCGCGGGACTCCTGATGGCGGCCGGGGTCTGGCTGCACCTCACTGAATTTCACGGGCATCTGCATACACACGAGCAGCAGGAACACGAGCATGCCCACTCGCACGATGAACATCATCGACACTCCCACGACTTTGATTGGGACGGCCGCGAACCACACACTCATTTGCACGTCCATCGTCGGCTGATCCATGCGCACGCTCACTATCCCGACGTGCATCACCGGCACATGCACTAGCCGTCATCCCTGGTCCAAGACCCCAAGTCAACGCCGATCAAGCGGGTTTGATCGGGGCGCGGTTCAACGCCTGCGCGACCGTCGGCCAGAGCAATTGCACGCGCAGTTCGCGCTTGAGTCTCTGACTGCTCAGCCGTCGCGAATCGCGCATGAACGACAGCATCATCGGCGACACCTGGCCCGCAAGTTCGGTTCGGGGCAATCGCGGTGGACGCGGCAGGCCGCAGTGGTCGGCGACAAGATCGAAGTAGTCGCCCATCTTCAGCTCGCTGTCGTCACTCGAGTTGATCACGCGCGCCGGCGCCCCGCGCAGCAGGGCCGCGATCGAAATACGAGCCAGATCATCCGCGTGAATGTGATTCGTATAGACGTCATCCTCCGGAACCAGTGCCGGCAGGCGCTGGCGCAGGCGATCGAGCGGCAGCCGGTCGTGTGCGTAGATACCGGGCACGCGCAACACCGTCGCGAACAGGGCCGCGCGCATCACATGTTCGCCGTCGACACGCCGCCAGGCACGCTCGCTACCCGGCACGAGTCGCGCGGTCTCGTCGATGCGGCGACCGCCGTGATCGCCATACACCCCGCTCGTGCTGATGTAGACCGCGCGTTGAGTCCGCTTGCCGAGCGCAGCGACCAGGTTCCGCGTGCGACGATCCGTGCGGCCCAACTCTCCGGCGGGCGCGAGATGAATCACGCGTTCACCCAGACCTGTTATCCGCCTGAGCGATCGACGGACATCCAGATCCACCACCATCGGTATCGCGCCCACGGCGCGCAGGGCAGCGTTGCGCGCGTCCGAGCGCACCAGCGCCACGATGCGAAATCGATGCGCCAGGCGTGCGACAATCCGCGCGCCGACATCGCCGCAGCCGACGATCAGCAGGCGCGGCCGCCCGAGTTTTCTTCGACTGCGGCGCTTCGCCGGTGGGTCACTTCCTTCGCCAGTCATCACTGAATTCTATGGGCTACACAGTCACCGTCCGGCCGAGCGGACTTTCATTCACGGTCGAAGGCGACGAAACGGTGCTGGCGGCTGCGCTTCGGGGCGGGGTGTGCCTGCCCTACGGCTGCAAGAACGGCGCTTGCGGCACCTGCAAGGGCAGGTTGATCGAAGGCAGCCTTGTCTATGGTGTGCACTCCTCCTCGGCCCTGTCGGCCGAAGAACAGGCCGGCGGAAAGGCGCTGTTCTGCTGCTCGCGCCCGCAAAGCGACCTGGTGATCGAACAACGCGTGCTGACCGGTTTCGGCGACATTCCGATTCGCAAGATGCCGACGCGGATCGCGAAGATCGAGCGCCCGAGCCCCGATGTGGCGATCATTTCCCTGCAGTTGCCGGCGAATGAACGGCTGCAGTTCCGCGCCGGCCAGTACCTCGAGTTCATCCTGCGCGATGGCACACGCCGTAGCTATTCAATGGCCACGCCGCCGCATCATGATGGTCAGATCCAGTTGCACGTGCGCCATATGCCGGGGGGCGTATTCACCGACGGACTGTTCGGCACCGGACTGCAGGCGGTCAAGGAGCGCGACATCATGCGCATCGAGGCGCCGCTGGGGACGTTCTTTCTGCACGAAGACAGCACTCGGCCGATCGTGCTGCTCGCCAGTGGAACCGGATTCGCACCGATCAAGGCGATCGCCGAGCACATTTTTCATCATGGCATCAATGTCGATGCACCTGACAAATCGGCGCGTCCGGTCGTGCTGTACTGGGGCGCGCGGGTTCGCGCAGATCTGTACCTGAATGAGCTGCCCGGGCAATGGGCACGCGAACAGCCAAACTTCAGCTACGTGCCCGTGCTGTCCGACGCGACTCCCGCCGATGCCTGGACCGGCCGCACCGGCTTCGTGCATCTCGCCGTCATGCAGGATCTGCCTGACCTGTCGGCATACCAGGTCTACGCTTGCGGGGCTCCTGTCATGGTCGACGCCGCGCGACGCGACTTCATCTCTCTGTGCGGCCTGCCCGCCGACGAGTTCTACGCCGACGCCTTCACCTCGGCAGCCGATCTGGCGAACGGCTGAGGGTCTTCCCGACGCGCGGCTGCGCCTTGGTACTGCGCGGAGCAATCAAAGTGAAGTCGAGCTAGGTAGCCTGGAGCCAGGTAGGCGATTCAACCAGGTAGCAGACGATCGTATTCGTGTTTGACGACCGCATAGCATTCGCAAACGCGTGCCTCCAGTCCCGGGCGATTCAGGATGGTGATCAGTCCGCGTTGATAGTCGATCAGGCCCGCCTTGTGCAGGTTTCCGGCTGCCTCCACGACGCCCTGTCGCCTTACGCCCAGCATGTTGGCAATCAGTTCCTGTGTCATCTTAAGTTGACCTGTGCGCAATCGGTCCAGACTCAGCAACAACCAGCGACACAGTTGCTGATCCAGTGTGTGATGCCGATTGCAGACGGCGGTTTGTGCCATCTGCGCGATCAAGGCCTGTGTGTAGAGCAGCAGCAGATGTTGGAGCGGGCCACCCGCATCGAATTCATCCTTGATCAGTTTCGCCCCAATCCGATAGGCATGACCGCCGCTTTGAACGACTGCCTGATTTGGTGCCGTGTGCCCACCAAGAAACAGGGAAACACCGAGCAGGCCTTCGAATCCCGTTACCGCGATCTCTGCCGAGGCGCCGTTCGCCATGACATAGACAAGCGAGACGATGCAGTCCGTAGGAAAGTAGAGGTACGGCAACTCGCCGCCCGATGTATGCAAGACATGGCCGAGTGGCATCGGCACGAGCTCGAGATGCGGGAGCAGTCGCTCGTAATCTGCTTCGGGTAGCGCCGCGAGCAGAAGATTCTGCAGTGGAGAAGGCGGAACAGACATTGCGAACAACAAAGTTAGATGTCTGGCATTCCTCTATAGAGAGCGGGCCGGCTACGCGCTGTCGCGGCTGCTTGAGATTATATCGAGGGTGAATCAGCCTCTGCAATCCTCGCAGTTGCCGCCGCGGAGACAGGTGTGCCGCGCTTGAAACCCCCATCAGCGCCAGCAAGAGGTCCCGCTGGCCTGCTGTGAACCGGTCCACGTGGGGGAACTAGCAGTGTATCGCGGGCTACTCTGGACGTCGGGGATCCGCACAGGTTCACTGGACACTGCTATCGGCGAGCCGGCTCAGAACGGCCTGATCCAGCAACTTCACCAGCCGGCCCTGCACCTGAAGCACGCCATCGTTCTGGAATCGGGAGAACAGACGACTTACGGTTTCCAGCTTGAGCCCCAGATAACTTCCGATCTCCTCTCGCGTCATGCGCAGCACAAATTCGCACGACGAAAAGCCGCGCGCTTTATACCGATGCGACAGGTCGAGAAGGAATATCGCGAGCCGCTTCTCGGCACGCATTGAACCCAGAATGTGGGTCAAGGCCTGCACTCGCGAGCTCTCTTGCGACAGCAACATGTAAAGGTTGTGCCGGAACTGGTCGCTGAATCGCGCGAAATTCTCGATCCGCTCGAACGGTATTCGACAGACCTCCATGTCTTCCAGTGCGGTCGCCTCGCACTCATGGACGTTCGAACTGATGCCGTCGATGCCGATGATCTCCCCTCCAATGTGGTAGCCGGCGACCTGCTCCTGCCCGTCTCGCGCGAGCAGGACAGTTTTGCACGAACCCGCACATATCGCGTACAGCGCATCGAAACCGTCTCCGGATCGATAGATCGCGTGGCGTCTCCGAAATCGAATTCGCTTGGTCAGGAGACGCTCGATCTGCAACATTTCATCCGGACCCAGTCCCGTGGACAGGGAAAGGCCGGTCGGTTCCGAAGTCGAGCACCGCATCGCGCTGCGTGCGATTCCGCGATGAACCGAGAGCCTGAGCTGCGCATCGGCGTTCTTCTTGATCTCGCCTTGTTCTTCTCGCAAGGCGGCGGTCTCGTGCCGACTCAACGCCAGAGCGCTCTTGAGGTCTTCCACCTGTGCGAGGGCGCGTTGCAGTAGTGAAGGTGCGGGGTCGACCGCGGTTTCCTGGGTGACGCTATGCAAGTACGAAACGGTTGCATGCTGCGCTGTGCCAAGCTGCGGAGTGCGAGTTACGACTGCGGTTGTCACCCAGACTCTCCAAGTGGTTTTCGACGTTTTCCTGAGGTTCGGAACGTCGCGACCAAAAGCATGAAGTGGCGATCGAGGCGCGTCTGTGCGGGACCGGACATAGCTTCCGGACACCGGAACGGGTGGAACATTCCGCTCCGCGGACTTCATGGCTACTTTGGGCCGCGCCTTGACGGCAGGCCTGCAAGACAACTGCTCGAAGTCCTGACGACTGGGGAACCAATGCGCCTGGAATGAGCGCTCGCGGCAATCGCCGGAAGTGGTTCTCGCCCCAACTAGGACGTTCGAGTCGCAACTTGAGCGGCCATTCGGAACGAACAGCTCGAAGCCTCGGCTGCGGAACTTCGTGCACTCGTACACGGCCGCATGGTCAACGAACCCGATTCAGGCGCGGTCTCCAATCCCGCCTAGGCGGTTCAGTCACCCTCGGATACGGACACGGGACTATATTGGTCAATTCCGTTGCAATTGCCCCGCTGTGCCTTGAATGGAAGCGATGCACAGCCTTGCTACGAAAGGTGAATTTCCTGCATCGAAAAGTGCCTGACCGGAGTTGCCCGCGCTGAATAATTCGCCTCCATCAACTGGTCAAAGCGAAAGTCGAAACGAAGGAGACGATCATGGATGCGAAGCAGCAGAAGATTGAATCGCGGACGGCGGCCACGCCGATCACCGACCATCTGAAGGCGACCGGCAACTGGAACACCGGCTGGGACGCATTCCAGGAACTCGATCCGGAATGGACCGAGAAGTTCATCGACATGGGGACGACCGCAGTGCGCCGCGGCGTGCTTGATCCCAAGACCTACGAGTTCATCGCGATCGCGGTCGATGCCTCGTGCACGCATATGTATGCACCGGGCGTGCGCCGACATATCCGCAAGGCGCTCGAACTCGGTGCCACCCAGGAAGAAATCATGGCCGTGCTCGAAAGCGTGGCTGTGCTCGGCATTCACTCGTGCAGCCTCGGCGTACCGATCCTGGTCGAGGAGCTCGCACGGTCTGCGCGGCACGATGCGGCGACCGACTCGGCCGCCAACACGCGCGGTGCATGACTTTCAACAACCCTTTTCCTACCAAGGAGACCCTCATGCAATTCCTCGACGACTCACTTTTGCCCGAAAACCAGCAACCCCTGGTGATCCAGGTCGCCCCCTATGGCCCCCAATACGTGCCCGGTGACTCCGACGACATCCCGGTGACGATGGAAGAACAGGTGCAAAAGGCCGTGGACTGCTACAACGCCGGCGCCACCGTGCTTCACGTGCATTGCCGCGAGGCTGACGGCAAGGGCAGCAAGCGCCTGTCAATGTTCAACGAGCTGCTGGATCGGCTGCGTACCGCGGTGCCGAAGATGGTTTTGCAGGTCGGCGGCTCGATCTCCTTCGCCCCCGAAGGCGAGGGCGCCGAGGCCAAGTGGCTCGAGGACGACACGCGCCATATGCTGGCCGAGCTGGCGCCGAAGCCCGACCAGGTGACGATCGCCATCAACACCAACCAGATGAACATCACAGAGCTGATGACCGCCGACGATGTGGCCGGCACCTCGTTCGCGGATCCCGCCCTGCAGGCCGCGTACCGCGAGATGTCGATCCCGGCCGGCCCGGCCTTCGTCGAGGAGCACCTGAAGCGGCTGCAGGCCAGCGGCATCCAGCCGCATTTCATGCTGGGCGACATCTCCCAGCTCGAGACCGTCGAGCGGCTGATCCGCCGCGGCATCTACACCGGCCCGCTGATCCTGAACCACGTGATGATAGGGGGTGGCCAGGACAGCCCGAACCCGGTCAACTTGATGGAGTTCATCCGCCGCGTGCCCGCCGGCGCGGTGCTCACCATCGAGAGCCTGATGCGCCACGTGCTGCCGGTGAACACGATGGCCATCGCCATGGGCCTGCATGTGCGCGTCGGCATCGAGGACAACTTCTGGGGCCGCAAGGGCGAGCGCCTGAGCAACGTGCAGCAGATCGAACAGATGGTGCGCGTCGCGCGCGAGCTATACCGCGAAGTCGCCACCGGCGAGCAAGCCAGGCAGATCTACCAGATCGGCACGCAATACAAGAGCGCCGACGAAACGCTCGCCAAGCTGGGCTACGCCCCGAACCGCCGTGCCGGTGAGCGCGGCTCGCCGCTGCGCATGGCGGCCTGACGATTGCGGGCCCGCAGGTTTGCGGGCCTGCATTCCCGGCCAGGGGACTTTCCCGATGAATTCGGTCAGCACCTCTCGATGACGCGAGGGCTGCTGCGCGCACCGCTTCGGACAAGCACGGGGCGAACCTGGGGCATCGACTGCAAGCAAGAGTGACACCTAGGAGCGCCCGGCCGGCCATGCGGGGTGCCGAGCGAATGCAGGCACTTCTGGCCGACCCGGAGGAGACAGGAAGTGAACGAATCGAAGACACCCCGTGCCGAACGCCTGGCCGGCGCGAACATCTTCGTCAACGCGATCGCCTGCGGCGGTATGTGGTGATCTGATGGCCACACTGATTCCGCTGATCGAGCTGAACGCACTGCCCGAAGGCCGCGGGTGCCGGGTCCGAAAGGCCGGGCTCGACCTCGCGGTGTTCAGGATCGGCGACTCCGTCTACGCCATCGACGACAGTTGCCCGCACCAGGGCGGCTCGCTGAGCAACGGCAAGCTGCAGGGCACGCGCGTCACCTGCCCGGTGCACGGACTGAAGTTCAATCTCGAGAACGTCTGTCCGCCGGGCCCGCCGACGCTGCAAGCGAGGAAATATGCCGTGCACGTTGAGGACGGCATGGTGATGATGAATCCTGGCGATCGTTCGCCGAACGACGATTCGAACCCTGTTGGAAAGGAATCCCCATGAATGGACTGATGATGCAGCAGCCGCTGCTGGTCTCGTCGCTGTTGATCCACGCCGAGCGGCACCACGGCGAACAGCAGATCGTGTCGCGCCGTGTCGAAGGCGACGTTCACCGCACCACTTATCGCGAGCTGGCGGCGCGCTCGCGCCGCATGGCCAACGCTATTGCCGCGCTCGGCGTGGGCTTCGGCGACCGGGTCGGAACACTCGCCTGGAACGGCTACCGTCACATGGAGCTGTACTACGCGGTGTCGGGTTCGGGCGCGGTGCTGCACACGCTGAACCCGCGCCTGCACGCCGACCAGGTCGTCTGGATCGCCGACCACGCCGAAGACAGGGTGCTGTTCTTTGACCTGACCTTCCTGCCACTGATCGAGGCCATCGCACCGCGCGTGAAGACCATCAAGACCTTCGTCGCGATGACCGACCGCGCTCACATGCCTGCATCGAGCAAGGTGCCGGGCCTGCTGTGCTACGAGGAGCTGGTCGAAGGCGCCAGCGACGCTTTCGCCTGGCCGACTTTCGACGAGAACACTGCCAGTTCGCTCTGTTACACCTCGGGCACCACCGGCAACCCCAAGGGCGCGCTGTACAGCCACCGCTCGACACTGCTGCACACCTACGCCGCGGCTTTGCCCGATTCACTGAACTGCTCGGCGTGCGACACGATCCTGCCCGTGGTGCCGATGTTCCACGTCAACGCCTGGGGCCTGCCGTACGCGGCCTGCATGGTCGGCGCCAAGCTCGTGTTCCCGGGGCCGCACCTCGACGGCAAGAGCCTGCACGACCTGTTCGAGAGCGAGGGCGTCACCGTCTCGGCCGGCGTGCCCACCGTGTGGCAGGGCTTGTTGACCCATGTCGAAGCCAACAACCTGAAGTTCAGCACCATGCGCCGCACCATCATCGGCGGCTCGGCGTGCCCGCCGGCGATGATGCGCACCTTCCAGGAGCGCTACGACGTGCAGGTGCTGCACGCATGGGGCATGACCGAAATGAGCCCGATCGGTACCGTCTGCACCTTGAAACCCAAGCACCTGAGGCTCGGCGCCGAAGAACGCATGGCGGTACAGGCCAAGCAGGGGCGCGCATTGTTCGGTGTCGACCTGAAGATCGTCGGCGAGGACGGCCAGGAACTGCCGCGCGACGGCAAGGCCTCGGGCGAACTGATGGTGCGCGGGCCGTGGATCATTGCGAACTACTTCAAGGGCGAGGGCGGTGACCCGCTCGTGAACGGCTGGTTCCCAACCGGCGACGTGAGCAACATCGACAGCGACGGCTACATGCAGATCACCGACCGCAGCAAGGACGTGATCAAGTCCGGCGGCGAATGGATCGGCTCGATCGACCTCGAGAACGTCGCGATGGCCCACCCCGCAGTGGCGATGGCCGCCTGTATCGGTGCGAAGCACCCGAAGTGGGACGAGCGGCCCTTGCTGGTGGTGGTGAAGAAGCCCGGAGCCGAATTGACCCGCGACGAGCTGATCAAGTTCTTCGATGGCAAGATCGCCAAATGGTGGACACCCGACGACGTGGTGTTCGTCGACGCGATCCCGATCGGCGCCACCGGCAAGATGCTGAAGAACAAGCTGCGCGAGCAGTTTGCGGATCACAAGCTGCCCACGGCCTGAGAGACGAGGAACTGCCATGACCGCACTGTCAACCACCGCCGGCGCTGCGCGGGCACGCTCGCTGTTTCCCGGCGTTCTGGCCTGCGCGGTCGTCGCCGCGGCGGCAACCTTTCTGTCCGAGCACTACAGTGCACCCCTGATGCTGTTCGCGCTGCTGCTGGGCATGGCCATGAACTTCTTGTCGGGTGAAGGGCCATGCGCTGCGGGCATCGAGTTCACCGGGCGCACTGTGCTGCGCCTCGGTGTCGCACTGCTCGGGTTGCGCATCACGGCCGGCCAGATCGTCGAGCTGGGCTGGCAACCGCTGGCAATCGTCGTGGTGTCGGTGGTGCTCACCATCGCCGTGTCGATGTTGCTGGCGCGATTGATGGGTTTCCAGAGCCTGTTCGGGCTGCTAAGCGGTGGCGCGACGGCAATCTGTGGGGCCTCCGCGGCGCTGGCGCTGGCAGCCGCGCTGCCGAACCACCCGCTGAAGGAGCGCGCGACGCTGTTCACCGTCATCGGCGTTTCGGTCCTGTCGACCCTGACGATGATCGTCTACCCAATGCTGGCGCAGAGCATCGGCCTGGATCCGCGCCCGGCGGGCGTCTTTCTCGGCGCCACAATTCACGACGTCGCCCAGGTGGTGGGCGCGGGCTACGGCATGTCGCAGCAGACCGGAGACGTGGCCACGGTCGTCAAATTGATGCGCGTAGCCATGCTGCTGCCGGTAATCGCGTTCGCGGTTGTCCTCGTTCGCGCTCGCGCCAGCAACTCAAGCGAAGCCGGCGGACCGCGCCCGCCGCTGCTGCCATCGTTCGCGGTCGCTTTCGCGGTGCTGGTGGCCATCAACAGCACCGGCTGGTTGCCCGGCGTCGTGGCCAAGGCCGGCGGCGATTTCTCGCGCTGGTGCCTGGTGGCCGCAATTGCGGCGATAGGAATGAAGACACAGTTGAAGGAACTGACCACGGTTGGCCTCAAGCCTGTCCTGCTGATGCTCGCGGAGACAGCGTTCCTTGCCGCGCTGGCCTTGGGGTTGATGCACTGGCTAATCTGACTTGACACGCCGATCCAGGGAGCTATTTCATGACCGCTGCCACCTTCTCGTGAACCGATTGCCACAGCAGGAGACATTCATGGCCACGAAGACAGATTCACCCAAGAGGCCGGAGAGTCGTAAGCGTGCGGCCGCCCCCGCGCCCAGCCGGCGCGCGGCGACCCCGGCGCGCAAAGCCAAGCCTCGCGTCAAGGCAGTCACGAGTGACATGCTTGCGGCGGCCGACGCGGCCGATGCGGCTGTGCCCGCGGCGGATCGCCTGATTGATACCGCCGCACGCAATACCCTGGCGATCAACCCGCTGATCGGCATTCGCGCCAGCGATTTCGGCGGCGCAGCGCAAGCGTTGTTCGGTGCCGCCGTCAAGCAACCTGTCAAGGCTGCCCGGCACCTTGGCGGCTATGCGCGGGAACTTGGCAAGGCGGCGCTGGGCAGGTCGAACGTTGAGCTCGACCCCAAGGACAAGCGCTTCGCCGACCCGGCCTGGCAAGGCAGCGCGCTGTACAAGCGCCTGCTGCAGGCCCACGCCACCACCGGCGCCGAACTCGCCCGCTACATCGACTCGACTTCTCTCAATGAGCGCGACAAGGCGCGCGCCCATCTGGTGGCGTCGATCTTCGTCGACACCATCGCACCCAGCAACACCTTGCTCAACCCGACGGCGCTGAAGCGTGCCATCGACACCGGCGGTGCCAGCCTGCTCAAGGGGGCGAAGAACCTGGTGCACGACCTGCGCCACAACCACGGGCTGCCCGCTTCGGTGGACAAATCGAAGTTCGGGATCGGCCGTAACCTGTGCCTGTCGCCGGGCAACGTGGTGTTCCGCAACGAAGTGCTGGAGCTGATTCAATACAAGCCGAGCGTCGACAAGGTCTACAGCCGCCCGCTGGTGATCTGCCCGCCGCAGGTCAACAAGTTCTATTGCCTCGACCTTTCGCCCGACAAGAGCCTGATCAAGTTCGCCGCCGGCCAGGGGCTGCAACAGTTCGCGATCAGCTGGTTCAACCCGACCAAGGCGCAGCGCGACTGGAGCCTGTCCACCTACGTGAAGGCCCTCGACGAGGCGGTGGATGTCGCACGCCAGATCACCGGCAGCCCCGATGTGAACCTGTGGGGCGCGTGCTCGGGCGGCATGACCTCGGCCGCCTACCTGGGCTGGCTGGCCGCCACCGGGCAGAAAAAGGTGGCCAGCGTGATCTCGCCGGTGTGCGTGCTCGACCCGTCGAAGACCGTGGACACGACGATGGGCCTTATGGGCGGCGAAAAGAGCTACAAGGCCATCAAGGCGGTGGTCAAACGCAAGGGTGTCGTCGACGGTTCCGAGCTGGCGCGCATCTTCGCCTGGCTGCGGCCGAACGACCTGATATGGAACTACTGGGTCAACAACTACCTGCTCGGCAACGACCCGCCGGCGTTCGACATCCTGTTCTGGAACGCCGATACCACGCGGCTGCCGGCGGCCTTCCATGCCGACCTGATCGGCATCTTCGAGAACAACCCGTACGTCCATGCCGGCAGGATGGAGGTGCTGGGTGAGCCCATCGACATGAGCAAGGTCGATGTCGAGGCTTACATCGTGGCCGGCATCACCGACCACATCACACCCTGGAAGGCGTGTTACGACAGCGCGCGCATCTACGGCAGGAAGAGCGAGTTCGTCCTGGCCAACGCCGGGCACCTGCAAAGCCTGCTAAACCCTCCGGGCAACCCCAAGTCGTTCTTCTTCGCCGCAAAGGTCGGTGGCCCCGACCCCGATGCCTGGGCCAGCAGCGCCGTGCGCAATGACGGCAGCTGGTGGCCACACTGGATGGCCTGGATGCACCAGCGCTCGGGTGAGCTGATACCGGCGCCGAAGAAGCTGGGCAGCCGTAAGCACCCGCCCGGTGTGGCGGCGCCGGGTGAGTACGTGATGATGACTTGAGGGCAACGCATGAACCGCACTGCTGTCATGAGGCCGCTGATGCTTGCAAGCCCGCCTGCGAGCGCTACAACGTCCCGCGGGCTTAGCATTGATCGCATGCTGCCCCGATGGTCCGCCCGGCACCTGAAATGCAACAGCCACTCCGAGGAGTTCACCCGATGAAGATTCTTGTGCCAGTCAAGCGAGTCGTCGACTACAACGTCAAGGTGCGCGTCAAGAGCGACGGCAGCGGTGTGGACATCGCCAACGTGAAGATGAGCATGAACCCCTTCGACGAGATCGCCGTCGAAGAGGCGGTGCGGCTGAAGGAGAAGGGCGTGGCCACCGAGGTCATCGCCGTGTCCTGCGGCGTCACGCAGTGCCAGGAAACGCTGCGCACCGCGATGGCCATCGGCGCTGACCGAGCGATCCTGGTCGAGTGCGCCGACGAGTTGCAGCCGCTGGCCGTGGCGAAGCTTCTGAAGGCGCTGATCGACAAGGAGCAGCCCGGTCTGGTGATCCTGGGCAAGCAGGCGATCGACGATGACTGCAATCAGACGGGCCAGATGCTGGCCGCGTTGGCCAAGCTGGCGCAGGCTACGTTTGCGTCGAAGGTGGTCGTCGAAGGCGGCTTCGCAACGGTCGCTCGCGAGATCGATGGCGGGCTGGAGACCGTGAAGGTAAAGCTGCCGGCCATCATCACCACCGACCTGCGCCTGAATGAGCCGCGCTATGTGACGCTGCCCAACATCATGAAGGCCAAGAAGAAGCCGCTGGAGACGCTGAAGCCGGCCGACCTGGGTGTCGACGTGGCGTCGCGCATCAAGACCCTGAAAGTCAGCGAGCCGCCCAGGCGCAGCGCCGGCGTCAAGGTGCCCGACGTGGCCACCCTGGTCACGAAACTGAAGAACGAAGCAAAGGTGATCTGAAATGAACAACCCCCACGCTCACATATGTTCGCTGCCCCCCGAGGGGGCGCATGCCTCCCTTGGGGCGGCCCGGCGGGAGGCAAGATGACAACCCTCGTCATTGCTGAACACGACCACGGCACGCTCAAGCCTGCCACCCTCAACACCGTGACCGCTGCGCTGGCCTGTGGTGGCGATGTCCATGTGCTGGTCGCTGGCGCCAACGCCGGTGGTGCGGCGCAGGCGGCGTCGCGTATCGCCGGTGTCGCCAAGGTCATACTTGCCGACGGCGCGAGCCTGGCCGAACAGCTCGGCGAGAACGTCGCCGCCCAGGTGCTGGCGATCGCCAAGACCTACAGCCATCTGCTGTTCCCGGCGACGGCGCATGGCAAGAACGTCGCACCGCGCGTGGCCGCACTGCTCGACGTGGCCCAGATCAGTGACGCCACCAGGATTGTCAGCGCAGATACGTTCGAGCGTCCAATTTACGCCGGCAGTGCAATCGCAACCGTACAGAGCAGCGACCCGATCAAGGTCATCACGGTTCGCACCACCGGCTTCGATGCCGCAGCGGCGAGCGGTGGCAGCGCCGCGGTCGAGACGGTGCCGGCGGTCGCCGACAGCGGCCTGTCGAGTTTCGTCAGCGCCGAGATCGCCAAGAACGACCGGCCGGAATTGACCGCGGCGAAGATCATCGTGTCAGGAGGTCGCGGCCTTGGTTCGAGCGAAAACTTCCACAAGGTGCTCGAGCCGCTGGCCGACAAGCTCAGTGCGGCGCTCGGCGCCAGCCGCGCCGCGGTCGATGCCGGCTATGCGCCCAACGACTGGCAGGTGGGACAGACCGGAAAAATCGTCGCGCCGCAGCTCTACATCGCCTGCGGCATCAGCGGGGCGATCCAGCACCTGGCGGGGATGAAGGACAGCAAGATCATCGTGGCCATCAACAAGGACCCGGAGGCACCAATCTTCAGCGTTGCCGACTACGGGCTGGAGGCCGATCTGTTCACTGCCGTGCCCGAGCTGGTGAAAGCGCTCTGAAGCAATCAACAACCCAACGGAACGAGGCGCCGCAAGGCCCCTCGCTGCCCCCATGAGTACTTTTCAAGCCCCCGTCAAAGACCTGCTCTTCTGCATGACCGAGCTCGCCGGCCTCGACCGTGTCGCCACGCTGCCAGGGTTCGAGGATGCAGGTGTCGACACCGCACAGGCGGTGCTGGAGGAGTGCGCGCGTTTCAACGAAGGCGTGATCGCGCCACTGAACTACGAAGGCGACAAGAATCCGTCGACCTGGAAGGACGGCGCGGTCACTGCGACGCCCGGCTTCAAGGACGCCTACCGCAAGTACGCCGAAGGCGGCTGGCAGGGCCTGCAGCACCCGGCCGATTTCGGCGGCCAGGGCCTGCCCAAGACGATTGCCGCCGGCTGCCTCGAGATCGTCAACAGCGCCAACCTGAGCTTCGCGTTGTGCCCACTGCTGACCGACGGCGCGATCGAGGCGTTGCTGACGGCCGGCTCGGATGAACTCAAGCAGGTCTATCTGCCGCGCATGGTCTCGGGCGAATGGACCGGTACGATGAACCTGACCGAGCCGCAGGCCGGCAGCGACCTGGCGCTGGTGCGCTCACGGGCCGAGCCACAGCCCGACGGTACTTACAAGATCTTCGGCACCAAGATCTTCATCACCTATGGCGATCACGACATGGCCGGCAACATCGTCCATCTCGTGCTGGCGCGGGTGACCGGCGCCCCCGAAGGCGTCAAGGGCATCAGCCTGTTCGTCGTGCCGAAGTTCATGGTCAAGGCTGACGGGACGCTCGGCGCGCGCAACGACGTGCACTGCGTCAGCATCGAGCACAAGCTCGGCATCAAGGCCAGCCCGACCGCCGTGCTGCAGTTCGGCGATGCCGGTGGCGCAATCGGCCATCTCGTCGGCGAAGAGAACCGCGGCCTCGAGTACATGTTCATCATGATGAACGAAGCGCGTTTCGGTGTCGGCGTGCAGGGTATCGCGGTCGCCGAACGTGCCTACCAACTGGCGGCGGCATACGCCAAGGACCGCGTGCAGGGGCGCCCGGTGGACGGCTCGCTGCCCGGCGCCGGGGCGATCATCCACCACCCCGACGTCAAGCGCATGCTGCTGACGATGCGCGCCGTCGTCGAGGGCTGCCGCGCGGCGGCGATCGGTGCAGCCGCCGCGCACGATACGGCGCACGCGCACCCGGACGCAGCGGTGCGCAAGCAAAGCCGGGCCGTCTACGAGTTTCTGGTGCCGCTGATCAAGGGTTTCAGCACCGAGATGGGCGTCGAAGTCGCGAGCCTGGGTGTGCAGGTGCACGGCGGCATGGGTTTCATCGAGGAGACCGGCGCCGCGCAGCACTACCGCGATGCACGCATCCTGACGATCTACGAAGGCACGACCGCGATCCAGGCCAACGACTTGGTGGGCCGCAAGACCGCGCGCGACGGCGGCGCGACCGCGAAGGCGCTGGCGCGCGAGATCGAAGCCACCGAAGCTGCCCTGCGGGCCAGCGGCCAGGAAGTGGCGCAGGCGGTAGCGGGCCGGCTGGCTGCGGCGCGCCAGGCTTTTCTCGACACCGTCGACTTCGTCGTCGCGCACGCCAAATCCGACCCCAACGCAGCGTTCGCCGGTTCGGTGCCCTACCTGCTCTTAGCGGGCAATCTGGTCGCCGGCTGGCAACTCGGCCGCGCGCTGCTGGTGGCCCAGCAGAAGCTGGCCGCCGGCGAGGATGTCAATTTCATGCGCAACAAGATCGCGGTGGCGCGCTTCTATGCCGAGCACGTCCTGACCCGCGTTCCGGGACTGCGCGACAGCGTCGTCCACGGCGCGGCGGCGGTCAACGACGTGTCGCCGGAGGCATTTTGATCGAGCGACGCGGCGGCAGCGACGCAGGGCAAGCGCCCGCTGCCGGTCATGCACCTGTACTGAGCAGCGTGATTGCCGCGATAGCCCATGCGCGGCGCGCGGCCGGGCGCAGAGCGCACCGCGGCCGATGCGCCAAGCGGCGTGAGCAGAGCGACGACTGACGGACTCGGCGCAAAATGCCGCGGCTCGATCCCCAGTCAGCAGCAGCGCGCGTTCACTCCCCGCTCGGGATGGATACCGCGCTCGCCTTGCAGGGCTTCCACCAAGGCATCCAAGCGGGGTCAGGATTGGCCCGTAACGCGCTACCCGCCGAGCAGGGATTTCCGGTCGGCACTTTGTCGGAACTGCCGAACCTGATGCGTGAGTTCGGCCACGATTCCTGGGAACTGCTCGAGTCCTTCGGGGTTACGCCCGAGGTGATGTCAAGACCTCTGACCTTGCTGCCCGTGCGCACCCTCGGTGCGATCCTGCTGGCAGCGGCGAAGGCAACCGGACGCGAATCGCTTGGACTCCTGCTCGGCCAACGGGCGAACCTGGAGAATGTCGGTCCCTTGCGCTTGCTGGTGTTCAACGCACGTACCGGCCGCGAAGCAATCGAAGGCCTGGTTCGCTATGCGAGCCTCTGGTACCGCGGACTCAAGCTCGATCTCGAGTTTCAGAAAGGCTATGCCCAGTTGTCAGTGTCGGCAGAGTCCGACTTCCCGGGACGAGATGCTTTGCTGACTGCGTACGTGGCGGCGACAGTCAAGCATCTTGAGTCGATTCTCGGCCGCGCTTGGCGTCCATCGCAGATCAACATTGCCTATCGCAAGCCGAAATCGGCCGAGTTCTATTCTCGATTTTTTCGTGCCCCGGTGCTGTTCAACCAGCCGCGCCATGCAGTGCTGTTTGCGGAGGCTGTGCTGGATGCGCCACGAGCAAGCTCGGATCGCAATCTCGATGCCTTCCTGCGCCAGTACCTGGCGGACCTGGAGGCGCGCGAACAGCCCGACTTTGTTGCGCGGGTCCGTCAGGTGATCGGCAATCTGCTCGCCAGCGGTGGCTGCAACATCGAACGGGTCGCCGGCATCTTCTCGATCCACCGCGTGACCCTGCACCGCTATCTGCGCGAAGAGGATACGAGCTTCGAAGCCCTGCTCGACGAAAGTCGGCGCGAGATGGCCGAGCGCATGCTCACGAGCTCCGATCAGCCGATCGCGGACATCGCAACGGCGCTCGGTTATGGTGCAGCCGGCAGCTTCGTGCGCGCGTTCGTCCGCTGGCACGGCATTACGCCCGGTGCGTGGCGCACGCGGCGGCCGGCGGCCCGTCGCGTGGCCGCGTCCGCGCGGCGACGCAAGTAGCTTCACGAATCGAGAAACAATCCATGGCGCTCGACTTGAAGGCCACCGAAGGCATTCCGCACCAGCCGGTCTCGCGACTCTATGCGTGGGCGGTCTTTGCATTGACCTTCGGCCTGATGCTGTCGGACTACCTGACGCGCAACGTCATCAGCGCGGTGTTCCCGCTGTTGAAGTTGGAGTGGTCGCTGACCGACACCCAGCTTGGCACCTTGGTGAGCGTGGTGGCGCTGGTGGTCGGCGTCGGGTCCTTTCCGATCGCCTTGCTGGCCGATCGCTGGGGCCGGGTCAAGAGCATCACGGCAATGGCGGGCGTGTGGTGTGTGGCGACGATTGGCTGTGGACTCAGCCAGAACCATACCCAGATGCTGTTCGCACGTGCCGCGGTCGGGTTCGGCGAAGCCGGGTACGCGAGCGCCGGGGGCGCGATCCTGTCCCATGTGTTCCCCCCCGAAAAGCGGGCGGCCGTGCTGGGAGCCTTCATGGCGGCCGCGCTGTTCGGATCGGTGCTCGGCGTGGTGCTGGGAGGCGCCATCGCCGTTCGCTGGGGCTGGCGCTGGGCCTTTATCAGCATCGGACTGGCCTCGCTGGTGCTGGTCGTGGTCTACCCGCTGGTGGTACACGACTACAAGACGGTGGCGCTGAAAAGTGACGCGGCGGGCCGGCCGCAGGGTTCCGGATTCGGGCGCATCGTGAAAGAACTGTTTGCGCCACGCACCGCCGTCCTGATCTATCTTGGCAGCGGACTGCAGATGTTCATCGTCGGCGTGATATCTGCCTGGACACCGACCTATTTCAGTCGCTACTACGGCATGTCGACCGACAAGGCGGCAATTCAGGCTGGTATCGTGGTTTTGGTCGCGGGAGTCGGCATGATCCTTGGTGGTTGGCTGGTCGACCGCCTGGCGCAGCGCGACATGCGTAACCGCCTGCGCATACCCGCCCTTTACTGCCTGATCACTTTCGCCCTGCTGACCTCTGCCTTCGCCATGCCAGCGGGGACGCTGCAGATGGCGTTGTTGTATGGCGGAGTCGCGCTGTCGGGTGGCCACGCCGGCGCGGGCGGCGCGGCGATCACGGAAGTCATCCATCCCGGCCTGCGGGCAACGGCCCTGGCAACGATCACGCTGGGAAACAACCTGATTGGTTTCGCGCCCGGACCGGTGCTGGTCGGAACACTGTCCGACGTCTTCAGCCTCGGCACGGCGATGATCCTGGCGCCGGCGACTTCGCTGCTGGCTGCGGCCTGCTACTTCCTCGCGTCGCGGACCTATGCAGGCGATCGCGGGCGATTCGACGAACCGGAGGACGAGGCGCCCGCGCATCCCGACGCCGCATCCGCGCCGAAGGCGATCTGAAGCTCTCCGTGCTGATTGGAGTTGTTGATGTTCAGTGACCCTCGCGTCTTCTTTGCCGCTGAACGCACCCTGCTGGCCTGGGTCCGCACCGGTCTCACGATCATGGCGCTCGGATTTGTCGTCGCGCGCTTCGGATTGTTTCTGCGACTACTGGCAGTGCAGTCGGGTGCGATGGTCCCGCCGCCGGCGACTTCTCACCAGCTCGATCTGTCCAACCTGGTCGGCATTGCGCTCGTGCTGATCGGTGTCGCCTGCATGATTCTCGGCGCGATCCAGCACCGGAGTTACGTGTCCTCGTTGCCGCAGCAGGATGTTCCGCGAACGCACAGCGCGGTGTTTCCGATCACCCTGTCATTGATGTTGGCCGCGCTTGGGCTGGTGCTGGCCGTCTATCTCGCCATGTGAACGGTTGCTGTTCAGCGCGTCAGGTCGTAGATGCGCATGCCGGCTGCGGGTTCCACCGCGTGCGCCCAGTCGGGGTGAGCCATCGATCGGTGCACATCGTGCAGCCCTTCCTGCCACAGCTCGTTGATGGTGGCGCGCGAAAACTCGTAGTCCTTGAAACTCGCCGCGTGCGACAGGCGCCGATTGATGAAGTGCACGAGACACATCGGTCCGCGCTGCGTCACTTGCTCCAGGCGCTGCACATCCGGATCCTTGAGCATCGACTTCGGCAGCTTGCCGAGAACATTCTTCAGCGCCGTCAGTAGTTCCCGCACTTCCCTGACTCGCGTGGTGTTGAAGCGCGTCTTGCTCGCATATTGAATGTCCTTTGCCCGTTCCTGGACCTGGTCGAGGTTGACCGGCGCTTCGCCCCGGGCACTGAACAAATCGACCTGGAACAGCAGGGCGGACATGCGGGGTTCTTCGTCGAGCACGTACCAAAGTGGAGAGTTGGACACGATGCCGCCATCCCAGTAGAGCTCGCCACCGATCTCGACCGGAGGAAAGCCCGGCGGGAGCGCTCCGCTCGCCAGCACATGCTCGGGCGTGATCTCCTCGCGGTGGCTGTCGAAATAGGTCGAGTTCCCGCTGCGAACATTGACTGCTCCCAGCGACAGACGGACCGTCTTAGAGTTGATCAGATCGAAGTCAGCCAGTTCCAGCAGCGTGTCTGCGAGTGAACTTGTATCGTAGAAACTCAACGCTTCGAGGCTGCCTTCGGCTGCTAGAAACGGCGGCAAAGCGCGCGGCTCGAAGAATCCCGGTACGCCGAATATGGCGGCTGTTGTGGCGCTGGCGCGATTGAAGAGTGCACGCAGCGGGTCAAGGGATACCGGCGGGACAATCGGCGCACGCGCCGAGACGCGGTCCCAGAATTCACGCAGACGTTCGACGCGACGCTCAGGAGGATTGCCAGCGATCAGGGTTGCGTTGATGGCGCCGATCGAGACACCGGTCACCCAGTCGGGTTCATATCCTGCCGTGGAGATTCCTTCGAATACACCGGCCTGATAGGAGCCGAGTGCACCACCGCCCTGCAGGACGAGGACGGTGTGCTCATGCCGGTGCGAATCGGCAGCGTGCGGAGAGTGCGAAGTGCGTGGCCGCCGAGCGGAGGATCGTCGAGTCGTCATGGCCTTGCCTTTCCTGACGCGCGGTTGCCGGACGGTGGCGTCCCACATGCCGCAATGCAGATCGCGTATCTTTACATCATCCGGCAACCGCCGCGACCGGCAATGGCCAGACCGACAATCTTTATCGATGGCGAGCACGGCACCACGGGTCTTGAGATCCGGGAACGCCTTGCGGCCCGCAGCGATGTGGAACTCGTCAGCCTGCCGGTCGTGAGCCGCAAGGATACGGCTGCCAAGCGTGAAGTCATCAATGCGGTCGATCTGGTGATCCTGTGTCTGCCGGACCAGGCGGCGCGCGAAACCGCCTCGATGATCACCCGGGCCAGCACGCGCATTATCGACGCCAGTTCGGCGCATCGCACTGCCGGCGAATGGGTGTATGGATTTCCCGAGCTGACGCGCGGACAACGCGCTGCAATCGCAGGGGCGACCCGGGTGTCGAACCCTGGCTGCTATCCGACCGGCTTTCTGTCATTGGTCCGGCCCTTGCGGGAACGGGAACTGCTGCCGGCGAATGCCCCGGTTACCGTACACGCGGTGTCGGGCTACTCGGGCGGCGGGCGCAAGCTGATCGAAAGTTACGAACGTCCATCTGCCGGCGGCCCGCCGGCAGCGTTCGGCGCCTATGGCCTGGGGCTGAATCACAAGCATCTGGGCGAGATGCGCGCCCATGGCCTGCTCGAACGTGAGCCGGTGTTTGCGCCATCGGTCGGAGACTTCCTGCGCGGCATGCTGGTCTCGGTTCCGCTGGCAGCGGCGCTTTCGCCGCGCAAGTTGACCGGCGCCGATCTTCAGGCAGCGTATGTCGAGCACTACGCGGGCGAGCGCTTCATTCACGTGCGGCCCCTGAACGACATCGCGGCGCTGCGCGACGGCCACTATCTCGAGCCCGAGGCGCTCAACCACACCAACCGGCTCGAGATCTTCGTTTACGCGAACGATGAACGCGCGCAGTCGATGCTGATCGCGCGCCTCGACAATCTCGGCAAGGGTGCGAGCGGGGCAGCAGTGCAGAACCTGAATCTCATGCTCGGCCTGCCCGAAGCCACCGGACTGGATTAGCGCAGATCACACAGGCGCACTCCGCTCAGGCGCCGGCGAGTCGCATGCGCACAATGGGAGCCTCCCGGATCGGCAGATTCACGAAAGCGGCGCCTAGTGCGAGCGCGATGTCGGCGATCCACATCCACTGATAGTTGCCGGTTTCCACGAGCGCGATGCCGCCCAGCCAGGCGCCGAAGAATCCGCCGATCTGGTGCGACAACAGGGTCAGGCCGAACAAGGTTGCGAGGTAGCGCAGGCCGAACAGCTTTCCCACCAGTCCTGCGGTTGGCGGCACCGTTGACAACCAGGTGAAGCCAAGCACTGCGGCAAACAGGTAGAAGGTCATCGGGGTCTTCGGCGCGGCGAGATAGACCGCAATCACGGCGGCGCGCGCGAAGTAGGTCCAGAACAGCAGCCACTTCATCCGGTAGACATTGCCCAGCGCGCCCACGGTCAGGCTACCCGCGAGATTTGCAAGCCCGATGATCGCGAGCGAAGCAGCAGCAACGCCGGCCGAAAGTCCGCACAGATCGACCTCGCCCGGGAGATGCGTAACCAGGAAGGCGATGTGAAAGCCGCAGGTGAAGAAGCCGGCATGCAGGCACCAGTAGCTCGGGTTGCGCGCCGCGTCGCGCAATTGCTGGCGCAGCGTCGGACCCGTGGCCGCGGCGCCTGTCGCCGTGGCAGCCGCGGACGGTTGAGCCTTCAGACCGCGCGCCAGCGGAATCGTCGCCAGTGCCGAAACGGCCAACGTGATCATCGCGGCGACCCAGCCAAACGCGGCGATGATTGCCTGACTCAACGGCGCGAACACAAACTGACCGAGGTGCCGCCGGCATTGATGAAGCCCGCCGCGAATGCGCGCCGTTCGGGGGGTAAGTGTCGGACGTTGCACCAATCAGAATCGAAAACTGCCCGCGCCCGCCGCCGACAGGGACACCGAGGCATAGGACCAGCGCCCACTGGCTCGACCAAAGGGCGTGGCTGCCATTCCGACGGCGAGCATCACGGCGCCCGCCACGATGACGCGACCGGGCCCGTGCGATCTGCGATCGCGCCGAAGACCGGCTGCGCGGCGCCCCACACGAATTGCCCGATCGCCAATGCAAAACTGATCGCCACGATGCCGAGCCCGGTCGACGTGTTCAGTGGCGATACGAACAGGCCGAGCGACTGCCGCACGCCCATCGTGACCAGCAGAATCGCCGAGGCGGCGAGCACCAGCGGCCAGGTGTTCACGCGGTCGGCGTCAGCTTCGGCGCTCATCGAGCTTCCTCCATGTCGTCGTCGGTGGCCCGAAACAGTTGCAGGCAGGAGTCGAGCATCCCGTGCAGCGCCACCACATCCTGGTGTCCGACTCTGGCGTTGATCTCGTCCTGCGCGCGGCGCCAGTGAGCACGGCCGGCCGACCATTGCGCTTCGCCCGCCGGCGTCAGGCACGCGATGCGAACACGCGCGTCATTCGGATCAGCGTCGATTCGTACCCAGTCGGCTGCGGCAAGCGGCCCGAGATTGCGCGTCAAAGTGGTCCGGTCGAGATCCAGGCGATCCGCCAGCTGCGTCAGCGGAAGACTCTGCCTGCGCAGTTGTGACAGCAGGGAGAACTGGGTTACACGCAGGCCGACCGCCGCAAGCTCTCGGTCATAAATCGACGTCAACTGGCGCCCCAGTCGGCGCAGCTTGTCGCAGGTGCAGCCCCGCACGGCGTTCGACGTTCCTGCAATGTGTGGCGAACGGCCGGCCTGAGATTCGGAGTCCATGACGCGCAGATTAGTGCATATGCACCTATTTGCCAAGTTGTTCGTGAATTTCGAACAGGAAGTGGATCCTGGACAGCTGCGGGGAAGACTTCCAGGCAGGAGCGAGAATTTCCTGGCCAGGCCGCGACATCGCCCGGATCCAGGACCACATGCCTGGATCAAGGTCTCACGCTGACCTAGCCGGCGGCGGCCTCGCCCAGATACGCCTCACGCACCTTGGAGTCGTTCAGCAAGCTCTGCGCCTCGCCCGAAAGCGTAATCAGGCCGGACTCCATCACGTAGGCGCGATGCGCAGCTTCAAGCGCCAGCCGGGCGTTCTGTTCGACCAGCAGCATCGGCACTTTGCGTTGCGGCGACCGACCGGATCACTTCGAACACCTTCTCGACCATGATCGGCGACAGTCCCATCGATGGTTCGTCGAGCAGCAGCAACTTAGGCTGGCTCATCAAGGCGCGTGCCATCGCCAGCATCTGCTGCTCGCCGCCGGACAGTGTGCCGGCAAGTTGCTTGGCGCGCTCCTTCAGCCGCGGGAAGACGGCGTACATCTCGTCGATATCGCGCCTGACGCCGTCGGCGTCCTTGCGCAGGAAGGCGCCCATCTGCAGGTTTTCGGTGACCGTCATGCGCGCGAATACGCCGCGACCCTCGGGCACCATCGCGAGCCCGCGGGCGAGCAGCTGAAATGGCGCCTGTCCCTGCGTGCTGCTGGCCCATGTAGTCGATCGCGCCGCTCCACGCCTGCGTGCCGGTGATCGCCTTCAGCGTCGTGGTCTTGCCCGCGCCGTTGGCGCCGATCAGAGTGACGAGCTCGCCCGCGCGAATTTCCAGATCGACGCCCTTGACGGCCTGAATGCCGCCGTAGGCCACCTTCAGGCCCGCTACGCGAAGGACGATCTCAGACATGAGGTACGCGCACTTTCGCGCTCCCTCCCCTGCAGGGGAGGGTCGGGGAGAGGGGAACTCGATAACCCGCCAGGCGGGATGAACGCGCAGCGTTCGGCCCGCCATAGGCCACCTTGAGGCCAGCTACGCGCAGGACGACGTCAGTCATCAGGCAACCTTGTCGCTTCGCGCCAAGGATTCACGCTTAGGCCCGGCGCGCTCATGCCGCGCTTCGTGGCGACGGCGGTATGGCCACCGCCCAGATAGGCCTCGATCACCGCCGGATTACTCTGCACTTCGGCCGGCGAGCCGACTGCGATCATCTTGCCGTAGTCGAGCACGGTCACGTGATCGTGCAGGCCCATGACCAGCTTGACGTCGTGCTCGATCAGCAGAATCGTGACGCCATCCCGGCTGATCGCTTCGAGCAGGCCGCGCAGCGCCAGCTTCTCGGTCGCGTTCATGCCGGCCGCGGGTTCGTCGAGCGCCAGCAGTTTGGGCTCGGTCGCCAGTGCGCGCGCGATCTCGAGCCGTCGCTGATCACCGTATGCCAGCGTGCGAGCCTGGTAATCGGCGTAACTGCGAATCCCGACGTAATCGAGCAGCTCGAGCGAGCGCTGCCTTGATCGCGCGCTCCTCGGCGAGCGTCGCGCGGGTGCGCAGAATCGCGCCGAGCGCGGTGGCGTGGGTGCGCACATGTCGGCCGACCATGACGTTCTCGAGCGCGGTCATGTCCGGAAACAGGCGGATGTTCTGGAACGTGCGCGCGATGCCAGCCTGCGCGACCCGGTGCACTTCGTGCGGCGAGTAGGGCTTGCCGTCGAGTTCGAATGTGCCGGAATCCGGCGCATAGAGTCCGGTGATCACATTGAAGAACGTCGTCTTGCCGGCGCCATTCGGACCGATCAATCCGTAGATCTGGCCGCGATGGATCTCGATGCCGACATCGGCCAGCGCCTGCAAGCCGCCGAAGCGCTTGTTGACGCCGCTGACCTTGAGGATGACGTCGGCCATCTGCTAGGCCCTGGTCGCGCCGGTACGAGCGGCTGGCGGGATTGACGCCGTGCTCGGGCGCCGGCCACAGTCCCTTCGGTCGATACAGCATGATCAGCACCATCGCGAGGCCGTACAGCATCATGCGCAGGATCTCGGCGTCAACAATCACCTTGCCGAACAGGAACATCTGCGCCGGCACGATGTAGTGCCGCAGGAACTTCGGAGAACATTGCGAGCAGCACGGCGCCCGAGCACCACCCCTGGAATGTGGCCGAGTCCGCCGAGCACGACCATCGCCAGCACGATGATCGATTCGTTCAGAGTGAAGGACTCCGGCGACACGAAACCCTGAAACGCCGCGAACATCGCGCCGGCGACGCCACCGAAGGTCGCGCCGAGCGAGAACGCGAGCAGCTTGACGTTGCGCACGTTGATACCCATCGCCTTGGCCGCGATCTCGTCTTCGCGAATCGCCATCCAGGCGCGGCCGAGTCGCGAATCCTGCAGGCGCACGCAGATGACGATCGTGACGATCGTCAGCAACAGGAACAGGTAGTAGTAGAGATAGACCGACGGCAGTGCATAACGCCAAGTGCTGTGTCTTGCCGAAGTCGATGCCGAGAATCCTGATCGGATCGATCAGCGTGATGCCCTGCGGACCGTTGGTGATGTTGAGCGGCGCGTTCAGATTGTTGATGAAGATGCGCGTGATCTCGCCGAAGCCGAGAGTCACGATCGCCAGGTAGTCACCGCGCAGCTTGAGCACGGGCGCGCCCAGCAGGATGCCGAACATCGCGGCCAGTCCGGCGCCGAGCGGGATCACGAACCAGATCGAACTGTGCAATCCGCACGGGAACGTCTGCGCGATCCAGGCAAAGTTGCTGGTCAGCTGTGGCGAAGCGAGCAGCGCGTACATGTAGGCGCCGACCGCATAGAACGCGATGTAGCCGAGGTCGAGCAGGCCGGCGAAGCCGACCACGATGTTCAGACCGAGTGCCAGCATCACGTACAGGCAAGCGAACGCCAGCGCACGCACCAACGCGTTGCCGAGCAGTTCACCGAAGGCGAAGGGCAGGACGACCAGGACCGCCGCCACCACCAGGGTCGCCGCCCAGACCGCGGTGCGATTGTTCGACAGCTGAGGAAGCAGGGACTTCATGCTAGGCCCGATCGGCGACGCGCTCGCCGAGCAGTCCCGACGGCCTGAAAATCAGCACCAGGACCAGGATCAGGAACGCGAACACGTCCTGGTAATGGCTGCCCAGCACATTGCCGGTCAGATCGCCGATGTAGCCGGCACCAAGCGCTTCGATCAGCCCGAGCAGCAGACCGCCCAGCATCGCGCCAGGAATGTTGCCGATTCCGCCCAGCACCGCCGCTGTGAATGCCTTCAGGCCGGGCAGAAAGCCCATGTAGAAATGTGCGACGCTGTAAGTCGCCGCCAGCATCACACCGGCAAGCGCGGCAAGCGCCGCACCGATCGCAAAGGTGACCGCAATCACGAAGTTCGGATTGACACCCATCAGTCCCGCTACGCGCGGGTTCTCGGCCGTGGCGCGCATAGCGCGTCCGAGCCGGGTGCGATTGACCAGCAGCATCAGCCCGATCATGACGATCGCCGATAGGCCGATCACGATTAGCTTGGTCAGCGTGACCGTCACTCCGGCCAGCTCGATCGGCGTATTCGGAATCAGCTGCGGAAACGTCATGTAGTTGCGACCCCAGACCAGCATCGCCACGGTCTGGATCACGATCGAGACGCCGATCGCGGTAATCAGCGGTGCAAGCCGCGGGGCGTTGCGAAGCGGCCGGTAGGCGACACGCTCGATAAGCAGACTCAGGCTTACGCACACCGGCACCGCCACCAGCAGCCCGCCGACGATCAGAACCCAGCCCGACAGTCCCGGAAACAAAGTCTGCAGCAGCATGATCGTCGACAGTGCGGTCAGCGCGCCGACCATCATCACATCACCGTGGGCGAAGTTGATGAGATTCAGGATGCCGTAGACCATCGTGTAGCCAAGCGCGATCAGCGAGTACAGGCTGCCTAGCACCAGGCCGTTGAGGATCTGCTGAAGGAAGGTTTCCATCGCGCTCCGTGGTCGCGCCCAGCCACTGCCGGCGCGTGCGGCGGATCGTAACAAGTTGTCCGTGCGAGACACGCGTCCACGAAAAAAAACGGCACCCCGCAGGGTGCCGTTCTGGTCAGGATTGTCGCTTAGCGAACCGTCGAAATGTACTCGAGCTTGTCGCCATTGACCTTGAACATCGAAATGGCGCCACCCTTGAGGTCGCCCTTTTCGTCGAATGCTACCTGGCCGGTCAGGCCCGGGTAGGCGGTGGCTGGCATCGCCGCCGTGATCGCGGCGCGATCGGCCTTGCCGGCACGCTTGGCGGCTTCGACGATCACGAACACCGCGTCGTAGCTGTACGGCGAATAGAGCTGTACGTCGGAGTTGAAGCGCTTTTTGTAGTTGGCGACGAAATCCGCGCCCTTGGCCAGCTTCTCAACCGCTTCGCCTGCCTGCGAGCAGTGCAGGATGCCGGCTGCGTCACCGGCGAGCTTGATGAACTCGGGCGAGCAGACGCCGTCACCGGCCAGCATCGGTGCCTTGATGCCCAGTTGCTTCATCTGCTTGGCCATTGGACCGCCCGTGGCGTCCATCCCGCCGTACATCACGACGTCGGGCTTGGCTGCACGGACCTTGGTCAGGATCGCGTTGAAATCGGTTGCCTTGTCGTTGGTGAACTCGCGCGCGACAACCTTCATGCCCTTTTCCTTGGCGGTGCGCTCGACGACGTCGGCCAGGCCCTGTCCATAGGCCGTGCGGTCGTCGATGATGGCAATCGTCTTGGCCTTGAGCGCATCGTTCGCGTAGTTCGCGAGCACGGCGCCCTGCTGATTGTCATTGGCAACGACGCGGAATGTCGTCTTGAAGCCCTGTTCAGTCAGCTTCGGATTGGTTGCGGAGGGCGTGACCTGGGTGATGCTGGCATCCGAATAGATCTTGGAGGCCGGAATCGAGGTGCCCGAGTTCAAATGGCCGACCACGGCGACCGCGCCCGAATCAACGATCTTCTGAGCGACCAGGGTGCCTTCCTTCGGGTCCGCCTTGTCGTCTTCGGCCACCAGTTCGAGCTTGTAGGTCTTGTCGCCGAGTTTCACGCCGCCGGCAGCATTGATTTCCTCAATGGCCATGCGGGCGCCGTTTTCGTTGTCCTTGCCGAGGTGCGCAATGCCGCCCGTAAGTGGCGCGACGTGGCCGATTTTCATGACTTCGGCGGGAGCAGCGGCCTTGACCGGTGCCTTGGCGTCCGCCTTGGCTGCTTCTTCTTTCTTGCCACAAGCGGCAAGTGCTACCGCAATGGCGACCGCAAGCGTTGCAAGCGGCACGATCTTGGTGATCGGTTGTTTCATTACGTTCTCTCCTCTGAGGGTCCTAGCTGAGCAATTTGTATGAGCTGTCTAATTCTTCGGCTGACTAAGCTGTTCGACCGGGCATGGACACCGTTTCCTGAATGCACCGTGCGCCACTGTATTCCTAACTCTCTCTGCGTCGAGGCCTCGTCGAAGCCCCGGACGGTGCGGAACTCAGCCGACGAAACCGGTAGATTGTACTCACCGCGGAAGGTGCCGCAACCCGGAGCTGAAATGCTACGGCAAGACGCGGGTCACGGCAGCCTACGTAGACTCGCCCGGTCTCATTGAAAGGGAAGAAGCGAAAGTGCGGGTTCTGGTGCTGGGGGCGGGCGTGGTGGGAACAGCGAGCGCCTGGTATCTGCGTTGTGCCGGCCATGAGGTCGAGGTCCTCGAGCGTCAGCCTGGCCCGGCACTCGAAACGAGCTTTGCCAACGGCGGCCAGATCTCGGTCAGCCACGCCGAGCCCTGGGCCAACCCCGCAGCTCCCATGAAGATCCTGCGTTGGCTCGGTCGTGCCGACGCGCCCCTGCTGTTTCGGCCAAAGTTCGACTGGCAACAGTGGAGCTGGAGCGCGGCATTCCTGCGCGAATGTGCGCGTGACCGCACCGCGGCCAACATCCGCACGATCGTGCGACTGGCGCTTCACAGTCGGAACCAAGTGAAGGTCCTGCGGCGCGAACTTGCGCTTGACTACGACTGTGTCGAACGCGGCATCCTGCACCTGTATACGGATAGGGAGGAATTTCACAGGAGTCGTGCCAGCGCGGCATTGATGAACCAGCTCGGCTGCGAGCTGCGCACGCTGGTTGCGGCAGACGCGCTTGCACTGGAACCGGCCCTGGATTCGATTGGAGAGCGCATCGTCGGCGCTGATTACTGTCCGGACGACGAGTCCGGCGACGCGCATGCGTTTACATGCCAGCTCGCGCAGCGAGCGCAAGGGCGCGGAGTCCGGTTCCAGTTCGGCACGACGGTGAACCGGCTGCTGGTCGATGGGCGGCGAGTTCGAGGTGTCGAGGCGGCAGGACAGGACGGATCGCTTGCTTCGATCGAAGCCGACGCGGTTGTCGTCTGCCTCGGCGTTTCCACTGCCGCGCTGCTGGCGCCGCTCGGCTTGCGCGTCCGCATCTTCCCAGTCAAGGGCTACTCCGCTACCTATCCGGTGGCCGACGCGGGGCGCGCGCCAATCATCAGCTTGGCCGATGACGCCCGCAAGATCGTGATTTCGCGGTTCGGTTCACGATTGCGCGCGGCCGGCACCGCGGAGGTCGGCGGCTGGTCGCGTGAACTCAACGAGATTCGGTGCGAAGCGCTGACGCGCCGAATGCGGGAGCTGTTTCCCGGCGCCTGTGACTATGGCGCCGCGCAGTACTGGGCCGGTTTGCGGCCGGCCACGCCGTCGAACGTGCCCTATCTTGGCGCGACATCGGTGGACGGCCTGTTTCTGAATGCCGGCCACGGGACCCTGGGCTGGACACTGGCAAGCGGCAATGGCGCCCTGATCGCCGACTTGGTTTCCGGCCGGGTGCCGGAGCTTGCCCTCCCCAGGCTCGAGCTCTGATCGGAACCGAAACGAGAAAGGGCGCCGAAGCGCCCTTTTCCTGACCGACCGCTGAAACGGTTACGAGATTGCCGGGCAGGGTCGACTCACTACTGCGCAAGCACCCACTTGGCGAGTGTCTGGGCTTCCTGCTCAGTGACCTGCGGGTTCGCGGGCATGGGGACCTGGCCAAAGGTTCCGACGCCACCTTCGCGGATCTTCTTGGCTAGGCGATTCACTGCATCCTTGTCGCCCTTGTACTTGGCGGCAACATCCTTGTAGGACGGGCCGACCAGTTTCTTGTCAACGCTATGACATGCCAGGCAATTTTTCTGTTTCGCAAGATCAGCATTGGCAAGCGCCGGTCCGCAGGTGGCCATCAGGCCAAAAGCAGCGAGAGTTAGTGCTTTGAACATGGTGACTCCGGGTGTGCAGTGGACGGAATGGTATTGCCTGACTGTTGAATATTAACGGCTAATCGGGCGCATCGTTGACCTACTGGTCCCCAGCCTGCGCTATATGCTGGTCGCTATAGTCGCACCCGTTGTGCTGCAGGAGTCGGACATGTGGCTGGTTTGGATCGGCGTTGCGCTCATCGTGCTCAAGATACTCGAGATCAGCGTGTTCGCCGAATTGTCGTGGTGGTGGATCGCCTTGCCGTTTGGGCTGGCCTGGGTCTGGTTCGAAGTATTTGAACGACGCCTGGGGCTCGACAAGAAGAAGGCCTTCGATGAAATGGACAAGCACAAGAAGAAGCGCAT
Organism: uncultured beta proteobacterium; assembly: GCA_963735955.1. Lineage (GTDB taxonomy): Bacteria > Pseudomonadota > Gammaproteobacteria > Burkholderiales > Burkholderiaceae_F > CAVTND01. Next base: position 304,780 of record CAVTND010000002.1, on the reverse strand, counting down.
CAAACAGGCGCTCGAGGTCAAGAAGAAGGGCCCCAGGCGCTAAAGGCGCTATCCAAACAGGTTCTCGTCCGTGATCGCGCCCCGGCTGGCGGTCGATGCGAGTTTGGCGAACTTGGCGAGCACACCCGTCCTGTAACGCGGTGCCGGCTGCTTCCAGTCCAGGCGCCGCCGGGCGATTTCGGCATCGTCCACGTTCAGCTGCAACAGCAGCTTGTGGGCGTCGATCGTTATCGAGTCACCCTCCTTGATCAGCGCGATCAAGCCGCCGACGTAGGCTTCGGGTGCCACGTGGCCGACCACCATGCCCCAGGTGCCACCTGAAAAGCGGCCGTCGGTAATCAGGCCTACGCTTTCGCCGAGTCCCTTGCCGATCAGCGCCGCAGTCGGTGAAAGCATCTCGCGCATGCCTGGCCCGCCCTGCGGACCTTCGTAGCGGATCACGACGACGTCGCCCGGCTGGATGCGGTCGGCGAGAATCGCATCCATGGCGGCGTCCTCGGAATCGAACACGCGGGCCGGGCCCGTGATGACCGGGTTCTTGAGTCCGGTGATCTTCGCCACGCAGCCTTCCGGCGACAGGTTGCCCCTGAGTATCGCGAGATGGCCCTGCTTGTACAGCGGGCGAGAAAACGGCCGGATCACGTCCTGATCTGACCGCGGCTCCGAAGGAACCGCTTCGAGCATCTCAGCCATTGTCTTGCCGGTGATCGTCATGCAGTCACCATGCAGCAGGCCATTGACCAGCAGGATCTTCAGCACCTGCGGGATGCCGCCGGCCCGGTGCAAGTCGGTTGCGACGTACTTGCCGGAGGGCTTGAGGTCGGCCAACACCGGCACCTTGCGCCTGACGCGCTCGAAGTCGTCGATTGTCCACGGCACTCCTGCTGAGTGCGCTATCGCGAGGTAATGCAGCACGGCATTGGTGGAGCCGCCGACCGCCATAACCAAACTGACCGCGTTTTCGATCGACTTGCGGGAGATGATGTCTGACGGTCGAAGATTGTTCTTCACGGCGGCCGAGCAGCACACGCGCGCTCTCGGCGGTGCTCGTGACTTTCTCGTCGTCCGGATTGGCCATCGTCGAGCTCATCATCAGACTCAGGCCCAGTGCCTCGAACGACGAGCTCATCGTGTTCGCGGTGTACATGCCGCCGCACGAGCCCGAGCCGGGTATGCAGCGCCTCTCGATTTCCTTGAAGTCGGCCGCGCTGAGCCGGCCGGCCGTGAATTCGCCAACCGCTTCAAAGGCCGACACGATGGTCAGATCCTTGTCCTTGTAGCGACCGGGTTTGACCGTGCCGCCATAGACGTAGATGGCAGGAACATTGCAGCGCGCGATGCCCATCATGCCGCCCGGCATGTTCTTGTCGCAGCCGCCGATGACGATCACGCCGTCCATCCACTGGCCGTTCACGCAGGTTTCGATGCTATCGGCGATCACCTCGCGCGACACCAGCGAGTACTTCATGCCTTCGGTGCCCATGCCGATGCCGTCGGAAATCGTCGGCGTGCCGAACACCTGCGAATTGGCATTGCCTTCGGCGATCGCCGCGATCGCTGCATCGGCGAGTCTCTGCAAGCCCGAGTTGCACGGCGTGATCGTCGAATGTCCGTTGGCCACGCCGATCATCGGCTTGTCAAAGTCTCCGTCCTGGTAGCCCATCGCGTAGTACATCGCGCGATTGGCTGAACGGGCCACGCCCTGGGTGACGTTCTTCGAGCGACGATTGAAGGCCATGGTGAGGTTTCCGGGTTGGGGCGCTTGAACGGGACGGGACTGATAATAGGGGAAGCTTTCGATGTGAGCAGCGCATGCCCTACGTCCATAACCTGAATTCGATCGCGTTCGAGATCGGCCCGCTGGCGATCCGCTGGTACGGGCTGATGTACCTGCTCGGTTTCGCGCTGTTCCTGATACTCGGCAAGCTGCGCGCCCGCGAGGCCTGGCGCGGGATGAGCTCGCAGGACGTCGACGATCTGCTGTTCGCCGGCATGATCGGGGTCATCCTTGGCGGGCGGCTTGGCCACGTGCTCTTCTACGGCCCGCCTTCGTACTATCTCGCCCATCCGCTCGAGATCTTTGCGGTGTGGAAAGGAGGCATGGCCTCGCACGGCGGAATCATCGGCGTGATCCTCGCCATGGCCTGGTTTGCGCGCTCACGCGGCAAGTCATTTCTCAAGGTCGCCGATTTCGTCGTTCCGCTCGTGCCGCTCGGACTGGGAGCGGGCCGCATCGGCAACTTCATCAACGGCGAACTCTGGGGAAGGCTCGCCGATCCCTCGCTGCCATGGGCCGTCGTGTTTCCGCAGGCCGGCCCCCTGGCGCGCCACCCGTCGCAGCTCTACCAGTTCGTGCTCGAAGGATTGCTGCTATTGGCGATCCTCTGGTGGTATTCGCGCGCACCGCGCGCCGCGGGCACGGTTGGAAGCCTGTTCCTTATCGCCTACGGACTGCTGCGCATCGTCGGCGAGATCTTTCGCGAACCGGAAGCGCTCTATGGGTTCATGCCGCTTGGCCTGTCGGCCGGACAATGGCTATCCGTTCCAATGGTGCTGATCGGGCTCGGGCTGTTCGTGTTTCTTTCGAGGAAGAACGCGGCGTCTACCGCGCCGATCGCCTGATGCGCGAACATCTGCCGGCGCGGTTGATGGTACTGCTTGAATTCAGCGCCGCCGAAGGCAGGACCGGAGCTCGGCTTAGGAGTGGCAATGCATGACTTGCCGAAATCGGGCCCGCCCAAGCTGCCGCCCGATGATGACCTCGATGCATTGATGCGCACTTGTCGCCGCTTGCTGTCAGCGCGCGGCGAGGCCAACAGCGCCGGCCTGGCGGCTGGCGCAATCGAACGGTTCCGGCGACTTTCCGATGCGGCGCGCCTGCAGTTCTTCAAGCATCTGGCCGAGGACTTCGACCCGGATCCGAAGGCGGTGCTGGCAGCGGCACAGGACTATGCCGCGGCGCCTGACCCCGAAGAGCTTGCGCGCTTGATCGTTGCCGCAGAACCGCCGCGCCAGGAGCTGCTGCGCCGATTGAATCGAGGCGCCGGCGGTACCGCAGTCATCGTCAACATGCGCCGGCAACTGCTGCGTGTCCTTCCACAGCATCCGGCACTTGCCGCCGTCGAAGCCGATCTATTTCACCTGCTGTCGTCCTGGTTCAATCCCGGATTCCTGGAGATGCAGCAGGTCGACTGGAGCTCACCCGCCGAGTTGCTCGAGAAGATCATCCAGCACGAGGCGGTGCATGCGATCGATGGCTGGGATGATCTGCGACGGCGCTTGCTCCCGGACCGCCGCTGCTTTGCCTTCTTTCATCCCCAGCTGCCGAGTGAACCGCTGATCTTTGTCGAGGTCGCGCTCGTGCCCGACATGCCGCCGGCAATCGCGCCGCTGATTGAAAAGGCCGCAGATCCGGTCGAACGAAAGCGCTTCAAGGTGGCGACGTTCTACTCGATCAGCAACTGCCAGCCCGGACTGCGCGGTGTGTCGCTCGGAAACTTCCTGATCAAGCGGGTGGCGGAGCGCCTGAAGGCTGACTTCCCGTCCATCCGCTCCTTCTGCACCCTGTCACCGATCCCGGGCCTGGTGCACTGGATCGATGCGTCGGGCAACGACGGCGGAGATAGACCGGGCGCGATTGTTCACAAGCGGCTGGCCGGGGCACGCCGAAGTCTTGACCTCAATGCCGGCACCTTGCAGCAGAAGATCACTGCAGGTTGGCGGCCTGAGACGGCGTCAGCGAACGAGCGTGCAGCATTGCTGGAGCTGAGTTCGATCTATCTGAGACTGGCTTCGCCCACTGCCGACGGCGATGCGGTTGCGAAGTTCCACCTGGGCAACGGCGCGCGACTGCAGCGCATCAACTGGGCTGCGGATCTGTCGAAGAACGGCGTGCGCCAGTCGTGCGGCCTGATGGTCAATTACCTTTACGATCTTGCCAAGGTCGAAGACTATCACCAGCGCTTTCTCGATGGCGAAGTCGTGCATGCGCAAGCATCGCCAGGACGGCGAGATGAAGCATGAGCCTGCCCAAGACAGGATTGATTCAGACCAGCGGAAATCAGGAGACACTTCATGAAACTACTGCTCGCGGTCGCAGTTTCACTGCATTTGATTGCCGGTGCGCCGGCCCACGCGCAGACCTGGCCGACCAAGCCGATTACCCTGGTCGTTCCGTTTCCGCCCGGAGGCGGCACCGACGCATTTGCGCGACCGCTTGTCGGCGCAGCTGTCCAAGCAGCTCGGCCGCGCCGGTCATCATCGACAATCGCGGCGGCGCCGGTGGCACCGTCGGAGCATCGATCGCGGCCAAGGCCCCGCCCGACGGCTACACCTTCTTCATCGGCGCCGTGCACCACGCGATCGCTCCGAGCTTCTACCCGAAGACTCGACTACAACATCGAAACCGATCTGGTGCCGCTGACGGTGATCGCCAATCCGCCGCAGGTCATCGTCGTCAATCCCAGTCGGGTCAAGGTCGACGACTTCAAGGAGTTTGACGCCTGCTGAAGAGCAATCCCGGCAAGCTCAACTATCGCGTCGGCCGGCAACGGCACCTCGCACCACCTGGCCGGCGAGCTTTCAAGCAGCAGAGCAATACCTTCATCGTGCATATCCCCTACCGCGGTGCCGGGCCCGCGCTCAAGATCTGCTGGCCGGCAACGTCGACATGATGTTCGACGGACTTGGCTCGTCGGCACAGCACATTCGTTCCGGGCGCATCAAGGCGCTCGCGGTCGCGGCGCCGAAACGTTCGACGGCCTTTCCGAACGTGCCGACGACGGCCGAAGTCGGTATGCCCGAGTACGTCGTGTCAACCTGGTACGGCATCTGGGGCGTCAAGGGCACGCCGAAGGACATCCTCGACCGCATGCAGGCCGAGGTCGTGAAGGCGCTCAACTCGCCGGAGCTGCGCGAGATCTGGGCCAGCAACGGTTCGGACGTAGTCGACGATGTCGCCAGCGGAATTCTCGAAGTTCCTCAACTCGAAATCAAGCGCTGGGCGACAGTCACCAAGAACGTCCGGGCGCGAAACTGGACTGAGCGCACTGAGCGGCGCGGTACGCATCGAGCGCAGCGGCGCGACGGCCTGACGGTCCGCCTCGACTCGCCGCGGCAACCTCAATGCAATCAGCGAGGCAATGTGGCAGGCGCTGGCGCGCGCTTTCGAAGCACTGGCCACTGATCGGAGTCTGCGTTGCATCGTCGATTCGCGGCGAGGGTGGCAACTTTGCCGCCGGCGCGGACATCGAGGAATTCGAGCACGATCCGCTTCGACGCCATCAACGGCCGCCGCTACCACCTCGAAACTGTCGCCAATGCCATCGCTGCGATCGAACAGTGCCCGGTACCGGTGATCGCCGCGATCGAAGGCGTCTGCGTCGGTGGCGGGCTGGAAGTCGCGATTGCCTGCGACCTGCGGCATGGCCGCCGACAATGCGCGCATCGGTGCGCCGGTCGGGCGGGTCGGGTTCCCGTTTGCATTGCCCGAGCTGGTGCCCCTGCTGCGCCTGGTTGGGTCCGGGCGTCGCGGCGGAACTGCTGATCGAAGGGCGCCTGCTCGACGCGCACCGAAGCGGCGACGCGCGGCCTGATTACGCGTTCAGTGCCGTCGCCGACGTTCGAGCACGAACTGCGCGATGCGGTGCAGCGCGCATCGTCCGCGGGCTCACCGCTGGCTGCGCGCGAGAACAAGGCATGGCATCCGTCGCCTGACTGCGCAAGTGGCTGTTCTTACACCGAGCACGAACTCGACGAGAGCTTCGCACTTCCTCGAATCCGACGACTATCACGAAGGAGTGCGGGCGTTCCTTGCCAAGCGCCCGCCCCACTTCACGGGCCACTGAGCGCAGTTCAAAACCGGAAAATGAGCAACGACAATCTGTACGCGCTTGATCGAGGCCGCAATGCCGGAGGATCGCGGCGGCATCGCGATCGAGACTCACGACGGGCTCGAACTATCGCTGGAGCGACCTGCAGCACGCGATCGGCGCGCATTGCCGGGCTGCTGAAGAGCCTGAAGCTGGCGCGCGACGCACGCGTCGCGGTACAGGTCGAGAAATCGCCCGAATGCCTGATGCTGTACCTGGCGACACTGCGTGCGGGCGGTGTTACGTGCCGCTGAACACGGCCTATCAGAAGGCGAGATCGCCTACTTCCTGAAGGATGCGGAGCCCGACGGTGGTGGTGTGCGCGCCCGAGCGCGTCGCGGAAATCCAGCCGCTGGCCGACGCCGCCGGCGTGGCACGCGTCTACACCCTGGGCACGGCGCGCAATGGCTCGCTGCTGGAGGCCGCCGCCCCGTTCCAGGACCGCTTTGCCACCGCCACGCGCTCGACCGCCGACCTTGCGGCGATCCTCTACACCTCGGGCACAACCGGCCGCAGCAAGGGCGCGATGCTGACCCACGGCAATCTTTCCTCAAACGCCCGGACGCTCGACGAGTACTGGGGCTTCAAGGCAGAACGCGAGCAGGGCCGACGCGATGTGCTGTTGCATGCGCTGCCGTTGTTCCATGTGCACGGGCTGTTCGTTGCCTCGCACGCGGCGTTGCTGGCGGGTGCAAAGATGCTCTTCATGCCGAAGCTCGATGCGAAGCAGGTCCTTGATTGGCTGCCACGCGCGACGGTTTTCATGGGCGTGCCGACCTACTACACGCGATTGCTGGCCGAACCCGACTTCGATGCCGCACGCTGCGCCGGAATGCGCCTGTTCGTCTCCGGGTCCGCGCCACTGCTGGCAGAAACCTTCGAGAGTTTTCGCAGCCGCACCGGCCATACGATCGTCGAGCGCTACGGCATGTCCGAGACCGTGATGCTGGTGTCGAATCCCTACTTCGGCCCGCCCGAGCTGCGCTTGCCGGGCACGGTGGGGACGCCGCTACCCGGCGTTTCGGTGCGAGTAGTGAACGACGATGGCAGCGCGACCAGGGTCGGCGAAGTCGGCGCGGTGGAGGTCAAGGGCCCGAACGTGTTTGCGGGCTACTGGCGCATGCCGGAAAAGACGCGCGAGGAATTCACCGCGGACGGCTGGTTCAAGACCGGCGATGTCGGCGTATTTGGCGGGCCGGGCAAGCCGGACAATTCACTCTCCGCTGGTCGGCCGCTCGAAGGACCTGATCATCAGCGGCGGCTACAACGTCTATCCGAAGGAAATCGAGGGCTACATCGACGAGTGGCCCGGAGTGGTCGAATCGGCGGTCATCGGCCTGCCCCATCCCGATTTTGGCGAGGCCGTGGCCGCGGTCGTGGTGGCGCGTAGCGCCGGCGCGCTCGACGCCGAGGCCGTGCTCGGCCACCTGAAGGGCCAGATCGCCAACTACAAGGTGCCCAAGCGGCTGTTCGTGGTCGAGGACCTGCCGCGCAACGCGATGGGCAAGGTACAAAAGAACGTGCTGCGCGAACGCTACAAGAGCACGTTCACGCCGGCGCCCAGGCGAAGCCCGGCCTGAAGGCGGGTGCGCTGGCGAGACGTGCGGCCGGCAGTGCCAGCACCGCTTCGACGAATCCGGACTTGCCGTTGGTATATGCATCGCGATCGAAGCGGAACCGCGCCGCGAGTCGGCGCTTCAGATCGGCATAGCGGGCCGCCAGCCAGGCATCGGCACGCAGATTGTCGCGAAACTTCAGGTAGCGCTTCCAGTACAGGCCGTCGAACTGCACCACATGTACGTGATGGGTGCGCACGCCGCGCACGACCCGTTTGAAGAAGCGCCGGTCGGGCAGCACGCGTTCGTATTCGGGGATGTATTCATAGCCGTAGAGCGTCAACTGTTCGACCAGCGGCTCGAACGCTTCGAGAGACGGCACTCCGACCAGCATGTCGATGACCGGTTTGGCGGCCAGGCTCGGGACCGAAGTGCTCCCGATGTGCTCAACGCGGGGCTTGAGGCTTGAGAGGGCAACGTGGATCAACTGCGATTCGATCCGAAAGCGTATCGGCCACAGTTTGTCGTAGGGCATCACTACGATCTGGTCACTCATTGCCTGCTCCTCCCTGTGCGGCGCTCCGCTTCTGGCGGTGACGCCTGTTTGATCGTGGCTCCACTGTAGGTAGCTGGCTGAGCGAACGCTGCCGGCTAATCCCGGCCGGCATTGCGGAATATTCGACAGTCAATGGCCGCTGGCCACCAGGGCGGTGCTAACCCAGTCGGAGGTGGCGAGCAGGATCAGCTCTTCCGGCAGTGGCGCCTTGTGAAGGGCCACGAACGAATAGATGGATAGACCTGCTACGGCGATCAGGCAGACATAGATCACGCGTTGAAGCACTGCGCGACGTCTCTGTCGATCAGGCGCGAGTTCCTGAAAAGATCGGGCTGCCATGGCATCTCCTTGCCCGGGTTAGGGCACGAGAGCCACGATAGGCGTGGCCCCCGTGCTTGGCAGCGGAGGTTTCAGTGCCGGCAGTGCCGAATATTCACCAGCGTGCGGGCGGCTTGCGATGAATCGTGATCTGGCGGCTCTCGATCGTGACGTAGCCGCCGATCGTCAGGTCCTTGAAGATCCGGCTGATCATGTCGCGCGATGCGCCGACCCGGTCAGCGATATCCTGCTGCGTCATCTTTTCCGGTACGACAAGTTTGCCGTCCTCTTCCTTGGCAAGGGACAGCAGCAGACGGGCGACCCGGCCGTAAACATCCATCAGGGCCAGGTTTTTCACGTTGTCGGTCGCTATGCGGGCGCGTTCGATCAAGGTAGAGATCAGACCCATGGCGACGTCGGGATTCGCCGCGATGGCCGTGCGCAGGTCGTCGCGTGTGAGAACTGCGCAGGTGGTCGGCTCCAGCGTCATCACCGAGGCCGAGCGCGGGCGGCCGTCGAGCGCCATCTCGCCGACATAATCGCCGGGGCCATAGCTGTCGAGCACCATTTCGCGACCGTCGTCATCGGATACATAGACCTTGACACGACCGGAGAGGATGACGAAGAGGCTGTCGCCGCGGTCGCCTTCGTTGATGATCACGGCATTCTTTGGAAAGCTGCGGATACCGCCGCGCGCCGCCAGCTCTCGCACCATCGGATCGCCGATCTGATCAACCAGCGGATTGCTTGTGCTCATCTTTTTCGCGCCCTGGAACTCCCGAGCCCCGATTATCAGGGGTCCAGCCGGCGGCGCAAGCGGCTTTGATCAAACCTGGTGGCCTGCAACGGCCAATTCAGAACTGCCTTGCAGGCCCCCAGGCCGCGTGCAGGCCCTTGTAGAGCATGTAGCTGGCCAGCGACAGCAGCAGCAGGGCAAAGATCCGCTTCATGGGCTTGACGTCGAGCGAATGGGCAGCACGCGCGCCCAGCGGCGCCATGACCACGCTCGCCAGGGCGATTACTACCAGTGCCGGCAGGTAGATGAAGCCCAGGGTGCCGGGCGGCAGTCCAGGCGCCCCGGCGCCCGCCAGGACATAGCCGACAGTGCCTGCCGCCGCGATCGGAAAGCCAAGTGCGGCAGAGGTGCCGACTGCGCTGTGAATTGACACATTGCTCCACGCCATGAACGGCACCGCAATGAATCCTCCACCGGCGCCCACCAGACTGGAAAGGAAGCCGATGCCGATGCCAACTGCAAACATGCCGCCCGCCTTCGGCAGTTCGCGCGATGCCTTCGGCTTCCGGTCGAGCAGCATCTGCAGCGCAGAAAAACCGACGAAAGTCGCAAAGATCAGCGAAATCCACAGAGTCGGCAGGCGACCCGCAATTGAAGCGCCGATCAGGGCTCCGATCAGGATGCCGGGCGCAAGCGCCTTGACGACATCCCACCGCACGGCGCCGCGCTGATGATGCGCGCGGACCGAGGAGATCGACGTGAAAAGTATCGTCGCCAGGGAGGTGGCGATGGCCATGTGCACGACATGCTCGATCGGAAAGCCGCGCAGGCTGAAGTAGAAGGTCAGAAACGGCACAATCAGAATGCCGCCGCCGATTCCAAGCAGCCCCGCCGCAAATCCCATCGCGGCGCCGAGCACGAGCAGACCGGTGATCAGGCCCGCGTCCATCAGCGATCGCCCAGCAGCTTCGTCTCGATGTAACGCCACTCGGCGGACGTGACCGGCGTGATCGACAGGCGATTCCCCTTCTGCAGCAGGCGCATGTCCGCCAGCGGGGCATGAGCGACGCAACTCGGCGAGCGGTATCAGGCGCGTCTTCCTGAGCGCGCGCACATCGACCATGATCCAGCGCGGTTCTTCGCGTTTGGCGCCGGGGTCGTAGTACTGGCTCTTGCGATCGAACTGGGTGGGATCCGGATAGGGTGCACTGGCGACCTCGGCCAGGCCGGCAATTCCCGGCTGCTCGCAGCTCGAGTGGTAAAACAGCACGCCATCCCCGGGCTTCATGCCGTCGCGCATGAAATTGCGCGCCTGGTAGTTGCGCACTCCGGTCCAGGGCACGGTTGCGTTGGTGGCCGACAGCGCATCGTCGATCGAACACTCGTCCGGCTCTGACTTCATCAGCCAGAAATTCATGGCGCGATCACGCAGCTACTCGAACGCCCAGCCAGAATTCGACGAGGCAGTTGCATGGAAAGAAGCCGCTTCGCGCTGGCATGTGCCGGTGACATCGATGTGCGCTGGGGCCGTGCCAAAAAAAATTGGACAAGGAGGCAAGCAGCGATTCCGCTGCCGCCGGCCTTGCCCGCCAAACTGTTCCCCGCCTGTGCCGCCCGGCCCGATGTCCTGAACCTTGGGTTCAGGGTGGTCGCTGTCCACGCCGCTTAGGTTCAGCAACGCGTGCCGATCGCACCGTGACGTGAGCTCAGCAACCTTGCGCAAAGCGCATCGGTTCAAGGAACTATGAGGCCTTTGCGCGGGCACCGCAGGGAATTCTTTTCACGCCGACTTCAAGTGGCGTCCTTGCCGACGATTCTAGCCCCGCCTTGGCTTGCCGCGGCAAGCTCTGTTGCGCCTGGCTCAAAAAAGTTTTTCCTGTGGTACCAGGGCGTCGTCGCAGGTCTTGACCAGGTCACGCAGTCGGCCGCGCAGTTGCGCGCCGTCAAAGCCGCCAGCGCTTTGTGCATTGAACAGTTCCTGAGCGATCTGCAGGGCTGCCATGACCGCGATGCGGTCAGAGCCCATCACCTTGCCGCCGGAACGAATCGACTGCATGCGGCTTTCGACATACGCAGCGCAACGCAGCAACGAGTCTTTCTCGTCCGGCGTACATGCCAGACGGTACTCGCGATCGAGGATCTTGACGGTCAGGTGTTCCATTGAGCAGGCAATGGCGACGGTGCCGGCGGCAGGCGCTCCATCAGTGAATCAAGGCGCCGCGCGGCTTCGTCGACACGGTGCTGCATCGCATTCAGTTCGCCAATGGTCGCTGCGAGCTTTGCACGCAACTGCTGATTGTCGGCGCGCAACGCCTGCACCGTCTGCGAAAGTTCGCGCACGCGGGTGGTGAGTTGATCGAGTTCCTCGAGCATGCGAGCGATGTTAGCACCGCGATTTGCACCTTCGAACGCGTCAACATCCAGCGAGATGACCTGCTTTCTCGGCTATGCTTGACGTGCTTACGGTGCTGAAGGCTTGCCTTCGGTGAAACGGGAAACAGGAGATGCGCCTGCGCATCCAACCTGTGCTGCCCCCGCAACGGTAAGCAGGCATGCCGCGATGTGCTTGTGCGGCAGGGCTTCGCACTCGCCACTGTGTCGCCGCCAGGCGACGCGGGAAGGCGCGAAGCGGCCTGCAGCCCGGAGACCGGCCGTTGGCAGGTGGACGAGCCGCGGGGACCGGCGAGCCGGCCCGCGCGCGATTTACCACGTCACGCCGTCCAGCTCCTGCACTCCCGCTCGTTCCGGCATTCACTCAGCCGGCGGTGGGCCGGTGCATCGGGAGCAACGGATGATCCGACGTCCTCACTTCTGCTGGCGGCCAGCAGCCCTCAGCGTGGCAACGCTTGCACTGACCCTACCAGCGCGCGCCCAGGTTCCAACTCAGGCGACAGCGTCATTGCCACCGGTGGTGGTCACGCCATCGCGACTGTCGCAGTCGATCGACGATGCGCTGCCTGCCACCAGCATCATCACGCGCGCCGACATCGAGCGCTGGCAGGCGCTTGATCTGGTCTCCGTGCTGAGCCGCAGCACCGGTGTCGAGTTCGCGCAGGCGGGCGGGCGCGGCGCGCAGGCTTCATTGTTCGTGCGTGGCGCGAACTCCTCGCAAGTGCTGGTGCTGGTCGATGGTGTCCGCCTGAATTCGGTCAATGGCGGCGCCGCCGCGGTCGGTGGCATTGCTCTGGACACGGTCGAGCGGATAGAGATCGCGCGCGGCAATCTCTCCAGCCTGTACGGCTCGGCGGCCATCGGCGGCGTGGTGCAGATCTTCACGCGCAAGGGCGCGCCGGGCTTTACTGCGGTGCTCGAAGGCGGACAGGGCGACACGCTCAACGGCAATCTGAGCGCGGGTATCAATCTCGATCGGGTCTCGCTCGGTGGCGCCATCGGCGGTGCGAAGACCAAGTCGTTTTCGGCGATCAATCCGCAGTACGGCGTTGCGGCCGGATCGCCGCCGATCGCCAATCCCGACATTGACGGCAACCGCAACAGTTCGGCTTCGCTGAGCGCAAGCTATCGCAGCGAAGCGGGCACATTGGCGAGCCTGAGTGCCTGGGCCAATCGCAACACGACCGACTTCGACAACTCCTTTGATGCGGCGAGCGTCACGCACAGCGAGCAATCACGGCTCGGTGGCATCAATGCATTGGTGCGCACCAATCCGACCGAAGCCTGGGAAAGCCAGGTGACGATCGGCGCGACGCGCGATCGCACCGAGAACGAGGTGAGCGACCCAGCTTCATTCGATAACGGCAGCTTCGAATCGACCAATCTGCAAATCAGCTGGTCGAATGAAATCAAGCTCGGTGAACTGGTGAAGGCACTGGCGGGACTCGAGTACCTGAAGCAGAAGGGTGAATCGACGTCCTACGACCTGACCTTCAGCGGCACCTCGACGCAATTCGAGCGCTCGGTCGGCAGCGCCTGGCTCGGACTGGTCGGCCGCTTCGGACCGCATCAGCTGCAGGCCAACGCGCGCTATGACGACTATTCCGATATCGGTGGCGCCAGCAGTGGTCTGCTGGCCTACGGCTATGTGTTTGCCCCCGATTGGCGCGTGACCGCGCAGATCTCGAATGCGTTTCGGGCACCGAGCTTCAATGATCTCTACTTTCCGTTCTTCGGCAACCCGGATCTGAAGGCGGAGAAATCTTCGAGCGGCGAACTCGGCCTGCACTTCGCCTCGGACAGCGTCTCATTGCGGGCTGCGCTGTATCGCACTGACACGCGCGACCTGATTGTCTTTGACCCCGCAACGTCGCAGGCACAGAACCTGGACAACGCGCGTGTGACCGGATTCGAGCTCGGTGGTAGCTGGCGTACCGGCGGCTGGACCCTCTCGGCCAACGGCACGCTGCTCCGCGCGATCGACGAGCAGACCGATGAGCGGCTGTTGCGGCGCGCGACGTGGATCATCAATGCGGCGGTCGCCTACGACGTGGAGTCGTGGAATGCGGGCCTCGAAGTGTCGGTGGTCGGCCCGCGCGACGATCTCGATCTGCTCACCTTCCAGCGCATCGAACTGGCCTCCTATACGCTGGCCCGCCTGGTCGGTGGCTGGCGCGATCACCGAAGCAGCTCCTGCTGCGCGCCCGGATCGAGAACCTGTTTGATGCCAAGTATGAAACCGTAAGCGGCTATAACGTGATGCCGCGCACCGCCATCGTCGGCGTCGAGTTCAGGTACTGAGCGTACTTGTCGGGCGCATCTGCTGAGCAGAAAGTGGGAACCGGGACTCAATCCGCGCGCGCGCCGTCTGCCTTCGTTGCACTTGGTGTACTTGGTGCGCTGGCCCTGGCGATCCTTGCGGCCGCGCTGGCGATCGGCAGCGTGCCACTGGCGCCGGGCCAGGTGCTGGCCGCATTGCTGGGTAATGCCGATCCCGCGGTCAGCGATGTCGTGCGCGTGCTGCGCCTGCCACGTGCGCTCAGCGGCTTCGCGGTCGGTGGTCTGCTCGCGCTGTCGGGAGCGCTGCTGCAGGCGCTGCTGCGCAATCCGCTGGCGGATCCCTACGTGCTCGGTGTCTCAGGCGGCGCAGCGGTCGCAGCCCTGCTCGCGCTGGCGGCCGGTGCGGGACTGGCCGGCGTGCAGGCCGCGGCGATCGCCGGTGCGCTCATGACCTTGGCGCTGCTGTTCGCGCTTGCGCGGCGTGCCTTGTTCGCTGATTCAAGCGCGCAATCCGAGCCGGCGTCGGGCGCAGTGCTGCTGACCGGCGTGATGCTCGCCTCGCTGGCCGCCGCGCTGATGAGCCTGGTGCTGTCGCTGGCGCCGGACGGGCGCCTGCGCACGATGATGTTCTGGCTGCTCGGCGACCTGTCTGGAGCAACCGATCTCGGCCCCGCGTTGCTGGCTCTGCTTGTGCTGGTGGCGCTGCAGGCCGCGGCGACCGTGCATGCGCGCGCGCTGAATCTGGTGGTGCGCGGCGATCTGCAGGCTTTCACGCAGGGCGTGCGCGTGGCCAGCACGCGGCGCCGTCTGGTGCTGGTCGCCTCGATAGCCACCGCCTGCGCGGTGACTCTGGCCGGTCCGGTCGGTTTTGTCGGCTTCGTCGCACCGCATCTGGTGCGCATGGTGCTGGGCAACGACCAGCGCCTGTTGCTGCCCGCCGCAGCTCTGCTCGGTGGCGCGCTGGTCGTCGCGGCGGACACGATTGCGCGCACCGCTTTCGCACCGCTGCAACTGCCGGTCGGCGTATTGACCGCGCTGCTTGGCGTGCCGGTCTTCCTCTGGTTGCTAGGGCGGCGATGAGACCTCCGCCCGGCCGCCCGAAGGAGGTCTCGCTCCCGCCTGGCGGGACGGCGCGTAGCGCCGGGGGTGCACCATGATCGTCACGCTTCCTCTCATTGCCTTGCGCCAGATCGGCCTGCGCACAGCGACGCGAGTGCTGGTCACCAATCTCTCGCTCGAGGTGTGCGCCGGCGAGCGCTGGGCGGTGCTCGGACCCAACGGCGCCGGCAAGTCGACCTTGCTCTTGGCCTTGGCCGGTGCGCGGCGGGCGGATGCTGGCGAGGTCTGCATCGATAGCCGACGCATCGATGCGATCAGTGCGCAGGAACTGGCCCTGCGCCGCGCGCTGCTCGCGGACCGCTGGATCGACACCTTCAGCAGCTCGGTTCTCGATACGGTGCTGACCGCGCGCTACGCGGCCGGTGAGGGCAGCGGCGACCCAGAAGGCGCCCTGCAATGGCTTGCCGAGCTCGACTGTGCCGAGCTCGCGGCGCGCGACGTGCGGCGCCTGTCACGCGGCGAGCGCCAGCGCGTTGCGCTGGCGACCACGCTGACGCAAGACACTCCGCTGCTGCTGCTGGATGAACCGACCGCGCACCAGGATCCGCGTCACCAGGCGCTTGTCATCGATGTGCTGATCGGCAAGCTGAAGAGCTATGAGCGGCCGCGGCATCATTGCCACTCTGCACGACATCAACGCGGCTGCGCGCTTCGCCACGCACGCGCTGCTGCTGCATGGCGATGGCCGGCATCACACCGGTACTGCAGAGGAGGCGCTGACACCCGAGACGCTGTCGGATCTGTTCGCCACGCCGATCACTCGGGTCGAATCGCAAGGCGAAGCCTTCTTTCATGTGCATCGGCCACGCGACAAACGTGTTTGAACCACAGTTCGGCCGCTAGACTAGGGCCTGTTCACACTAACAACGGGAGATGCGTTGGGCCGCAATGCGGATGGCTGCGCGAAGGGCGGCGCCGCCAATGGTGGTTCCATTGGCAAGCCGTCCCGACAAAGCAGACGCCGCATTTCGGCCCAACCCGGAGGGAAAGACGGATGGCGGGCGCATTGCCGCCGTACTTGCCAACTGAGCGCTCGCTGATTGGCATCAGCCAACGGCGCTCGCGCCGCCTGCACTGCATCCCGCCATCCATCTTTCGCACTCCCGTTGTTAGTGTGAACAGGCCCTAGCTGCATGCCCGTCGTCCTGATCGCCAATCCCAAGGGTGGAGTCGGCAAGAGCACCACTGCCGTCAATCTCGCCGGCTACTGGGCGAGCCGCGGACACCCGACCATGCTGGGCGATCTCGACCGCCAGCAATCCGCACTCGCCTGGCTGGGAATCCGCCCGGCGACTCTCCCGCGCATCGAATCATGGGAGCGAGGCGACGACAGGATCTCGCGGCCGCCCAAGGGCATCACGCACGTCGTGCTCGACTCACCGGCTGGCATTCACGGCCACACCCTGAAGGATGCGCTGAAGGCCGCCGACCGCGTGATCGTGCCGTTGCAACCTTCGATCTTCGACATCTATGCAACCCAGACCTTCCTCGCCAAACTGGCCGAGCGCGGAGTGCTCAAGGACTCCGGCCGCGTCGGCGTGCTCGGAATGCGCGTCGACGCCCGCACGCGCGCTGCCGAGCAATTGCAGAGATTTGTCGCCGGCCTCGGCCTGCCGGTGTTGGGCTACTTGCGGGACACGCAGATCTACGTGCAACTCGCTGCGCAAGGACTGACTTTGTGGGATGTGGCGCCGGGGCGGGTGGTGAAAGACATCGAGCAATGGCATGCGCTGCTCGAGTGGCTCGGCAGCGACTGAACTCGGTTTGTGCGTTCTCATCTCAGCGGCACCACTCGCGAGCAAGCACAGTCTTGCCGCCACGTGTTCTTGTCTGCGTCTTTGCCGGACTTTCACGGCCGGCGCAGTTCGTCGAGATCTTCGGGCGTGTTCGCGTTGAAGAACGCGCGGTCGTCATCAAAGACTGCCCGCACACTGCGCTGCTGCCGGGTCCAGCGGTCGATCTTGCGCTCACCGCTGCGCAGGTACGCCTCAAGGCTCGCGTGCAGCGACGCTTTCAGGAGGCAGAACACCGGCTGCACCTGTTCGGTTCCGTCCGCCTCGCGGGTCGTCGCCATCGCTACATCCGCGTCGTTTTCGGTGATCGCCTGCGCAAGGCACGCCACCAGGTCCAGCGGAAAGTTCGGCGTGTCGCAGGGCACGGTCGCGAGGTACGGGGTCGCGCAGTGTTCCAGGCCCGCGAGCATCCCGGCCAGTGGTCCGGGGTAGTCCGCCAGTGCGTCGGGGACCACGGGCGCGCCGAAGCTTGCGTACGTTTCAAGGTTTCTGTTGGCGTTGATCATCAGCGGGCCGACCTGCGGCCGGAGCCGGTCGATCGCGTGCAGCGCCAGCGGTTTGCCCGCGTGCAACTGCAGTCCCTTGTCGACTCCACCCATGCGGCTGCCGCGGCCGCCAGCCAGCACGAGGCCGGTGATCTGATCCTTGTCGATGGCCATGGCGCGGACAGGTTTCTCCCGAGTGTGGTTCACTACGCAGTGTTTCGCCATGCATTGTGAATCATCCGAAAATACCGGACATCGCAGAAACCGGATTTGATGAAACCGCTTCTGACTGCCGCAAGCTGTCCGCTCACGCGCGAGATCGCGATCGTCGACGCGAGCGGCGTGAGCCGCGCGATCCAGATTCCTGACGAACGGCCGCTGACGGTTTTCGTCGACAAACGCGAACTCGTCACGCTGATGACGCTCGGGCAGGCGCCGGAGTTGCTGGTGCTCGGCTATCTGCTCAATCAGCGGCTGGTCGCCGATGTGCAGGAGGTCGAGTCTGTCAGCGTGGACTGGAGCGTGGACGCCGCGGCCGTGAGCACCTATCGCGGCATCGTGGATCTCGAAGCAAAGACTGCGCGCCGGGTCGTCACGACCGGTTGCGGGCAGGGCACGGTGTTCGGCGACAACATGTCCGAGGTGTCGGCGCTCACCTTGCCCGACGCTGGTTCAGCGCGGATCGGGCAGGACACGCTCTACAGGATTCTCGACGAGATTCGCCTGCAGCCGAGCGTGCACCGGCTGGCCGGCTCGGTGCACGGCACGGCGCTGTGGCGCGGCGCCGAGATGCTGATGTTTGTCGAGGACGTCGGCCGGCACAACGCAGTGGATACGATCTCAGGCTGGATGGCAATGCACGACCTCAGTGGTGGCGACAAGGTGCTGTACACGACGGGGCGGCTGACCAGTGAGATGGTGATGAAGGCGGCGCGGATCGGCGTGCCGATCCTGGTTTCGCGCAACGGCGCGACCGCGATGGCGCTTGACCTGGCGCAGCGACTCGGGATGACACTGATCGGTCGCGCGGTGAACCGGCGGTATTACTGTTACACGGGATCCGAACGCATCGATCTGGAACCCGAGAATCGACCGACGGTGCGGCTCGCCTAAGGTGTTACACGAGCCCGTCGAACAGGCACACGTCGACCAGTTCGCCGGCCGCCACCGAGCCCTGCTCGTGATGAAGCACCACCAGCGCGTTCGCTTCGCTCATGCTGCGCAGGATGCCCGCGCCTTGCGCGCCGACGAGCTCGACCTGCCAGCTGCCGTCCGGTGCGCGCGTAACGATACCGCGCTGGTACTCGGTGCGACCGGGCCGCTTGCGGATTGCCACCGGCGAGCGCGCCTGCAGGGTCGGCAGTGGCGCGGGCCGGGCGCGGGCGAGCGCCAGCAGGCCATCGCGCGCAAGCGCGTAAAACGTCACGAGCGCGGCCACCGGGTTGCCGGGCAGCGCGAACAGACACGCGCGGCGGCCGTCAGCGTCGAGTTGCCCGAACGCAAATGGCCGACCCGGCCGCATCGCGACCTTCCAGAAGTCGACCTTGCCCAGGCGTGCCAGCACGTCGCGGGTGTGGTCGGCGTCACCGGCGCTGACTCCGCCACTCGTGACGACGGCGTCGCAGCGAGCAACCGCCTGTCGCAAGGTTGCCTCGAGCGCCGTCGGGTCGTCGCGCACGAGGCCGAGGTCTACGACCTCCATGCCCAGACGCTGCAGGGCAGCTGCGAGGCTGGTGCGGTTGCTGTCGTAGATGCATCCGGGCGGCAGCGGCTGGCCCGGCGCGACCACCTCGTCGCCAGTGGAAAACAAGGCCACTCGCAAGGGGCGCATGACGTCCACGGTCGTCAGACCCAGCGACGCGACGAGCCCGAGATCGGCGGGTCTAAGTATCTGCCCGGCGCGCAGCGCAGGCGTGTGGGCCGCAAGATCCTCGCCGCGCTTGCGGCGGTTTTCGCCGGCGCGAATGACGCCCGGCTCGATGTGCACGCGATCGCCTTCGGCGCGAGCGAGTTCCAGTGGCACAACGGTATCGAGGCCTCGCGGCATCACCGCACCGGTCATGATGCGCACGCATTCACCGTCCCCCCCGTCCAGCCTCAAACGCCCGTCGATCGGTTTGCCGGCGAAAACCGTGCCGACGCACCGCAATTCGACAGCAGCATTGGCCTGAAGCGCGCTCCCATTGAACGCGAACCCGTCCATCGCCGAGTTGTCATGCGCGGGCACATCGATCGGCGAAATCACGTCTTGCGCCAGCACGCGCCCGAGCGCCTGCTCAAGCGGCACGGTGCGACGTTCCGCGATCGGTCGCACGGCGGCGGCGATCGCGGCGCGAGCTTGCCCGACGCTGACATTGCGTTCGCCTGCGGCGAGTGGCGAGGGCCCCAGTTCGGACATCGGTCGATATCTGTAGGGAGGTCGAAACGCTATTCTGCCTCCTGTGTCGCCGAGGATCCTCGAACAGCCCCTGCCTGAACATGGACACGATTCTTGTCAGTCTTTCGCTGGCCTGGGCGCTGATCCTGCGCGCCGACGCCGAGCTGCTGCACATCGTCGGCCTATCGCTGCGCGTCAGCGGCACCGCATGCCTGCTTGGCGCGCTCGTCGGGCTCGCGTTCGGAGCCTGGCTCGCGGTGGCACGGTTTCGAGGGCAGGGCGTGGTCGTCTGGCTGCTGAACACCTTGCTGGCGCTGCCGTCGGTGGTGGTCGGGTTGCTGGTCTACCTGCTGCTGTCGCGCGCCGGGCCGCTTGGGTCGCTCGGCATCCTGTTTACGCCGAGCGCGATGGTCATTGCGCAGAGCATCCTGGTCGTGCCGCTGATTGCCGCGCTGACGCGCCGCCTGGTGCTGAACGCCCTGCACGCTGGCGGCGACCAGTTGTTTTCGATGGGGGCAGGTCCGATGAAGGCCGCCGGGCTGCTGCTGGTGCACGACCGCGCGGGCGTGCTGACCGTGGTGTTGACGGCGTTCGGCCGCGCGGTGTCGGAGGTTGGCGCGGTGATGATGGTGGGCGGCAACATCGACGGCTTGACGCGCGTGATGACCACCGCGATCGCGCTGGAGACGAGCAAGGGCGATCTGGCCTTGGCGCTGGCGCTCGGAATTGTGCTGCTCGTCGTCGTCGGCTTCGTGAACCTTGTGGTCGCGGCGGTGCAGGGTATGACCGCTATTGAACGTGAGGCGCTCGCTTGAACGCAGTGGGTACTCCGCTTTTGGCACTGCACGATGCGACCGTGCGTTTTGGCGCCGTCACGGCGCTCGACGCGGTAAGCCTGACCTTGCGGCGTGGCGAGCGGCTTGCGGTCGTAGGCAGCAACGGCAGCGGCAAGACGACGCTGTTGCGCCTGTTTCACGGGCTTGTTCGGTGCGACGCCGGACAGCGCGAGTTGCACGTCCTGCAGCCGGAAGCGCGCGAACCGGTGCCGGCAATGCTGTTCCAGCACCCGTTCCACCTGAGCTTGTCGGCACGGGCCAATGTGCTGATCGGGCTGTGGCTGGGCGGGGTGCCTCGTGCTCAGCGCGGCGCCCGCTGTACGGCGGCGCTCAAGCGTGTCGGGCTCGATGCGCTGGCCGTTCGGCCGGCGCGGGCGCTGTCCGGCGGACAGCAGCAGCGGCTGGCGCTGGCTCGTGCACTGGCGCGGCAGCCCGACATCCTGTTCTTCGACGAGCCGACGGCGAACCTCGACCCGCACGCGAAGCGCGAAGTGGAGGCTCTGATCGAGGAGGTCGCGCACGACGGCGTCACCATCGTGATGAGCACGCACAACCTCGGCCAGGCCAAACGACTCGCGACGCGGGTCGTGTATCTTGAGAATGGGCGGCTCGTGGTCGATCTGCCGGTTGACCGCTTCTTTCGCGACGAACTGCCGCTTGCAGCAACACAGTTCCTAAAAGGAGAATTGCCGTGGCCATGACCCTTTGTCGCTGGCTGGCCGGTCTTGTCGTGTTCGGGACGGTGGCAGTGGCCGTTGCGCAGGAAAACGCGATCGTTCTTGCCTCGACGACGTCAACTGAACAATCGGGCCTGTTCGGCCACCTGCTGCCAAGGTTCACGCAAGCCAGCGGCATCAAGGTGCGGGTCGTCGCCGTCGGCACTGGCCAGGCGCTCGAGATTGCGCGCCGCGGTGACGCCGACGCCGTGCTGGTGCACGACCAGGATGCCGAGGCGAAGTTCGTGGCTGAGGGGTTTGCGCTCGAGCGGCGCGCGGTCATGTTCAACGACTTCGTGTTGGTCGGGCCGACGGTGGACTCGGCGGGCGTGCGCGGCCGCGACAGTCGCGACCGGGCTCGCCCGGCTCGCCACGAGTGACGCGATCTTCGTCTCGCGCGGCGATAACAGCGGCACTCACGCGATGGAGTTGCGGCTGTTGGCGGGAGGCGGGCGTCGACCTCGCCGCGCGCAAGCCCGGCGGTTACCGCGAATGCGGCTGTGGCATGGGCCCGGCGCTGAACATGGCGTCGGCGCTGAACGGCTACGCGCTGACGGACCGCGGCACCTGGCTCGCGTTCAGGAACCGGGGCGGATTGGCCATCGTGGTCGAGGGCGACCGTCGCCTGTTCAATCAATATGGTGTGATGGTCGTGAATCCCGCCCGACACCCGCATGTCAAGCATGCAAGCGCAAAGGTGTTTGCCGACTGGATCGTATCGGCGGCGGGCCAGGCGGCCATTGCCGAGTTCAAGATCGGTGGCGAACAGGCATTTTTTCCCAACGCGCAACCTAGGCCGACGATGTTGAAGTGCGGCGAACCGACGGGCGACGGCTGTGCGCCTTGGCCCTACCGGACGAGGCCCGAAGTAGCCGGGCCGGCACTGGCACGATTTCATCGATCAGTCGCGCGCCGTCGCTCAGCAGAAACTGCTTGAACGCCTGCGCGACCGGCGGCAACCGCTTCTGGCGACGCTGCACGATGTACCAGTTCAGCATCAATGGAAAACCCTGCACGTCGAGCGCGGCCAGACTGCCGGAGCGAAGTTCGCGGCTCACCGTGTGCGCAGACAGGAAGCCGATGCCCATGCCGGCGATCACCGCCTGCTTGATTGTCTCCGTGCTCTTGATCTGCATCGCGATGTTCAGCTTGTGCAGGTGAGTGCCGAGGCCCTCGGTCATCGATTGCCAGGTATCCGATCCCTGCTCGCGCACTACAAAGGGCTCGCGGATCACCCGCGAAATCGGAATGCCCTTGGCGCGCACCAGCGGATGGTCGGCTGAAGCGACGATCACGTAAGGGTGCGGCGCGAAGGGCTCGTGAACGGTGTCCGCGCCCACCGGCGGGCGAGCCATCACGGCCAGGTCGGTGAGGTTGTCGGCCAGGTGCACCAGCAGGTCCTCGCGGTTGTGCACCGTCAGGTTCAGTTTTACTCCCTCGTGGCGGCGGGCAAATTCAACCAGCAGACGCGGAAAGAAATAGTCGCCGGCGCTGATCACCGACACGTTCAGCTTGCCGCCAGCCACACCAGTGAACTGCGTCATTGCCGCCTCAGCCTCCTCGAACTGCTGGAGGATCACGCGGCTGTGGTGCAGCAGTTCATCGCCTGCCGGAGTGAGGTAAATCTTCTTGCCGAACTGCTCGAACAGCGGCAGCCCGGCGCGTTCCTCGAGCTTCCTGATCTGGGTCGAAACCGCCGGCTGGGTCAGGTGAAGTTCCGCCGCGGCGCGCGAATAACTTGAAAGGCGGGCCACCGTCTCGAACACCTTCATCTGGCGCAACGTCGCGTGCTTCATGGATTGTGGCCGCCGTTCAAGTCTGCGAGTACGTCAGTGCAGCGCGTAAGAAATGTATTACTAAAAGCTTATTTAATCGATCATTTAGTTTAATTATATTTATTCGTCGGTCACTCGTAGCATCCCCTCGGCGGTTGCGAATTCGCTGCTTGCCACAGCCACCGAGGAGAGACGTACCATGCCTGCCACTTCGCTGCACGATGAACGCGTCGAGGATGCCGCCGAGGTCGAGCGCGGCGCTTTCAATGCCGCCTTCTACGAGTTGGGATTGCGCCTGTACTGGGACAAGGGCACCTATGAGGCCCTGGCGGCCAATCTCTCCGAGCATGCCCGCGTGCTCGACTATCTAAAGGGCGTGCAGTCGCATCTGCTGCGTGCCTACGACGCGGAGTTCCTCGCCGATGCCGTGATCCGTGCCAAGCAGCACTGGCAGCAGTCATTGACTGCGAGCGTGCCGCGCGCCGTGCCCGAATTCAACTGGACCGAAGCGGACCGGGGCGAGGTGGGTTTCTGAGTCCTGTCATCGGGCTGGACCGCGCGGATTTCACCGGAAGCCGCGCTCTGCGCGGGACTCACGCCGGCCGCTGGCCATTGAGTCCGTGAATTGACCTAAACGGGAATTCTGCTACGGGCGAAACACCGGTCGAGCCTGCGAAAGGCGCAGGTCAATCTCGCCCCGATGACCCCGTTACCGATTCGATGGCGTTGCCGCTCTCGGCGCAGCGCCGGTGTCGGCCTCGCCGCGCGCGTCGACACGGCAGGTCTGCGCACACACCGACCGCGGCAAGCAACTCTTCCAGTGGCCGCCGGGTTCTGCGTTCTGCCGCTTGCGACCGCCGCCAGAAGTACTCGGATCGCATGCTGGCTGCTACCCCGACCGCCACCCTTGCAACCTGTTTTGCGGCAACACACCATTGCCCGCAGGCGGGTATCCGTCAAGGGTCGATGTTTTTTCCCGGAACTTGACTGCGGTCAATCGTCTTTCCTGACTGCGGTCTGACCATCACGCATCCGTGACAGGCGTCAGGTCGACACAGAACCGACCATGCCTGTCGACGCATTCAGAGGAGACAGCAAATGGGAATGTTCGGAATCCACCGCGCCGGCCGATCGATCATGCTCGCCGCCCCGATTGTGCTGGCGGCTGCGGCGCCGACTGCGACTGCACAGGCGCCGGCCTGGGAACCCACCAAGCCGGTCGAGTTCGTGGTTCCGGCCGGCACCGGCGGTGGCGCTGATCAGATGGCGCGCCTGATTCAGGGCATCGTCGTCAAGCACAAGCTGATGAAGGAGTCGATGATCGTCGTCAACAAGTCCGGCGGCGCCGGTGCCGAGGGCTTCCTCGCTGTCAAGGAAGCGAAGGGCGATCCGCACAAGATCATCATCACGCTGTCGAACCTGTTTACGACGCCGATGGCTACCGGCGTGCCCTTCAACTGGAAGGACATGACGCCGGTGTCGATGATGGCGCTCGACCAGTTCGTGCTCTGGGTAAACGCCGACACTCCTTACAAGACGGCGAGCCAATACATTGCGGCAGTCAAGGCCGCAGGTCCGAACAAGTTCAAGATGGGCGGCACCGGGTCCAAGCAGGAAGACCAGATCATCACGGTCGGCATCGAGAAGGCGACCGACACCAAGTTCATCTATGTTCCCTTCAAGGGCGGCGGCGACGTGGCTGTGCAACTAGTGGGCGGGCACGTCGATTCGACCGTGAACAATCCGATCGAAGCCGTTGCTCAGTGGCGCGCCGGCAAGCTGCGCCCGCTGTGCGTGTTCGATGACACGCGCATTCCCTACAAGGAAAAGGTGACCGACACCATGTCGTGGAATGACATTCATACCTGCAAGGAGGCGGGTGTGCCCACCGACTACCTGATGCTGCGCGGGATCTTCATGGCACCAGGGGTAACGCCGGCCCAGACAGCCTATTACGTCGATCTGCTCAAGAAGGTCCGCGATACGCAGGAGTGGAAGGAGTTCATGGCGCAGGGCGCGTTCAACACGACGTCGATGAGCGGCGCCGAGTACGTGAAATGGCTCGAGGGCGCCGAGGCCATGCATCGGCAACTGATGTCCGAAGCCGGTTTCCTGGCCAAGTAGTCACGCCTGCCCTCCAGTTGCGCGCGGCAGCTTCATTGCAGCACGCACTGCGGATGCACTGACGTGTTGCTCCCGGCCGTGCGACGCCAGCAGGCGTACAAGAGCGGCGCCCGCAGCAGCCGAAGGGCCTCGCGGCTGGGCCGGCACCCGGATTCACAGGCGCTGAAGATCTTGCGGGTCGGTTCGGCGATGCCGCGGGCCGCCGCAGGCTCGACGAACTGACACTCGACTCATTGCAGGAAGAATCCATGTCAGAGAAACAGTCGTCGGACCCGGCAGACAGCCCGGTTGTTGTGCGCAACAGCACCGTCGACGCCGTGGTCGCGGTCATTGTCTTCGCGGCCGCGGTGGTCGTCATGATTGAAGCGCGGCGCCTGGGCGCCGGCTGGACCAGTGACGGTCCGGGTTCGGGCTACTTTCCTTTCTACATCGCGCTGATCCTCGGCGTCTCGAGCCTGGGGATCTTCTATCGGGCCCTGTTCGGCAAGTCGCGCGATGCGAAACCGTTCGTCAATCGTGTTCAGCTCGTGCGCGTGCTGTCGGTGGTGGTGCCGGCCCTTGTGTATGTGTTGTGCTGCGTCTTTCTTGGCCTGTACGTGGCCTCGGCGATCTACATTGCGCTGTTCATGATCGTGCTGGGCAAGTACCCGCCCGTAAAGAGCGTGCTGCTGGCCAGCATCGTGTGCGCGTCCCTCTTCTTATTGTTTGAAGTCTGGTTCAAGGTGCCGCTGTACAAGGGCATGCTCGAGCCGCTGCGCTTTCTCGGTTACTGACACCCCTGTGCGGATAGCCAGAGGCTTGCCGCAGTGTTGTAGGCCCATCCCGGAGCTCGATTAGATGGAAGAATTTGGTTCGTTGATGCAGGGGTTCAGCGTCGTACTGACGCCGACGAACTTTGCCCTGATGTTTGTAGGAATCGTGCTCGGCGTGCTGATCGGCGTGCTGCCGGGACTGGGCGGCGCCAACGGCGTGGCAATTCTGCTGCCGTTGACGTTCACGATGTCACCAACCTCGGCCATCGTGATGCTCTCCTGCATCTACTGGGGCGCCTTGTTCGGTGGCGCCATCACCTCGATCCTGTTCAACATTCCCGGTGAACCCTGGTCGGTCGCCACGACGTTTGACGGCTACCCGCTCGCCCAGAAAGGCCAGGCCGGCCAGGCACTGACGGGGGCCTTCACATCATCGTTCGTCGGCGCACTCGTGGCCGTGTTGATGATCACCTTCCTGGCGCCGCTGGTGGCGCGGTTCGCGCTCAAGTTCGGCGCGCCTGAGTTCTTCTCGGTTTACCTGCTGACGTTTTGCAGTTTCGTCGGCATGGGCAAGGGTTCGCCATTCAAGATCCTGGTCTCGATGGCCTTGGGCTTCGCGCTGGCGGCGGTAGGCCTGGACACGGTCACCGGGCAGTTGCGCCTGACTTTCGGTCAGCACGAGCTGATGCGCGGATTCGACTTCCTGATCGCCGTCATCGGGCTGTTCGGAATAGGCGAGATCCTGCTGTCGATGGAAGAGGGCTTGAGCTTTTCCGGCAAGTCGGCGCGCATCAACCGCAAGGTCGTCTGGGAGACCTGGAAAGAGTTGCCAAAATACTGGGTCACCTTGCTGCGCAGTTCACTGGTCGGCATCTGGATGGGCATCACGCCGGGAGGTGCGACTCCGGCGTCCTTCATGAGCTACGGTCTGGCGAAGAAGTTCTCGAAAAACGGATCGAAGTTCGGCACCGGCGAGATCGAGGGGGTGGTGGCGCCGGAGACGGCTGCCCATGCAGCCGGCACCGCCGCGCTGCTGCCAATGCTGGCGCTCGGGATTCCCGGCTCTCCCACTGCCGCGGTGCTGCTTGGGGGGCTCCTGATCTGGGGCCTTCAGCCTGGGCCACTGCTGTTCATCGAGCAGAAGGATTTCG
Organism: uncultured beta proteobacterium; assembly: GCA_963735955.1. Lineage (GTDB taxonomy): Bacteria > Pseudomonadota > Gammaproteobacteria > Burkholderiales > Burkholderiaceae_F > CAVTND01. Next base: position 277,945 of record CAVTND010000002.1, on the reverse strand, counting down.
TCTGGGGCCTGATCGCCAGCATGTACCTGGGCAATATCGTCGGCCTAATCGTCGTGCTGACCACGGTGCCGCTGTTCGCGTCGATCCTGCGAATTCCGTTCTCGATCATCGCGCCCATCATCATCGTCATCTGCGCGATCGGCGCCTACACGGTGCACAGCGCGATGCTCGACGTCTGGTTCATGCTCGGCTTCGGCGTCATCGGCTATGTGTTCAAGAAACTGGACTATCCGTTGGCGCCGCTGGTGCTGGCCCTGGTGCTCGGCGACAGGGCAGAGGACTCGTTCCGCCAGTCCATGCTGATGTCGCAGGGCGATCTGAGGATCATGTGGGCCAATCCCCTGGTAGGCTCGATCACGACTCTGGCGTTTCTTATGCTGTTCTGGCCGTTGATCTCGAAAGCGCTGGGAGCAATTCGCTCGCCGAAGGTCGCCTAGCCTGCTGCGTGCCTATGACCGGAGGACGTTGAAATGCCTGTCGTCGCACTGACCCAGGAAATGGGTTCGCTGGCCAAGGACGTGGCCGAAACGCTGGCTCGGGAACTCGGTCTGGCGACGATGCGGCACGAGGTGGTCGACCACGTGGCCAGCAAGATGCTGGTGTCGCGGAGTCTGATCACACGGCTGCGGGAGGGCAAGGCCGGTGCCATCGAGCGGCTGACGGCAGACCGCGAAAGCATGGCGATCTACACGGCCGAAGAGGTGCTCGAAATCGCGGCGCGCGGCAACGTGGTACTGCGCGGCTGGGGTGCAACCTGCCTGTTGCGACCAGTGCCGCATGTGGTGTGCGTACGCGTCACGCGGCCCCTTGCCAGACGCGTCGAGTGGCTGATGACGCACCTGGATACCGATGATGCCGATCTGGCTGCCAGCGAAATCCGGCGCAGCGACCAGGCTCACGCATCGCGGATGCATGCGCAGTTCGGTGTGACCTGGGGCGATCCGCTGCTGTACGACCTGGTGCTGAACACCGAGCGGATCTCGGTCGACGGCTGCGTGCAGCAGATCCGTACGCTGGTGGCGCGGCCCGAATTTTCCGAAACTGCCGCGTCGCGAGCGCTGCTGCAGGGTCTGGCGCTGCAGGCGCGCGTGCGCGCGGCACTGAAATCCGACGAGCGCACGCGCGACGTCAGCATCACGATCGACAGCACCGCAAGTCACGTCACGTTGCGCGGCATTGTGGTCACCGCCGAAGAACTGGCTGCAACGGCGCAGGTCGCGGCGGCGGTGCCGGGCGTGACGGACATCGACAACCAGCTGCGCGTGATGGCCACTTCGCGACTGTTCCCGTCCGCGCGAGCCTGAAGCCTGGCGTGAACAGGTCCTGAATCGACTGTTGCAGGCCACTAGATCTTGCCGCGCTGCTTCAGCCGACTCAGCGTTTCGGCCGACAGGTTCAGGTACGCCGCCAGTTCCTTCTTCGGTATTCGCTCGACGAGTTCGGGGTGCTTGCGCTCGAATCGGCGCACGCGCCCGGGCCCGTCGAGCAGGTGCAGCGTGATGGTGTGCGCCATGATTTCGCTCATCAGGCGCATCACCTGGTATTCGAATTCCGTCTTGAACCTTGAATGCTGGTCCAGGAATGTGACCCAGGTGGGCATCGGCAGCATGGCTACCCTGGCCTTGGTCACGCACATGATGCTGTAGGGCGTGGGCGTATTCAGCCGCCAGGCGGCATAGCTGGTCTCCATGTCGCCATCCACCGCAAATCGCAGGATGAGTTCCTTCGCATCGGCACTGGTCACGACGCGCTTCAAGATGCCGTCGAGCACGAAGTATTGCTCCATGTCGTGCACGCCCTGGTGCAGCAGGTAGTCGCCCTTGGCGCAATCGACAATGACCAGGTGGCGCTCCAGCGCATTGCGCTCGGCGTCAGTCATCTCCTTGAGAACGACGTTTTGTTTCAGCTGAACGCGAATGATGTTGCGCTCAGCATGCTGCTCCAGGGAAATTGAGGGCATCGAGGGTTCAAGCAACGGTACCGCGTCCGCATTCGTTTCAGATTCCAGAACTTGACCTCGGTCAACGGTGAATCGACGCGAGGCTTCCTATGATAGGTCCGACCCGACTTCACCCATTGCCGCCGCGCCCGTTTCGCCAAATGGGGCGCCGCGGAAGGACCTATCGACATGAGCACCGACATGAGCATCGACGTGCAAACTGCAGCACTGACCGATGGGTTTCACCTCGTCATCGATGCGCTCAAACTCAATGGCATCAGCACCGTTTTCGGCCTGCCCGGCATACCGATCACCGATCTGACCCGCAAGATGCAGGCCGAAGGCATGCGCGTGATTTCGTTTCGCCACGAGCAGCACGCGGGCAACGCAGCGGCCGCGGTGGGCTTTCTGACGAAACAACCCGGCATCTGCCTCACCGTTTCGGCGCCAGGCTTCCTGAACGGTCTGACGGCGTTGGCGAATGCGACGGTGAACTGCTTCCCGATGATCCTGATCAGCGGCTCGTCGGAGCGCGAGATCGTCGATCTGGCCCAGGGCGACTACGAGGAGATGGACCAGCTGAACGCCGCCAAACCATTTTGCAAGGCGGCGTTTCGTGTGCTCCATGCGCAGGATATCGGCATCGGCATCGCGCGCGCAATCCGCTCGGCGCTGTCCGGTCGTCCCGGCGGCGTGTACCTCGACCTGCCAGCCAAGCTGTTCGGTCAGACGATCGACGCAGCGATCGGCAAGCAGTCGCTAGTGAAGGTCGTGGACGCGGCGCCGCGCCAGATTCCGGCACCTGACGCCGTAAAGCGTGCGCTCGATGTTCTCAAGAACGCGAAGCGGCCGTTGATATTGCTCGGCAAGGGCGCGGCTTACGCGCAGGCCGACGCCGATATCCGCGCCCTCGTCGAGAAATCGGGCATCCCGTATCTGCCGATGTCGATGGCCAAGGGCCTGTTGCCGGACAACCATGAGCAGTCCGCGTCCGCAGCGCGCTCCTATGTGCTGGACCAGGCCGATGTCGTGATGCTGGTCGGCGCGCGTCTGAACTGGCTGCTTTCGCACGGCAAGGGCAAGACCTGGGGCGCACCGAATCCGAAGCAGTTCATCCAGATCGACATCGCCCCGACCGAGATCGACAGCAATGTGGCGATTGCCGCGCCGCTGATCGGCGACATCGGCTCGTGCGTCTCGGCGCTGCTGGCCGGGATGGGGTCGAACTGGGCCAAGCCACCCGCCGACTGGACCGGCGCCATCGCCGAACGCAAGGACAAGAATCTGTCGAAGATGGCTGCGACCCTGGCGCTGAACCCGTCGCCGATGAACTTCCACAGCGCGCTGAACGTTATCCGCGAGCAGGTAAAGGCGCACCCGGACATGATCGTCGTGAACGAAGGCGCGAACACGCTGGACTTCGCGCGCTCCATTGTCGACATGTTCGAGCCGCGCAAACGGCTGGATTGCGGCACCTGGGGCATCATGGGCATCGGCATGGGCTTTGCCGTCGGCGCCGCGGTGAGCACCGGCCAGCAGGTGATCGCGATTGAAGGAGACAGCGCATTCGGCTTCTCCGGCATGGAGGTCGAGACGATCTGCCGCTACAAGCTTCCGGTGTGTGTGATCGTGTTCAACAACAACGGTGTGTACGCCGGCACCGACAAGAACCCGGCCGGCGGGCCTGATGTGGCGCCGACGGTGTTCGTGAAAAACGCGCGCTACGAGCTGATTGTGGAGGCCTTCGGCGGCAAGGGTGTTCACGCCGCAACGCCGGAGCAGCTTCGCAGTGCCATGATCGAGGCCATCGCCTCGCGCCGGCCGACGCTCATCAACGCCGTGATCGACGAAACCGCCGGCACCGAGAGCGGCCGCATCACGAGCCTGAACCCGCAAAGCGCGAAGAAGAAGTGAGTGCGGCCAGGCAGGTTTTTCCCGCAACCCTATCCAGCGAGATCAGAAAGATCCCATGAGCAAAGCTCTCGACGGCGTTCGCATCCTCGATTTCACCCACGTGCAGTCGGGCCCGACGTGCACGCAGCTCCTCGCGTGGCTGGGCGCCGACGTGATCAAGGTCGAGCGCGCGGGCGAGGGCGACATCACGCGCGGCCAGCTGCGCGACATCCCCGGCGTCGACAGCCTCTACTTCACGATGCTGAACCACAACAAGCGCTCGATCACCGTCGACGCCAAGAACCCCAAGGGCAAGGAAGTGCTGGAAGCACTGGTGAAGAAATGCGACGTGCTGGTGGAGAATTTCGCCCCCGGCGCGCTCGACCGCATGGGCTTCACGTGGGAGCGCATCCAGGAGCTCAATCCGAAGATGATCGTCGCGTCGGTCAAGGGATTCGGACCCGGGCCGTACGAAGATTGCAAGGTCTACGAAAACGTCGCGCAATGTGCCGGCGGTTCCGCGTCGACCACCGGCTTCGACGACGGTCCGCCGCTGGTCACCGGCGCGCAGATCGGCGACTCGGGCACCGGCCTGCATCTTGCGCTTGGCATCGTCGCCGCGCTGTACCAGCGCAAGACCACGGGCCGCGGACAGAAGGTCCTGGCGGCGATGCAGGACGGCGTGCTCAACCTGTGTCGCGTCAAGCTGCGCGACCAGCAGCGCCTCGACCGCACGAAGGTGATGGAAGAATATCCGCAGTACCCGAATGGCAAATTCCTCGAAGCTGTGCCGCGCGCCGGCAACGCGTCGGGCGGCGGCCAGCCCGGATGGATCCTCAAGTGCAAGGGCTGGGAGACCGACCCCAACGCGTATATCTACTTCATCACGCAGGCGCCGGTCTGGAAGGACATCTGCGAGGTGATCGGCAGGCCGGAATGGCTGACCGACCCGCGGTACGCCACGCCGAAGGCGCGCCTGCCGCATCTCATGGAGATCTTCGGCGAGATCGAGAAGTGGACGATGACCAAGACCAAGTTCGATGCGATGGACATCCTCAACAAGCACGACATCCCGTGCGGGCCGATTCTGTCGATGAAAGAGATCCTCGAGGAGCCCTCGCTGCGCGCCACCGGTACCGTGGTCGAAGTCGACCACCCCAAGCGCGGCAAGTACTTCAGCGTGGGTAACCCGATCAAGATGTCGGACAGCGCCACCGAGGTCACGCGCTCGCCGTTGCTCGGCGAGCACACCGAGGAGGTGCTGAAACAACTCGGCTACTCGCAGGGCGACATCACCGCGCTGCGCGAAGCCAAGGCGATCTGACGCCCGATTTGACGACTACAGACGCCGCACGCATTCACACTGACCGAGCTGCCGCCGGCTCGCGGCACCTACCAGAGGACGGCACAGAGGACAGCATGAACAAAGAAAAAGCCAAGGTCCGCCAGATTCTCGACGCCGTGCGCGCCGCCGGCCGCGATTCGCTCACTGCGCCCGAGGGCAAACAGGTCTGCGACGCCTACGGCATCGCGGTGCCGCGCGAAGGGGTCGCGGGCAGCGCCGCCGAAGCCGGCAAGCTGGCCGCCGGCATGGGTTTCCCAGTGGTGCTGAAGATCGTCTCACCCGACATCCTGCACAAGACCGAGGCGGGCGGCGTGATCGTCGGTGTGATGAGCGCCGACGAAGCCGTGAAGGCCTATGAAACCATCCTCGCGAACGCGAAGCGCTACAAGGCCGACGCCCGAATCGTCGGCGTGCAGGTGCAGCAGATGCTCAAGGGCGGCCAGGAGGTCATCGTCGGCGCGGTCACCGACGGCAGCTTCGGCAAGCTGGTCGCATTCGGCCTCGGCGGCGTGCTCGTCGAAGTGCTCAAGGACATCACTTTCCGCCTCGCACCGGCGACGACAGGCCGACGCGCTGTCGATGCTCGACGGCATCCAGGCCGCCGAGATGCTGAAGGGCGTGCGCGGCGGCGAGGCGGTGAACCGCGAGGCGCTGGCCGAGCTGATCGTCGGCGTCAGCGAGCTGGTCAGCGACTTTCCGGAAATCTCCGAGATGGACCTGAACCCGGTGTTCGCGACCAAGGCAGGCGCGACCGCTGCCGACGTGCGGATCGTCGTCGACTTCGCAGCCAAGCCGCCGCGCTATCGCCCGCCCGAGGCCGAGGTCGTGAAGTCGATGAACCGCATCATGCAGCCGAAGGCGGTGGCGGTGATCGGCGCGTCGGACGAGACCGGCAAGATCGGCAACTCGGTGATGAAGAACCTGATCAACGGCGGCTACAAGGGCCAGATCACCCGATCCACCCGAAGGCCGCCGAGATCATGGGCTACAAGGCCTACAAGAGCGTGAAGGACGTGCCGGGCGAGATCGACGCCGCGGTATTCGCGATCCCAGCCAAGTTCGTCGCCGGCGCGCTGATCGAATGCGGCGAGAAGAAGATTGCGGGCGCGGTGCTGATCCCCTCGGGTTTCGCCGAGACCGGCCAGCACGAGATGCAGGCCGAGCTGGTCGAGATCGGCCGCAAGTACAACATCCGCCTGATGGGGCCGAACATCTACGGCTTCTACTACACGCCGGCCAACCTGTGCGCCACGTTCTGCACCGCGTACGACGTCAAGGGATCGGCCGCGCTGTCGTCGCAGTCGGGCGGCATCGGCATGGCGATCATCGGCTTCTCGCGCTCGGCCAAGATGGGCGTGTCGGCGATCGTCGGCCTCGGCAACAAGTCCGACATCGACGAGGACGACCTGCTGCTGTTCTTCGAGCAGGACCCGAATACGAGCGTCATCGCCCAGCACTGCGAGGACCTGAAGGACGGCCGCGCCTTTGCCGAAGTCGCCAAGCGCGTTTCGAAGAAGAAGCCCGTGATCATGCTCAAGGCGGGTCGCACCGCCGCCGGGGCCAAGGCGGCGAGCTCGCACACCGGCGCGCTCGCAGGCAACGACAAGATCTACGACGACGTGCTGCGCCAGTCGGGCGTGATCCGCGCCCGAGTCGCTGCGCGACCTGCTCGACTTCGCGCGCGGCATACCGGTGCTACCGACGCCCAAGGGCGAGAACATCGTCATCATCACCGGCGCCGGCGGCTCGGGCGTGCTGCTGTCCGACGCCTGCGTCGACAACGGGCTGAAGCTGATGCCGATGCCGGCCGATCTCGACGCAGGCATTCCGCAAGTTCATCCCGCCATTCGGCGCCGCCGGCAACCCGGTCGACATCACCGGCGGCGAGCCGCCGCAGACCTACAAGAACACGGTGCTGCTCGGGCTGTCGGACGCGCGCATCCACGCGCTGATCCTCGGCTACTGGCACACCATCATCACGCCGCCGATGGTGTTCGCGAAGATCATGGTCGAGGCGCGCGAGGAAATGCGCGCCAAGGGAATCGAAAAGCCGATGGTCGCGTCGCTCGCCGGCGACGTGCAGGTCGAGGAGGCCGCGCAGTACCTGTACGAGCACGGCATTCCGGCCTATGCCTATTCGACCGAGATTCCGGTTGCGGTGCTGGCGGCAAAGTACCAGTGGGCGCGCGGGGCCGGGCTGCTGTAGCAGCGGGTTCGTCAATGTCGTACCAGGAAGCGCCAAGGCCATGCCGTTCAATGTTCTGATCCTCGGCGCTTCATACGGCTCTCTGCTCGCTTCCAAGCTGCTGATGGCCGGGCATGTCGTGTGCCTCGTTTGCCGTCCCACGAACGCCGCGCTGATCAATCGCGAAGGGATCCGCACGCGAATTACCGTCAAGGGCTTCAGCGCCCTGTTTGAAATCGACTCGCGGCGCATGCCTGGCCGCCTGTCGGCGGCAGGCCCGCACGAAGTGAACCCGGCCGACTTCGATCTGGTGGTGCTGGCGATGCAAGAGCCGCAGTACGCCGCGCCCGAAATGCGAACGCTGATGCGAGCGATCGGTGCAGCCGCGGTACCTTGCCTGTCGCTGATGAACATGCCGCCGCTGCCCTACCTCGAGCGCATTGCCGGCGTGCCGAAGCAAGAGTGTCGCAAGTGCTACACCGAGCCGGCGGTATGGGACGGTTTCGATCCGGCGCTGATGGCCCTGTGCAGCCCTGATCCGCAGGCCTTCAGGCCTGCCGATGAGCCGGCCAATGTGCTGCAGGTTCGGCTGCCATCCAACTTCAAGAGCGCACCGTTCGGCGCAGCGGAGCCGACAGCGATGCTTAGGCAGATCGAGGCCGACATCGACAACTCCCGCTACGACGCAGGCGGCGGGCCGCTGCAGATGCCGGTCCGGCTCAAGGTGCACGACTCGGTATTCGTACCGCTGGCCAAGTGGAGCATGCTGATGGCGGGTAACTACCGCTGCGTCCACGCGGATGGAATCCGCTCGATCGAACGCGCGGTGCATGGCGAACCTGACATCGCGCGCCAGGTCTATGAGTGGACCTACGAACTGTGCAGGACACTTGGAGCCAAGGACGCGGACCTCGTGCCGTTTGACAAGTATGCCGTCGCGGCGCGCGGCCTGATCAATCCGTCGTCGGTGGCGCGTGCGGTTTACGGAGGCGCTGCCCATGTCGAGCGGGTCGATCTGCTGGTACAGACAATTGCCGCCGCGCACGGCCTGCGCCATTCGGCAGTCGACGAAACCGTGGCGCTGATCGATGCCAAGCTGCATGCCAATCGAAACCCGGCCTGATCGAAACGGCTGTCTGCTTCGGCGGTCCGCCGCAAGCCCCAGCCGGCGCCGCCGCGGCCAAGGGCTGGCTGCGGCGTGCGCATCAAAGGCGGCGTTTGTGAACGAGGGTCGGGAATGAATCAGCGAACGATCCCCATCGCGCCGCAGGAGGCCACGCGCAAGCGCAAGCGCGAGGCTCCCAAGGGACGGCGGGTGGACCCCGAGGCGCTCGAGGAGGTGCGTGCGCTGCTAGGCGATGCGTCGCGCGAGCGCGACCTGCTGATCGAATACCTGCACCGCGTGCAGGACCGCTTCGGCCATCTGTCGGCCGCTCACTTGGCCGCATTGGCGCAGGAGATGGGCCTGGCGCAGACCGAGGTCTACGAAGTGGCCTCGTTCTATCACCACTTCGACATCGTCAAGGAAGGCGATGTACCCCCGCCGGCACTGACCGTGCGCGTGTGCGACAGCCTGTCGTGCGAGATGGCCGGCGCGCGGGACCTGCTCGACCGCCTGCCAGCGATGCTCGGCAAGAACGTGCGCGTGATGACTGCACCCTGCATCGGCCGGTGCGAACAGGCGCCCGCCGTCGCGGTGGGCCAGCATCCTGTGGCGCATGCGACCTGCGAATCCGTCCTGGCTGCAGTCAATGCCGGGCAGACGAAGCATGTACCCAAGGGTTTCATCGACTTCGCGGCCTACAAGTCCGAAGGCGGCTACGCGCTGCTCAAGCAGTGCATTGCCGGCGAGCACGATGTCGAGACCGTCATCAAGACCATGGAAGACTCCGGCCTGCGCGGTCTTGGCGGCGCAGGTTTTCCGGCCGGTCGCAAGTGGCGGATCGTGCGCAACGAAGTTGCGCCGCGGCTTCTTGCCGTGAATATCGACGAGGGTGAGCCCGGCACGTTCAAGGACCGGGTCTACCTCGAGCGCGATCCGCACCGGTTTCTCGAGGGCATGTTGATTGCGGCCTGGGCCGTGGGCATCGCTCGCATCTACATCTACCTGCGCGACGAGTACCACGGCTGCCGCACGATGCTCGAAGGCGAACTGGCCCGGCTGCGCGCGGATCCGCCATACCCCGGCATGCCCGAGATCATTCTGCGGCGCGGCGCCGGCGCCTACATCTGCGGCGAAGAGTCGGCGATGATCGAATCGATCGAAGGCAAGCGCGGCATGCCGCGGCTGCGCCCGCCGTATGTCGCGCAAGTTGGGCTGTTCGGCCGGCCCACGCTCGAGCACAACTTCGAGACGCTGTACTGGGTACGCGAGATCCTTGAGAAGGGGGGCGCGTGGTTTGCCTCGCACGGACGCCATGACCGCAAGGGGCTTCGATCGTTCTCGGTGTCGGGGCGAGTCAAGGAGCCCGGCGTCAAGCTGACGCCTGCCGGCATCACGATGCGCGAACTGATCGAGGAGCACTGCGGCGGCATGCTCGAGGGTCACGCCTTCTACGGCTATCTGCCGGGCGGTGCTTCGGGCGGCATCCTGCCAGCGTCGATGGGCGACATCGCGCTGGACTTCGACACGCTGCAGCCCTACGGCTGCTTCATCGGTTCGGCCGCGGTGATCGTGCTGTCCGACAAGGACACCGCGGTGGACGCGGCGCGCAACCTGATGCGCTTCTTCCAGGATGAGTCCTGCGGCCAGTGCACCCCCTGTCGCAACGGCACGGCCAAGGCGTCAGCGCTGATGGCCGAGCCGAAATGGGACCTGCCGCTGCTGGCAGATCTGTCGACCGTGATGCGCGACGCGTCGATCTGCGGCCTGGGGCAGGCTGCGCCGAATCCGGTCGACTGTGTAATCAGGTATTTCCCGCACGAGTTGGGTTTGGAGAAAGCATGAACGCGATCACCCGCAAGGAAGCTGCGATGCTCGATGCGCCGATCGTGAACTTCAAGCTCAACGATCGCGAGGTCAGTGGCCGCGCGGACGAATTGCTGATCGAGATCGCCCGGCGTGAAGGGGTGGAGATCCCGCACCTGTGCTACTCGTCCGCGCTCGAACCCGTTGGCAACTGCCGCGCGTGTATGGTCGAAATCAGCGGCGAACGCGTGCTGGCGCCGTCGTGCTGCCGCACGCCCACCGCGGGCATGCAGGTCGTGACCAACAGCGAACGCGCGCTCAAGTCGCAGAAACTCGTGCTCGAGCTGCTGCTGGCCGACATGCCCGAGACCGCCTACACGCGCGCGAGCGAACTTGACCACTGGGCGGCGAAGCTGGACATCGGCAAGCCGCGCTTCGAATCGCGCGCGCAGCCGGCGCAGGACCTGTCGCATCCGGCGATCGCCGTCAATCTCGACGCCTGCATCCAGTGCACACGCTGCCTGCGTGCCTGTCGCGACGAGCAGGTCAATGACGTGATCGGACTGGCGTTCCGCGGCGAGCACGCGAAGATCGTGTTCGACATGGACGACCCGATGGGAGGCTCCACCTGTGTCGCCTGTGGCGAGTGCGTGCAGGCCTGCCCGACCGGCGCACTCATGCCCGCACGCGACGTGGCGCTGACCGTGCCCGACAAGCAGGTCGCCTCCGTGTGCCCGTACTGCGGTGTCGGCTGCCAGCTCACCTACCACGTCAAGGACAACACGATCCTGTTCGTCGAGGGTCGCAATGGCCCCGCCAACCAGGGCCGCCTGTGCGTGAAGGGTCGCTACGGTTTCGACTACGCCCACCATCCACAGCGGCTCACCCGGCCCCTGATTCGCCGAGCCGACGCGCCACCCAAGCGCGGCGACTTCGTGATGGACCCGGATCACGTGATGGACGTGTTCCGCGAGGCGAGCTGGGAGGAGGCGCTCGAGTTCGCCGGCGGAAAACTGAAGGCGATCCGCGACGCGCACGGCAGGAAATCGCTCGCCGGATTCGGCTCGGCCAAGGGCAGCAACGAAGAGGCGTACCTGTTCCAGAAGCTCGTGCGCACTGGGTTCGGCAGCAACAACGTCGACCACTGCACGCGGCTGTGCCACGCATCGTCGGTGGTCGCGCTGCTCGAGGGCATCGGCTCGGGCGCGGTGAGCAACCCCGTGATGGACGTGACCAGGGCCGAAGTGGTGTTGCTGATCGGTGCCAACCCGACGGTGAATCACCCGGTGGCGGCCACCTGGATCAAGAACGCCGTCAAAAATGGCACCAAGCTGATCGTGGCCGATCCGCGCCGCTCCGACCTCTCGCGCATTGCGCACCGTTTCCTGCAGTTTGCGGCCGACACCGACGTGGCGATGCTCAACGCGATGATGAACGTCATCGTCACTGAGGGTCTGGTCGACGAGGCCTTTGTCGTCAGCCGCACGATCGGCTACGACGAACTGCGCAAGAACGTCGAGGGCTACACGCCCGAGGCGATGGCGCCGATCTGCGGTGTCGACGCTGAGACGCTGCGTTACGTGGCGCGCCTTTTCGCCACCTCCAGGGCGTCGATGATCCTCTGGGGCATGGGCATCAGCCAGCACGTGCACGGCACCGACAACGCGCGCTGCCTGATCGCGCTGTCGTTGATGACCGGCCAGATCGGTCGCCCTGGCACCGGCCTGCATCCGCTGCGCGGACAGAACAACGTGCAGGGCGCATCCGACGCCGGCCTGATACCGATGATGTATCCCGACTACCAGCGCGTCACCGACGCCGCCGCGCGGGCGCGCTTCGAGCAGGCCTGGAAGATGGCTCCGGGCACGCTCGACGACAAGCCGGGGCTGACCGTAGTCGAGGTCATGCATGCCGCCAAGCGTGGCGAGATCCGCGGCATGTACATCATGGGCGAGAACCCGGCCATGTCGGACCCGGACGCCAACCATGCGCGCGAGGCGCTCGCCGCCTTGGAGCACCTCGTGGTGCAGGACATTTTCCTGACCGAGACCGCTTACCTCGCCGATGTGATCCTGCCGGCCGGCGCCTTTCCGGAAAAGACCGGCACGTTCACGAACACCGACCGGCTGGTGCAGCTCGGCCGACAGGCGCTCGATCCGCCCGGCGATGCGCGGCAGGACCTATGGATCATCGAGCAGATCGCCAACCGGCTCGGGTGCGGCTGGAACTATCCGCATGTCTCAGCGGTGTTCGACGAGATGCGCCACACCATGCCCAGCATCGGCGGCATCACCTGGGAGCGGCTGGAGCGCGAATCCGCGGTGACCTATCCCTGCGTGAAGGAAGGCGACCCGGGGGATCCGGTGGTGTTCATCGAGGACTTTCCGCGCGAGGGTGGCAAGGGGCGCTTCGTTCCGGCCGACATCATTCCCGCCGCACGAGCGGCCCGACCACGACTATCCGCTGGTGCTCATCACCGGCCGCCAGCTCGAGCACTGGCATACCGGCAGCATGACGCGCCGGACCACGGTGCTCGATGCGCTCGAGCCGGAACCCACCGCGCTGCTCCACCCGCTCGACCTTACGGCGATGGGCATCAAACCAGGTGAGGTAGTGACGATCGAGTCGCGCCGCGGCACGGTGTCGCTGTTCGCCAGGGCCGACGATGGCACGCCGCGCGGCGCGGTGTTCGTGCCGTTCTGTTACTACGAGGCGGCGATCAACAAGCTGACCAACGCGGCACTCGATCCGTTCGCGAAAATTCCCGAGTTCAAGTACTGCGCGGTGCGCGTGTTGCGCTGGCGGATTGTCTCCGCAACAGACAAGCTTTGGCGGCGGGCAGATGCTGGAGCGACTGAACGCTTGATCCGAACCGGCGGTTGCGCGTGCGGGAACCAATGCCGAGCTGAAATCCCAGGCTTGGCGCGGGAGACCTGGAACCCAGAGTCATGCAGCATATTCGGGATGATTTCGAGTCTGGACATGCGCGGGCTGCCGCCGGAGCAAGTAGGTGCATCGGCCTGGCGTGGCCCGCAACTCGCGGCCTCGGATGAGTGGATCGTCAAGCTCGCGCCGCAGAGCATCGATGAGTTGACGCGCGCGACTGGCACGGTCCTCGCAAACGACCTCGACCTGGCCCGAATCACCGAGGTTGAATTTCCGCTGCCGACGCTCGCTCCCCGGCTCGCGACGCTGCGCGAAGAGTTGTTGCATGGGCGTGGTTTCGTCCTGTTGCGCGGCCTGCCGATCGAGCGTTTCAGTCGCGGCGAGGCAGCGACGCTCTTCATCGGCCTTGGAGCGCATCTTGGACGCGCGCGATCGCAGAACGCCAAGGGACATCTGCTCGGCCACGTCTGCGATCTGGGACTGGCTAGCAGCGACCCCAACGTCCGCATCTACCAGACACGCGAGCGGCAGACGTTTCACACCGACTCCTGCGACGTCGTCGGCCTGTTGTGCCTGCGTGAAGCGAAAGCTGGCGGCGACTCGCTGCTCGTCAGCGCCGCGACGATCTTCAACGAGATGCGCGCGAGACGCCCGGACCTGCTCGCGCGCCTGCTGCGCCCGATGGCACACGACCGGCGCGGCGAAGTGCCGGCCGGCATGCAACCGTGGTTCGAGCTACCGGTTTTCAGTTGGCACGCAGGCGAACTGACGGTGTTCTATCAGAGGCAGTACATCGACAGTGCTCAGCGCTTTGCCGACGCGCCCCGGCTGACTTGCGAAGACATCGAGGCATTGGATCTATTCGATGCGCTCGCCAATGACCCGCAACTGCATCTGACTATGCGCCTGGCGCCTGGCGACATCCAGTTCGTCCACAACCACGCGCTGTTGCACGACCGTACCGCCTTTGTAGACTGGCCCGAGCCTTCGCGCCGCCGGCACCTGCTGCGTCTGTGGCTCGCGTGCCCGGGAGCACGCGAGCTGCCGCCGGCGTTCGCCGCTCGCTACGGCACGATCACCGTCGGCGACCGCGGCGGCATCGTGGCGCCGGGTACCCTGCTGAACGTGCCCCTCGAACCAGATTGAAGCGTAATGGTGTGCATCAAAGCTTCGCGTCGAAACGTGCGACCGAACGGGAAAGATCCGCGCCGAGGAGCTGTTGTCGCACCCGACAAAGCCGTACGCTGTTCCAGCCGCGACCAACCAGTCACCCTAGGAGGGTCCTCATGATCAAAGTGCTTGGAGTGTCCTTCCTGCTGCTCATCGCGCCGGTTGCACTGTCCGCCGATATTGAGGCCGGCAAGGCGAAGGTCGCCACAGTGTGCGCAGCGTGCCACGGTCCGACCGGCGTGAGCGTGAGCGATTCGATTCCCAACCTGGCGGCGCAGCGGGCGGCCTATCTCGAGGCGCAACTGAAGGCGCTGAAGGACGGCACCCGCAAGAGCCCTATCATGAGCGCGATCGCGGCACAGCTTTCTGCCGACGAAATTGCCAACGTCGCCGCCTATTTTGCCGCGCAGCCCGGTGCCGAGACCGGTGTCAGGTCCGCTTTGCTGCCGAATGTGGCGATGACCCGCGTGAAGTTTCCCGAGGGTTACCAGGACACGTTCACAAGGTACTACACGATCAATTTTCCAGCGACCAATCAGGTGCGCTACTACTTTGCCAACAGGGCTGCGGTGCAGGCAGCGAAGGCCGGCAAGTCGCTGCCCGACGGATCGGTGCTGCTCGCCGAGGTCTACTCGGCGAAGCTCGATGCGGACAAGAAGCCGGTGATGGGCAGCGACGGTTTCTTTGTGCCGGACAAGTTGCTTCTCTACACGGCGATGGCTCGGGAAGCGGGTTGGGGCAAGGACTTTCCGGAAATGCTGCGCAACGAGGACTGGAACTACGCAGTTTTCACCACCGACAAGCAGCAGAGGACCGGAGTGAATCAGGCCGAGTGCCTTGCCTGCCACAAGCCGCTCAACAACGTGAGCTATACGTTTACGCTGAAGCAGCTTGCGGACGCGAAATAGAGCGGGCGCGGTCGGTACCCGTGCGGCGGACGGAAGTGGCCGCACGATCTGCAAAGGACGAGCGTTCAAGAAGGGCCGACCGTTGAATTCAGGTCAAGCACCGAGCAGCTGGCCGCCGTCGACTGCCAGGGTTTGCCCGGCGATCCAGCGGGCGTGCGCTAGGAGTGATTCACTGAACTGACACGCGGTCATCGACCACGCCGCGCACCATCGATCGCGAGGCAAAGCGCTGCAACCTCGTCTGCCAGGCGCGGACCATGCCGGTTGATGCGGTTGGCGTCGAGAGTCACGAGTTGCTTTCGCTCAACCGCGGTCAGGGTGGTGAAGCGCTTCCATTCATCGAGCGCACCGGAAGCGCGGCCGTCGGGTTCGGCCGTGATGATGATTTCCGGGTTGGCGGCCAATACCGCTTCGGTCGATATCTGGGGCGCGAGCGGGCTGAGGTCGGCGAAGATGTTGCGGCCACCGCAGAGCGTGATGGCCTCGCTGATCACATGCTTGCCAGACAGGGTCATCAGCGGGTTGGCCCAGATCTGATAGAAGACGCGCACCGGCGGCCGGCCGGAGTACGAAATGCGCAAGGCGTCGATCTTGCCTCGATATTCCGCGGCAGCGGCCTTGCCGTCGCGACCGCTCAGGGTGGCGAGGCGCTCCAGCGAAGTTGCAATATCGTCGAGCGATCGCGGCTCGCTGATGAACAGTGATACGCCAAGCCGGCGAATCGCTTCCGCCGTCGCGGGCGGAAAGCCACTGCCCCACAGTACGACGAGATCCGGCTTCAGTGCGGCCAGTCGTTCGAGATCGACGCTATGGGCGCGCGCGACGCGCGGAATGGATTGCGCCGCTGCAGGGTAGTCGGAGAACTCGGTAGTGCCGACGATGAGTTCGCCTGCTCCGACGGCGAACAATTGCTCGGTCAAATGCGGAGCGAGACTGACGATGTGCTGCGCCGGTCGTGCCAGCGTGACTGCAGCGCCACTGTCATCGACCACCGTGATCGCCGCCTGCGCCGGCGCGATCGCGCTGATCCACGCGCTCCAGGCGACCAGCGCCGCCCAGATTGTCTTCACGGTTTGGACGGAGCTGCTGCTGGTTCGGTTATGAAGCCGATCTTGGCGAGCCCGGCCTGCTGAGCGGCCGACAGGAGAAAAGCGATCCGTTCATAGCGCGTTGCCTTGTCGGCGCGCAGATGCAGCTCGGGTGCCGTCGACTGCTGGCCGGCGGCGGTAAGGCGCTTGCGAAGCTCGTCGTCACTGACAGCATCGGAATCCCAGAAAACCTTGCCGTCCGCATCGATCGAGAGCTTGATCGTGGCGACCGCGGTTTGTGCGGCAGGCGCGGGATCGTTCGGAAGGTCGAGCTTGATCGCATACGAAAGCAGCGGTGCCGTAATGATGAAAATCACCAGCAGCACCAGCATCACATCGACCAGCGGCGTGACATTGATCTCCGACATCGGCTGCGACGTACCGCCGTGCCGTTCGAATCCGCCGAATGGCATGCTCTGTTCTAGCCCTCGACCCGCGAACCCATGGTCAGGGTCGCATGCAGGTCGTGCGCAAAGCCATCGAGCTGACCCAGCACGACGCGATTGACGCGCGTCAGTGCGTTGTAGGCGAGCACCGCGGGAATCGCGACTGCCAGGCCGAAGGCCGTCATGATCAGGGCCTCGCCGACCGGGCCTGCCACCTTGTCGATCGCGATCTGACCGGACGAGGCGATGTTGAGCAGCGCGCGATAGATTCCCCAGACCGTGCCGAACAGGCCGACGAACGGGGCCGTGCTGCCGACCGAGGCAAGAATCGCCAGCCCGCCTTCGAGCCGACCAGCCGCCTCGTTGATGCGCTGGCGCAATGCCCGCGTGATCAGCTCCGACCGATCGATCTGCGCCGCGAGACTGTTCTCGCGCGCCGGGTGCGCGGCGGCGTTGGACGCGCCGGTCGCGAGCGGCACGAAGATCGCTTCGACGTCGATCGGCTTCAGGGTGGCAATCGCGACATCGATGCTCGGCGCGTTCCAGAAATTGCCGATGGCGTGCGAGGCGCGTCGAACGCGCAGCCAGGCCCAGGCTTTCCACAGAATCAGGAACCAGCTGGTGATCGACATGCCGAACAGCAGATACGTCGTGAAGCGGATCACGCCGTCCGCTTCCGCCCAGAAATGCGCCAGGCCCGAGTGTGTTTGCCTCCATCAATTCGATCCCGATTTGTCTCTTGAGATCCAGAACGTCATTCATGTCGAACAGGCCGCTGCGTTGTCTGGCCAGGAACTTGGCCGCCCTCAGGCTGCCCTGCGCGTAGGACTCGCGACTGGCGGATCGATGCGAGATCTCGATCCGCTCGCCTGCGCCCGCAAACATCACCGTGTGATCGCCGACAATCTCGCCGCCACGCACGGAGGCGAAGCCGATCGATCCCGGCTTGCGCTCTCCGGTGGTCCCCTGACGAGACAGCACCGCCGCTTCCTTGAAGGACACGCCGCGCGCGGCAGCCGCGACCTCGCCCATCTTCAGCGCCGTACCCGAAGGTGCGTCCACCTTATGGCGATGATGCGCTTCAATGATCTCAATGTCGTAGCTGGTGTCCAGCAGGTGTGCCGCCAGTTCGACCAGCTTCAGGGTGACATTGACGCCGATGCTCATGTTGGGCGCGAACACGATGGCAATTCGTTCGGACGCGGCGGTGATGGCGCGCTTGCCGGCCTCATCGAAGCCGGTGGTGCCGATCACCATCTTTACGCCAGCCGCCGCGCACGCGGCAAGATGCTCGCGCGTTGCCTCCGGGCGCGTGAAGTCGATCAGCACTTCGGCTGCGGCCAGTGCGGTCGAGATCACTTTGAATGCGAACGCCGGTGGTCCGCCCAAGAAACTCGCCGCAATCGCGCCCGAGCGCAGGACTGTCGGTCCGTTCGAGAGCGACGGTCAGCGTGAAGTCTGGATCGGCCAGTGCGCTTTCGATCAGCATATGGCCCATGCGCCCGGTCGCGCCGGCAATCGCGAGTTTCATCGGCGAGGGCCGCACTAGTCGGTGCTGCCGGGCACTGGTGTCTGCTGGTCAGGCACGGTCTGGGGAGTCTGGGGCCGGACATCCGTCTTGCGCGGCGCGCGAGTGGCATTCGGCCCGAGGATCATCACATCCGCCAGCTCTTCGGACGGCATCTCGTCCGACGTGAAGCGCTCGAGCCGGTTGTTCGTGAAGTAGAGGGTCGCGCGGCGATTCTGAACCTGCCCCTTGAGTGGATTCAGGTAGTAGATGTAGTCGATCCGGTCCTTGTGAAACTCGCTCGTCATCAGTGGCGTGCCGAGCATGAAGCGAACCTGCTCGCGCGTCATGCCAATGCGTAATTGATCGACCATTTCCTTGGTGATGATGTTGCCCTGATGCACATCGGGCCGGTAGGGATGCATGAACATTGGTGCCCAGGACATCATTGCCGAGAATCCCGATGAGATCGTTTGACAGCCGGCCAGCAACGCGGCCGCGGCGAATGCGAGCAAGAAAGATCGCAGGCGGGCAGGCACAGGGAAGCGGTTCATCAATACGTGGGCGGGACAGGCGCGACGAAGCCCGTATGATACCTACCGACCTGATCGAATCTTCGTAACGGACTCCTAGCAGGATCCATCTGGCAAGGAACACTGCCGTGCCTGGCAGGGAACGGCGCCGACGAGAACCGCTCGCAGATGACCCACCGCATTCCGCCGCATTCGAGTGACCTCAAGACCATCGGTCTGAAGGCGACTCTGCCGCGGCTCAAGGTGCTCGAGATCTTCCAGCGCAGTACGGCTGAGCGCGGGGTTCGGCACATGAGCGCCGAGGATGTCTACAAGGCGCTGATCGCCGAGCATATCGACGTGGGACTGGCGACGGTGTATCGGGTTCTGACCCAGTTCGAGCAGGCGGGGCTGCTGGCGCGCAATCACTTCGAAGGCGGGCGCGCGATGTTCGAACTCAACGAGGGCCCGCATCACGATCACCTGGTCTGCCTGACCTGCGGCCGGGTCGAGGAGTTCGTCGACAGCGAGATCGAGTCGCGCCAGAACCGGGTTGCCGCCGAGCGTGGATTCACCCTTCATGATCACGCGCTGGCCCTGTACTGCGAGTGCGTCAAACCCGACTGCGAGTTCAGGCCGCGCAAGTAGAGCGGTTCACGGTCGCAGCAAGCTCTGCGCTTCGACCATGCGCAAGCGACTCAGCTGATCCGCGCGCGGGTGGTGGGATCGAACCAGTGGGTCTCGCGCGCACCAAAGCCAAGCGCCATCTCGCTGCCCGGCGGCGGGTCCTCGGCGGGACTGGTGCGAACGATGATTGCGTGGCCCGCCGCAATGCCGTGGATCAGATGCTCGGCGCCGAGGCGTTCGACGGTTTCAACTTTCATCGCTATCTGACGGCCGCCGGACTCGAGGTGTTCGGGACGCACGCCAAGTATCACTGCACGTCCGGCCCAGGCCGGCACGGGCGCAGCCAGGCTGACCCGGCCATCGCCGCGCGTGTTGAAGGTCGAGCCATCTGCGCTGATGTTTCCCTCGAGCAGGTTCATCGGCGGCGAACCGATGAAGCTTGCCACGAAGGTGGTCGCCGGCTGGGCGTAGACCTGATCCGGCGTGCCGACCTGTTCGGCACGCCCTGCGTTCATGACGATCATGCGCTGAGCCAGGGTCATCGCCTCGACCTGGTCGTGTGTCACATACAGACTGGTGGTGCCGAGCCGCCGATGCAGTTTCTGGATCTCGAGCCGGGTCTGCACTCGTAGCTTGGCGTCGAGGTTCGACAGCGGTTCATCGAACAGGAAGGCTGCGGGTTCGCGCACGATGGCGCGTCCCATCGCAACGCGCTGGCGCTGGCCGCCCGAAAGCTCACGCGGTTTGCGCCCGAGGAAGCCCTCGAGTTCGAGTATCGCCGCGGCATCGTTGACGCGCTTCTGGATATCGCTCTTGGGCAGACCGCGGATCTTCAGTCCGTAGGCCATGTTGTCAAACACACTCATGTGCGGATACAGGGCGTAGTTCTGGAACACCATCGCACAGTCGCGATCCTTGGGCTCAAGATCGTTGACGACACGATCGCCGATGCGGATCGTGCCGCTGGTGATCTCCTCGAGGCCCGCCACCATGCGCAGCAGGGTGGATTTTCCGCAGCCGGACGGGCCGACCAGGACCAGGAACTCGCCATCCTCCACGGACAATGAAATCCCGTGCACCACGGCGTTGGTGCCATAGCTCTTGCGCACGTCTTCAAACGAGATTCTTGCCATGAGGAACCTATCTCAGAGTCCCCAATGGTCGCGGCGGGGCCGCATGGAATGCAGGGCTAGGCGCGGCGAGGGGACCATTGCGTGCGCAAGGACCCGAGCCGCAACAACGCCATGCGCCGCATGCGACCCCGCCCCGCAGGGTTGCCAAGATAAGCAGGCGTCTGCGGCGTTGGCCGGCTCGGCCGTAGGCTCGGCTACTGTCCTTCGCCAGCCGCCTTGCATCCGCCCGCTTCTCTTGGCAACGCGATCCATCGGGGATTCTGAGATAGGTTCCATCATTTCTCGGTCTCCACCAGGCCCCTGATGAACCAGCGCTGCATCAGTAGCACGATGACTGCGGGCGGGATCATCGCCAGAATGGCGGTGGCCATCACCAGGTTCCATTCGTTGGCGGCGTCACCGCCGCCGATCATCCGCTTGATGCCGATGACAATCGGGTACATGTCCTCGCTCGTCGTGATCAGCAAGGGCCACAGGTACTGGTTCCAGCCGTAAATGAACTGGATTACGAACATCGCCGCGACGTTGGTCACGGACAGCGGCGCCAGGATCGTGAAGAAGAAGCGCATCGGCCCGGCACCGTCGATACGCGCAGCCTCCGCCAGTTCATCGGGAACGGTCAGGAAGAACTGGCGGAACAGGAAGGTCGCGGTGGCCGAGGCGATCAGCGGCATGATCAGGCCTGGAAAAGTATTGAGCAGGCCAAGGTCGGACATGACGGCATAGGTCGGAGTGATGCGGACTTCGACCGGCAGCATCAGCGTGATGAAAATCATCCAGAAGAAGAAATAGCGGAACGGAAAACGGAAATAGACGATTGCGAACGCCGACAGCAGCGAGATGATGATCTTGCCAACCGCAATGCCGACCGCCATCGTCAGGCTCACCACCATCATGCGGCCGACCGGAGCACGTGAGCCGACGTCGCCGCCCTCGAACAGCACCCGGCGGTAGTTTTCGACCAGCAGTTCGCCCGGCAACAGCGACATCGGCGCGGCCTCGACCGCCGTTGCGCTCTGTGTCGAGGCAACGAAAGCGAGATAGACCGGGAACGCGATCACCGCAATGCCGGCGATCACGACCACGTAGGACAGCACGTCGAGCCAGCGGCGGCGTTCGACCATCAGTAGTTCACCCGCCGCTCGATGAATCGGAACTGCAGCACTGTCAAGGTAATGACGATCGCCATCAGGATGACCGACTGTGCGGCCGACCCACCAAGGTCCATTGCCTTGAAGCCGTCATGAAAGACCTTGTAGACGAGGATCGAAGTTTCCTGTCCCGGACCGCCCTGCGTTATGGCGTCGACGATCGCAAAGGTCTCGAAGAACGCGTAGACGATGTTGACGACCAGCAGGAAAAACGTGGTCGGGGACAGCAGCGGGAAAACGATGGTCCAGAAGCGTCGCGCCGGGCCTGCGCCGTCAATGGCAGCCGCTTCGATAAGCGATCTCGGAATCGCCTGCAGGCCAGCGAGGAAGAAGACGAAGTTGTAACTGATCTGCTTCCAGACCGCTGCCATCACCAGCAGCAGCAGGGCCTGTCGTCCGTTCAGCAGGAAGTCCCAGTGCACGCCAGCGCTTGCGAGCCAGTGCGCGACGACCCCGAGCGTCGGATTGAGCATGAACAGCCACAGAACGCCGGCGATGGCGGGCGCCACCGCGTAGGGCCAGATCAGAAGCGTCTTGATGACCGTTGCGCCGCGCAGCAGCCGATCAGCGAACACAGCGAGCAACAGGGAAATTGAGAGACCCAGCCCGGCCACCAGCGCCGAGAAAATTGCCGTGACGCGGAAGGATTCAAGATAGCCCGGGTCGTTGAACAGAGTGCGGAAGTTCTCCAGGCCGACGAACTCGGTATTGGTGCCAAAGGCGTCCTGCAGAAGGACGCTTTGGTACAGCGCCTGGCCGGCCGGCCAGAAGAAAAAGATGATGGTGATCGCGAGTTGCGGCGCGACCAATGCGTATGGCAGCCAGGGGCTGCGGAAGAAGGCGCGCTTTTCCAACTGCTCGAAGTGCCCGGAAGAGGAGTGGGCGGTCGCAAGGCGAGCGCCCGTGCGGCGCTACTTGCTGGTTTTCTCGAAGCGTTCGAGCTGCTCGTTGCCGCGCTTGATCGCATCGGCCAGACCCTGCTGCACTGTCTTCTTGCCTGACCAGATGTTTTCCATTTCCTCGTCGTTGATCGTGCGAATCTGCACGAAGTTGCCAAGTCGGATACCACGCGACTTGTCGGTGGTCTTGACGATCATCTGCTGTACCGACACGTCGGTGCCCGGGTTCTTCTCATAGAAGCCTGACTTCTTGGTCAGTTCGTAGGCCGCCATCGTGATGGGCAGGTAACCTGTTTCCTGATGGCTCTTCGCCTGAATCTCCGGCCTGGAGAGATAGTTGAAGAAATCCGCGACGCACTTGTACTCGTTCGGCTTCTTGCCCGACATTACCCACAAGCTGGCTCCACCGATGACGGTGTTCTGCGGTGCGCCTGCGACGTCCGGGTAGTAGGGCAGGGTCGAGATGCCGAAGTCGAACTTGGCGTTCTTCTTGATGTTGCCGTAGGCGGACGACGAGGCCGTGCTCATTGCGCACTCACCGGAGTAAAACGGCGCGTCGGCCGAATTGCCCCGGCCCTTGTAGACAAACAGTCCCTGCTTGGCCATGTTGGAAAGGTTCTCGATGTGCCGCACATGCAGCGGCGAGTCGAAGATCAGTCGGGACGACGGCCCGCCGAAGCCGTTGTTCTTGGTCGCGAACTCGGTGTTGTGCCAGGTCGAAAAGCTCTCGAGTTGGGTCCAGCTCTGCCAGCTCGTGGTAAACGGGCACTTCTCCCCGCTCGCCTTGAGTTTGGCGGCCGCCAGCGCCACTTCGGGCCAGGTCTTCGGCGGCTTGTCCGGATCGAGACCCGCTTTCTTGAAGGCATCCTTGTTGTAGTAGAACACCGTGGTCGAGCTGTTCAGCGGGTAGGACATCATCTGTCCGCTCGGCGCCGTGTAGTACCCGGTCACGGCCGGCACGTACACCTTGGGATCGAACTTGTAGCCGGCCTTGTCCATCACTTCACCGACCGGAACCACGGCGCCCTTCGAACCCATCATCGTCGCGGTGCCAACCTCGAACACCTGCAGGACGTGCGGGGCGTTGCCGGCGCGGAACGCGGCGATCGCCGCGGTCATCGAGACGTCGTAGGCCCCCTTGTAGGTCGGCGTGACCTTGCATTGCTGCTGGCTGGCATTGAAGCCGCTTGCCAGGCCATTGACCCAATCGCCGAGCGCCCCGGGCATCGAATGCCACCACTGAACTTCGGTCTGGGCCTGGGATGCCGAGCCGAAACCCAGGCATGCGGCGGTGAGCGCGAGAGCGATGCAGGACTTGTGTTGCATTGAGGGTCTCCGTGGGCGACTCTGAGCCGGTTCTGCTATTTGACCGGTTGGACTTCCAAGTCTTGTTGAGCGACGTGACGCGACTGTTACGATAACCGGGCTCCGAGCCGACGGCAAAGCCTTTCGCCGAACCCTGTTGCGGCATGCAGATCGCCGATCGCTTTCCTCTCTACTATCGTTTGCTGCGCCTCGACAAGCCGGTCGGCACGCTGTTGTTGCTTTGGCCGACTTTGACCGCGCTGTGGATCGCGGCGGATGGCGCGCCCAGCTCCCTGCATATCGCGGTGTTTGCACTGGGCACCCTTCTGATGCGCTCGGCTGGGTGTGCAGTCAACGACGCGGCCGATGCGCCATTCGATCTGCATGTCCGGCGCACCGCAGACCGCGTCGTGGCACGCGGCGCCGTCGAGCGGCACGAAGCAATCGTCGTTGGTGTGGGTCTGGCGGCGCTGGCGGCTACTTTGCTCTTTTTCCTCAATGCCTCGTCGGTGCGACTGGCCCTGCTCGCGGTCGTAATCGCGGCCACCTATCCGCTGGCCAAGCGCATCTTCCCGGTGCCGCAGCTCTACCTCGGCGTGGCCTTTTCCTTCGGCATTCCGATGGCGTTCGCGGCAGTGCAGGGCGCCGTGCCGTTGCTCGGATGGGGAATGTTTGCCGCCAACCTGTTCTGGGTCCTGGCCTACGACACCGAGTACGCCATGGTCGATCGCGACGACGATCTGCGACTCGGTCTGCACTCGTCGGCGATCTACTTCGGCCGTGCGGACGTGGCGGTGATCATGGTCTGCTACTGGATCTTTCTGATGTCGATGGTGACGATCGGCGTGCTCAACCGCGCCGGCTGGTGGTTCTTCGCGGGTTGCGCCGTGGCGTTCACGCTGTGCCTTCAACACTACTGGCTGATCCGCGATCGCTCGCGTGAAGGCTGCTTCGCTGCGTTTCTCGGCAATCAATGGATCGGGCTGGCGATGTTCGCCGGCACCGCGCTCGACTACGCGCTGCGCTGAGTCAGGTTCGATCGATCTCATCGCCCATCTCGCGCGCGCGTGCATTCGCGGCACGGACTGCCTCGACGATCGCCTGCTTGACTTTGGCCGCCTCCAATCGCGCCAGTGCAGCAGCGGTGGTGCCGCCCTTTGAGGTGACGCGCTCGCGCAAAGTGGAGGGCGACTCGGAGGACTGCGCTGCCAGCTGGGCCGCGCCGCTGAAGGTGCCGACCGCCAGGATGTGCGCCTGTTCAGCCGAGAGGCCGAGTTCGCGCGCTGCTGCTTCGAGCGCTTCGATGAAGAAAAAGACGTACGCGGGCCCGCTGCCCGACACGGCCGTGACCGGGTCGAGCAGGACCTCATCGTCAAGCCAGACGACGCGCCCGATCGATTTGAGCAGCGTGTCGGCGAGCGCGCGTTGTTCCGCGCTGACGGCGGGAAGCGCAATCGCACCGGTGATGCCGGCACGGATCAGCGCCGGGGTGTTCGGCATTGCCCGCACGATGCGTTCATGGCCGATCCTGCGCGCCAGGGTGCGGGCGCGCACGCCGGCCGCGATCGACAGCACGACCGCCGACCCGAGCCAGGGTCGGATCGAAGCGGCGGCGGCGGCTACGTCTTGTGGCTTGACGGCGAGCACGATGATCTCGGCCGCAGACAGCCAGGTTCCGGCCTCGGCGTGGGCGCGTACGCCCCAGTCTCGTTCAAGCGCAGCACCCTTGGCCGGGTCGATCTCGAGTACGTCGACCGATGCAGGTTCGGATCCTGCCGCGCGCAGGCCACCCAGGATGGCGGTTGCCATATTGCCGCCGCCGATGAACGCGATCCTCATGTCAGTGCCATTTCGCGTGGGCCGAAGATCGCGGTACCGATCCTCACCAAGGTGGCGCCCGCCGCGATCGCAGCTTCGAGGTCGGCCGACATGCCCATCGACAGGGTGTCCAGGGAATGTCCTTCCGCCTGCAGCAGTTCGAACAGGCGGCGGGTGTGATCGAGCGGCACGCGCTGACGCTCGGGATCGGATTCGGGCTCTGGAATCGCCATCAACCCGCGCAAGCGCAGATTGGGCAAGTCCGCTACCGCGCGCGCCAGGCTGGGCAGATCGGTCGCCTTCGCGCCGCTCTTGCTCGCCTCGCCGCTGATATTGACCTGGAGCAGCACATTGAGCGGGCCACGTGCGGTGTCTCGCTGGGCCGACAGGCGCTCGGCAATCCTGATCCGGTCCACCGACTGGACCCAGTCGAAATTCGCGGCAATGTCACGTGTCTTGTTGGACTGGATGGGTCCGATGAAATGCCATTGCAGCGGCCAGGCGCCTTGCCGGCGCACCTGAACCATCTTGCTGACCGCTTCCTGCAGGTAATTCTCGCCAAAGGCCAGTTGGCCGCAGTCGGCCGCCGCCGCGACCACATCGGCGTCGAAGGATTTGCTGACCGCAAGCAGGCGAATTGCGGCCGGATCGCGACCGGCGCCTCGCGCAGCTTGGGTAATGCGCGTGTGTACGGCATGCAAATTGGCTTGCAAGGACTCTCTCAAACTCGACATAATCAAAGCGAAAGCGGCTAGAGACTTATTTTTTCTAGCTTTTTTGGGCAAACGGCCCGGTGTCTTGCGGCGTTACCCTAGGCCGTTTGGTGTCGGGCCTGGCCGCCTGCATCGCGCACTGCCTTGGAGCCCCACGAAGCCGCCATGGACATATCCGAACTGCTCGCATTCTCCGTCAAAAACAAGGCTTCCGACCTGCACCTCTCGGCCGGCCTGCCGCCGCTGATCCGTGTGCACGGCGATGTCCGGCGCATCAACCTGCCGCCGCTCGAGCACAAAGACGTGCACGGCATGATCTACGACATCATGAACGACTCGCAGCG
The DNA here is from genome assembly GCA_963735955.1 of uncultured beta proteobacterium. GTDB lineage: Bacteria > Pseudomonadota > Gammaproteobacteria > Burkholderiales > Burkholderiaceae_F > CAVTND01. Next base: position 251,228 of record CAVTND010000002.1, on the reverse strand, counting down.
CAAGCAGTACGATGAGAACCTCGAGTGCGACTTCTCGTTCGATCTGCCGGGGCTGGCGCGCTTCCGCGTCAATGCGTTCAACCAGGACCGCGGCGCGGCGGCGGTGCTGCGGACGATTCCCTCGCGCGTACTGTCGCTCGAAGAGCTGCAGGCGCCGCGCGTGTTTGCCGACTTTGCGTCCAAGCCGCGTGGCCTGGTGCTGGTGACGGGCCCGACCGGCTCCGGCAAGTCGACCACGCTGGCAGCGATGGTCGACCACGTGAACAACAATCTTTACGGCCACGTGCTGACGATCGAGGACCCGATCGAATTCGTGCATGAGTCGCGCAAGTGCGTGATCAACCAGCGCGAAGTCGGCCCGCACACCCTGAGCTTCGCGAATGCCCTGCGCTCCGCCCTGCGCGAGGATCCGGACATCGTGCTGGTGGGCGAGTTGCGTGACCTCGAGACGATCCGCCTGGCACTGACGGCCGCCGAGACGGGTCACCTGGTGTTCGGCACTTTGCACACCTCTTCGGCCGCCAAGACCATCGACCGCATCGTTGACGTGTTTCCGGCGGCGGAAAAAGAGATGGTGCGCGCGATGCTTTCCGAGTCTGTGGTCGCCGTGATTTCGCAGACCCTGCTCAAGGTCAAGGACGGCAACGGCCGGGTCGCGGCGCACGAGATCATGGTCGGCACACCGGCCATCCGCAACCTGATTCGCGAGAACAAGGTGGCGCAGATGTATTCGATGATCCAGACCGGCAGCCAGTTCGGCATGCAGACGCTCGACCAGACCATGCTCGAGCTGGTACGCCGCAATGTCGTTTCGATCGCCGAGGCGCGTCAGTACGCGAAAACCCCCGAGACGTTTGCGGGCTAGGCCAGTTCAGGACTGGACACAGAAGGGCAACACGATGGAACGCGATCAGGCCACCCGGTTCGTCCACGATCTGCTGCGGCTGCTGCTCAGCAAGAAGGGTTCGGATCTTTTTCTTACCGCCGAATTTCCGCCCGCGTTCAAGATCGACGGCCGGGTGTTGCCGGTATCGAACCAACCCCTGACTTCTCAGCACACCTCCGAGCTTGTCCGGGCGATCATGAACGATCGCCAGGCTTCTGAGTTCGAGAAGACCAAGGAGTGCAATTTCGCGATCAACCCGACAGGGATCGGCCGCTTCCGGGTTTCGGCCTTTGTGCAGCAGGGCAAGGTCGGCATTGTGTTCCGGACGATCGCGGACCACATCCCAACCAGCCAGGAGCTGAACCTGCCCAACCTGGTCAACGATCTGGCGCTGGCCAAGCGCGGCATCGTGATCGTCGTCGGGGCGACCGGATCGGGCAAGTCGACCACCCTGGCGGCAATGATCGGCCACCGCAACGAGAACACCAACGGTCACATCATCACGATCGAGGATCCGATCGAGTATGTGCACCCCCACAGGAACTGCATCATCACGCAGCGCGAGGTCGGCGTGGACTGCGAAAGCTGGCAGATTGCACTGAAGAACACGCTGCGCCAGGCGCCCGACGTGATCCTGATCGGCGAGGTGCGCGAACGCGAGACAATGGAGCACGCGATCGCGTTTGCCGAAACCGGCCACCTGGTCATGTGCACGCTGCACGCGAACTCCACCAACCAGGCGCTCGACCGCATCATCAACTTCTTCCCCGAGGAGAAGCGGTCGCAGCTGCTGATGGACCTGTCACTGAACCTGCGCGCGATGGTGTCGCAGCGGCTAATCCCGTTCAAGGACCGCAAGGGCCGCATCCCGGCGGTCGAGATCCTGATCAACAACCCGCTGATCTCCGACCTGATCTTCAAGGGTGAAGTTCATGAGATCAAGGAAGCCATGAAGCGCGCTCGCGAGCAGGGCATGCAGACCTTCGACCAGGCGCTCTATGACCTGCACGAACAGGAACAGATCTCCTACGAAGACGCCCTGCGCAATGCCGATTCGGTCAACGATGTGCGACTGAACATCAAGCTCAACAGCAAGCTCTATGGTGGGGTGGCCGGCATCCACAAAGGTATTGAACATCTGGGCCTAACGGGTTAGGCCCACATGTTCTTCGAACCTATCTAGCTCACCCACTCCCCCGTCCCCTCGCCCAGGGGCAAGGGGTGGTGATTGGTTCGGCAAGCCCGAAATGTTCTCTGCGAGGCATTGAGCCCTCCCTCCCCCGGCCCCTCCCTCTCGGGGAGGGGAGAAAATTCGTGGCGCCCGATGCGGCAGCTAGACTCCGCTTCCGACCCCGGGAGTGCGCACGATGACCACTGTCTACGATTTCTCTGCAACCACAATCGACGGCAAGGCCCGCAAACTTTCCGACTACCAGGGCAAGGTCCTGCTGGTGGTCAACACCGCCAGCAAGTGCGGCTTCACGCCCCAGTACAAGGGCCTGGAAGAGCTCTACAAGAAGTTCCGCAAGCGCGGACTGGTCGTGCTCGGCTTTCCGAGCAACCAGTTTGGCGCCCAGGAGCCGGGCGCAGACGACGAGATCGCCGAGTTCTGCGAGATGAACTTCGGCGTCACCTTCCCGTTGTTTTCCAAGATCGACGTCAACGGTGCCGACGCGCACCCGCTGTACAAGTACATGACGGCGGCGAAAAAAGGCCTGCTGGGTTCCGAGTCGATCAAGTGGAATTTCACCAAGTTCCTGGTCGGGCGCGACGGCAAGGTGGTCGAACGCTATGCGCCCACCACTACGCCGGCCGATCTGGAAAAGGACATCGAAGCCGCGCTTGGCTAGTCGGTTTTCCGTGAGCTCGATGGAACGAACGGCCGCAGGTCGGACAAGTCAACGATTTCCACGGTTGCGCCGCGCCGGATCATCCGGCGGCCAAGACGCGGGAAGTCCACGATCTCGACTTCGCGATCGTCCCCGCCCATCAGATAGACGACATCCACGCTCCCGGTATTGCGCAGATGGTGGGCGGTCGAAGGCGGGAACCCGGCGAAGTCGCCCGCCCGGAGCACATTTTCGGTGCCGTCGATCTCGACCGTCGCCTCGCCGCTGAGGATATAGACCCACTCTTCCTCGACCTGGTGAGCGTGGTAGACGAAGGATTCCTTGCCCGGCGGCACGCGGGCCAGGCTGACACCAGTGCGCTTGAGACCGGTGGCGCGGCCGAGCATGGTACCGCTGATCTGTGAGCTCGGACTCCAGGGATGCGAGAAGGTTTCGCCCGGGCTTGAATTTCCTCGGCCTTCAGAACGCGTGGCACTTGATTGGACATCGCTGTCTCCCTTCTGTTTCGCACATCCCTTTCCTGCCGACTCCGTTGTCAAGCGATTCCTGGACGCCTCGGCAGTAAGCGTCTAAAGCAGTTCAATGCAAGAACTGCCTAATTGCCGGCGCGCGGTCGGTAGCCGCCAGCGACCAACTGAAATCGGAAGAACCGGCATTCGAGTGCGCCGTTGTACAGCACAGGTTTGCGGGTTTCCTGCAGGCGCATCTGGCGCGGCAATTCCCGGTCCGATGTCAGAAACCACGCTTCCCAGCCCGCGAATTCCTGCTTCAGGCGATCGCCGATTTCGCCCATCATTGTCGGCACGCTCGCCGAACGCGGTGCGCTTTGCTCGCCGTACGGCGGATTGGCGATGATGGCGCCGCTGGGCGCGGGCGGTGTCGCGGTTCGTGCATCGCCGGCGGCCAGGCGCAAGCGGCGATCGGCAAGCCAGGCCTCCAGGCCTGCAAGACGGGCGTTGGCCTCGGCCTGCGCGACGACCCGCGTCGATATGTCGCTACCAACGATCAAGGCGACCGCGGAGTCGTCGATCGCAGCCTGGGCGCGCTCGCGCAGGCGTTTCCAACCGGCCTGCTCGAAATTGCCGAGGCGTTCAAACGCAAAGCTGCGTCCGAGGCCGGGCGCACGGCGCGCGGCGATGGTCGCGGCTTCGATGACGATCGTCCCGCTGCCGCAGAAAGGATCGAACAGGGGGGTGGCTGGCGTCCATCCGGCCAGCGCGAGCAAGCCTGCAGCCAGGTTTTCCTTGAGCGGCGCCTCACCCTTGTCAGCGCGCCAGCCACGCTTGAACAGCGCCTCGCCCGTCAGATCCAGATAGAGCGTTACGGTGCTGGCGTCGAGGTGGGCGAACACCCGCACGTCGGGGCGCTGGCGATCGATCGAAGGCCGCGCCCCGGTGCGCTCGCGCAGGCGGTCGACGATGCCGTCCTTGATCCGCAGCATTGCAAACTCGAGACTACGCAAGGGCGACCGGGTAGCTGTCACATCGACCCGCAGCGTCTGATCGGCGCCGAGCAGATCCTGCCAGCGCACTTCCTGCGTAGCGTCGTACAGGTGCTGTTCGTTGAGGTAACCGCGTCGGCCGACCTTCAGCAGGATCCGGCTGGCAATGCGCGAATGCAGATTGGCAGCATAGGCACAGGCAAGCGCTCCACTGAATGCCACTCCGCCGCTGTCTTCCTTCACGGCGGCGCCACCGACCGCCGTTAGTTCTCCTGCAAGCACCGCCTCGAGGCCGCGTGGGCAGATCGCAAAGAATTCGTGCGTGCGGGCAGTCATCCGGCGCGGCAAGCCGGATCAAGCAGAGGCCGCGAGTGCACGATCGAGAAAGTCGAGCCGATCCTGGCCCCAGAAGAGCTCGTCCTGATAGGCATAAGTGGGCGCGCCGAACACGCCGCGCGCGATCGCCTCTTGTGAATGCTGGATGTAGCGCGCCGCGACTTCGGCCGAACCTGCATGGGCAAGCAGCGCCTCTGCGTCGAGTCCGCGTTGCGCCAGGATTTCGTTCAGCGTGGCGCGGTTGGAAATATCACGATCCTCGGCCCAGATCGCCCGCAGGCAGTCACCAGCGACGTCGAGCGCGGCCTCGGATCCTTGGCGTTCGAGCGTGGCGAGGATCGCCGTTGCAGCGGGCTCGGCCGAGACCGGAAAGAACTTCGGCTCAAGTGTCAGTGGCAAGTCAAGATGCGCGCGCCAGCGTTTGAGTTCCATCATCCGGTAGGCGCGGCGCTGCGCCGGGCGGTCTTTCAGCGGCAAGCCCCCCGAGACCGGAAAAACCTTGCCGAGGTCCATGACACGAAGCTGGATCTGTGCACCGTGACGCGCGCAGATTTCCCTCAGCCTCGTATGACCCATGTATGTGAAGGGTGACACCGGAGTCATGTAGTAGTCGACGAGCTTGCGCATGGACGATTCTCGGAATCAGAAAGGTTTGCCGACTGCCAGAGCGACGATCGCGACCAGCAGCAGCACGGGAATTTCGTTGAACCAGCGAAACCAGACGTGCGAACGGGAATTGCGGCCGTCCGCAAACCGCAGATACAGGTGCGCGCAGTAGGCGTGATACGAGGCCAGGATCAGCACCAGCACTATCTTGGCGTGCATCCAGCCGGCCTGCTTGCCGACCCCATAAGCGCCCCAGAGCCACATGCCGAAGACCAGTGCGAGCACGGCGATGACGGTCATGAACTTCAGCAACTTGCGTGCCATCAACAGCAGGCGCTCGCGCGTTGCAGCGTCGTCAACGGCCGCCAGGTTGACGAAGATTCGCGGCAGGTAAAAGAGTCCGGCAAACCAGCTAATCACAAAGACCAGGTGCAGGGTCTTGATCCAGTGGTATGCACTCATTTATACGCGCTCATCGCGGTGCTGATGAGCCGGCCTCAGGCGCGGATCTCGCCATTGCCGAATACGACGTACTTGAGCGAAGTCAGGCCTTCGAGGCCGACGGGTCCTCGTGCATGCAACTTGTCGTTGCTGATGCCGATCTCGGCGCCGAGCCCGTACTCGTAGCCGTCGGCGAAGCGCGTCGAAGCGTTGACCATCACCGAGGCCGAATCCACCTCGCGCAGAAAACGCATCGCTGCCGCATGGTCACCCGTCACGATCGCATCGGTGTGCCGGCTGCCGTAGGTATTGATGTGCGCAATCGCCGCGTCGAGGTCCGCGACAATCGCAATTGCAAGTATCGGAGCCAGGTACTCGGCGCGCCAGTCGGCCTCCGTTGCGGGAAGGCAGGCAATGCCGTGCGTCGCCAGCAGGGCACGGGTCTGTGCGCAGCCGCGCAGTTCGACCTGCTTGTCGACGAGTGTGCGGCCGAGGCGCGGCAACAGCCGGGGAGCGATCGCCTGCGCGACGAGCAGGGTCTCCATCGTGTTGCACGTGCCGTAGCGCTGAGTCTTGGCGTTGTCGGCGATGCGAACTGCCATGTCGAGATCCGCCGCGCCGTCAACATACACGTGGCACACGCCGTCAAGGTGTTTAATCATCGGCACCTTGCTCTCGCGCATCAGCCGCTCGATCAGGCTGCGGCCACCGCGCGGCACGATGATGTCGATGTACTCCGGGAGGCTGGCCAGCAGGCCAACGGCGTCGCGATCGGTGGTTTCGACTAGTTGTACCGCCGCCGGCGGCAGTCCGGCCGCAGCGAGCGCCTCGGAAATCAGGCGCGCCAGCAGGCGATTGCACTCGATCGCCTCGGAGCCGCCCCGCAGGATCGCGGCGTTGCCGCTCTTGATGCAGAGCGCGGCAGCGTCGATCGTTACGTTGGGCCGACTCTCGTAGATGATGCCGATGACGCCCAGAGGAACGCGCATGCGGCCGACCTTGATGCCGCTCTCCTGCGGGCGCAGATCGGTGATGGCTCCGATCGGGTCGGGCAGTTGCACGACCTGTTCGACGCCGGCCGCCATCAGTTCGATCGCGCCCTCATCCAGGCGCAGGCGATCAAGCAGGGCCGGCTCAAGTCGGTTGGCGCGTGCGCGCTCCAGATCAAGCGCGTTAGCCGCGTCGATTGCATGACGGTTGATGGCGTACCCGGCTGGCAAGCTCGGTCAGGGCCGCATTGCGTGCCCGTGTGCTAGCTGCAGCCATCAGGCCCGCGACCGCTCGCGCGGAGCGCGCAAGCCGCTCGACATAGGCGCGCAGGTCTGCGCTGGATTCGCCAGCAGCAGCATGGGTGGGCACGGCAAGCGGGGCGTTCATGGAACAGGTTCAGGCCGCAGGTTGTCGGGGTGTTTCAGTGCCGGATCAGTGCGAAATCCGCGCTACCGACAGGGCGAGATCAGCCAATTCTAGCCAAGGGTCGCTGTCCGCCGTTGTGGGCCGCAGGCCTTTTGCGAGCCGATCAATCTCGGCCCCGCGCGCCAGCGCGCGCGTGAGCCGTCGCACGTCAAGTTTTGGCAGAAGCCGCTCAACCAGCTTCTCGCGCGGGCCCCAGAGGCGATTGTCGCGCGCCACGGCAGGAAACGGACGTCCGGCATCAAACTGAGCCCGCACCCGCAGCAGCATGCGCAGTTCTTCGACCATGGCCCAGAGCACGAGCGGAATCGCTTCGCCCTCCGCACGCAAGCCCGACAGGGTCTTTTCGATGCGCGATGCATCTCCGCCCAGCATGGCGACCGGCAACTGAAAAACGTCGTAGCGGGCGACATTGAGCACCGCATCATGCACCTGCTGAAGGCTGAGGCTGCCGGCCGGATACAGCAGGCCGAGTTTGCAGATCTCCTGGTGTGCGGCCAGCAGGTTGCCTTCGACCCGATCTGCGATGAAGTCCAGCGCCTCCGCCGGCGCCTTCTGCTGCTGTCGACCGAGCCGCTGTGCGATCCACGCCGGCAGTCGGCCACGTTCAATGCTTTCGATATCAACCAGCACGCCGGTGCCCTCAAGTGCCGCCACCCAGCGTGCTTCACGCGCGCGCCGGTCGAGTCGCGGCAGGGCCACGATCGTCAGCAGATCGGCATGAGTCCGCGCGGCATGCGCTTCGAGCGCTGCGGCGCCCGCCACGCCCGGCTTGCCGGTCGGCAGGCGCAGCTCGACGATCCGGCGCTCGGAAAACAGCGACTGGGCTTGCGCCGTCTCAGCCAGGCGCGACCAGTCGAAGCGCGCGTCGGCCTGCAGGACCTCACGCTCCGTGAATCCCATGCGGCGTGCCGTGGCACGGATTGCATCCTGTGCCTCGAGCGACAGCAGGCTCTCATCGCCGGTGACCAGAAACACGGATGCGAGCTTCTGGTCGCGCTCGGCGCGCACCAGCAAAGCCCCGAGGCCGTCTGCGCTGACTTTCATGCTAGGCGGGCTCGAGCTTGATGCCCTGCAGGCGGTTGACCATCTGGCGCACCAGATCACTCTGCATGTCGCGATACAGCAGGGATTCCTCCGACTGCTTCGCGAGCAGGTCCGTCTCGTTGAACGAGATGTCGCGGCGCGCGAGCAGGTCGGTCGGCGGGATCAATTCCACGCCGCGCGCATCCAGCACCCGAAAGCGGGCACGCAGCCGGATCTGGAATTCACTTGCCGCTCCCTGGGAGTTGATCGCCACGACTTCGCGCTCGCGGTTTTCGCTCAACAACTCGAACACGGCTTGTGCATCCTTGCGCTCGGTCACTACGCGTGCATTGGTTGAAGACCGGAGCAGGCGAGTCATCTCGGCGCCAACGGCGGAGTTGACCGGCAGGGCGAGGTAGATCGACTCAATCGGAAGGGTCTGCGCACCGCGCAGCTTGAAGCCGCAACCGGCGAGCGGCAGCATGAGCGCGGCAGCGAGCAGGGTTCGCCGCATCAGACCGCAATCGTGACCAGCCTGGGCCGTACGACTTTCGTGAACTTGAGCGGCCGGCCGTCGACGAACTTCATCACGTTGGCATCGGCCAATGCGGTGGCAGTGATCACTGCGTCCTCGGCGTGTGCCGGTACCCGGATCGTTCCCCGTATCTTGCCGTTGACCTGCACCGCGAGCTCGATTTCATCCTGCTCCAAGGCGGTGGCGTCGGTCTGCGGCCAGGGCGCATCGATGATCTGACCGAGCGAGGCCACAAACCCCAGCTCGGTCCAAAGTGCGTGGGCGATATGGGGCGCGATCGGGTAGAGCACCCGCAACAGGATGCCGAAGGATTCCCGCAGCACGCCGGCATCGCCCGGGACGGTCCCCAATCCGGCGTCCTCGATCGCATTCAGCATTTTCATGGCAGCCGAGACCACCGTGTTGTACTGCATGCGCGCGTAGTCGAAGTCGGCCTGCTTCAGATTGGCGTGAATCTCCCGCCTCAGTGCTTTCTGATTCGGTGCCAATGTTGTGGCATCCAGTCCATCGGCACCGGCGATCAATGCGCGGCGTTCGGCACTTATGGTCCAGAGACGTCGCAGAAAGCGATAGGTGCCCTCGGCGCCGGAATTCGACCAGGCCGCGCTCTGGTCCGGCGGCCCGGCAAACATGACGAAGGCACGCGCGGTGTCGGCGCCGAAGCGCGCAATGATGTCCCTGGGCTCGACAACGTTGTTCTTGCTCTTGCTCATTTTCTCGATGCCGCCATGGATCACGGGAGCGCCATCCTCTTTCGCCGTCACCCTAAGTGGGCGTCCGCGGTCATCGTGTTCAATCTCGATCTCACTGGGGTAAAACCAGCGCTTCTTGCCATCCTCGACGTCGCGGTAATAGCAGTCGTAAGTCAGCATGCCCTGCGTGAACAGGCGCTTGAAGGGCTCGTCGATCTTGACCAGGCCGAAGTCACGCATGACCTTGGTCCAGAAACGTGCATACAGCAGATGCAGCACTGCATGCTCGATGCCGCCGATGTACTGGTCCATCGGCATCCAGTAGTCGTTGCGCGCATCGACCATCGCTGTGTTGCAGTCCGGCGAGCAATAGCGCATGTAGTACCAGGCCGAGTCGACGAAGGTGTCCATCGTGTCGGTCTCGCGCCGCGCCGGCTTGCCGCAGCTGGGACAGCTGCACTTGAGAAACGGCTCGTACTTGTTGAGCGGATTGCCGCTGCCGTCGGGAATCAGCCCTTCGGGCAGCACCACCGGCAGATCCTGTTCGGGTACCGGCACCGGGCCGCAGCTCGGGCAGTGAATGATCGGGATCGGTGTGCCCCAGTAACGCTGACGTGAGATGCCCCAGTCGCGCAAGCGGTACTGAACCTGCTTGTCACCGAGACCCTTTGACTTGAGATCCGCGGCAATGGCATCAGTTGCCGCGTCATACGCCAGCCCGTCGTACCTGCCGGAATGAACGCAAACGCCGCGCTGCTTGTCGGCATACCAGTCCTGCCAAGCTGAAGTCGAGAATCTCTCGCCATCGACCGAGATCACCTGCTGGATCGGCAGCCCGTACTTCTTCGCGAATGCGAAATCGCGCTCGTCGTGCGCCGGCACGCCCATGACCGCGCCCTCGCCATAGCCCATCAGTACGTAGTTGCCGATCCAGACCGGCACCGGTTCGCCACTCAGCGGATGCGTCACTGTGAAGCCGGTCGCCACGCCCTTTTTTTCCATGGTTGCGAGCTCAGCCTCGCCGGTTGCACCCGCCTTGCACTCGGCGATGAAGGCTGCAAGCTGAGGCTTGCCCTGCGCGAGGCGCGCCGCGAGCGGATGCTCGGCCGCGATCGCCATGAAGGTGACGCCCATGATCGTGTCGGCGCGGGTTGTGAACACGCGCAACAGCTGCTGCTGCCCGTCGATATCGTATGGGAAGCCGAAATTGACACCGACGCTCTTGCCGATCCAGTTTTCCTGCATCGCGCGCACCTGCGGCGGCCAGCCATCAAGCTGCTGCTGATCGGCGAGCAGTTCCTCCGCGTACTTGGTGATCGCGAGGTAGTAGCCGGGGATCTCGCGCTTCTCGATTACGGCGTTGGACCGCCAACCGCGCCCGTCGACGACCTGTTCATTGGCGAGCACTGTGTTGTCGACCGGGTCCCAGTTGACGACCTGGGTCTTGCGGTAGGCGATGCCCGCTTTCAGCATCTGCAGGAACATCCACTGGTTCCAGCGGTAGTAGTCGGGGCTGCAGGTGGTAACTTCGCGCGACCAGTCGAACGCGAACCCGAGCGGTTCCATCTGCGCTTTCATATCGGCGATGTTGGCGTAGGTCCATTCGGCCGGCGCCACTTTCCTTTCAATCGCCGCGTTTTCGGCCGGCAGGCCAAAGGCGTCCCAGCCCATTGGCGTCATCACGTTGAATCCGCGCATCCGGAGAATGCGATACAGGACATCGTTCAGGGTGTAGTTGCGCACATGGCCCATGTGCAGCCTGCCGCTGGGGTAGGGCAGCATCGAACAGACGTAAAACTTCGGTTTCGGCTTGCCGCCGACGTCAATTGCGTGCTCGACCGCACGATAGGCATGGCCGGCCTGCCAATGGGCCTGGGCCGCCGCCTCGACCTCCTGCGGTTGATACTTTTCCTGCATCATCAAGATCTCGCAAATCTCAAGAACACCCTTCAGGCTGCGGGCATGATTATAGGTGCGGGCCTCGTGCCGCCTGAATGCGCGCGCTGTCGAATGCGGCATCGGCGTGCCACCCGATGCGTTCCGGAGCGCATCGATATACTCGCGCCCCTTGATGAGCAATCTCCTGACCAGCCTGAACGAGCCTCAGCTCGCAGCGGTCACCCTTCCCGATCAGTCCGCCCTGATTCTCGCCGGTGCTGGTAGCGGCAAGACGCGCGTGCTGACGACGCGCATTGCCTGGCTGATCCAGACCGGCCGCATCAGTCCGCAGGGCGTGCTCGCCGTGACATTCACCAACAAGGCTGCCAAGGAGATGCTGGCGCGCCTGTCGGCCATGCTGCCGATCAACCCGCGCGGCATGTGGATCGGCACTTTTCACGGCCTGTGCAATCGCATGCTGCGCGCCCATCACCGCGATGCCGGCCTGCCGGCGACCTTTCAGATTCTCGATTCTGCTGATCAGCTCGGTGCGATCAAGCGGATGCTGAAATCCAACAACATCGACGACGAACGCTATCCGCCGCGCAACCTGCAGCTTTTTATCAACAGTTCCAAGGAGACCGGACTGCGCGCGAAAGACGTAGAGGTCAACGATGATTACAACCGCCGATTCGTCGAGTTCTACGGGATGTATGACGCGCAATGCAATCGCGAAGGCGTGGTCGATTTTGCCGAACTGCTGCTGCGCTGCTACGAACTGCTCGACCGCAACGAAATCCTGCGCCAGCACTATCAGGACCGCTTCCACCATATCCTTGTTGACGAATTCCAGGACACCAACAAGTTGCAGTACGCCTGGCTGAAGCAGCTCGCGGGAAGCCAGAACGCGATCTTTGCCGTCGGCGACGATGACCAGTCGATCTACGCTTTCCGGGGTGCCAATGTCGGCAACATGGCCGACTTCGAGCGCGAGTTCCGGGTGCAGAACCTGATCAAGCTGGAGCAGAACTACCGCTCGGTCGGCCACATTCTGGACGCCGCCAATGCGCTGATCGCCAACAATGCAAGGCGCCTCGGCAAGCAGCTTTGGACGGATGCCGGGGTCGGCGAGCCGGTACGCATCTTCGAGGCGCAGACCGATGGATATGAAGCAGCCTGGCTGGTCGAGGAAGTCAGGGGCTTGATCGCCGAAGGCCACGCCCGATCTGAGATCGCGGTGTTGTATCGCTCGAATGCGCAGTCGCGCGTGATCGAGCATGCGCTGTTCAACGCAGCGATTCCGTATCGGGTCTATGGTGGCCTGCGCTTTTTCGAGCGGGCCGAGATCAAGCACGCGCTTGCATATTTGCGGCTGATCGAAAACCCGGCCGATGACACTGCCTTCCTGCGCGTCGTCAACTTTCCGCCGCGCGGCATCGGGTCGCGTACGCTCGAACAACTCGGCGATGGCGCACGCGCGGCCGGGCAGAGTCTGTATGCGACGGCAGCCCAACTTAGCGGCAAGGCTGGCGCCAAGCCGTCGGCATTCATCAAGCTGATTGACAGCCTGCGCTTCGAAACATCAGGTCTGCCGCTGGCCGAGATCGTCGACGCGGTGATCCAGCGCAGCGGCCTGATCGCCCACTATCAAGCAGAGCGGGAAGGCCAGGAGCGCATCGAAAACCTGAACGAACTGGTCAACGCAGCTGCCGCATTTGTCGCGGAAGAAGGCTACGCGGCCGATGCACCTGGCACCCAGGGCGAAGCCGAGGCGGCCTTGCCTTCGCCCTTGGCTGGGTTTCTCTCACATGCCTCGCTCGAAGCGGGCGAGAACCAGGCCGAGGCGGGGCAGGACGCGCTGCAGCTGATGACGGTACATGCAGCCAAGGGGCTTGAGTTCTTCGCCGTATTCATCACCGGACTCGAGGAGGGATTGTTTCCTCACGAGAACAGCCTCACGGAACTGGACGGTCTCGAGGAAGAGCGTCGACTGATGTATGTCGCCATCACGCGCGCGAAGCGCAGGCTTTACATCAGTCTCGCCCAGAGCCGTCTGTTGCATGGACAGACGCGCTACGGCATCAAGTCGCGTTTTCTCAACGAATTGCCCGATGCAACGGTCAAGTGGCTTACCCCCAAGGTCTCTGCCCCAGGCGGCCGCTTCGGCGCCTGGCGCGACTCGGGCATCGCAACCGCCATGCCCCTGGCGTCGGCCGCAATGCGGACCGCAGAAAGTCACGGCGGATTTCGCATCGGGCAGACCGTGCGCCATGCGCGGTTCGGCGAAGGCGTCGTGGTCAACTTCGAGGGCACTGGCGACGACACGCGCGTGCAGGTCAACTTCGGCCGACAAGGTGTCAAGTGGCTGATGCTGTCGATCGCCAAGTTGTTCGCAGCCTAGGCCAGATGCCCGTGCAGGCCGGATCAGGACTCGATCTGAGGTGTTACCGCCGTTGGCGGATCAGTCTGCAGCACACTGCGATAGATCGGGTACTGCGTCGAGTAGGCCACACTGGTCAGCACCAGTGCAATCGGCGCGAACAAGATCGACGCGAGTTGCGGCGGGGCGCCGAGGGCAGCCAGCAGTTGCGACGACAGCCATGACACTGTGACGAACAGACCCACGAGGAGCGCGCCGAGCACCAGGAAAGGCGCGCGGTTGCGCCAGCAGGCAAAGAAGGAAAAGAACATTGCTTTGCCCACCGGAAGCTTGTGCCAGGCAACCAGTTGCGGCGAAAACCAGGTCAGCATCAGGACCGGCACATACAGGACCATTGCCAGGCTGATTGCGTCCCACGGCACATTGGCGGCCACCGTGATCGGATCGATCTGACCGTCGACGATCGTCCAGCGCGCGAGCTCATCACGCGCGAGCAGTGATGCGACGAGGATCAGCAGCAGGATCAATGCTGCATTGATCACGCCGAGCTTCAGCAATGCCGTGCGCTCCTGGGCACGGCGTGCACCGTCGATCAGCAGCGACGGCATCGGCATCACGTTGCGTTCGGCATCGCGGCCGGCCGCGGTGATTCCCAGGGTGCCGAACGGCACCAGAATGGCAGCCAGTGCCGGGCCGATGAAGGGTACGTTCGCCAGCAGCATCAAGGCCATCGAGTACATGATGACCAGTGCGGTGAACGCAAAGGCCTGGCGACGCAGGAGCGCAATGCCTTGCCGAAGCCAGGTCAGGCCGGCAGCCGCCGGCAGCGTATTGACTTGCATGCGCAGGACCTATCTCAGAGTCCCCGGTGGTCGCGGTGGGGTCGCATTGGGGGCAGGGCTAGGCGCGGCGAGGGGACCATTGCTGGTGCAAGGACCCAAGCCGCAACAACGCCGTGCGCCCAATGCGACCCCACCCCACAGGGTTGCGAAGAGAATGCGGCGTCTGCGGCGTTGGCCGGCTCGGCCGTAGGGCCGGCTACTGCCCTTCGCCAGCCGCCTTGCATCCACCGCATTCTCTTCACAACGCGATCCATCGGGGACTCTGAGATAGGTCCTACAGTTTATCGGTCCAGCTCAGTCGCCTGCGTTGATCCATGGCACGGGATCCTTGATGCGGTGCTGGAGGATGCGTTCGAAGTGGGCCGGATCGTGCGGAGTCAGCAATTCCGCCGGCCGCGGCAGGTAATAGTCGTGCAGTCGCGAAATCCAGAAGCGCAGCGCAGCCCCACGCAGAACTGTGCGCCAGCAGTTCCCTTCGTTGTCATCGAGTGGTCGCACGCCATGGTAGGCGGTGAGCAGCGCATCGACGCGCGGTGCGTCGAAAGCACCGGTGGCCGGGTCGATGCACCAATCGTTCGCTGTGACCGCCAGATCGAAGAGCCAGATTGAGCAGCCGGCAAAATAGAAGTCGATCAGGCCACCGATCTCATCGCCGCTCGGCCCGGCAAGCATCAACACGTTGTCACGAAACAGATCGGCGTGAATCGGGCCGCCGGGGAGGCGGTCGAACTCAGGGCTGCGAAAGAACGTGTCCTGGAAGATCAACTCGGCGGCGAGTTCGTGGAAAAGGTGATCAGGAATATGGGGTTCGAGCTTCGGCACACTTTCCTTCCACCAGCCGATCCCGCGCAAGTGCGGCTGGAACGGCTCGAAGTCGCGTCCGGCCAGATGCAGGCGAGCCAGCATGGCGCCCACACTGGCGCAATGATGCGGCGTCGGGTCAAACACGGCCTTGCCTTCAAGGCGAGTGACAATCGCGGCCGGTTTGCCTTTCAACTCGGACACCAGTGCACCGGCGTGATTTTCCTGTGGCTCAGGCACCGGCAGCCCGCGGCGTGCGAAATGACGCATCAACTCGAGATAGAACGGCAGCTGCTTGAAGTTCAGACGCTCGAACAGCGTCAGCACAAAGCGGCCACGGTCCGTCGTCAGGAAGTAATTGGTGTTCTCGATACCGGTCGCGATGCCCTTGAGCTCGACCAGCTCGCCCAAGGCGAACTGGCGCAGAAACGTTGCGGCCTCGGCGCGTTGGAGCGCGGTAAAGACGGCCATGGTCGAGGCCGGGCGTTGCCCTAGCGGGACGGGGGTGGAGGAGGCGTGGCCGGATTGGTCGTCGGCCGGCCGAAATCGAAGCTGAAGAACTTCGGTATCGAGAGTCCTGAACTCAGGTCGGTGATGGATGTGGGCTGGCGGCCTTCTCGGTTGGTGATCAGATAGCTGTACGAACTGCCCGCCGGCGTGACCTTGATTTCGCTGACGCGATTCGAGGTGCGTCGCTGCTCGATGCGCGGACCGCGATCGTCCGGCTGCGCGGCCGCCTGGTCGGCCGCGCTCGGCACCAGGTCTTCCTTGGTCACGGTCGCAGGGCGGTTTTCTGTTGGTCGCTCCATGGCCTGGCGTTCTGCGAGTGGCAATTCGATCTTGGTGCGCGGTGCCGTCGGCGCCGGTTTGGTGTCGGTCGGCGCGGGTAGCTGTGCCCCGACCGGCGCCGCAATGCCCAGGAGCCCGACGATCAGGGTCACATTGGAGAAATGCACGGAAAATCTAGAAGTGAAAGCAGCGAGTCGGGACATGCAGTGCATTCTATCAAGTGAGCATCACAGATAGAGAAGCCGCTCGCGTTCATCGGACGAAGCCTCGAAGCCACGGGCGTCGAAGAAACGGAACAGCGCCTCGAGCACTGCCTCGGGATCGTCGACCACCTGCAGCATGTCGAGATCCACTGCATCGATCATGCCGCCCCCCACGAGGACTTTTCGCATCCAATCGAGCAAGCCGGACCAGAACCCGGAGCCGACCAGAACGACCGGCATACGTCGGCCCTTGCCGGTCTGCATCAGGGTCAGGGCCTCGGTCAATTCATCAAGAGTGCCGAAGCCTCCGGGCATGACGACATACGCTGCCGCGTACTTCACGAACGCGACCTTGCGCGCGAAGAAGTGGCGGAAGCGCAGCGAGATGTCCTGGAACTGATTGCCGTATTGCTCGAACGGCAGTTCGATGTTCAATCCAACCGAAGGTGAGCTTCCTTGAAATGCGCCCTTGTTGGCGGCTTCCATGATGCCGGGGCCACCGCCGCTGATGACGGCGAAACCGGCATCGGAAAGCTTGCGCGCGATGCTCACGGCGAGCTCATAGTCAGGCGTGCCGGGCGCACTGCGAGCGCTCCCGAAAATCGATACGGCCGGCCGGATTTCGGACAGCCGCTCCGTGGCTTCGACGAACTCTGAAATAATCCCCCACAGTTGCCACGACTCACGGGCCTTCTGGCGGGTCGCGCGTTCCGGCGTGACCACGGCGCGCAAGCTGGGAATGTTCTTCCGTTGGTCGACCATGGCAGGCCTCCTATGAAAACCCTGTTGCTGCTCGACGGCTCGAGCTACTTATACCGCGCCTTCCACGCGATGCCCGACCTTCGCACGGCCGGTGGTGAACCGACCGGTGCGATTCGCGGCTTCATCGGCATGTTGCGCACCTTGCGTCAGCAGGTCCCGGCCGATTACCTGGCCTGTGTCTTCGACGCCAAGGGCAAGACCTTCCGCGACGATCTCTATGCGGACTACAAGGCCAATCGTGCTTCGATGCCCGAGGATCTGGTCGCTCAAATTGAGCCGATTCATGCGGCCACGCGTGCGCTTGGCTGGCCGGTGATCGAGATTGTCGGAATCGAGGCGGACGACGTGATCGGCACCCTGGCACGCGCAGCGCGCGCGCGGGGCCTGCGCACGGTGATTTCGACCGGCGACAAGGACCTTGCCCAGTTGGTCGACGAGCGCACGACCCTTGTCAACACGATGAGCAACGAGACCCTGGATCCGGCCGGGGTCGAGGCCAAGTTCGGTGTGCCGCCGGAGCGCATCGTCGACTATCTGACCCTGGTCGGCGACAGCGTGGACAACGTCCCCGGCGTCGAGAAGGTTGGCCCGAAGACCGCGGCGAAGTGGTTGCGTGAATACGGCTCACTCGAAGTGATTGTCGACCGCGCTGGCGAGATCGGCGGCGCGGTCGGCGAGAATCTGCGCAAGGCCCTGGGGTGGTTGCCGACCGCGCGCACGCTGGTCACCGTGTTGACCGACGGCGAACTGGCCTCACAGGTGCCGTCGATCGATTCGCTGGCGCCCTCCCCGGAGGACTCCGCTCGACTGCTTGAATTGTTTCGGCGCTGGGAGTTCAAGAGCTGGCTGCGCGAGATCGAAACGCCGTCACCCGCGGGCGATCGCGCGCCTCCCGGCCGCGCCGAGGCGCCGACCGGTGCTGCGGGATCTTCGGGTTCGGCCGACGCGGGAGCGCCGCTTGAATACGAGACCGTGCTGACACACGGCCAGCTCAGCGCCTGGCTGGCGAAGATCGAGTCGGCCGAACTGACCTGCATCGATACCGAAACCACATCGCTCGATCCGATGACGGCCGAACTGGTCGGCCTTTCGCTCGCCGTGGCACCGCGGAAGGCCTGCTACATCCCGCTGGCGCACCGTTATCCGGGCGCACCCGAACAGCTGTCCCGCAGCGAGACTCTGGAATTGCTGCGTCCCTGGCTGGAGAGCCCACTGCATCGAAAGGTCGGGCAGCACCTGAAGTACGACAGTCACGTGTTTGCCAATCACGGCATCGGCCTGCTCGGCATTGCGCACGACACCATGCTGCAGTCCTATGTCCTCGAGCCGCACCGCAACCACGACATGGATTCGCTCGCCGAACGACATCTCGGCCGCCGCACCATCACGTTCGCCGAAGTGTGCGGCAAGGGAGCGAGCCAGATCCGCTTCGACGATGTGGCGATCGACCGGGCCACGGCATACGCGGCCGAGGACGCCGAAGTCACGCTGGCGCTGCATCACGTCATGTGGCCGCAGATCGAAGCGGTGACCACGCTGCGCAAGGTATACGAGACGATCGAGATGCCGACCTCGATTGTGCTTGCCACAATGGAACGAACCGGCGTGCTGATCGATCGCGCCCGACTTGAAGCGCAGAGTCGGGAGCTGGCGGCGCGCCTGAATGAACTCGAGGGCAAGGCGGTCGAGCTGGCGGGCCAGCCCTTCAATCTCGGCAGTCCAAAGCAGATTGGCGAGATCCTGTTCGACAAGCTTGGACTGCCGGTGGTCAAGAAGACTGCGAGCGGGGCACCGTCGACCGACGAAGAGGTGCTGGAGAGGCTCGCCGCCGACTATCCCCTGCCAAAGCTCCTGCTCGAGCATCGCGGCCTGGCGAAGCTGAAGTCGACCTACTGCGACAAGCTGCCGCTGATGTGCGATGCGCAGGGACGAGTTCACACAAATTACGGGCAGGCAATTGCAGTGACCGGCCGCCTGGCTTCATCGGACCCGAATCTGCAGAACATCCCGATCCGCACCGTCGAAGGCCGACGCATCCGGGAAGCCTTTGTCGCACCGGCCGGGCACAGCATCGTTTCCGCCGACTATTCGCAGATCGAGCTGCGCATCATGGCGCACCTCTCGGAGGACGCCGGCCTGCTGCAGGCTTTCGCGCAGGGCGAAGATGTGCACCGTGCGACAGCGTCGGAAGTGTTCGGTGTGCCGCTGGATGAAGTCAGCGCCCAACAACGCCGCTATGCCAAAGTGATCAACTTCGGCCTGATCTATGGCATGAGTGCGTTCGGTCTTGCATCCAACCTCGGCATCGAGCGCGAGGCGGCGAAGAATTACATCGACCGCTATTTCATGCGCTACCCCGGTGTGGCGCAGTACATGCAATCGACACGCGAGCTGGCCAAGCGCCAGGGCTATGTCGAGACGGTCTTCGGGCGCCGCCTGTGGCTGTCGGAAATCAATTCGCCCAACGGACCGCGCCGCGCCGCCGCGGAGCGGGCCGCGATCAATGCCCCGATGCAGGGCACCGCTGCAGACCTGATCAAGCTTTCGATGATTGCAGTCGATCGCTGGCTGCGTGAGGAGCGGCTTTCGACCCGCCTGATCATGCAGGTACACGACGAGCTGGTGCTCGAAGTGCCGCAGTCCGAGATCAAACTGGTGCAAGCGCAGGTGCCGGCCTTGATGTCATCGGTGGCGGAGTTGCGGGTCGAACTGGTAGCCGAGGTCGGTGTCGGTGAAAACTGGGACCAGGCGCACTGACGATACGTGCACTGGCAGAAGCGGTTGCACTTGCACCGATGGCGCAGACTTCTGTAAGGTCAGGGCGGGACAACGCGCGGCGGACACGCGTGTCGGCGATCGCAACAACATGGACCAAGATGGGATAAGGAGATCAAGTGACCATGCTGAACAATGAGGATCTTGATTCGATGAGGCTTCTCGCGCATGGTCGGCGGCACGCTGATCGCTGTGGCCGTGTAGGGAGGCGCCTCATGTCGCTCACCGGCCTGCTTGTTGCAGCCGGTGTGACCGGGTCTGCGCTGGCGCAGACGATTGTCGAAGAGTGGAACGAGATCAAGGCTCCGCCGCCTCCGGTCCTTAAGGCGGTCAAGGTCGATCCAAAAGATACCGCGCTGCTGATGCTGGATTTCGTCAAGCAGAACTGCGCTCCGCGGCCGCGCTGCGTGGCTTCACTTCCCAAGGTGCAGGGAATGCTCGCGCGGGCGCGGGAGAGTGGCTTGCTCGTGATCCATAGCCTGGTGCCGAATCAGACCTTGGCCGACCTCGTCCCGGAGGTCGCGGCGCGCCAGGGCGAGGCCTCGGTGACGAGCGGTCCTGACAAATTCCTGAACACGGATCTGGAAAAAATTATCAAGGAACGGAGCATCAAGACAGTAATCGTCGCTGGCACTGCGGCCGAGGGCGCCGTGCTGAATACCGCGGCCGCCGCTGCGCTGCGGGGTTTCAAAGTCATCGTGCCGGTCGACGCCGCCTCTTCAGTGAATCCGTATTCCGAGCAGTACACGGCCTGGCATCTTGCGAACTCGCCACGCGTCGGACCGCAGGTCACGCTGACGAAGATCGATCTGATCAGCTTCTAGGGCCGTGGATTGAGTCAGGGAGTGCCATGCTGAAGACGGACGCGAAGGGTCTCGAAGCTGGTTGGGTTTCGATTCCGGTCGGTAGTCTCTCGATGCCGGCCTACCGGGCGATGCCCACCGGTCGGCATGATTTGGCCTCGGTGCTGGTCGTGCAGGAAATCTTCGGTGTGCACGAGTACATCCAGGATGTCTGCCGGCGCCTGGCGCACCTTGGCTATCTGGCAGTCGCACCCGAACTGTATGTTCGCCAGGGCGATCCCAGCCGGTACACGGAAATACCGGCCCTGGTTTCCGATGTGGTCGCCAAGGTCCGAGACGAGCAGGTCATGAGCGATCTCGATGCGACCGCGCTTTGGGCCGGTCGCAACGGCGGCAGCGAAAAGCTCGGCGTGACGGGATTCTGCTGGGGCGGGCGCATCGTCTGGATGTACGCCGCGCACAATCCCAGGCTGACAACCGGAGTGGCCTGGTACGGGCCAACGGCACGCTCCTACGCGACGGGCGACAAGACGCCGTTGGATGTCGCCGCCGAGATCCGAGCCCCGATGTTGGCTCTGTACGGCGCGGAAGACTCAGGCATTCCGAACGAAACCGTCGAGCGCATGCTTGCCGCCCTCAAGGCGGCCGGAAACACACGCTCCGAACTTGTCCTGTATCCAGACACGCCGCATGCGTTTCACGCCGACTATCGCCCGAGCTATCGGCAAGGGCCGGCCGATGACGGCTGGAATCGGCTCGTCGCCTGGTTCAAGCGGACCCTGGCCTGAATCGATCAAACTACCGGCGGGGCTTGACAGCCCTGCTACCCTAGCTTCATGAGCTAAGTGTGAAAGGGGCGCTGCACGCGCCCCTTTGTATTGCAGGCAGACCATGACGATCCTCGGCTACATCGTTCTCGCCAACCTGATTGCCACGGTGATCTCCCTTGGCCTGGCGGCGTTGCTCTCATTCAAACTTCTGGGCTCGCTGGTAGACAAGATGGTCCCGGTGTCCGCCGGCCTGCTGCTTGCCACCGCGATTACCCACCTGCTGCCCGAAGCCTTTCGCAGCAACACCGATCCGCACGCGCTCGGGTGGGCGATCCTGATCGGGATCCTCGGGTTTTTTCCTTTGGAAAAACTCGCGCTGATCCATCACACGCACCATCATGAAGGTGACCCTCATCACCACGATCATGGCTACGACGCGCACGAAGCTGGCCGGGGCGGGGTGCCGATCCTGGTCGGCGATGCTTTCCACAATTTCGCCGACGGCGTGGTGATTGCCGGCGCCTTCCTGGTCGACATCAAGCTCGGCATCGCCGCCACCCTGGCAGTCATGGCGCACGAGATACCGCACGAAGTCGGCGACTTCATGATCCTGCTGAATGCGGGATTCACGCGCCGGCGCGCTTTTGCGTTCAACCTGCTGTCAGGACTCTCGGCCGTTGTCGGCGGTGTGATCGGATTTTTCGTGCTCGAATCCATGCAATCGCTGCTGCCCTATGCACTGGCGATCGCGGCGGCGAGCTTCATCTACATTGCTTTGTCCGATCTGTTGCCAGAAATGATGCGGCGATCCTCGCTTGCGAAGTCAATGCCGGAAGTCGGGCTGGTTCTGCTGGGCGTTGTCATCGCTGCCGCAGCGAGTTCTGCGTTTCACTAGCGCCGGTTGATCCCCGGGCACGGGTTTTGCGCTCAGGTGTCGGCACCGGTTGCGACCGGCCGCGACGAGTCGGAAATCCATTCACTCCACGAGCCGCCGTAGAGTGCTGAACCCGGCAAGCCCGCCAGTTCCATGGAGAAAACATTGTGGCAGGCGGTAACGCCGGAGC
Source organism: uncultured beta proteobacterium (assembly GCA_963735955.1). Classification (GTDB taxonomy): domain Bacteria; phylum Pseudomonadota; class Gammaproteobacteria; order Burkholderiales; family Burkholderiaceae_F; genus CAVTND01. The sequence goes on along the minus strand of CAVTND010000002.1, from coordinate 228,935 downwards.
CGCAATGATGAATCAGCGCGCTCGGATCTCGCCCGTCCAGCAGGGCTTTGAATTCGCGACTTAATTCGGCAGGCGATCGGAATGCCAGCTCGGCCGTGATGTTCTGCTGCCAGGGTCGATTGCGCGCGCCCGGAATGTGACCGGCCACCGGATCGATCGGCTCGACTTCGCCGCGGAATCGCTCCGGCGTGCGCGCATCGACGAGCAGGCGTGCGTTCGAGCCAAGGAGTGCAAGAACTGAAGCGGAGTCGACCAGGGGCATCAGCGAGTCGCTCGTCTCGAAGGTTCCGCGCACGGCGCGTGGTGGCTCGGTGCTGATCGCGCCGCCCGCCTCAGTCCAGGCAGGCCAACCGCCGTCGAGCAGCACGACGCGCGTGTGGCCGAGCCAGCGCGCCAGCCACCAAAGCCGCACCGCGAATTGCCCGCCTTGAGCGTCGTAAGCGACGATCCGGGTTGAATTCGAAATCCCCCAAGCGCGAAACTGCTCAGCCATCGTCTCGCGCTCCGGCAAGGGATGGCGGCCATTGCGCCCGGTCTTGACGCCCGAGAGTTCCGTTTCGATGTCGGCGAAGACGGCGCCCGGAATATGGCCCGCGCCATAGGCGCGACGGCCCGCGGCATGGTCCATCAGGTCGTGGCGCACATCGAAAATGCGCCATGCCGGGTCGTCCAGATGTTGCGTCAGGGTCGCCGCATCGATCAGCATGGTCGTGCTCATGGAAGACTCACTTCTCGGTAGTGGATGTTGCCTTGCTTGCTTCGGTGGTTCGTCGCGCAGATCGGACGCGGGCAGCCAGCGCGGTCGACGCGGTGCCGCTCACGATGATGGCCGCGATGCCGAGCCACCCGCTGGTCGGAATGTGGTCGCCAAAGACCAGGATACCCAGCACGGTCGCAAATACCACCGCTGAATATTGAAGGTTGGCGGTCGCCAATGCGTGGCCGCGCCCATAGGCGCGCGTCATGGCCAGTTGCGCAAGCAGGGCACTGATGCCGATGCCCGCCAACAGGAGCAGGCCTTGCGCATCATGCGGAGTGACTCCGAAAAACAGCATGCCCAGTGCGCCGAACAGAGTACCGGCCAAGGAGAAGTAGAACACGGTCCGCCACTCTGGCTCACCCATGCGGCCGAGTTCGCGCACATGCCAGTAGGCGGCGGCGGACAGCACTCCGGAAATCAGGCCGGCGATCGCGGCCGTGCCCTGCTCATCCGTGAAACTGGGCTGAAGGATGAGCAGCACGCCGACGAAGCCGACCAGAATCGCCGCCACGAGCTTCCAGTCGACCGCGCGACGCGCCCGCAATGCACCTCCGACCAGGAACGCCGCAAGAAACAACGGCGAGGTGTAGTTCAGCGTGATCGAGGTACCCAGCGGCAGGACCGTCGCGGAGTAGAACCAGAGCGCCAGCGCAAGGGTTCCAGTCATGCTGCGCCGTAGTTGAAGACCCGCCAGCGGTGTTGTGATGGATAGCCGGTGCCAGCGCGCAAACGCGAGCAGCGCCGCTACACCGATCAGCGAGCGGTAGAAAACGATCTCTGCGACGCCGTAACGCTGGCCTGCCAGCTTCACGCCGACGCCCATCAGCGAAAACAGGAGCGCCGCGACCAGCATCCAGAGCGCGTTCATGGCGTCGATTGTAGGTGGCGTGCTTTGGTGAGTTGCGGCGAGCAGCTCGGATCGGCCGCTCAGAAGGTGACATGCGCGGCTGCACTAGAATCGGTGCATGAAGAAGACCGACCCGAACGCGGCGTTGAGCTTGGAACAGGCGCTGGACGAACTCGATGCGTTGGTGCAAAGGATGGAGTCCGGTGCGCTAACGCTCGATGAATCGATCGCCGCATATCGTCGCGGCACCGAACTTGCAAGGCTGTGCCAGTCGCGTCTTGCGAGTGCCGAGCTGGAGGTCAAGCGTCTCGAAGGCGAAATGCTGAAGCCGGTCGATCCGGCCGATCTGCAGGGCGGTAGCCAATGACCTCGGCTGCCATCCTGTGGTCGGAGGCCTCGAGCAGGCAACCATCCGACGACTGGGTTCGTGCCTGTGCCGCTCGCTTCGAGACTGCGGCAGATGCCATGCTGCCGCGCGCGGAACTTGCGCCGGCGCGGTTGCACGAGGCGATTCGTTACGCCGTGCTTGACGGTGGCAAGCGCGTGCGGCCGATGCTGGTGTATGCGGCTGGCGAAGTCACCCATGCAGATCCCGACGCACTTGACCGTGCTGCACTCGCGGTGGAATACGTGCACGCCTATTCACTTGTCCATGACGACATGCCCTGCATGGACAACGACGTCCTGCGCCGGGGAAAACCCACGGTGCATGTTGCCTTTGACGAGGCCACGGCCATGTTGGCTGGCGATGCCTTGCAGGCCGAGGCATTCAAGGTGATTGCGGATGGCGGTCTGCCAGCCTGTCAGACTGCTTCACTGATGCGCGAACTGGCGCACGCGGCGTCGACGACCGGCATGTGCGGCGGCCAGGCCATTGATCTGGCGGCGACCGGAGTCGAGCTGAACCTGGCGCAGCTTGAGCAGATGCACCGCATGAAGACCGGAGCACTTCTCAAGGCGGCGGTACTGATGGGTGCGATCTCCGGTCAGGCCAGTCTGTTGACGGAGTGCACGCGCGAAGCGCTGGCGCGCTTCGGCGAAGCGATTGGACTGGCATTCCAGATCGTTGATGACCTGCTCGATGTTGAAGCAAGCACGGACAAGCTGGGCAAGACGGCGGGCAAGGACGCCGCATTGGGAAAGTGCACTTATGTTTCGGTGCTGGGCGTCGAGGCGGCGCGCGCATGGTCGCTCCGTCTGCGCGCCCAGGCATTGGAAGCGCTGACGATGCTCGGCGACCGCGCGCAGCGCCTGCGCGGACTGGCCGATCTGATTGTCTGTCGCACGAGCTGATTCCAGGACCAGTCAACGCATGTACGAACTGCTCTCCTCGATTGAGTCGCCGGCTGATTTGCGACGCCTCGAACGCGAGCAGCTCAGCGAGCTGGCGACCGAGTTGCGTGCGTTCGTGCTCGATGCCGTATCGCGGACCGGTGGACACCTGAGCTCAAACCTCGGCACCGTCGAGCTGACGATCGCGCTGCACTATGTGTTCAATACTCCGGAGGACCGCATCATCTGGGATGTGGGCCACCAGACCTACGCACACAAGATCCTGACCGGTCGTCGCGCGGGCATGGCCACCTTGCGGCAGTACGGAGGCATTTCGGGCTTTCCGCGTCGCTCCGAATCGGAGTACGACACCTTCGGAACAGCGCACTCGTCGACGGCGATTTCCGCCGCGCTCGGCATGGCGGTTGCCGCGCACCGGCAAGGCACGGGGCGGCACGCGATTGCGGTGGTCGGAGACGGCGCAATGAGTGCCGGCATGGCGTTCGAGGCCCTCAATAATGCGGGCGCGGCGGACAAGGCCCGCCTGCTGGTCATATTGAACGACAACGATATGTCGATTTCACCCGCGGTCGGCGGCCTGAATCGCTACCTGGCGCGCCTGATGAGCGGCCAGTTCTACGCGGCCGCGAAGCAAGCGGGCAAGCAGGTGCTGAAGAATTTTCCGCCGATGTTCGAACTGGCCAAGCGATTCGAGGAACACGCCAAGGGCATGCTGGTCCCGGCCACTCTGTTCGAGGAGTTCGGCTTCAATTACATCGGCCCGATCGACGGTCACGATCTCGAGTCGCTGCTGCCTACCCTGCAGAATCTGAAAGCGCTCGAAGGGCCGCAGTTCCTGCATGTGGTGACACGGAAGGGGCAGGGCTACAAGCTGGCCGAGGCTGATCCGGTTCTGTATCACGGCCCGGGTAAGTTTGACCCGGCTGAAGGGATCAAGAAGGCCGCTGCCGGCAGTCCCACTTACACGCAGATCTTCAGCGACTGGCTGTGCGACATGGCCGCTGCCGAGCCCGATCTGGTCGGCATCACGCCGGCGATGCGTGAAGGGTCGGGGCTGGTGCGTTTTGAGCGCGAATATCCCGATCGTTACTTCGATGTCGGCATTGCCGAGCAGCACGCGGTCACCTTTGCCGCGGGTCTCGCCTGCGAGGGCATGAAGGCGGTGGTCGCAATCTACTCAACGTTTCTGCAACGCGCCTATGACCAGTTGATTCACGACGTCGCGCTGCAGAACCTGCCGGTGTTGTTTGCGCTGGATCGCGGCGGCCTGGTCGGTGCGGATGGCGCGACCCACCACGGCGCCTACGACTTTGCCTATCTGCGCTGCATTCCGAACATGGTGATCATGGCGCCGGCCGACGAGAGCGAGTGCCGCCGGATGCTGAGCACCGGCCTGGCCTGCGGGGCGCCGGCCACCGTGCGTTACCCGCGCGGCGCTGGCCCCGGCGCAGTGGTGGTCCAAAGTCTCGACACGGTGGCGGTCGGTCGAGGTGAACTGCGACGCGAATCCAGAGCACCGATCGGGCGCAGGATCGCGCTGCTGGCCTTTGGTTCAATGTTGGCCCCTGCGCTCGCGGCCGCAGCAGAGTTTGACGCGACCGTGGCGAACATGCGCTTCGTCAAGCCGCTCGATCTCGATCTGCTGCGAGAGGTGGCCGAGACACATGACGCCATCGTGACGATCGAGGAAGGCTCGATTGCAGGCGGTGCCGGCAGCGCCTGTCTCGAAGCACTCGCTGCGATGGGACTCGAACGACCCGCACTGCAGCTCGGTCTGCCGGATCGCTTCATCGATCATGGCGATACGGCGCAACTTCTGCGCGAGTGCGGCCTCGATCCCAAAGGCATCGCGCACGCGATCGACAGTCGCCTGGTTCGGCGCCTGACACCCTTGCCGCGCAAGCGTTCCGTCGCCTGAACTCCGGAATTCCGGCCGCCGCGTGCGGCGCGACGATGAAGCCGATCCTGATCGTCCAGCACGAAGCCGGTGTTGAGCCCGGCAACTTTGCCACCTGGGCGCAGGCCACCGGGCGCCCGTACGGGGTAGTGCGGGTCGATCGGGGTGAACGTCTGCCGGCCTCGGCAGCCGGCTTCGCCGGCATCTGTTCGCTGGGCGGCAACATGAGCGTCAACGATGATCTCCCGTGGATCGACGAAGAGCTTGGACTGATCCGCGATGCGGACGCACGGTGCGTCCCCGTGATCGGCCATTGCCTCGGTGGGCAATTGATTGCCAGGGCACTTGGTGCACCGGTGCGCCGTGCCGAACACATGGAACTGGGGTGGAGCCGGGTCGATGTCGCGGACCCCGCTCTGGCACGCGAGTGGCTGGGCCATCGACCAGGCGATGTGGTTGAGCTCGAGTTCTTCCAGTGGCATGGCGACGCCTTCGATTTGCCGGCCGGCGCGCGGCGCATGCTGGCCGGACCGCTCTGCGCGAATCAGGCCTTTGTCGTGCAACGCGAAGGGTTCGCTCACCTGGGCATGCAGTTTCATTCCGAAATGACTCCCGAGCTGGTGCGGCAGTGGGTCGAAGACCCTACCGGGGCCCGCGAGATCGACGAGCGCGCCCGCGACGGCGGCCCCGGCGTGCAGACCGCCGATCAGATGCTGCGCGAGCTGGAAGCCAGAACGGCCAGAATGGAAGTTATCGCCCGGCGGCTCTACGAGCGCTGGGGGCAGGGCCTCAGAAGCTGAGCCACCCTATCGACGCGGGCGCGACGCTTTCCAGGTGTCGGCCCAACGCCCCGGCCCATAAAGATCCTCGACCGACCTGGCGGGTACAAACGGGCAGATGCGTTGATGGATTCCCGACAGGAGCATGGCTTCCGCCATCGCATCCGGCTCGAGCATCAGCGCCGCGTCCTGGCCGTTCCAGATTTTCGCGAAATACTGATTCAACTCCGGGTGGCCCCAAAGCAGCGTAATCGCACGCACCACGGCCGGGTAATGACGTTCGAGTACGGATTCCTCGGCGCCGGACGCACGTGGCGAGACAGGCGCGCCGTTCGGCGCGCCTTCGAACTCAAGTTCGGTCGGAGAAACGAAAGCAGTGAAGCGGGAAGGAGTCGATCGCATGGCGTATTCAGGTTAGGGATGTTCCATCGATCAGGCAATTCGGCGCGACAGGCGGTGGCCTTGCCACGGGCTCTCGTCTTGGCGTTCTTTGGGCTCGGCAGGATTTGAGCGTGTCCCGGCCAAGCAGGAAACTCACGGATCGCGCCAACGGCATCTGGTTTGCGCCGGACGGCGCCACTGTTGTGCCGCCGCCAGCGTGCGGTCGAGCCGAACCGACCGGCGGTCAGTATTTCAGTCGCGAAAGTTCTCAAAGCTGATCGGAACTTCGGTCACGCCCTTTCGCACCAGTGCGATCGCCTCCTGGAGCGTGTCCTTCTTGGCGCCGGAGATGCGCACGGCATCGCCCTGGATGCTCGCGGTCAGCTTGAGCTTGCTTTCCTTGATCATGGCCACGATCTTCTTTGCCAGTGTGGATTCGATGCCATTGCGCACTTCGATTGGCTGCTTCAGCTTGTCACCGGAGATCTTCTGCGGATCGCCGATTTCCAGCAGCCGCACATCAACGCCGCGCTTGGCCATCTTTGCCATCAGCACGTCGCGCACCTGGCCGAGTTTGAATTCATCGTCCGCGAACACCGTCAACTCGTACTCCTTGTGCTCGACGCGCGCGTCCGATCCCTTGAAGTCGAATCGATTGGCGACCTCCTTGTTGGTCTGATCGAGTGCGTTGCGAAGCTCGACCATGTTTGGCTTGCAGACTGCGTCAAACGAAGGCATTCAGGAAGCTCCGAGCGGTTCAAAAGGCGAAGTCTATCGAGCGCCACTTACAATCGCGGCATGCACGTTCACGTCGAGCGCGGTGTCTCGCTCAAACCATTCAACACCTTTGGCGTCGATGTCCGCGCCGCCCACTTTGCCCGGATCAGTTTGCTCTCTGAATTGCAGGAACTGCTCGACGATGCGTCCTATGCCGATTATCCGCGGCTCGTTCTGGGTGGCGGCAGCAATCTGCTGTTCACGCGCGACTTCGATGGCCTGGTGCTGAAGATCGAGATTGCCGGCGTCGAACGTCTGGGACGGGATGGCGAGTCCGAGCAGGTACGCGTCGGGGCCGGAGAGAACTGGCACGGTACGGTTGAACGGCTTCTCGGCGAAGGACTGCCCGGCCTCGAGAACCTGGCCCTGATTCCAGGCCAGGTCGGTGCCGCGCCGATCCAGAATATCGGTGCCTACGGAGTCGAACTGGCCGAGCGTTTTGCCCGGCTCGAGGCGTGGGACGTGGCCGCGCGCACGATCGTTACGCTTGACACCGAGGCATGCAGATTTGCCTACCGCGACAGCATCTTCAAGCGAGAGCCCGCAGGGGCGCGCATCATCCTCGGCATCACGCTGGCCTTGCCGGCATCCTGGCAGGCCGTGACCGGTTATTCGGATGTCGCGGCTGAACTGCGGACACGGAACGTCTCTCGTCCGTCGGCCCGCGACGTGTTCGATGCTGTGGTCGCAATCCGGCGCCGCAAGCTTCCCGACCCCGTCGCGATCGGCAATGCCGGCAGCTTCTTCAAGAATCCTGTCGTCGGCCGTGACCAGCGCAATGCGCTGATCGAGAAATTTCCCTCGATGGTTTCGTACGACATTGGCGGTGCGCGCTGCAAGCTCGCGGCGGGCTGGTTGATCGAGGCCTGCGGGCTGAAGGGTCAGGTGCGTGGCCGCGCCGCCGTCTATGAGCGCCAGGCGCTGGTGCTCGTGAATCGCGGCGGGGCGACCGGTGCCGAGATCCTCGCGCTCGCGCGCGAAGTGCAGGACAAGGTGCTGACCAGATTCGGCATTGCGCTCGAGCCCGAGCCGAATATCATCTGAAAAAACAGGGCCCGCAGTTGCGGGCCCGAAGTCGAGCTAGGAGGGCGTCGTGGCCATCGGTCGGAGAGCCTGCCTGCGGTTCGGGGGAATCCGCAGCACCGATGGTCGCAACGCCTGTACTGTGGCACCAATCGCTCGTCGCTGCATTCATCCAAAAGGCTAGTGCCGCGCCTACCCCTCGGCCGTCGCGGGCGCGGCGCTCCGCAGCTACTTCTTGCTCTTCACCTCATTCTTAAGCTGCGGCAGCGTCGTGCCGGATGGGCTCGCGAGCAGGCCGGCTTTGGCATACGTCATCAGCTTGTCGCGCGTGTCGGTGATGTCGAGGTTGCGCATCGTCAGCTGGCCGATGCGGTCAGCCGGCGAGAACACCGACTCTCCCTTCTCCATCGTCAGTCGTTCGGGCTTATAGGTGAGGTTGGTCGACTCGGTATTCAGGATCGAATAGTCATTGCCGCGCCGCAGCTCGATCGTTACCTCGCCGCTGATTGCGCCCGCCACCCAGCGCTGCGCCGTTTCGCGCAGCATGATCGACTGCGGGTCGAACCAGCGGCCCTGGTAGAGCAGCCGTCCGAGGCGGCGACCGTTGTCGCGGTACTGCTCGATCGTGTCCTCGTTGTGGATGCCGGTGAGCAGTCTCTCGTAGGCGATGAACAGCAGCGCCAGGCCGGGCGCCTCGTAGATGCCGCGGCTCTTGGCCTCGATGATGCGGTTCTCGATTTGGTCGGACATGCCGAGGCCGTGGCGCCCCCCGATCCGGTTGGCTTCGAGCATCAGTTCGACCGCACCGGCGTATTCGATTCCGTTGAGCGCCACGGGCTGGCCTTCTTCGAAGCGCACGGTGACTTCCTCGCGCTTGATCGCGACGTCGTCGCGCCAGAACGGCACGCCCATGATCGGCTGCACGATGCGGATATTGCTGGCGAGGTACTCGAGGTCCTTGGCCTCGTGCGTGGCGCCCAGCATGTTCGAGTCGGTGGAATACGCCTTTTCGGCCGACATCTTGTAGGCGAAACCGGCCTGCTTCATGAACTCCGACATCTCGGCGCGGCCGCCGAGCTCGTCGATGAAGGCCTGGTCGAGCCAGGGCTTGTAGATCTTCAACGACGGGTTGGTGAGCAGGCCGTAGCGATAGAAGCGCTCGATGTCGTTGCCCTTGTAGGTGCTGCCGTCGCCCCAGATGTTGACGTCGTCCTCCTTCATCGCCGCGACCAGCAGCGTGCCGGTCACAGCGCGCCCGATCGGCGTCGTATTGAAGTAGGTGAGGCCTGCGGTCGAGATGTGGAACGCGCCGCACTGTAGGGCCGAGATGCCCTCGGCGACGAGCTGCGCTCGACAGTCGACGAGCCGCGCCTTGTCAGCGCCGTACAGCAGGGCCTTGCGAGGGATCTCGTCGTAGTCGGGCTCGTCGGGCTGGCCGAGGTTGGCGGTGTATGCGCAGGGAATCGCGCCCTTCTGGCGCATCCACAGTAGCGCCGCACTGGTGTCGAGCCCACCCGAGAACGCGATGCCGACTTTCTGGCCGATAGGCAGGCTTTGGAGGATAGTGGACATGAGAGAGTGTCGGTGAATGTGCCCGTAGCGCAGGATTCGGTGTCTTACTGGACGCCGCGGCCGAGCAGCAGGTACTCCATCAGGGCTTTCTGCGCATGCAGGCGGTTCTCCGCCTCGTCCCAGACGACGCTCTGAGGCCCGTCGATGACCTCGGCCGACACCTCTTCGCCGCGATGAGCGGGCAGGCAGTGCATGAAGAGCGCATCTTTGGTCGCCGCCCGCATCATCTCGGCATCGACCTGCCAATCGGCGAACGCCGCGCGGCGTTGTTCGTTCTCCGCTTCGTAGCCCATGCTGGTCCACACGTCGGTGGTGACAAGGTCGGCGCCGTGTGCAGCATCGAGCGGATCGGCGTGCACAGAAAAGTGCGCGCCGGGCGGGGCCAGCGCGGGATCAAGCTCGTAGCCCGGCGGGGTCGAGACCCGCACCTTGAACTCCAGCAGCGCGGCAGCCTGCAGCCAGGTGTAGGCCATGTTGTTGGCGTCGCCGATCCAGGCCACGATGCGGCCGGCGATCGAACCGCGCTGCTCGATCCAGGTGTAGATGTCGGCGAGGATTTGGCACGGGTGGTACTCGTTGGTCAGGCCGTTGATAACCGGCACCCGCGACTGCGATGCGAAGCGCTCGATCTTGGTCTGCTCGTAGGTGCGGATCATCACGAGGTCTACCATGCGCGAGATGACGCGTGCCGTGTCCTCGATCGGTTCGGCGCGGCCCAGTTGCGATTCGCCGGTCGTGATGTGAATCACCGAGCCGCCCATCTGGTACATGCCGGCTTCGAAGCTCACACGCGTGCGCGTGCTGGCCTTCTCGAACACCATCGCCAGGGTGCGATCTGCCAATGGCTGGTAAAACTCATAGCGCTTGAAGCGCTCCTTGATGATCCGGGTGCGCACGAATACATGCTCGAGCTCGGCGCGGTTGAGGTCGTCGAGCCGCAGAAAGTGACGCAGCGCGGATGTGGTCATGGCGCGGCCATGGCGCGATGATTCCGAAAGGGCTGAATCGGCGGCTAGGCAGCGCGCACGTTCGTGTTCGACGCAAAGGCGAGCACCAGCGGAGCAAGTCGCTCGACGATCAGGTCAGCTTCAGCCGTCGTGATGATCAACGGCGGCAACAGACGCACCACGCTGTCCTGCGTGACGTTGATCAGCAAATTCGCTCCGAGCGCCTGCTTGACCAGTTCCCCGCAGGGGCGGTCCAGCTCTATGCCGATCATCAGTCCCATGCCGCGCACTTCGATCACGCCGGCCGCACCCGCAAACGCGCGGCGAAAGCCGGCGCGGATCCGCTCACCCAGTTCGGTGGCGCGCGCCATCAGTCCTTCGGCCTCGATGATCGCCAGCGTTTCGAGTCCAGCGCGCATCGCCAGCGGGTTGCCGCCGAAGGTGGTGCCGTGATTGCCCGGGCCGAAGGTTCCGGCCGCCCGGCCCGCGGCCAGGCAGGCGCCGATCGGCACGCCGGAGCCCAGGCCCTTCGCGAGAGTCATCACGTCGGGCCGAATTCCCGCCCACTGGTGTGCGAACCACTTGCCGGTGCGACCGATGCCGCTCTGCACTTCGTCGATCATCAACAGCCAGCCGCGCTCGTCGCAAAGCTGCCGCAATCCGCGCACGAAATCGAGATCGGCTACCACAATCCCGCCCTCGCCCTGCAGCACCTCGATCCAGACCGCCTGTACCCGGCCATCGGCATCAGCTGCACGCCGGATCGCCGTCAGATCGTTGTAAGGCACGCGAATGAAACCGGACGGCAGGGGGTCGAATCCCTTGCGCGCCTTGTCGTTGCCGGTCGCCGCCAGCGTGGCCAGGGTGCGGCCATGCCAGGCACGATCCATCACGATCGTCTGTGCCGCTGCATTGCCGTGCTTGTGGCCGTACATGCGGACCAGCTTCAAGGCGCCCTCATTGGCCTCTGAACCGGAATTGCCGAAGAAGACCTCGTACATGCCCGCGAGTGCGCACAGCCGTTCGGCCAGTTGCTCCTGCTCGATTACGCGATAAACGTTCGAGGTATGAATCAGGCGCCCGACCTGCTCGGCGAGTGCAGCGCTCAGTCGCGGATGCGCATGTCCCAGACCGTTGACTGCAATGCCGGCCAGGGCATCGAGATAGTCCTTGCCCTGCGCGTCGTAAAGATGGGCGCCCTTACCGTGCGTGAATGCAACCGGCAAGCGATTGTAGGTATTCATCAGGTGGGTCATGGTTTGCTTTCCCGATCCTCAGATTTCGTCGTTCGCGCAACGAAAAACGCGGTCGACGGTCGAGGCCGCGCCGCGTTTCAAGGATTATAGGGAAAGACGGCGGCGCGATGACTAACGCTGAGCCTGGTTCACTCGGTGTGTCGAGCGATCAAGGCTCGGCGACGTTTCGCTGTCTGCTGGTCGTTCCTTCGAACAGTGACGGGCCGCGCAAGCGGCGCAATGCAGCGATGCACGACGCCAGACTGAAAGCTTCCTTCAGCGGCGATTCAGCTAGTGGGTGCGTTTACGTGCCAGTCGACGGTCCCGCAGCTTCTCGAGTCGATCCTGCTCATCGGTGGCCAGTACGCGGATTGACGGTACATAACCCTGGTACACCACGCCGTGCAGCTCGACCTTGTTTTGCACTCGCAGGTAGCGCACGAGAAACTCGACGATCTTCTCGGTGATCTTCTGGCCTGGAACCAGCACCGGAATGCCAGGTGGGTAGGGAACGATCTGGTCGCAGCTGGTGCGGCCGGCAAGCCTTGGGTTGACTTGATCGTTGTCGTCGAGCAACGGCACCAGTTCGCCGGTGGCGTAGTAGGCGTCCCGCGGCAGACAAACCAGTTCCGTGAAGGGCGGCAGGTCCGGTGTGCGGTAAAGGCGGCGCGGTGCGCGCTTCTCGCGCGCGATGCGCATCAGGGCGTCGTACAAACGTGAGCACTTTGACCGAGTGGTGCCGATCGTCAGCAGCAGGGTCAGGGTATTGAAGGTCGACTTTTCGACCGTGATATTGAATCGGGTGAAGAGTTCGTTCTGCAAGTCGTCAACTGTCATCCCGCACGAGGAAACATCGACCGTGACCTTGGTCGGGTCGAGTCGGATGCCATCATCTTTGACCTCGTCAGGCAGCAAGTCCTCGAGTTCGAGCACACGGAACACGCCGGTCGAGTTGATCTGCTCGCGCAGCTCTGAAGCCAGCATCAGCGTGCGTTGCAGCAGCTTGTAGCCCTCCAGCACTGATTGCTTTCGGCTGACATCGAGGCTGGCGATCATGCTGTACATCGGGCTCGTCGAAGTATGCATGTTGAAATTTTCGCGAAAGATGTGTTCGTTGAAGCTGGGATCGTTCACATGGATGTAGGCCGCCTGCGACAGCGCGGAGAGCGTCTTGTGCGCTGACTGTGTGGCGTAATCGGCGCCGGCCTCGAGTGCAGTCGGGCGCAAGGCCGGGTGAAAGCGTGCATGTGCGAACCAGGCTTCGTCGATCAGAACCTTGATGTTGCGCTTGTGCGCGGCGTCGATGATGGGTCGCAACTCGTAGCGCAGGCCATCGTAGGTGCATGAGGTCAGTACCAGCAACTGCGCATCGGGGTGTTCGTCGATCGCCTTCAGAATGGTCCGTGTCGGTACCGGGCCGTAAACGCCGTACTTGCGATTAACCGACGAATCCAGATAGACCGGCTGGGCGCCGGAAAGCACGACGCCATGGTGCACTGACTTGTGACAATTGCGATCGAGCAGCAGCTTTTCGCCAGGTGCGATCAAGGTTTGCAGGATCACCTTGTTGGCGGTCGACGTGCCGTTGGTGGCAAAGAAGGTGCGACGCGCGCCGAAGGCCTTGGCCGCCATCTGCTGGGCTTCGGCGATGACGCCGGTCGGCTCCATCAGCGAGTCGAGTGCCTTGACCGAGACTGAGAGGTCGGCATCAAACACATGCTCGCCCATGAAATCGTAGAACTCGTTGACCCAGGGACTGCCGCGCATCGAGTCGCCACTTGAGTGTCCGGGCGTATGCCATGCGTCCTTGGCGGCCATCACATAGGCCTTCAGAGCGTCATAGAACGGTGTGCGCGCGCGCTCGGCGATCTGAGCGTTGACGATGCGGTAAATGCCGCGGTAGTCGCGCTCCTCGCGATAGAAGTAGCCATCGACTGCTTCGGCAAACAGTGCATCGACGACTTGGTCCTCCTTTTCCTTCTCGATCAGGATATAGATGTCGAGTTCAGGTCGCAGGGCGGTGATGCGCTGGACCAGCTTGAGCGCCGAAACCTGGAGATTGCGTTTGCCGGTGCCGTTCTTGCGATGACCGCTCTTGGCTTCGACCGCGTAGAGCTTGTCGTCGACAATCGCGGTTTGGATGTCGCCATCGCGCACGATCAGCGCCAGGCCTTCCTTGGCGGTCAAGGCGCCGACGAAGCCGATGCCGAAAGGATTGTCGAGCGTTCGTGCGGCTGCGTTCAGGCCTTTCAGCAGTTCACGCAGGATCAAAGGCTCGTCGTTGATGACGAGCACTTTCGACACGGGCTTGGTCATTCGCAGGAAAGCTCGACAGGAAGGCTGCAGCCAGGAAGGGCCGCTTTATGCGGCAATCCGTCTGCAATTGCAAGCAATCCTTGCGCGCGACCAGGATCCGCTCGCCAGACCCGCCACGCGGGCTGCGCATGCGAGCCCGCAGAGTTCCGAACATTGAATGGGTGATGCTGCGACCCGGGACGCTTCACGCCGCGCGTACCAGATCTCCTGGGTTTCAGGTCCGTCAAGAAACCTCGCCCGGGTGGCTGGGCCGCAAGCCGGCGAATGCGCGCACGGTGGTGCCGGGCGGAGTGATGTCTCAGTTCATCGACTTGAGCGCAGCGGCAAGGCGACTCTTGTTGCGCGCCGCAGTGTTCTTGTGAACAACTTTCTTATCCGCGATCGAATCGATCACGCTCGTCGCCTTGGTGAAGGTTTCCATTGCAGCCTTCTTGTCGCCCGCTGCAATCGCCTTGCGGACCGACTTTACGGCCGAACGCACGCGCGAGCGCTGTGCGGCGTTGTGATCATTGCGAACGGTCGACTGACGCGCGCGCTTGCGAGCTTGTTTGGTGTTAGCCATGGTTATGCTGGTTCGATTGGATCCGTGAGATTGTTCCGAGTGATACGAGTGTTGCGAGTGTTGCGATTGTCCCGCCTGTCCCGATTTGATCCTACGGTTCCGAGTCGGTCCGAATGATCGTGAGCGTTGCGAATTGCGTGAGCTGCCCGACGGCCAATGCGCCAATGCATAGGTTCGTCGGCCTCGGTGCTGATACCGACCGGCGAGGAAACCGGCTTGCACGCGGCCGAAAAGCCCTAAACTATATCAAATCAACCCCTTACGGACAACGCATGGGCCGTCCCGCGGCGCGATGACCGCGCGACATCGGCTTTTCGCGTCCGGCGCCAATCGTGCGACTGTTGACCTCCTGACGTGAGCCTGCTGCGTTCTCTTGCCACTGTCAGCGGACTCACGCTGCTGTCGCGTGTGACGGGCCTGGCGCGCGACATGCTGATTTCGCGCCTGTTCGGGGCCAGTGCCGAAACCGATGCCTTCAATGTCGCGTTTCGGCTACCCAATCTGCTGCGGCGACTGTTCGCCGAAGGCGCCTTGCAGCAAAGTTTCGTGCCGATGCTGGCGGACGTGCGCGCGCGCGATGATGTAGCCGCCAGTACTTTCATTGGCCATCTCGCTTCCGCACTTGCCTGGGTTCTGCTCGGAGTTTCCATGCTTGGCGTGATTGGCGCGCCGGTTCTGGTGTGGCTGATAGCGTCGGGCCTGGCGCGCAATCCGGCCGCATTCGAGCTGGCGACGGTGATGACGCGCTGGATGTTTCCCTACATCCTGTGCATGTCGCTCGTGGCACTGGCGGCAGGCGTGCTGAATACCTACAAGCGCTTCGCCGTGCCGGCCTTCGCGCCAGTGCTGCTCAACCTCTCGTTCATTGCCAGCGCTCTCTGGCTGGCACCGCGCCTGGAGCGACCGATCATGGCCCTGGCGTTCGCGGTGGTGGTCGGAGGAGTGGCGCAATTGACCTGGCAGTGGGTTGCGCTACACCGACTGGGGCTGGCGATCAAGTGGACCAGTTTGCGCCGCGCGTTTGCGGATCCGGATGTGCGGCGCGTGATGACGCTGATGGTGCCTGCCGTGTTCGCCGTTTCGGTGGCGCAGATCAGCATCATCATCAACACCAATATCGCGTCGCATCTTGCGACCGGTAGCGTGACCTGGCTCGCCTTCGCTGACCGCCTGATGGAGTTTCCGACCGCGCTGCTCGGCGTTGCGCTCGGCACCGTGTTGCTGCCGAGCCTGTCGGCGGCGTTTGCGGAACGACGCCGTGGCGATTATTCGCAACTGCTCGACTGGGGATTGCGGCTCAGCTTCCTGCTGGCCCTGCCAGCTGCGTTGGGGCTCGGATTGCTGGCTGAACTCATCGTTGCGGTCCTGTTCGAAGGTCGCGAGTTCACTGCCTTCGATGTTCAGCAGACTGCATTGGCGGTGATTGGCTACGCAGTGGGACTGATCGGACTGATTGCCGTCAAGATCCTCGCCCCGGGTTTCTACGCGCAGAAAGACATTCGCACGCCGGTAAAGATCGCGGTCGCAGTGCTGGTGGTGACCCAGCTGGCCAATCTTGCGCTCGTTCCGCTGTTCGCTCATGCGGGCCTCGCGCTGTCGGTTGGCCTGGGCGCCTGCGTCAATGCACTGGCGCTCTTCATCGGCCTGCGCAAGCGCGGCACCTATGCACCGGCTCCGGGATGGGGCCGCTTTGTGATTCGTTTGGCCGTGGCGATGGCAGTACTCAGTGCGATCTTGTGGCTGGGGCAGCGCGCGATAGACTGGCCGGCGCTGGCAAATGCACCGTGGCAGCGTGGCGCCTGGCTCGCGGTACTAATTGCATCTGCCGCCAGCGCCTATTTTGCTGCACTCGCCGTGCTTGGGTTCCGGATGCGCGATTTCCGGTTGCGGCGTGGCTCGTGAGCGAATCAACGAAGCAGCCAATGCACGGACCGGGCGTGTCCTGGTTTCCCGTCCGGGCCTCTAGGAAAATATCTGTTCGACTGATCAGCGAGCCTCACTTTCGAGTGGAGGCTACAGATACGCCGCGCGCGGACCGACGTCTATCCGAGTTGCTTGAGCATTGTGTCGGCGTCGCTCACCTCGAACTTGCCGGGACCTTCCACGTTCAGTGCCTTCACAACACCGTCCTCAACCAGCATTGAATAGCGCTGGCTGCGCACGCCCATGCCTCGTGCGGTCAGGTCGAATTCGAGCCCGAGCTTGCCGGTAAACGCAGCTGAGCCGTCCGCCATCATGCGCACTTTCGAACCGGAGTGCTGATCGCGACCCCAGGCGCCCATCACGAAGGCGTCATTGACCGAGACGCACCAGACCTCGTCGACGCCTTTGCTGCGCAGTGCCTCGTATTGGGCAACATAGCCAGGCACGTGCTTGGCTGAACAGGTTGGGGTATATGCGCCCGGCAGGCCGAAGATCACGATGCGCTTGCCCTTGACCAGATCGCTCACCTTGAAGGTATTGGGTCCGAGTGAGCAGCCCGCGGTCTCGACCTCGATGAACTCCTGCAGATCGCTGTCTGGCAAGCGGTCGCCTACCTTGATCGTCATGTCTATCTCCCTGTACAAGAGTGAAAACCGTGAAAGGCGCAGTCTAGCAACGCTTGCGGGTCAGTCGCCGAGAGCTACCCCCTCGCGACGTGGATCGGCGCCGCCTGCCAACCCGGGCCGGCCATCCGGTAGCCGGGCTCGAACGATCCCCTGCAGGCCGCTGGGCATCGGCATGAGACGGACCTCGTGGCCGCGCGCTTTCAGGCGTTCGACCAGAGTCTCGGTTACGTGATCCTGCTCGAGCTCGGTCGGGCCATTGCGGCTGCCGAAGTTGGGCAGGCTGATTGCCTGTTGAATGTCGAGATTCCAGTCAAGCGATCCAACCAGGGTCTTGGCAACATAGTTGATGATCAGCGAGCCCCCGGGGGAGCCCAGTGAGGCAAGCAGCTCGCCAGTCGCGCGGTCGAACACCAACGTCGGAGCCATCGACGAACGTGGACGCTTGCCGGGTTGAACGCGATTGGCGATCGGTCTGTCACCAGCACTTGGGCTGAAAGAGAAGTCGGTCAGTTGGTTGTTAAGCAGGAAACCGGCCACCATCTGGCGCGCGCCAAACTGGTCTTCAATCGAAGTTGTCATCGAAACGGCATGGCCGCGATCATCCACGGCCGCGATGTGAGAGGTCGCAATCCGAGGCGGCGACGGGTCCGGCGCGAATGCGGACGGGACGGCCGGCTTGCCGGCGGTGGCGCGTCCCATCGAGCGCGCGCCGATCAATTTCGCGCGCTCGGAGAGGTACGCAGGACTGGTCAGGCCGGCGACGTCGACGGCTACGAAGTCGCTGTCGGCGACGTATAGATCGCGGTCGGCGAAGGCGAGCCGGCCCGCCTCGCTAAACAGGTGCACGGCGTCGACCTGTGGCTCTAGCTGAGTACCCAGCCCGGTCGGCGGCACCACGGCCAGGTTGCGGACGGCAAAGATGCCGAGCATCTGTGCGACCGCGATGCCGCCCGACGACGGCGGCGGCATGCCGCATACGCGCCAGCGCTTGTAGTCGGTGCACAGCGGCACGCGCTCCTTGGCAGCGTAGTTGCGAAGGTCAGCGAGCGACATCGTTCCCGGATTTGTCGGATGGCTGCGCACCTTGTCGACCACTGCCTGCGCCAGCGGGCCCTCATGCAATGCCTGCGAACCGTTCGCCGCGATCGCGCGCAAGGTCGAGGCCAGCGCGGGATTGCGCACGATGGTGCCGACCGCTTTTGGCGAACCGTCGGCGTTGTAGAAGTACGCCGCAGCGCTCGGATCCCTGATCAGAAACTTCTCGCCGACAAGCAGGGTGTGCAGCCGCGGCGACATCGCAAAGCCACGTTCGGCCAACTCGATCGCGGGCTCGAACAACTGCTGCCAAGGCAGGCGACCGTGCTGGCGATGCGCCAGTTCGAGCATGCGCACCGCACCCGGCACTCCGACCGCGCGTCCGCCAACTGCAGCGTCGTAGAAGCCCATCGGCTTGCCGTCGATGATGAACAGGTTCTCGGTCGCGGCTGCCGGGGCGGTCTCGCGGCCGTCAAAGGCCTGAACCCGCTTGCCGTCCCAGTGCAGCAGGAAGGCCCCACCGCCCACGCCGGAGCTCTGGGGTTCGACCAGGGTCAGAACCATCTGCATTGCGACCGCCGCATCAACGGCAGAGCCGCCGGCGCGCAGCATCTGCCGGCCCGCCGCAGCCGCGTGCGGATTGGCCGCTGCCGCCATGTGTCGCTGAGCGTAGGTCGGAGTCAGTCCGGCGCGAATCGACGAAGGCGCTTCCGACTGTGAGGGCGCAGTTGTTACGGCGCAGCCGGCCAACAGCGCGCCTAGCAAGATCAGACCGGCCGAATGCCACGCAACTCGCATCGCTACGACTTCTGATGCTTGCTATTTCGGCGCCATGCGGATCGCACCGTCGAGGCGGATCACTTCGCCGTTGAGCATCACGTTTTCGATGATGTGCTGGGCCAGAGCCGCGAATTCCTCCGGCTTGCCCAGGCGCGCGGGAAACGGCGCCTGCTTGCCGAGTGAATCCTGCACCTCTTGCGGCATTCCGAGCACCATCGGCGTCAGGAACAGTCCCGGCGCGATTGTCATGCAGCGGATACCATTGCGCGCCAGATCGCGCGCAATCGGCAGCGTCATGCCGACGATGCCGCCTTTGGACGCCGAATACGCCGCCTGGCCGATCTGCCCGTCGAAGGCGGCGACCGAGGCCGTGTTGATCACTACGCCGCGCTCGCCTTCAGCGGTGGCGAGCTGGCGCGACATGGCGTCGGCGCACAGACGGATCATGTTGAATGTTCCGATCAGATTGATGCTGATCACGCGACTGAAGATGGCGAGCGGGTGCGGACCTTCCTTGCTGATCATCTTCTCGCCAATCGCGATACCCGCGCAATTGACCAGGCCTCGCAAGGCGCCGAACGAAAGGGCAGCGGCAACGGCTGCCGCGCCGTCGGTCTCGCTGGTCACGTCGCACTTGAGGGCACGCGCACGCGGGCCGAGTTCTTGTGCCAGCGTTTCGCCCTTGTCGACCTGAACATCGGCGATCACGAGGTGTCCGCCGGCTGCCACGATTCGTCGCGATACTGCTCCTCCGAGGCCGGACGCGCCGCCGGTGACGATAAAGGCATTGCCTTTGATTTCCATGCCATCCTCCGCTGACTCAGCGGCGGATTCTAGGACGGCTCGGCTGGATCGACCCTTGGATGACGACCCTCACGCTCAGTTCGCACGCTCTCCTCAAAGGAGTGCGTTCAGTCGGCTGGGAGAGCTGAGGCCGGACACGGACTGTCCGTGGACTGTCTGTACCTGCTGAATGCCGTTGGGCTGTTGGCCCCGGGCCGATGGCGGCCCGGCGGCGCCTAAAAGACCTAAAAGACCTAAAAGAAACTGCAGCGGGCAAACAGCATGACGCTGGTGCTGGCTTCGTCGCTGGAGGCGCTGGATCGGGCGCGCACGGGCAAGCTGCACCGATCGGGCTGCAGTCCGACCGAGTTTGCCAGCGACTTCAGCGAATCCGATTGCATGCCAAAACGGACCCTGGGTCGAGTGAAGCGGCCGTCGCCCAGGTCGCGCGGCATTTCAATCTGCACATATGAGTTGAGATCGACCACACTGCTATAGGCGGAGACCGAGTTCGAAGTCGCCGAGCCGAGCTCGGGTAGGGGAGGTTGGGGCGGCGAATCCAGGTTACGGACTGCCCGGTAGTCCGGCGTCAAAACCGAAGAACTGGCACGCAGCCCCTGGCCGGCTTGCTGTGCAAGGGCCCCAGGCGGCGCCGCTACCGCCAGCGAAGTCGCCAGGGACAGGATCGTCCGTTTCATGACCCAGAACTTCATGGTTTGCTCGCTTGCCGCGGCCACGGCCTTTGGCCGCCATGATGTCGTCCTCAAGGTAGCGGCGGCGACCAATGTGTAGCAAGTATCCGCTTGGATGACTACAGTTGAATGAGAGTTCAAATGGAGCGACAAATGCCTGCCAATTCCACGTTACGGTGCAGTTCCACTTCGCTTTGCCGGGGATGGCAATGAGCCAGCGCGCACGCGAGCTGCTGGCGGGATTGTCACACGCCGACAAGGGCAAGCTGGTTAGCGCCAGCGAAGCGGTGCGGCTGATTCGCAATGGTGACACTGTCGCGACGACCGGATTCGTCGGTATTGGATTTCCCGAAAACATCGCGGTGGCCCTCGAGCAGCGATTTCTTGCATCGCGCGAAGGCGATCCTGACGGCGCCGCTCCGAACGGGCTGACCCTGGTCTACGCGGCGGGGCAGGGCGATGGCCGGGATCGCGGACTCAATCACCTCGGCCACGAAGGCCTGGTCGCGCGCGTCATCGGTGGCCACTGGGGTCTCGTTCCCAAGCTGCAGACCTTGGCCGTGAACAATCGCATTGAGGCGTACAACCTGCCGCAGGGCGTGATCACACATCTGTTCCGTGATATCGCGGCAGGCCGGCCCGGGCACCTGACGAAGATCGGGCTCGGCACCTTTGTCGATCCACGCCATGGTGGCGGCAAGATCAACGCGCGCACAACGGCCGACCTGGTCGAGCTGATGACGATCGGCGGCGAGGAGGTGCTTCTCTACAAGACCTTCCCGATTCATGTCGGCATCGTGCGAGGAACCACCGCCGACCAGGACGGCAACATCACCATGGAGCACGAGGCTCTGACTCTGGAAGGTCTCGCGATTGCGATGGCAGCGCGCAATTCGGGCGGCATCGTCATCGTCCAGGTCGAGCGGGTGGCCGAGCGCGGGTCACTCAACCCGCGCCAGGTCAAGATTCCGGGCGTGCTGGTCGACTGTGTAGTGGTAGCCGAGCGGCCCGAGTACCACATGCAGACCTTTTCCGAGCAGTACAACCCGGGGTTTTCGGGCGAGATCCGCGTGCCGGTCAGTTCACTCGATGGCCGCCATGCCGATGAGCGAGCGCAAGATCATCGCCCGTCGCGCCGCGCTGGAGCTGAAGGCGAATGGCGTCGTCAATCTCGGCATCGGCATGCCGGAAGGCGTCGCCCGCGTCGCGCCGAAGAGGCCGTCATCGACCTGATGACGCTGACGGCCGAGCCGGGTGTTATCGGCGGCATCCCGGCCGGCGGCATGAGTTTCGGCGCCGCGACCAACCCCCAGGCGATCATCGACCAGCCCTACCAGTTCGATTTTTACGATGGCGGCGGCCTCGATACTCGCCTTCCTGGGCCTGGCGCAGGCCGACCGTGAGGGGCAACTCTCAATGTCAGCAAGTTCGGGCCGCGACTGGCGGGTGCGGGCGGCTTCATCAACATTTCCCAGACGGCCAAGAGTGTCGTGTTCGTCGGCACCTTTTCCGCCGGCGATCTTCAGATCGCGGTTGAACACGGTCGTCTGGTCCTGCTGAATGACACCGGGCCGCGAATTCGTCGCCGCGGTCGAACACCGAACCTTTGCCGGGGCCGAAGCCCTTCATCGCGGGCAATCCGTCCTGTACGTGACCGAGCGCTGTGTATTTCACCTCGTTGCCGGCGGGCTCGAACTGATCGAGATCGCGCCCGGCATCGATGTCGGGCGCGACATCCTTGCGAGGATGGATTTCAAACCGCTGATTCCGCGCGATCCCGCGCTCATGGACGCCGCGATTTTCGAAGCCGCCCCGATGGGACTGCGTGAACGAATGCTCGCGCTGCCCTTGGCGCAGCGGCTCGCCTACGATGCCCAGGCCAACATCCTGTTCCTGAACTTCGAGCGCTTGGCGGTCAAGACAGAAGCTGACGTGCATGCAATCCGCGAGGAGATCGAACGAAAGTTTGCCTCCATCGGACACAAGGTCTACGGCATCGTCAACTACGACCACTTCGACCTTGCACCGGAAGTCGCTGATAAGTACGCGGCGATGGTCAAGGATCTGGTCGACCGCCACTATCTCGGCGTAAGTCGCTACACGACTTCTGGTTTCCTGCGCGCCAAGCTGGGCACGGCGCTGAGCCGGCGAGGTGTGGCGCCGCACATTTACGAGTCGGCGCTTGAAGCACAGGCCCGCCTGCGCGATCGGTAGATTCGCTGCAGGCCGGTCAGTCCACCGGCAAGGCCCTGGAGCCGGCGCCAAGCGCCCGCTGCATGATCACCGTGTCGACCCAGCGCCCGAACTTGAATCCGGTGCCGGTCAGAATCGTCGGTTCTGAAAAGCCGCAGGCTCGGTGCACGCCAATCGAGGCGACATTGGCCGAATCGCCGATGACGGCAAGCATCTGGCGATAGCCGCGTCGCTCGCAGTCGGCGATCAGGCGTTCGAGCAATGTGCGGCCGAGGCCGCGGCCCGTCGCGTCCGGCCGAACATAGATCGAATCCTCGACGGTGTACCGATATGCGGGACGAGAGCGAAATGGGCCGGCGTAGGCATATGCCAGGACTCCTTGATCGAACCCTCGATCGACCAACGGAGAGGGATTCGGGTCGTGTTCCGGGTTGGGGTCCAGGACCGCAACAAGGTACGGGTAGCCCGCCGCCAACACTCGCTCGATGCGCGCGCGCATGTCGGCCACTGTGGGTGGCTCCGTTTCGAACGATGCAAGACCATGCAGAACGTGGTGCGCGTAGATGCTCTGGATGGCCTCCGCGTCGGCGAGCATCGCGGCCCGGAGAAGCGGCGTCCGCAAGGGAGGCAATCCGGGCGAATGCATGAAATTGCTGCGACCGGCCGGAACTTACTTCGTCGAAATTTCAACCCGCTCGGCTCGACGCTGGCGATTGCTGGCGACAATCTGCTCAGGGGTCTGCAGATCAATGCGCGCCGACGGCACACCGGCAAGCCTCAACAAATCGACCACAGCCCGCGTGCGTGCTTCGGTGAGCGCAGCGTTATTCGCCGTGCTCTGGAAGCCACGCACTGAAATGGCACCCTGGTCGGCGACGGCGATCACAGCGGCAGCCTGTGTCAGCGCATCGACCGGAAGCTCAACCGACTTCTCCTCAAACACGAGCCGCACTAGCACCGAGGGCTGGGCGGCAGGCACTGGCTCGACCGTCTTGGCCTCCTTTAGAGGCGCCACCATGGCCGCCTTGCGATCGGCTGCAAGGTAGGCGGCGACACCAATCAGTAGGCCCGCTGCGGCAAACGCAACTGCCACGGCGCTTGCCCGGCCCGAAGCGCCGTCGCGCAGCATGCCTCTTTCTCAGCGCAGCACGATATCGACGCGACGCGCATCGGCATCGCTGCCCTGGCCGACGATCACTTCGCTCGGCTTGACCAGAGTGACGCTTTCTGAGGGCACGCCTTTGGCGACCAGTTCATCGCGCACCGTCAGCGCCCGCTGCCTGGCGAGTTCGAGGTTCTTCACGGTATCGCCGGTCGGATCCGCGAAGCCCGACAGCTCGATTTTGGCCTCCGGTCTGCCCTTGAGCGCCTGCGCGTAGCCATCGACGATGAGCTTGCCTGCCGCCGAGATCGTTTCCGAACCGCTGTCGAAGTGCACGCGCATCGGGACGCCGACGACCACGACGACCGGCACGGCGACCGGAACGGCGACCGCAACGGTCGGAATCGGCGCCGCGGCCGTGGCCGGCTTGCCGCCGTGGATTGAGGCAATGATCGGCACAATCAGCAACGCGACGATGTTGATGATCTTGATCAGCGGGTTGACCGCCGGCCCGGCGGTGTCCTTGTACGGATCACCGACCGTGTCGCCGGTCACGGCCGCCTTGTGAGCGTCCGATCCCTTGCCACCGTGATGGCCTTCCTCGATGTACTTCTTGGCATTGTCCCAGGCGCCGCCGCCGGTCGTCATCGAAATGGCGACGAAGAGTCCCGTGACGATGGTGCCCATCAGCACGCCGCCAAGCGCTGCGGGGCCGAGCACGATGCCGACGACGATCGGCACAAACACCGGCAGGATCGACGGGATCATCATTTCCTTGATTGCGGCCGAGGTCAGCAAGTCGACCGCGCGGCTGTAGTCAGGCTTGGCCGTGTGCTCCATGATCCCGGGAATCTCGCGGAACTGGCGCCGCACTTCTTCGACCACTGCGCCCGCCGCGCGGCCTACCGCTTCCATCGCCATCGCACCGAACAGGAAGGGAATCAGGCCGCCGATGAACAGACCGATGATCACCAGGTGGTTTGACAGGTCAAAGGTGGTCGCCAGGCCTGCGCTGCGCAGGCCCTCGGTGTAATCGGCAAACAGCACGAGCGCGGCAAGGCCCGCCGAGCCGATGGCATAGCCCTTGGTCACCGCCTTGGTCGTATTGCCGACGGCATCCAGCGGATCGGTGATCGCGCGCACTTCTTTCGGCAAGCCGGCCATCTCGGCGATCCCGCCGGCGTTGTCCGTGATCGGGCCGTAGGCGTCGAGCGCAACGATGATGCCGGTCATCGACAGCATTGAGGTCGCCGCCACCGCGATGCCGTACAGGCCGGAAAGCCAGTACGACGCAAGGATGGCAGCGCAGATCGCGATCACCGGCCAGGCGCAGGCTTTCATCGACACGGCGATGCCGGCGATGATGTTGGTCGCGTGCCCCGTTGTCGAAGCCTGGGCGACGTACTTGACCGGCTTGAACTGCGTGCCGGTGTAGTACTCGGTGATGTAGACCAGCGCCGCGGTCAGGACGAGTCCGACTACCGCCGCCAGGTAGAGATTCATGATTGTCAGGCCGGCGGCCGCAACGACCGGGCCGAGGATCCAACTCGTTACCGGCCAGAACAGCACCAGCGAGATTCCGCCGGCGACCAGCAGGCCGCGATACAGCGCGTTCATGATCTTGCCGCCGTCGCGCGCCTTGACGAAGAAGCAGCCAACGATCGAGGCCAGGATCGAGACCCCCGAAATCACGAGCGGGTAGATGATGCCCGCATCTCCCGCGCCCTTGAACACGAAGCCGCCGACCAGCATGGTCGCGATCACGGTCACGGCAAAGGTCTCGAACAGGTCCGCTGCCATGCCGGCGCAGTCGCCGACGTTGTCACCGACGTTGTCGGCGATGACCGCCGGATTGCGCGGATCGTCTTCCGGGATGCCGGCCTCGACCTTGCCGACCAGATCGGCGCCAACGTCGGCGCCCTTGGTGAAGATGCCGCCGCCGAGTCGCGCGAAGATGGAAATCAGCGATGCCCCGAAGGCAAAGCCAATCATCGGGTGCAGCAGTTCACGCGTGCTGGCCGCCGCGTGAGTGGCTTTCAGCAGCCAGTAGAAACCGGCAACACCGATCAGCCCGAGGCCGACGACCAGCAGGCCGGTGATCGCGCCGCCGCGAAACGCAATTTGCAGCGCTGGGTTCAGTCCCTGCGTGGCCGCCTGTGCAGTACGCACATTGGCGCGCACCGAAACGTTCATGCCAATGAAGCCGGCCGCGCCCGACAGTACTGCGCCGAGCACGAAGCCGATCGCCGTCCAGATTCCGAGCTGCGGCACGAGCGCGATGACGATGGCCAGCACGACGCCGACGATCGCAATCGTGCGGTACTGGCGATTCAGGTAAGCCTGTGCGCCCTGCTGCACGGCGGCCGCGATTTCCTGCATGCGCGCGTTGCCCGCGGGCTGCTTCAGGATCCAGGAAATCGACCACGCGCCGAAAGCTACGGCCGCCAGGCCGCAGAGCAGCGCGAGTGCCAATCCAGACATCTTTATCTCCTTGTCAAAACGAACTGCTCACACGACCAGTTCAGAAAAACCGAATCAACCCCCCAAGGCCGCCAGAGCGCGCACTTTGATCTCCTCGACGCTGCCGACGCCCAGGATACGGCGCGACTTCGGCGCGCTCGGATCACCCGACGCGCCCCAGCGGGCGTAGTACTCGATCAGTGCGCTGGTCTGGGCGTGATAGACCGCGAGGCGATGGCGCACGGTGTCTTCCTTGTCGTCATCGCGCTGGATCAATGGCTCGCCGGTGACATCGTCACGATCGGCGATCTTGGGTGGATTGAATTTCACGTGATAGGTGCGGCCGCTGGCGGCGTGCACGCGGCGGCCGCTCATGCGATCGATGATGTCGGCATCGGGCACTGCGATCTCGAGCACATAGTCGATCGCGACCTGGGCCTGCTTCATCGCTTCGGCCTGCGGGATGGTGCGCGGAAAGCCGTCGAACAGGTATCCGCGCTCGGTGTCGGGCTCCTGGAGGCGCTGCTTGACCAGTCCGATGATGATGTCGTCGGACACCAGTGCGCCGGAATCCATCACCTTCTTTGCGGCAAGGCCGAGCGCGGTTCCGGCCTTGACCGCGGCGCGCAGCATGTCCCCGGTCGAAATCTGGGGAATGCCAAAGCGTTCCTTGATGAACGCCGCCTGGGTACCCTTTCCGGCACCCGGTGGCCCGAGCAGTATCAGTCGCATCCCCGTCCCCGTCCTGTGCTGCAGCGCCGTTCGGCTGTCGTTATGTGTGTCGTTTTGTGGATAGTCCGGCCTCGGCTCCAGGCAGATCCTGCCGGGCAGAGCCGGCGGATTCTAACCGGAACAAGCTTCACGTCCGCCTTCGCGAATTCCGCGCCGGCTTCGGTCCGGCGGCCGCGAAGTCTATCGCCGCGACACGTAAGCGTTGCGCACCAATTCAAGGTCGGCCGCGGTGTCGACGCCGGGTGGCAGCGGACTTTCCAGATCTTCGACCGCGATGCGGAAGCCATGCGACAGGGCGCGCAATTGCTCAAGGCTTTCGAGTTCTTCGAGGGGATCGCGCGACAGCCGCGGATAGGCAAGCAGAAAACGGGTCCGGTAGGCGTACAGGCCGATGTGTCGACGCGCGGGCAGCTTGTCTGGCAGTCGGCTTCGGTCGAGGGCAAAGGCGTCGCGCGCCCAGGGGATCGGGGCGCGTGAGAACAGCAAGGCTCGACCGCGCCGATCGGTCACGACCTTGACGATGTTTGGGTCGAAAAACTCGACCGCCTCACGCAAGGGGCAGGCCGCAGTCGCAATGTCGCAGTCCTCATGGCTTGCAAGCGCCATCGCCACTTGCGCAATCACGTGCGGGGGGAGCAACGGTTCATCGCCCTGCACGTTCACGACCACGCTGGCGGGATCCAGGTTCAGCCTGGCCGCGGCTTCCGCGATGCGATCCGTGCCGGTCGGATGTGCCGCCGAGGTCAGCAGACATTCGACGCCGTGCTGGCGGCAGGCAGTCACGATCTCGTCGCTGTCGGCTGCGACCACGATGCGCTTGGCACCACTGGCCGCCGCCATCTGTGCGACCCGTACCACCATGGGAGCGCCACCGATATCCGCCAGGGGCTTGCGCGGTAGTCGGGTCGACGCCAGCCGCGCCGGGATGATGACCGCGAAGTCAGCCACGCCAATGTCCGCCATGCGGCGGCTCAGCGCGCCGATTCGGTTGTACCCAAGCGTCGTGCCTCGGCCTCGAGCATCACCGGAATGCCGTCTCGAATCGGAAACGCGAGCCCGTCGGCGTGACAGACGAGTTCCTGTTCGCTCTTGCGAAACTCCAGCAGGCCCTTGCACAGGGGACACACGAGAATGTCAAGCAGGCGCGGATCCATGCGGGGTCTCCTCTTGGACTGGTCGCATACGCGTCAGCACGAACTCGATCAGCTCCGGGTCGATTTCGGCGGCCATGGGTACTACCCAGATGCGCTCGTCGCGCTTCAGCCTCGCATCGGCGCCGCATTTTACGGCGTCTTTCTCGGTGATCAGGACGCAGTCGGCCACGACTGACGCAAACGGATCGACTCGAAAGTCGTGGTGATCGGGCAGTGGCAGCTCGTCGATGCTCAGACCGGCAGTCTTCAGCATCGCGAAGAAACGGGCCGGCACGCCGATGCCGGCGGCGGCCGTGATCCGCATGCTGTCGGTCTGTTGAGCGCGGGCAAACTCCGCCAGGTCGCGGCGCTTCGAAGGCTGGGCGAGCTGCCAGGGCGTGCCGAGCCGGGATCGCATCGCAAAGCATCGGCGCCGTGACCTGGGGCGCTTTCGGCCAAGATGCATTGAGCCAGACGGCATCGATCACATGGGTCGCGCCGGTCGAATGAGCGACGATGGCATCGACGCTCGCTAGCCGCTGCACGGGATCGCGCAGCGGCCCGGCCGGCAGCACCCAGCCATTGCCCAGCCCGCGCGCGTCGATGAGCGCGATCTCGACATCGCGTACCAGGGCCAGGTGCTGCAAACCATCGTCGCTGACAATGCAATCGCAATCTGAATGCTCGCGCAGCAGGACGCGCGCCGCTTCGACTCGCTGTCGGCCAACTGCCACCGGCGCTCCGGTGGCGTGCGCAATCAGCAGTGGTTCATCGCCGCTCGATTGCGGGTCATCACCAGCGCCCACGCAGCGCACCTCGTCCCCGCTGCGCCCGTAGCCCCGTGAAACCACGCCGGGCCGCCACCCTCGTGCAGCGAGCGCGCGTACCAGTTCGATCGTCAACGGCGTCTTGCCGGTTCCGCCCAGATACAGGTTACCAATGACGATCACTGGCACCGGCAGGCGGACTGAACGAGCCAGGCCGACGGAATAGGCGGAGCGGCGCAACCCAAGCAGCGCGCCATAGAGTGCCGACAAAGGTGACAACAGCCAGGCTAGCGGCCCGCGGCGCTGCCAGATCGACTGCAGGCGCTGACCGATCCGCGCGCGCATCGGCTGTTGACTGCTTACTTGCGGCCGGAGGAGGTTCGTTGGGTCGCGAAGCTGATGCGCACCAGGCCCGCCAGACGCGCGGCTTCCATCACGCTGACGACGGCTTGATGCGAGGCCTGGGCGTCGGCGCTGATTACGAGAATCAGGCCCTCGCGCCCGGCGGCGGCCTTGACCAACGCCGCTGCCAAATCTCCCGGATCATTCGATGGCATAAGGTTGCGTTCAAGTGAGAAGCGGCCGTCCGCAGTCACAGCCACATTGATCACGGCGGGCGGCGCGGCCGGAGTCGAGGCATCTGCCGACGGCAGCTGGATCTTCAGTTCGGCAAAGCGCGAATAGCTGGTGCTGACCGCGAGGAAAATCAGAACGATCAGAAGAACGTCGATCAGCGGAATCAGATTGACTTCCGGTTCCTCGTCGCGCGTGCGTCGGAACCGCATCAGCTGCTCCGGTCGGCGTAAATCACTTCGAGCAGGCGTTCAGCCTGATCTGCCATGTCGACCAGGTAGTCGTCGACCAGCCTCTTGAAGTAGCGGTTTGCGAGCACTGCGGGCACGGCGACGATGATGCCGAATGCGGTGCAGTACAGCGCGACCGAGATCCCATGCGCCAGTTCCTGCGGATTGGTGCCGGCTTGCTGTGAGGCAAAGATCTGGATCATTCCCACCACCGTGCCCAGCAGGCCCAACAGCGGCGCGATCGATCCGATCGATCCGAGCAGGGTCAGGTTGCGGCTGAGTCGGTTGGCAACTACCGCCCCGGCGGCTTCGAGCTGCTGCTCGGCGCCCTCG
This sequence comes from uncultured beta proteobacterium, assembly GCA_963735955.1. GTDB lineage: Bacteria > Pseudomonadota > Gammaproteobacteria > Burkholderiales > Burkholderiaceae_F > CAVTND01. Next base: position 199,184 of record CAVTND010000002.1, on the reverse strand, counting down.
CGCTTCGCTCTTTCATTACGCAACCCGGCACTGAGGATTCGGCCGAGTGGAGAGTTCTGTTCGAGCTTGCGGATTACTTCGGTGCTCAACTGCCGTCGGCCGACCAGCCCGAGGACGTCGTCCAGCAAACCCGCCGGTAAGATCTTCTTTCGTTGCAGCGCGATCGATCGTTCAATGATCAGTGCGAGAGCCACGATGGAAGCTACGATCAACGGCCAGATGGGCCAGCCGAGCTCGACGATGATGGAAAACAATGGGATTTACTCCAGACAGGCCAGACCAACGTGGCGAGCGCGAACTGTAGTGTCGCGATCAGGGCTCGGCAAGTTGAGAGCCAAGTGTGGACAAGTCTGTGGATTACTTTGGCCCAGGATCGCTAAGCCCTTGTCGCGGCAAGATTTCTCGCTGGAATTACGGTAGTTCAGAGCGGCAAAAGGTGTCAATAATCAACTACTTGAACCGATTCCCCCTAGCGCAGACAAGGCATTGCCGGAAGGTGCCGCGTCCCGTCTGGCTTTGTGGAAAGGTTTGGCCCGGAAACCCGCATGGCGCTTGACTCCGAGACCGAAGATCCAGCATCGGCGCGGGTTCCGCTGACAGTCAGCGCGCTAAACCGCGCCGTTGCTTCTTTGCTCGAGCGCAGCTTCCCGCTGGTGCGGGTGCGCGGCGAGATCTCCAATCTGACGCGCGCCGCGAGCGGCCACCTTTACTTTGCGCTCAAGGACGACGCGGCCCAGGTTCGGTGTGTGATGTTTCGCGGCCGGGCCGGGCTCATGGACTGGGTTCCGAACGATGGCGATGAGGTTGAGATCGGCGCCGTCGTTTCGCTGTATCAGGCGCGCGGCGACTTTCAACTGAACGTCGAATCAATGCGGCGTGCTGGCCTTGGCCGACTGTTCGAGGAGTTTCTCCGACTGAAGACACGGCTGGCTGCCGAAGGATTGTTCAACACCGAGATGAAGCGCGCGCTGCCGACAATGCCACGCTCGGTCGGTGTCGTGACTTCATTGCAGGCTGCGGCCCTGCAGGACGTGCTTACGGCGCTACGCCGTCGCGCCCCGTATCTGCACGTGGTGCTCTACCCGGTGCCCGTGCAGGGGACGGAGGCGGCGGCGCGGATTGCGCAGATGCTCTCGATCGTTTCGGAGCGGTCCGAAGTTGATGTTGTGGTGCTGGTGCGCGGCGGTGGTTCGATCGAGGATCTCTGGTCGTTCAATGAGGAGGTGGTCGCGCGCGCGATCCGCGCTAGCCGACTGCCGGTCGTGGTCGGTGTGGGTCACGAGTCCGATTTCACGATCGCTGACTTCGCTGCCGACGTGCGTGCACCGACGCCGACCGCGGCCGCCGAGATGATCGCCCCGTCCCGCGACGCCTTGCTGGCTGTGATCGGCCAGGTGCGGGCGCGCCTGGGGCGCCAGATCCTGGCACGATTGCAGTCGGCCCAGCAGAGGCTTGACTACGCGCAGCGCGCCGTGATCGCTCCGCGCTTAGCATGGACTGCGTTCGCAATGCGCCTGAACGGCCTGCAGACCCGTCAAGCGGCGGCGCTGCGCCATGAAGCGGAGCATGCACGCAACCGGCTTGTGGTTGGCGTCCAGTCCCTGGTGCGTGCACGACCCGCCAGAGCTCACCATTCGCTGCGCCTCGACGCGGTATGCGCGCGCCTGGGCGCCGCGGTGGCGCGCCGGCTGCAGGTGCGGCTCGGCGACGTCGAGCGCCTCGCTCAGGCTCTGGCGCACCTCGATCCTCGCGCGGTGCTGGCGCGCGGCTACGCCATTGCGCGCCTCGGCGACGGTAGCGTTGTGTTCAATGCGGCGGCGGTCGCGCCTGATACCGAACTCGATCTGAGCTTTGCCCACGGAGGAGCGTGGGTGCGGGTGCTGCGCACACGATCGGACTAGGCGCAGCTGCGTACCGCGGGCACGGACTTGTGCGCACTGCCGGCATGGGAATTTGACCGAGACGCTGTGCTAGATTGCCGCGCCTCATGTGGCGGCGAAGCGCCAAGGGCTCGTCGCGCGACGGCCTCAACGACTAAATGGAGAGTAACCATGGGCGCCATCTTCCAGTCGCTCGGACGCACAGTTAGCGCGGGTGTTGTTCTGCTGATTGTTCTGCTGCTTCTGGTCGGCGTAGTGACCGGGCAGTTGATAACCGTTGACATGGGCTGGGCGCGTTTCGCGATGCGCTGGCTGCATGTGATTTCCGGAGTGATGTGGATCGGTCTGCTCTGGTATTTCAATTTCGTGCAGATACCGTCGATGCCGAAGATCCCCGACGAGCAGAAGCCGGCGGTAAGCAAGGTGATTGCGCCCACCGCGTTGTTCTGGTTCCGGCACGCGGCGCTCTCGACCGTCGTCACCGGGCTGTTGCTGGCATGGATGAATGGCTATCTGCTGGCGGCGCTCACGCTGACCAAGGGCGTTACTGCGATCGGCATCGGCATGTGGCTCGGACTCCTGATGGCATTCAATGTCTGGTTCATCATCTGGCCGAACCAGCAGAAGGCGCTCGGCATGGTGCCGGTCGAAGCTGATGCCAAGGCCAAGGCGTCGCGCTTGGCGATGCTGACCTCGCGCTTCAATACGATGGCGTCGATCCCTATGCTGTACATGATGGTGGCTCAACAGAACGCGCCGCTCTAGATCGCGTGCCGCAGGAAATGGAAGGGGCCCCTCGGGGCCCCTTTGCTTTCCTGGTCGCTTTGCGGCTGGCGCCCGACTATCGACTTGAGCCGGGAACTGGCAGCCCCGCGATTTTCGCGCCCGGCGCCAGGCCGCGCTTGGCAAACCACCCCTGTTCCATTTCCAGGCCGTAACGGACAGGTCGGCTCGCGCAATGATGGTTCTCGGACTTTGGCGCCATGTCAGCAATATTGACAATCGTTCCATCGTCGTCCAGGAACGCCACCGATAGTGGAATCACTGTGTTCCGCATCCAGAAGCAATGGGTGGTCCGGTCGGGATAGACAAACAGCATGCCGTGATTCGGTTTGAGACTTTCCCGGAACATCAGGCCAATGATCTGTGACTGAAAGTTGGCCGCGATTTCGGCCGTAATGACATGAATTCCGGCCGTCAGTCGCGTAGTCGGCAGCGGCGCCTGCGGACCCTGCTGAGCGAAAACCGGCGTGTTCGCACTCAGGGCGGTCACGACAAGAAAGCAACTGGCCAGGTAGCGGAGCATGCGATCTGTCACGGGCTGGATTCAGGACGTTGGAATGTAGCGTGAACGCGCCATGAAGAAGGGGGCAGCATCAGGCTGCCCCTTTCCCCAATCCGGCTGTTTCCTACTCATCGTCTTGGTGTCGGTTGCCGCCGGAGGCATGGCGTCAGTTGTCGCTGGCGCCTTGGCGTCTTCGCTGCGGGTGCCTTGGCGTCGGTCGAAGTGCTCTTGGTTTCTTTTATGGTTGCTGGGGCAAATGCTGCGGCGGCTTTGTCGGGAGTTACGGGTACAGCCGGGGCGGCTGGGGCAGTCTGTGCAGGCGCAGATGAGGCCGGCAGCCGGTAGGGCGATCACTTGCTTCACCGATTTTCCTGGTCGCCGGCACGGTGCTGGCGCTGCCCGTCGTTCGGGTCATTGGCAACAACGGGCTGCGAACGATGCAGGTTGACATGAATCAGGGTCGATTGCAGGGTCCGGCGGGTAAACTCATTTGCCGGAAAAAGGGAGGCGCACTCGGCGCTTCCATCGACGCGTTCGCCGCGCACTGGAGACACGATGTACCAGCACATCAAGGTACCCACCACCGGGCAGAAGATCACGGTCAACGCCGACTTTTCGCTGACCGTGCCTGACCATCCGATCCTGCCGTATATCGAAGGCGATGGCACCGGAGTGGACATCACGCCGGTAATGATCAAGGTGGTTGATGCAGCCGTGGCCAAGGCCTATGGCGGGAAAAGGAAGATCGTCTGGATGGAGATCTTTGCCGGCGAAAAGTCAACCAAGATCTATGGCCCCGATGTCTGGCTGCCCGAAGAAACACTGCAGGTGCTGCGGGAGTACGTGGTTTCGATCAAGGGGCCGCTGACGACTCCGGTTGGTGGCGGCATACGTTCGATCAACGTTGCACTCCGGCAGGAACTGGACCTGTACGTCTGCCTGCGACCGATCCAGTACTTTAAGGGCGTGCCGTCGCCGGTCAGGGAGCCGGAGAAAACCAATATGGTCATTTTCCGGGAGAACTCGGAGGACATCTACGCCGGTATCGAGTACGAAGCCGAGAGTGACAAGGCCAGGAAACTGATTGACTTTCTGCAGAAGGAAATGGGTGTCAAGAAGATCCGGTTTCCAAACACCTCAGGCATCGGCATCAAGCCGGTTTCGCGCGAAGGCACGGAGCGCTTGGTGCGCAAGGCGATCCAGTATGCGATCGACAACCGGCGCAAGAGCCTGACCCTGGTGCACAAGGGCAACATCATGAAGTTCACCGAGGGCGCCTTTGCGAAGTGGGGCTATGAGCTGGCCAAGCGCGAGTTCAAGGCGGAACTGCTCGACGGCGGACCATGGATGAAAATCAAGGCCGCGCATGGCGACATCGTGGTGAAGGACGTCATTGCCGATGCCTTCCTGCAACAGATCCTGTTGCGGCCGGCCGAATACGACGTGATCGCCACAATGAACCTGAACGGCGACTACATCTCAGATGCACTTGCCGCGCAGGTTGGCGGTATCGGCATCGCGCCCGGCGCAAACCTGTCGGATTCGATCGCCATGTTCGAAGCCACGCATGGCACCGCGCCGAAGTATGCGGGCAAGGACTACGTGAATCCGGGCTCGGAAATCCTTTCCGCCGAAATGATGCTGCGTCACATGGGCTGGACCGAGGCGGCAGACCTGATGATCCGGTCGATGGAGCGCTCGATCCTGAGCCGCAAGGTCACCTACGATTTTGCCCGACTGATGGAGGGTGCGACCCAGGTCAGCTGCTCCGGGTTCGGACAAGTGATGATCGATCACATGTAGCTTCGATTGCCGCACCTGGCGCTGCGAAGGGGGCGGGTGCGGTCGAAAAAAAGCCCCGCCATGGCGGGGCCTATCAAATTCGCACCGACGCGACCTAGCCGCCGGTGATGTTCGAAGCCTGCTTGCCCTTCGGGCCCTGCACAACCTCGAATTGCACCTTCTGGCCTTCCTTCAGCGTCTTGAAACCATTCATCTGGATCGCCGAAAAATGGGCGAACAGATCTTCGCCACCGTCATCCGGCGTGATGAATCCGAAGCCCTTGGCGTCGTTGAACCACTTGACCGTCCCTGTTGCCATGCCGTTTCCCTTCCAACGATGTAATGGACGGTTCCGCTCTTCGTCTGAGTGATGAATGCCGGCCGCCCTGCCCCGCGCCATGCCTTCAATCCGCAGGGCGCATCTGTCCCGGGCGCGGGCGCTCGAGCCAGATCGACAGTGATTGTTCGAGCAAATCGGGCCGAGGTCAAGCGCGGCACCACTCCGCGTCCGTTGAGAGCAACGCTTGCGGCAGGCTGAACGAATCACCCCGTCGTCCTCGGTGTAATTCGCGCTGTACACGCGCCGGAGGCGCCTCACATGCGTCTGGATGAGGGATGATTTACCGTATGATAGTTACGCTTTTTGCACCTCGGTTGGCGTGACTGGTTTGCCTAGAATGCGGCTTGATGAGCGAGCGGATTGACGAGGGCACGGTCGTCGAGAAGCAGGCGTCTCGCGTCAAGACGCCGCCGATGTACCAGGTGGTCCTGCTGAACGACGACTACACGCCAATGGAGTTCGTGGTCGGGGTCCTGCAGAAGTTCTTTGGCAAGGGCAGGGAGCAGGCAACCCAGATCATGCTGAAAGTGCATCACGAAGGGCGCGGCGTCTGCGGCGTCTATCCGCGCGATGTCGCCGCGTCGAAGGTTGAGCAGGTCAGCAGTTATTCACGCGAGCATCAGCATCCGCTGCAGTGCGTGATGGAGGAAGCATGATCGCCCAGGAACTTGAAGTCAGTCTGCACATGGCCTTTGTCGAGGCCCGGCAGTCGCGACATGAATTCATCACGGTGGAGCACCTGCTGCTGGCCCTGCTTGACAACCCGTCGGCGGCCGAAGTGCTGCGTGCCTGCGCCTGCAACATCGATGATCTGCGCAAGAACCTGCAGAATTTCATTGCCGACAACACGCCAATCCTGCCGCCCAATTCGGACGCCGACACCCAGCCGACCCTTGGTTTCCAGCGCGTGATCCAGCGCGCGATCATGCATGTGCAATCGACCAGCAATGGCAAGAAGGAAGTCACCGGCGCCAACGTGCTGGTGGCGATCTTCGGCGAGAAGGATTCGCATGCGGTCTACTACCTGCATCAGCAGGGTGTGACGCGGCTCGACGTCGTCAACTTCATATCGCATGGCATCACCAAGTCCGGCCAGGCCGAAGAGAAAGCCAAGCCGGCTGCCGAGCAGGAGCAGGAGGCCGAAGGCAAGGATCAGCCATCGCCGCTCGAGCAGTACACGCAGAACCTGAACGCGCTTGCCAAGGACGGCAAGATAGATCCGCTGATCGGCCGCGAGAGCGAAGTCGAGCGCGTGATCCAGGTACTGTGTCGCCGGCGCAAGAACAACCCGCTGCTGGTGGGGGAGGCGGGTGTCGGCAAGACGGCAATCGCCGAGGGCCTGGCCTGGCGGATCGTGAAGCTGGAGGTCCCGGAGATTCTCGAAAAGGCGAACGTCTACTCGCTCGACATGGGCGCGCTGTTGGCGGGCACCAAGTACCGCGGTGACTTCGAGCAGCGGCTCAAGGCGGTTCTGAAGCAGTTGAAAGCCAACTCGAACGCCATCCTGTTCATTGATGAAATTCACACCCTGATCGGTGCAGGCTCTGCTTCGGGTGGCACGCTCGACGCGTCCAACCTGTTGAAGCCTGCTCTGGCCAGCGGCGCGCTGAAGTGCATCGGGGCGACTACCTACAACGAGTACCGACGGCATCTTCGAAAAGGATCACGCGCTGTCGCGTCGCTTCCAGAAGATCGATGTGATCGAGCCGACGGTTGCGCAGACGATCGAGATCCTGAAGGGACTCAAGTCGCGTTTCGAGGAACACCACGGCGTCCGGTATTCGTCGGGCGCGATCACCGCTGCGGCCGAGCTGTCGGCCAAGTTCATCAATGACCGTCATCTGCCGGACAAGGCGATCGACGTGATCGACGAAGCGGGCGCGGCGCAACGCATCCTGCCGAAGTCGCGCCAGAAGAAAACGATCGGCAAGGGCGAAGTGGAAGAGATCATCGCCAAGATCGCGCGCATCCCGCCGCAAACCGTGTCGACGGACGATCGGGCGCAGCTCAAGCGGCTCGACCGCAACCTGAAGAACGTGGTGTTCGGTCAGGATCCGGCGATCGATGCGCTGTCGGCCGCGATCAAGATGGCGCGTTCCGGCCTTGGCAAACCGGACAAGCCAATCGGCTCTTTCCTGTTTTCTGGCCCGACCGGGGTCGGCAAGACCGAAGTCGCCAAGCAGCTTGCCTTCACGATGGGCATCGAGTTAATTCGGTTCGACATGTCCGAGTACATGGAACGCCATGCGGTCAGCCGTCTGATCGGTGCGCCTCCGGGGTACGTCGGCTTTGATCAGGGCGGCCTGCTGACCGAGGCGATTTCCAAGAAGCCGCACGCTGTGCTGCTGCTGGACGAGATCGAGAAGGCGCATCCCGATATCTTCAACATCCTGCTGCAGGTCATGGACCACGGCACCCTGACCGACAACAACGGGCGCAAGGCGGACTTCCGCAACGTGATCGTCATCATGACGACCAATGCGGGCGCCGAAACGCTCAACAAGACAGTGATCGGGTTCACGAATACGCGCGAGGCAGGCGACGAGATGGCGGACATCAAGCGCATGTTCACGCCGGAGTTTCGCAACCGGCTCGACGCGATCATTTCGTTCAAGGCGCTCGACGAGCAGGTCGTGCTGCGGGTCGTCGACAAGTTCCTGATGCAGCTTGAAGACCAGTTGCACGAGAAGAAGGTCGACATCGCATTTTCCGACGCCTTGCGCCAGCATCTGGCGAAGAAGGGCTTCGACCCGGTCATGGGAGCGCGGCCGATGGCACGCCTGATCCAGGACACGATTCGCAAGGCGCTCGCCGACGAATTGCTGTTCGGCAAACTGGTCAACGGCGGGCGAGTCGATGTCGATGTCGACGACAAGGGCGAGGTCAAGCTCGAGTTCCCGCCATCGGACAATGGCGACGCCCCGCGTCGCGAGCAGGAGCCGGTCCTGTCAGAATAGGTTCTGTACCTATGCAATCCGCTGTCTGATCGCATCCGCCGGTTGACGGCGGCTCGCATTTCTCTCCACAATGGCCCGCAGGTTTCTGCGGGCCATTTTCATGGAGGGGCGCGATGGGTACGACAAGCAAGTTCGCATGCGCGGCGCTGGTGGCGCTGCCATGGGCTGCTGCACTGGCGCAGAGCGGTGCCGAAGCGGCCACACCGGCGCGAGTGCTGGCCGCGAATTGCGCCAACTGCCATGGCACGACCGGCAATGCCAAGGGAGGGATGCCGAGCCTGGCAGGTCAACCCAAGGCTTACCTGATCGAGCAGATGAAGGCGTTCCGCGACGGCAAGCGCACGGCGACGATCATGCCCCAGCTCGCCAAGGGCTACTCCGACCAGCAGATTGAGCTGGTCGCGGAATTTTTCTCGCAGCAGAAGCCGGCGCGCTAGGAGACCACGATGACAATGCCTCGGTATTCCCGTCGCGAAGTTCTGCGTGCCTTTGGCGCTGGCGCCAGCCTGGCCACGCTATCGGCGTGCGCCACGATGGACGAGAGGAAGTCGATCGGCCGGGTCGTCGTAGTCGGCGCCGGCTACGGTGGACTGACGGCCGCCAAGTATCTTCGGCTTTGGTCCAATGGCACGATCGACGTGACGATTGTCGATCCCAACGAAGCCTTCATTTCCTGTCCGCTGTCGAACCTGGTACTCGGTGGCAGCCGGTCGATGAGTGACATCACAGTGAGCTACGCCGGCCTCGACAAGCACGGCATCAAACGCGTGCGCGACACAGTCGTTGCCGTCGATGCCGACAAGAAGCGGGTACGGCTCGCCGGCGGCGGCACGCTTGCATACGATCGCCTGGTGGTGTCGCCGGGAGTCGAGTTCATGTACGACAAGCTGCAGGGATGGACGCCTGCGGCGGAACCGACTGTCCTGCATGCGTGGAAGGTAGGCCCCCAGACCGTGGCGCTGCGCAAGCAACTCACCGATATGCAGGACGGCGGCGTGGTGCTGATGACGATCCCACTGGCTCCGTATCGCTGTCCACCGGGACCGTACGAGCGCGCCTGCCAGATTGCCTGGTACCTGAAACAGGCCAAACCAAAGTCGAAATTGATCGTGCTGGACGCCAATCCGGACTACGTGTCCAAGAAGCCGCTGTTCTCGCGCGTCTTTGCCGAGGATTACAAGGGGGTCGTCGAGTACCGGATCAATTCACCGATTACCGAGATCGACATCAAGACCGGCACCCTGGTCACCGAGATCGGCGACCGCGTGCGCGGCGATGTGATCAACGTCATCCCGCCGCAGCGTGCCGCCGACATCGCACGCGACGCCGGACTGATCACGGCGAACAATCGCTGGTGTGAGGTCAACTGGATGTCGACCGAGTCGATCAAGGTGCCGAATGTCCACGTTCTGGGCGATGCGACGCTGTCCGCTCCAGCAATGCCCAAGTCCGGCCATATGGCGAACCAGCATGGCAAGGCGGCCGCGTCGGCGATTGTCGAACTGCTGAACGGCCGCCCGGTCGCTCCGCCGACGATGGCCAACACCTGCTACAGCTTCGTTGACGACAAGAACGCGGTGCACGTCTGCAGCGTGCATCGCTGGATGCCGGAGAAAAAGACGCTGGAGCCCGTGCCTGGCTCTGGCGGCATTTCATCGCAGGATCGCGCGTCCTGGGCACTCGAAGGCGGCTACGCCAACGGCTGGGCACTAACGATCTGGGCCGACATGCTGAGCTAGTTGGCTCGGCAGTGGACCGCGCAGCGGTTCACTGTTTGCGAAATGCGAGTGTGCGAAGGGAACGCACGAGCCGACATTGGGAGGGTGCGCCACGTGCGAGCGCGGATTGCCAACGATGTCGTCAACTAGGCACAGCGATGCCGGCGCGGTTTCGTCGTTCAATGTTGGCCGGTACTGCCAAACCCGCCGGCGCCACGCGATGATTCGGAAAACGCTTCGACGAGCCTGAAGCTGGCCTGGATCACCGGCACGATCACGAGTTGTGCCAGGCGCTCGAATGGATTGAGCGTGAAGGCAGTCGCACCGCGGTTCCAGGTTGAAACCATCAGTTCGCCCTGGTAGTCCGAATCAATCAGTCCGACCAAGTTGCCGAGCACGATGCCGTGTTTGTGGCCCAAGCCTGAGCGCGGCAGGATCAGCGCGGCGTAGCCAGGATCGTCCAGGTGGATCGCCAGCCCGGTCCGGACCAGATGGGTTGAACCGGGTTCAAGCACCAGGGGTGCGTCAAGGCAGGCACGCAGATCGAGTCCGGCCGCCCCCGGTGTGGCATAGTGCGGCAGATATTCGCGCAGCGTGAATCGAGAATCCGGAGATCGATGTTCATTTCGGCTTCGTGCCGAACCACTGTTCGATCGATCTCTCGACTGAGCGCTCGCGTTCGCTGCGCCTGGAGTGCCCTGGTCGCTTGATCGAGACGTGGCAGCGCCCAGACGAGCAAACCGATGCCGATCAGCATCGAGAGCGCGCCGCCATCAAAAATGAACCCCGCTTAGAAAAGAACGGCGCCGACAAGCGCCGCGAATCCTCCGGTGAACGAGGCGTAGCGCCGACGTTGAGGTCCCGAGGTGACGATGGAGCTGCTCGTCTCCGGTCGACGGCCCGAATTTCGCCGACTGAGGCGGCGATCCGGCGGCTGGCACTTGCGCCGCCGTTGATGCGGCCTGGTCCGAGTCGATCGTGATGTGCAGCTCGCAGACGCGCCGCCGACTCTTCCTGCAGGCGCTCGATATAGGCGATGAAGTCGCCGTCCTTGGGCTCGTGGGTGTCGATCATCGCCAGCGGGCCGCAACTTCGGCGATCAGGCGCCGCGCCTGCGCGAGCTTGGTGTCGCTCGCCAGGGTAGTGACGCCGCGCGTATCGATCAAATGCAGTTCGCTCGTATCGGAGCCGAGTGCGTCCTGGGCTCGATTGGCCACGATCAGCGGCAGCTTCTTGGCTACGCGCTTGGCCTGCGCTTGCGCGATCACATCATCGCTCTCGGCGGCAAAGCCGACGCAGAAGGGCGGGGCGGGCAGGGCGGCAACGGTCGCCAGGATGTCGGGATTGGTCGCAAATTGCAGCGCGGGTGGAGCCGCGTCCAGGTCGCTTCTTCAGTTTCGTGGCGCTGGCATTGGCGACGCGCCAGTCGGCAACCGCCGCGACCGCGATGAAGATGTCCGTCGGCAGCGCGGCCATGACCGCATCGGCCATCTGCTGACCGGTCTGCACATCGATGCGCCGCACCCCGCGAGGTGTGGCCAGCGCGGTCGGTCCGGCAATCAACGTCACTTCGGCGCCGGCTTCGCGCGCGGCGCGCGCCAACGCGAAGCCGGTCTTGCCCGACGAGGAGTTCGTGATGCCGCGCACCGGATCGATCGGCTCGAAAGTCGGGCCGGCGGTGAGCAGCACCCGGACCCCCGCCAGTGACTTCGGCTGGAAGTGCGCTTCGATGTCCTCCAGCAATTCGTCTGCCTCAAGCATGCGCCCGAAGCCGACTTCGCCACAGGCCTGATCTCCGGCTGCCGGCCCCAGAATGACGGCGCCGTCAGCCGCAAGTTGCGCCACATGACGTTGCGTCGCCGGGTTGTCCCACATCTCGACGTTCATCGCGGGAGCTACCAGCAGTGCGGTCGTCGCGCGGTTGCGCGCCAGCACCAGAGTCGACAGCAAATCGTCCGCGAGCCCGAGCGCCGCCTTGGCGATGAAATTGGCAGTCGCCGGCGCCACGACGATCGCGTCGACGCCGCGCGTCAGCTCGATGTGCGGCATCGCATTGTCGACCTGCGCACCGCGCTCCGGTTGCGGCCATTGACTGGCGAAAACCGGCTGCCCACTCAGAGCCTGCATGGTCGTGGCCGTCACGAACTGCTGCGCCGCGGCGGTCATGACGACCTGCACCGTCGCTCCGTGGTCCTGCAGGCGACGCACAAGCTCGCACACCTTGTAGGCAGCGATGCCACCAGTCATGCCGATCAGGATGTGCTTGCCGGCGAGGTCCGTCGCGACAGGATTCATACCGCTATTTTGCCCGTCGGACGCGTACGAGTTCATCGATGATCAAGAGCCCGGCGCCGCCGACGATGGCGGAATCCGCCAGGTTGAAGGCCGGCCAATGCCAGCCGCGCCAGTGAAAGTCCAGGAAATCGATCACATGGCCATAGGTGACGCGGTCGATCAGATTGCCGACCGCACCGCCAAGGATCAGCGCCAGGGCGAGCGCGAAGAGGCGCTGGTGCCCATGACGGGCGAGCAGATACAGAATGAACACCGAGGCTGCCAGGCCGACCACGGTCAGGAATTGACCTTGCCAGCCGGACGCCGATGCCAGAAATGAGAAGGCCGCTCCCTTGTTGTACGTAAGTACCAGGTTGAAGAAGCCGGTGATTGGCCGCACGTCGCCAAACTTGAACGTGTTCTCGATCGCGATCTTGCTCAGCTGATCGACAAACACGACGAGCAGCGCAATTGCCACCCAGGGCAACATGCGCTGCCACCAGCTATTGCGTCACGGCCTGAGCCATCAGGCCACCGTGCGCGGCTCGCCGGCCCCGAACAGGTTGGCAACGCAACGCCCGCACAAGGTCGGATGCGCGGCTTCAGCGCCGACATCGGCGCGCCAGTGCCAGCACCGGTCGCATTTGGCGTACATCGAAGGACGCACGATGATGGTCTCCTCGGCCGCGTCGCTCACCTCGATCACATGCGCGGCTGAAGTGATCATTACGAATCGCAGATCATCGCCGAGTGAACGCAGCAAGGCCGCGCGGTCCGCCGTCAACCGGATCTCGATCTCTGCCTGCAGCGAAGAGCCAAGCGCTCCCTTGCCGCGCAGTTCCTCGATACGCTTCATGACCTCGGCACGCACTGCACGGATCTTGTCCCACCGGGCGAGCAGTTCACCTTCGTCCGGTTGGGCTGGCAGAGGCTTCCAGACCTCGGTGAAAATCGTGCCGGCATGGCGGCGCTTCAGCACTTTCCACGCTTCTTCCGCGGTGAACGACAGGATCGGCGCCGCCAGCGTGAGCAGGGTTTCGGTGAGCAGCGCAAGCGCCGTTTGCGCCGAGCGCCGCGCATGGGAGCCGGGCGAGGTGGTGTAAAGACGGTCCTTCAGGATGTCGAGGTAGAACGCACCCAGGTCCTCGGAAGCAAAGGTCTGCAGTCGGGTGATGATCGGGTGGTACTCATAGTGGTCGTAATCCGCCACGACGCGTTCGGCCATGGCGCGTGTCATCGCCACTGCATACCGGTCAATTTCGAGCATCTGCCCGATCGGCACCCCGTCGCGTGCCGGCTCAAAGTCGCTGGTATTGGCAAGCAGAAAGCGCAGCGTATTGCGCAGGCGCCGGTAGCTTTCAACCACGCGCTTGAGGATCTCGTCCGACAGCGACAACTCACCCGAGTAATCCGTGCTGGCTACCCAAAGCCGGATGATCTCGGCACCCAATGTGTCGGCAACCTTCTGTGGCGCAATCACATTGCCGAGTGACTTGCTCATCTTGCGACCCTGGCCATCGACAACGAAGCCGTGCGTCAGCAAAGCCTTGTAGGGCGGCACGCCGTTGATCATGCAGGAGGTCAGCAGGGACGAATGGAACCAGCCGCGATGCTGATCCGAACCCTCGAGGTACATCTCCGCCGGAAAGTGCGATTCGGCAGCACGCGATCCGCGCAGGACCGTGTCATGCGTGGTGCCCGAGTCGAACCAGACGTCGATCGTGTCGCGGTTCTTCACGTAGTGCTCAGCTGAGTCGGGGCCGTGGGTGCCGAGCAGCTCGCCTGCATCGAGGTCCTGCCAGGCTTCGATGCCGCCGCGTTCGACGCGCTGGGCGACTTGCTCCAGCAGTTCAAGGGTGCGCGGATGCAGGTCGCCGGTCTCGCGGTGCACGAAGAACGCCATCGGCGTGCCCCATTGACGCTGCCGCGACAATGTCCAGTCGGGCCGGTTGGCGATCATTCCGGTCAAGCGCGCCTGGCCCCAGGACGGATAGAACGCGGTGGCGGCGATGCCCGCGAGCGCGAGTTCGCGCAGGGTTTGGGCACCATCCTTCGGCTGTGTGTCCATGCCGGCAAACCACTGCGAAGTCGCTCGGTAGATGATCGGAGTGCGGTGGCGCCAGCAATGCATGTAGCTGTGATTGAACTTCTCGACATGCAGCAGCGCGCCATGCTCACGCATCGTGTCGACGATCTTCGGATTGGCGTCCCAGATATTCAACCCACCGAACAGCGGCAGCGAGGCCGCGTAAACACCGTCGCCCTGTACCGGGTTCAGGATCTCGTCGTCGGTCATGCCGTGCGCCTTGCACGAGATGAAGTCTTCGACTCCGTAGGCGGGCGAGGAATGAACAATGCCGGTGCCTGCCTCGAGCGTCACATAGTCGCCGAGGTAGACCGGTGCATCGCGGTCGTAGAACGGATGACGGAAACGGATCAGCGAGAGATTGGCTCCCACGGTCTGGGCAATCGTCGTGCCGCTCAATTCATAGGTCGCAAGGCAGGCGTCTCGCCGTTCACTGGCCAGCACAAGCAGGCGCTCGCCGGTGTCGACCAGGTCATAGTTCAGCTCGGGATGAAGGTTCAGTGCCTGGTTGGCAGGGATCGTCCACGGCGTCGTGGTCCAGATCACCGCGGCAACTGGCTTCGCGGGCAGGGCAGGCAGGCCGAATGCGGCGGCAAGTTTGGCGCGTTGATCTTCGCGCAGCGGAAAGGCCACGTCGACCGCAAGATCAACCTTGTCCTGGTACTCAACTTCAGCCTCGGCCAGCGCCGAGCCGCAGTCGAAGCACCAGTTGACCGGTTTCAGGCCGCGAAACACAAAGCCCTTGGCCATGATTTTGCCCAGAGCCCGGATCTCGCCCGCCTCGGTCGCAAAGTTCATGGTCGTATACGGTCGGTCCCAGGAGCCCAGCACGCCGAGCCGCTTGAAGTCCCTTTTCTGCCGTTCGATCTGTTCGGTTGCGTAGGCGCGCGACTTCGCGATCACCTCGCGTGCCGGCAGGTTCTTGCCGTACTGCTTTTCGATCTGGATCTCGATCGGCATCCCGTGACAGTCCCAACCAGGCACGTAGTGGGCGTCAAACCCTGCCATCTGCCGGCTCTTGACCACTATGTCCTTAAGGATCTTGTTGACCGCGTGGCCAATGTGGATGTCGTTGTTCGCGTAGGGCGGCCCATCGTGCAGGATCCACTTGCGACGGCCGACCGAGGCCGCGCGGATCTGCTCATAAACCTGTTGCTCGTCCCACTCCTTGATCCACTGTGGTTCGCGCTTGGCAAGATCGCCGCGCATTGGAAACGGGGTTTCCGGCAGGTTCAGCGGGTACTTGCGCGTCGCAGGTTCGGACGCAGGCTTCTTCTTGGCGTCGGCGTCAGCCATGACGTGGCACTCCTTGGCCCCCTCGGGCTCTGCAAGAGGTGTCGATACGACAACGGAGCGCGAGTGTAACGTGCTTGGTTTCATCTTCTGGTGTCGCATTGACCGGCGAATGGCCGCTTGCCCGGCGACCCCCGGACACGCTTGATAGTTAGTGCACCGCGCCTCAGGCCGCGGCCGATGCGGACAAGGCAAACAGGCGTCGGGCGCGCGCTGCGTCAGCGGCGATCGCGGCCGTAAGCTCGTCGATCGACTCGAACCGCTCTTCTCCGCGCAGCTTCTGCAGAAACTCGACGCGGATCAGGCAGCCATAAACCTGTTCCGCAAAGTCGAACAGGTGAACCTCAAGCAGCCAGCGGCCGCTGTCATCAACAGTGGGGCGCAGTCCGATGCTCGCGACGCCCGGACGCGCCACTGGGCCAAGGCCATGCACACGAACCGCGAACACGCCCTGCAGGGCCGGATGGCGATGGGCGATCCGCAGATTCAGCGTCGGATATCCGATCGCACGCCCGAGCTTGCGCCCGTGCAGAACGCGGCCGCTGATCGCGTACGGCCGTCCCATCAGGTGCTGTGCGCGTGCGAGATCGCCTTGAGCCAGGGCCGCACGCACCGCCGAACTCGAGATGCGCTCAGTATCTTCAGACACCGTCGGCATCTGCTCGAGTTCAAAGGCGCCGCGCCTGGCATGCTGCTGGAGCAAATTGACATCGCCCTGGCGTCGGGCGCCAAACCGAAAATCATCGCCCACCAGGATCCATTTCGCGTTGCAGCCGTGCAGCATCAGGTCAATGAAGGTCTCTGCGGCCAGCGATGCGAATGCCCGATTGAAGTGCTGCACGATGACGCGGTCGATGCCTTGTGCGGACAGGGCCTCGAATTTGTCGCGCAGGCCCGAGATACGCGTTGGCGCACTATCCGGAGTGAAGAGTTCGCGCGGATGCGGTTCGAAGGTCATGACTGCCGCCGCAATTCCACGCGTCCGTGCGGACGCGACAAGGCGGGCCAGCAATGCCTGGTGTCCCCGGTGCACGCCGTCGAAGTTGCCGATCGTCAGCGCACAAGGCACGCGCTCGCCCGGCCGCGGAATCCCGCGGAATACTTGCATGCGACTCACAATGGAATCTTGAAAAGCGACCGCAGAATTATACGTTTCGCACCTGCTTACCCCACGCAGGTCAGCGTTTGAATCCGCTGTGCTGACTGCGCTCGGTACAATTCCCGCCAATGAAGAACATCGTCGTGCTTATTTCGGGTCGCGGCAGCAACCTTGCGGCGGTGCTGAAGGCGGCGGTTGATGAGAATTGGGATGCGGCGATCGGGGCGCGCGTCGTGGCGGTCATCAGCAATCGCATCGACGCGGAAGGTCTTGCCGTAGCCGCCGCATACGGCGTGCCGGCCAAGGTCATTGAACATCGCGCCTACCCTTCGCGCGCAGCGTTTGATGCTGCACTGGCCGCCGAAGTTGATCATCATTCCCCCGCACTCGTGCTTCTGGCCGGGTTCATGCGTGTGCTGACGCCGGAATTCGTGCGCCGCTACGAGGGACGCCTGATCAACATTCATCCTGCCCTGCTGCCAATGTTTCCTGGTCTGAACACGCATCGTCAGGCACTCGATGCCGGCGTACGCGTGCATGGCGCGACAGTCCACTTTGTCTCCGAGCGCGTTGATGGCGGGGCAATCATTGCGCAGACCGCCGTGCCGGTTCTGCCGGATGATGACGAAGCGGCCCTCGCGCAACGCGTGCTCGCCCAGGAACATCGGCTACTGCCGCGCGCCCTGCGCGCCGTGCTGGACGGTGGCGTGCGCTATGTCGATGGCCGGGTCGTGCTGGGCAAGGTGCAGGCGGGCGATCTGGCCTTGCTCGCCGCATGAGCACGCCGCGCGCGCGTCCGCGCAGCCCGCTGCGACCGCCGACCAGGCCAAAGACGAAGCCGGCGCGCCGTACAGGGCCGCCAAGCGGACAGGCGCGCCCGGTTTCGCCGCGTCGCGCGATTGCGCAGCCTGGCCGCACGCCGCGAATCACCAGTTTGATCGTTGATTCGCTCGCGCAAGCGCTTGCCTCGGTGTTGCTTTTCGACAGTCCGGCGGATGTGCTGATGTCGCGATATTTTCGAAGCAACCCGAATCTGGGCAGTCGCGATCGCAGCCTTGTGGCGGAGGCGATCTTCTTTGCTCTGCGCCACTACGCCACGCTTGGCTGGGTTCTACAACCGGCGCAGGCGGCAAGGGCTCCGCGTCTGGCCGCGCTGGTCACACTGGCGCTTCAGCACGGTTTTGACGCACTCGAGGAACGCGCCCTGCGCGGCGATGCTTCGGCTGTCAAGCGCGCGCTTGCCATCGATCTGGGTCGTGCTCCGGTTTCGGTCCGGGCCGAGTTGCCGCACTGGCTCTTTCTGGAACTCCAGCGTCTGTACCCGGACTCGGCGGGCCTTGATTGAAGCGCTGACTGAGCCGGCGCCGCTCGACTTGCGCGTCAACGCGATCAAGGCCGCGCGGGATGCGGTGCTGGCCGAATTTGCCGACTACGGCGTTGAGGGTCAGGCGACGAAATATTCGCCCGACGGCATACGTCTCGCCGGCAAGCCGGCCTTGACTCAGTGGGCGGCATTCCGCGAGGGGCGCATCGAGGTGCAGGATGAGGGCAGTCAGCTGATCGCGCGCCTGGTCGCACCTCGACGCGGTGAAATGGTGATCGACTTTTGCGCCGGCGCCGGCGGCAAGACGCTTGCACTGGGCGCACTTGATGCGCTCGAGCGGACGACTGTATGCCTTCGATGTCAACGCCCGTCGACTCGAGGGTCTGACGCCGCGGCTCAAACGCAGCGGTCTTTCCAATGTCCATCCGGTCGCGATCCGCAATGAGACGGATATCCGCGTGAAGCGGCTGGCAGGAAAATGCGACCGCGTGCTGGTAGATGCGCCGTGTTCGGGCAGTGGCACATTGCGCCGTAATCCGGATTTGAAGTGGCGCTTTGATCAGCCAGAGCTCTCGCGTGTCAACAAGCTGCAACGCACGCTGCTTGCGGCCGCGGCGCGCATGGTCAAGCCGGGCGGACGCATTGTCTATTCCACCTGCTCGCTGCTGGCCATAGAAAACCAGGAGGTGGTCGAGGAGTTCGTCGCTGCGCATCCGGAATTTCACCTGCTTCCAGCCGCGGAACTTCTTGCCACTCAGTCAATCTGGATCGACCACGCGGATAGGTTTGCGCCTTACTTTGTGATGCTGCCGCATCTGCATGGGACAGACGGATTCTTTGGCGCAGTTCTGGAGCGCAGCTAGTAAGGAGTTTGACTCCGGAGGATCACGTGCACGAACAGGCCTTGCTGAATGAGGTTATCGAGATCCTGCGCGAGGGGTTCACCCGGCCGCAGTCGTTCTGGCAGCTGGCCGTGATCACGTTGTCGCTGGTGATCGGCTGGTTGGCCGCACGAAGCATCCAGAGTCGCATCAGTGCGCGCCTCGCGGAGTCGGTTCGCCGGCCCGGTCTGCAGGTCGATGTCCTGCGATTTTCAATCGATGGCTTTCGGCGGCTTGCATTCCCTGTCGCCGCGATGTTACTGATACTGCTGGGCGGATTTCTCCTTTACAAGTTTGGCGTGGTGCGGCGGCTGGGGGACCTGCAGCTGCTGCGCCTAACACTCACGCTGCTCGCTGCGATGGGCGCAATCCGCCTGTTTGTCTACGTGATGCGTCGGTCGTTTCCGCGCTCGACCTGGCTGGTTTCCTTTGAACGGTCCATAGCCGTCACGATCTGGCTGCTGGTGGCTCTGTATCTGACCGGCCTGCTGGCCGATCTCGAACAGGGCCTGGACGCGGTTCGACTGCCAATCGGGAAATCGCAGATCACTCTCTGGGGATTGCTGGTTGGTGCACTGTCGGTGGTGCTGACGGTACTGGCTGCGCTCTGGCTCGGCTCCGCAATCGAAGCGCGCCTGATGGCCGCCAAAACGCTTGCCGCGAATTCACGCGTCGCGCTCGCACGCGTGATCAAGGCAGTTCTCTTGCTGCTTGCGGTGCTGCTCGCGCTGGCCCTGGTCGGGATCGATCTCACGGTCCTGTCTGTGTTCGGCGGCGCACTCGGTGTCGGCCTCGGTCTCGGCCTGCAGCGCATCGCGAGCAACTACGTCAGTGGCTTCATCATTCTGCTCGATCGCAGCCTGTCGATCGGCGACATGATCACGGTCGACAAGTATTTCGGCGCAGTCTCGCAGATCAACACGCGCTATACCGTGATTCGCGCGCTCGATGGCACCGAAACCATCGTGCCGAACGAAATGCTGGTGGCCTCTCCCGTCATCAATCATTCGTATAGCGATTCGAAAGTTCGCGTCGCGGTCAAAGTATCGATCGCATATGACGCCGACCTCGACCGTGCGCTCGCCATCCTTGAGGATTGCGCCGGCAAGCAAGCGCGGGTGCTCGCCGACCCGCCTCCGATGGCCTTCTTGACCGGCTTTGCCGCCGATGGCCTGGAACTCGAGGTCGGATTCTGGATTCGCGATCCGGAGGAGGGCACGATGGCCGTCCGTTCGGGTATCGCACGTGCGGTGCTCGGCCGGTTTCGCGCTGATAACGTTGCCATTCCCTTCCCCCAGCGGGACATCCGGATCAGTGCCGTGCCGGACGCCTGGCAGCCGTCGAAAGGTCCGTCAAGTCCTTGATTCAGGACAAAGCGCACGAATTTGGGCAGTTCTGTCTAACGAAGGGTGGAGGGCGGCCGGTACAATGGAGGCCATCGAAGACAAGGCAAGGGCGAGCCTGCGGGGCGGGCGGCGCCGGCTGAGGAAACCTAATGTATCTATTTGAATTTCTTGATGGCGGCCTGCTCCAGTTGAACTGGTGGCAACTGCTAATCGCGCTCGTAATCATGACCCAGATCACGATTGCGGCGGTCACGATTTACCTGCATCGCAGCCAGGCGCACCGCGCGCTCGACCTTCACCCGGCTGTCAGCCACTTTTTCCGTGCCTGGCTGTGGTTGACCACGGGCATGCAGACCAAGGAGTGGGTCTCCATTCATCGCAAACACCACGCCAAGTGCGAGACCGAGGAAGACCCCCATAGCCCGCAGACACGTGGCCTGAAAACCGTTCTGTGGAGCGGCGCCGAGCTGTACATGGCGGAGGCCGAGAACGCCGAAACCCTGTCACGCTACGGGCATGGCACTCCGAGCGATTGGCTCGAGCGCAATGTCTATTCGCGCTTCACCTGGCAGGGCGTCGGACTGATGCTGGGTGCAAACCTGATCCTGTTCGGTGTCATCGGCCTCGCAATCTGGGCGGTGCAAATGATCTGGATTCCGTTCCATGCAGCCGGTGTCATCAACGGCATCGGGCACTTCTGGGGTTACCGCAACTTTGATGCACCCGATGCGAGCACCAACATTGCCCCATGGGCGCTGTGGATTGGTGGCGAGGAACTGCACAACAACCATCACACCTATCCGACCTCGGCCAAGTTTTCGGTCAAGTGGTATGAATTCGATCTGGGCTGGACCTACATCCGTGGAATGGAGGCGCTCGGCTTGGCCAAGGTACTGCGACGCGCACCCGTGCCCAAGGTCTCGGAGCCCAAACCGGCGGTCGACCACGATACCTTGCACGCCGTCATTACCCACCGTTACGACTTGCTTTCGAAATATGCGCGGTCGCTGCGAAGGGCGCATCGCGAAGAGGTGGAAAAGCTCGACCATCTGCCTGCGGCCGAGCGTGCACGCTTTGCCTCGCTGCGCCGCTGGCTGCGCAAAGGCGATGTGAGCCAACTACCGGCGGCGCAACGACACTCGCTCACTGAGCTGATGGCGCAAAGTGGCGTGATGAAGACGCTGGTGGAGATGCGCTCCGAGCTGGCTTCCATATGGGAACGAACCTCGGTGTCGCGCGAGCAAATGCTCGCGCATCTGCAGGATTGGATCGCCCGCGCTGAGGCGAGCCGGATTCGTGCGCTCGAGGAAGCGGCGCTGCGGATCCGCTCGTACCGCGCGGTGCCCGCCTGAGGTGCAAGCAGGAACAAAAAAGCCCGGCGTTGCCGGGCTTTTTTTCTGCTGAGCCGCTGAGCGATTACTTCAGCTTGGTTTCCTTGTAGGCAACGTGCTTGCGCGCCTTGGGATCAAACTTCATCAGCTGCAGCTTGTCCGGCGTGGTTTTCTTGTTCTTGGTCGTCGTGTAGAAATGGCCGGTGCCGGCCGTTGACTCAAGCTTGATTTTCTCGCGGGCGCCTTTGGCCATGAGGTTCTCCGTTTGACTCGCGTGTCGGTTCGATCAGGTAGGCGTTCGCTCAGATTTCACCGCGGGCACGCAGATCCGCCAGGACTACATCGAGCCCCTTCTTGTCGATTGTCCGCAGGGCCGCGTTGGTGAGCCGCAGTCGCACCCAGCGATTCTCGCCTTCGACCCAGAATCGGCGGTATTGCAGGTTGGGCATGAAGCGACGTTTGGTCTTGTTGTTGGCGTGCGAAACGTTATTGCCGCTCATGGGCTTCTTGCCGGTGACTTGACACACTTGTGCCATTGCAAACTCCTCACTGATCTTGCCGATTGTCTCGCCTGACTCGTCAACGGTGAAGGCGACTCTTCCCTTGCCAGCCTGAAGAGCGAGCCACGCAGCGCGGAGCGGCAGTGGACGGCGGATGATGTGCGCCGCGGAAGCAGCGCGGCGGAAAGCATTGCATTATAAGCGGATTCGTGAATCCTGGCCTGCGCCAGCACGCTGCCGGCAGCGCGCCCTAGAGCAGACCGCGCTCCGCAAGTGAGACCGTGGCGCGACCCGCGACGATCAGGTGATCGAGCACCCGGACATCGACCAGAGCCAAGGCCTGTTTGAGGCTGCTCGTCAGAAGCTCATCGGCCCGGCTTGGCTCGGCGACGCCCGAGGGATGGTTGTGGGCAAAGATGATTCCGGCGGCGTTGATCCGCAGGGCTCGCTTGACCACTTCTCGTGGGTAGACACTGGTCTGGGTCAGGGTGCCCCGAAACAACTCCTCGGTCGCAAGCAATCGGTTTTGTGCGTCCAAAAAGAGCGCCAGGAATACTTCGTGCTCAAGCCTTGAAAGTGTCAGGGTCAGGAATTCACGTACTCTGGCGGGCGACGATAGAACGGTTTCACGTTGAATCTCTTCCCGCAGTGCGCGACGTGCGAGCTCGTAGACGGCCTGCAATTGGGCATACTTGGCCGGACCCAGGCCGCCCACCAGGGCCAGCTCACCCGGCGGTGCGTTGAACAAACCTGCGAGTCCTCCGAAGCGGGACAATGCAGCGCGGCCGACATCGATCGCCGAGCGGCCTGGTGTGCCGGTACGGAGAAAGACGGCGAGCAGCTCTGCGTCAGACAGGACTCCCGGACCGTGCGCGATCAAGCGTTCACGCGGACGCTCACCCTCCGGCCAATCCTTGATCGCCACGTCGTTTCCCTCGACTAGAATCCTCAACTATGGAGGAACCGGTCCGCGTCACCCATGGTTCGCACGTAACCTTGCACTATCGTATCGCGGTACTGACTGACAGCGGAGAACGCGAGGTGGTCAGCACCTTCGAATCGAGGCCAGCCACTTTGACGGTTGGTGGAGGCGAACTTGCGGCGCCGCTCGAGGCTCGCTTGCTGGGACTGGCGGAGGGCGATCAGGCGAGTTTCGATCTGGCGGCCGGCGAAGGATTCGGTGAACGCAGTCCAGATCTGGTACGACGAATATCGCGCAGCGAGCTTGGCGCCCGCACGATCGAGGGCGGAAGCGAACCGGGTGATCTGGTTCAACTGGAGAGCCCCGAGGGCAAGCGCGTGTCCGGCCTCATTCGCTCAAGTGACGACGACGAACTGACGATCGATTTCAATCATCCCCTGGCCGGGGTGCCGCTCCGTCTTTCGGTGCGTGTCGTGGGAGTGTTGTCGTAATGGAAGTATTGCTGGCCCAACCGCGTGGATTTTGCGCTGGAGTTGACCGTGCGATCGAGATCGTCGAACGTGCTCTGGCCGTCCACGGCGCACCGGTCTACGTTCGCCACGAGATCGTGCACAACAAGTATGTGGTCGATGATCTCCGCAGCAAAGGAGCGATCTTCGTCAAAGGACTCGATGAAGTGCCCACTGGCGGCATCGTCGTGTTTTCGGCGCATGGCGTGTCCAAAGCGGTTCAGGCGGATGCGGCCCAGCGCGGCCTGCGTGTGTTCGATGCAACCTGCCCGCTGGTCACCAAGGTCCATGTTGAAGTTGCCAAATTGCGTGCCACCGGCCGCGACATCGTGATGATTGGCCACAGCGGTCATCCGGAAGTTGAGGGCACGATGGGGCAGTCGAAGGACGGCATGCACCTGGTTGAGACGGTCGCGGACGTCGATCGATTGGAAGTCCGCGATCCGTCGCAGCTGGCTTATGTGACTCAGACCACGTTGTCCCTAGATGATGCCGCCGCGGTGATTGCCGCGCTGAAGCGGCGCTTCCCGCTGATCGCGGAACCCAAGAAGGCCGATATCTGTTACGCGACCCAGAACCGGCAGGATGCCGTCAAGTTCATGGCGCCGCAGGTAGACCTCGTGCTGGTCGTCGGAAGTCGTAACAGCTCGAACTCGAATCGACTGCGTGAGGTGGCGGAGCGATTCGGGGTGCCCGCCCACCTGGTTGACTCGGCGGACCACCTTGATCCCAAGTGGCTTGAAGGGCGGCAGCATGTCGGCGTGACGGCAGGTGCTTCGGCGCCGGAAGTGCTGGTGACGGAACTCATCGATCGCTTGAAGCAGTTTGGGGTTTCGAGCGTGCGCGCACTTGATGGCGTTCACGAGCATGTCGTGTTTCCGATGCCCAAGGGGCTCGGACGGGTCGCTGCTTGAGACCATGCGTGAACCTCAACTGAGACTGTTTGCCCGCGCCGAAGGCGACGCTCGCCTTGACGGTATCGCTCAGGGCGATGTGCTTGCACCAAAGTGCGCGATCCCGGCCGGACCGTCGCGGCCGCGGGCGCGTCCGGCTGTGGCGTTTGATGCCGTTGTGGCGGCGCCGTTCGGTGCGATCGGCATCGCAGTTGATGGCGGACGAATTGCGTCCCTCTCCTTTCTGCCGCCGGGAACTTCGCTTCATCGCGCCCAAGATTCGCTGGCGGAACGTGCCGGTGAACAGATTCGACATTATTTTGACGATCCCGACGCCGAATTCGATTTGCCATTGACGCCAGTCGGTACCCCCTTTCAGCGCCGCGTCTGGGATCAGATCGCCTCGATTCCGAGTGGCCACACGCGCCGCTATGGGGAAATCGCCCGCGCACTGGGTTCAGAAGCGCGCGCGGTCGGCCAGGCATGCGGAGACAACCGCTGTCCACTGGTGATTCCCTGCCATCGCGTTGTTGCCGCGTCCGGGTTGGGCGGCTTTGCGCATGCAAACCGCGGTTTCTATCTCCGCGTCAAGCAGTGGCTGCTGATGCACGAACTGCGCTGAAGCCGTGTCGTTCCTGTGGATCCGTTGATCGATCGCTTCATCGATGCGGTTTGGCTCGAGGATGGCCTGGCGCGCAATACGCTCGGTGCGTACCGGCGCGACCTGTGTGGTCTAGCCGCGTGGCTCGGGTCGCGCGGATTGAGCCTGGCGACAGCCGATGAGGCGGCACTCGCCGCCTACTTCGCCGCACAACACGCCGCTACGCGCGCAACAACTGCCAACCGACGGCTTGCCGTGCTTCGGCGATTCTTTCGGTGGGCAGTGCGTGAACAAGTGGCGACCCAGGATGCCACGCTGCGGATCAAGTCGGCCAAGCAGGCGCTGCGGTTCCCCAAGTCGATCACTGAGTCGGAAGTCGAAGCCCTGCTTGCAGTGCCGGACGTCGACACGCCGCTTGGCTTGCGCAATCGAGCCATGCTGGAACTCTTGTATGCCACCGGGCTGCGTGTGTCCGAACTGGTCGGCTTGCGTATCGTCGAAATGAGCCTGACCGAAGGCCTGGTGCGGGTGATGGGCAAGGGATCAAAGGAACGCCTGGTTCCGATCGGGGCCGAGGCGCGCCAGTGGCTCGAGCGCTACCTCGAGAAGGGCCGGCCAGTCTTGCTCGGCGAACGCGTCAGCGACGCTGTCTTCGTCACCCAGCGCTCCCCGGCAATGAGTCGTCAGATGTTCTGGACGCTGATCAAGATAAGCGCGCGCCGTGCGGGCATTACGGCAAACCTGTCGCCGCACGGACTGCGTCATGCATTCGCGACCCACCTTCTGAACCACGGTGCCGATCTTCGCGTCGTCCAACTGTTGTTGGGTCACGCGGACATTTCCACCACGCAAATCTATACGCATGTGGCCCGCGCACGCCTGCAGTTGCTGCACGCGCAACACCACCCGCGCGGCTGATGCCTAGCGCGCACGTCGAATGAAGAAGACCCGGCACGTTTCGGAGACTCCGGCCACTGTTTGGCTGCGCGCCCGCGGCATACTTTTCAGCGAGCATGTCTACGACTACATGGAACATGGAGGAACGGCGGAATCGGCAGCGCAACTTGGTGTCGACGAGCACGCCGTCATCAAGACACTGGTCATGGACGATGAGGACAGTGCACCCTTGCTCGTGCTGATGCACGGCGACTTCACGGTTTCCACCCGGGGTCTGGCGCGCCAGATCGGGCGCAAGCGCATCGAGCCGTGCCGCCCGGAGATTGCTCAGCGCCACTCCGGATACCTGGTGGGAGGCACCTCGCCGTTTGGCACGCGCAAGCCTATGCCGGTCTACGTCGAACGTTCCGTCCTTTCGTTGGAGCGCATCTTCATCAACGGCGGGCGACGCGGCTATCTGGTGGGAATTGACCCGCGCATCCTTGAGACTGAACTGAAGGCGACGGCGGTGGACTGTGGACTGAAGGAAGCATGATGGACTACGTTTACACGGTTCTGGCCGTGGTCGCGGCGTACCTGATGGGATCGCTGTCGTTTGCAGTGGTCGTCAGTCGAGCGATGGGACTCGCCGATCCGCGCACCTACGGATCGGGAAACCCGGGAGCGACCAACGTACTTCGTACTGGCAACCGTGTTGCCGCGGTCCTCACTCTCGCGGGCGATGCGCTGAAGGGGTGGTTTGCTGTCTGGCTCGCCGCGCACTTCGGCCCGCGCTACGGCATCGGAGAAATGTGCATTGCTCTGGTAGCCGTGGCGGTTCTTGTCGGCCACCTTTATCCGATCTTCTTCGGATTCAAGGGAGGCAAAGGTGTGGCCACTGCCGCTGGAGCCATCATTGCCCTGAATCCCTGGCTCGGCCTGGCCACGGCGCTTACCTGGACGATCATTGCCGCCTTCTTTCGCTACTCATCGCTGGCAGCCCTGGTCGCGGCAACGTTTGCACCGTTCTATCAGGCTTTCGGCTGGGGATTTGGGCCGACCTTCATTGCCATTGCCGTGATCTGCGGGCTGGTTATCTATCGCCATCGGGCAAACATTTCAAACCTCTTGGCGGGCAAGGAACGTCGGCTTGGACAGAAGGCGTCGGTCACGCCACCTGCTTCACCGCGGGCTGGAACACCGCCCGCTCATCGTTAGGCCGTCGCTTCGCTCAAACTCCAGCGCGGCCGCACGGAAAATCCTTGCGCCCAGGTTGGGCGTACGGTGTCTACGCGGCGAAGCTTGGCCAGTCCGGCGAGCGCGATCATGGCGCCGTTATCTGTGCACAGTTCGAGAGGAGGGAAGAAAACCTCGGCGCCGCGTTTGGCCACCTCTGTCTTCAGGCGGTCCCGCAACTGGCTGTTCGCACCCACCCCGCCTGCGACGACCAGGCGATCGAGTCCGGATTGTTCGAGTGCTCGCATCGATTTGTCAGCCAGGACATCGACAATCGCATCTACAAATTCGCGCGCGATGTCGGCGCGCGCCTGGGTACACAGGTCGGTGGTCTTGCGCACTTCGGTCAGCACCGCAGTCTTCAGCCCGCTGAAGCTGAAATCGAGACTTGGGTTGGTGAGCATCGGTCGCGGCAGCTTGAGCGCCCCGGCGTTCCCGAATTCAGCGAGTCTGGACACGGCGGGACCACCTGGATAGCCAAGGCCCAGAAGCTGCGCCGTCTTGTCGAACGCTTCGCCGGCGGCGTCGTCAAGCGTTTCGCCAAGAAGTACATAGCTGCCCCAGTCGGTCACCTGCAAGAGCTGGGTATGTCCGCCTGACACCAGCAAAGCGATAAACGGGAAATCCGGAACCGGCCTTGCCAGCATCGGGGACAGTAGATGCCCCTCGAGATGGTGAACATCAATCACTGGGCGTTGGAGGGCATAACCCAGGGCATGTCCGATGCT
Source organism: uncultured beta proteobacterium (assembly GCA_963735955.1). GTDB lineage: Bacteria > Pseudomonadota > Gammaproteobacteria > Burkholderiales > Burkholderiaceae_F > CAVTND01. Next base: position 171,323 of record CAVTND010000002.1, on the reverse strand, counting down.
GGCACCGACTAGCAAGGCTCCCGCCAGGCCTGGCCCGGTAGTCACCGCAATCGCGTCGATGTCGGCCGCGGTACAAGCCGACTCGCGCAGAATTTTCTCTAGCAATGGCAGGACGCGCCGGATATGGTCTCGCGACGCCAGTTCCGGCACCACTCCGCCGTACGCGCGGTGCATGTCGACCTGCGAATGCAGACCCTGGCCCAGCAGGCCCACTTCGCTGTCGATCAAAGCCAGGCCGGTCTCATCGCAGGAAGTTTCAATGCCCAGCACCTTCATCCGTGCATTCTACGAGCCTAAATCCTTGACTTGTCTGAAGAATATGTTTCAGGATAGAATCACAAGCTTGCTTGCCGGCGCTGGTGCCGGTGAGCCGAGTTCCTTGCGGTGGGCGCGGCGTCGGTTAGGCTACTCGCGTTTGCCCCACCGACAGGGACGGACTGCTAGTTGGCGGTCCAGGGCCCGGGACCGCAGGTCCTGTTAAGACAATTTGAACTTCAATAGCGAAGTCTCGAAAGCGCACGAGTAACAATGCCTACCATCCGCGTCAAAGAAAACGAACCCTTTGAAGTTGCCTTGCGCCGCTTCAAGCGAACGATCGAGAAAACCGGACTGCTGACTGAGCTTCGCGCGCGCGAGTTCTACGAAAAACCGACCTCCGAGCGCAAGCGCAAGAAATCTGCTGCGATCAAGCGCCACTTCAAACGCCTGCGCAGTCAGATGCTGCCCAAGAAGCTCTACTAGCCCGACCACCAAGGACCGGACCCTACTGCTCAAAGCGCGCCCTCGAGGCGCGCTTTCGCATTTCTGACGAGGAATTTATGTCATTGCGCGAAAAGATCACGGAAGACATGAAGGCTGCGATGCGTGCCAAGGACTCGGCGCGGCTTTCGGCGATTCGATTGCTTCAGGCTGCGATCAAGCAGAAGGAAGTTGATGAACGAGTCACGGTCGACGACTCTGCGACGCTGGCGATCATTGAAAAACAGATCAAGCAGCGCAAGGATTCGATCGAGCAGTTCGAAAAGGCTGGGCGGACCGATCTCGCGGACAAGGAAAGGGCCGAACTGAACTTGCTGGCTGCCTATCTGCCGAGCCAGATGTCCGGCGAAGAGCTTTTGGCCGCGATCGACGCCGCGATCGCGGAGCTGGGTGCGACCGGCCCGCAGGCCATTGGCAAACTGATGGCCTTGCTGAAGCCGCGCCTTGCCGGCCGCGCCGACATGGGTGCGGTATCAGCATTGGTCAAGCAGCGCCTCGCCTAGGCAGGCGTTCGTCGCAGCGGGCGTTCTTGGCACGACGCAATCTGCACGACGGCCTGCGTACACTTTGCCGAGCTACGAATGATTCCGCAAAGCTTCATCCAGGACCTGCTTGCCCGCGTCGACATCGTCGAGGTCGTCGGTCGTCACGTTCAGCTGAAGAAGGCCGGGCAGAACTTTCTCGGCCTTTGCCCTTTCCACGGCGAAAAGTCTCCGTCATTCACGGTCAGTCCCAGCAAACAGTTCTTCCACTGCTTCGGATGCGGTGCACATGGCAGCGCGATCGGATTCATGATGGAGCAGCGGGGACTGAACTTCGTCGAGTCGATTCGCGAACTGGCGCAGGGCGTTGGCATGAAGGTGCCCGAGGACTCGCCGGCCGCGGCCCAGGTCGCGAGCCGGACGCGGGCATTGACCGATCTGCTTCAGCAGGCATCGGACTTCTACCGCCGGCAGTTGAAGGACAGCGCGCCAGCGATCGAGTACATGAAGGCACGCGGGCTCACCGGATCGACTGCAGCACGGTTCGGCCTGGGCTTCGCGCCCGACGCCTGGCAGTCGCTGCGGGAAGCGTTCACAGAATACGAACAGCCGCAACTGGTCGAAGCTGGCCTGGTGATTGCCGACGACGGCAAGCGTTACGACCGGTTTCGCGGACGGATCATGTTTCCGATCCGCAATGCGCGGGGACTCGTGATCGGCTTCGGCGCCCGTGTTCTCGGCGACGGCGAACCAAAGTATCTTAATTCGCCCGAGACGCCGGTGTTTCGCAAGGGACAGGAACTGTATGGCCTGTATGAGGCGCGTGATGCGATCCGACAGGCCGAGCGGGCGATCGTCTGCGAGGGCTATCTGGATGTGAACCAGCTCTCGCAAGCTGGGTTCGCGGAGGCGGTCGCAGCGCTTGGCACAGCAGTGACGAGCGCTCATGTAAGCGCCCTGCTGCGTGTTACCGACCATGTGGTGTTCTCGTTCGACGGTGATGCACGGGCCGCAAGGCGGCGCGCAGGGCGCTGGAGGCGGCCCTGCCCGTGATCGCCGATACGAAGCGCGCCAGCTTCGTCCTGTTGCCTGAGGGTGAAGATCCCGACAGTCTGATCCGCAAGGGAGGGCCGGCCGCGTTTGAGCGCGAACTGGCACGCGCTCTGCCGCTGTCACAGTACTTTCTTTCTACGCTGTCGACCGGGCGCTCCATGCGTTCAGCCGAGGATCGCGCTGCGGCCGTCGCCGAGGCGCGCCCCTTGCTTTTGTCGATGGCGCCCGGTGCGATGCGGCTGCAGCTTCTACGCGAACTGGCCGATGCAACTCGCACCGGCATCGAGGATCTCGAATCGCTGTTCGGCCTACGGCGCGCTCGCGCAAGCCGACCGGTTGCGATGCAGGCCCGCACGCGGCACGCTGACGTGTCGGACCTGAAGCGTCGCATTCTGATGCAGTTGCTTGTTCATCCGGCGCTGGCGCGCGACTTCAGTGATGCGATTGTCGACGAACACGTTGAGCGGACCGAGCCTATCGACCAGGCCATCGTCGAAGTCTGGCGGGCGGCGATGGAGTCCAGCGCCTCAGTAGCGGTCAGCCACGGAGTCCTGCTTGAAATCCTGGCCGACAGTCCCCACGCTGGTGAGTATCGGGCTCTCGCAGCCCAGGAAATGGAACTGGAAACCGATGCGTCCACCGCAAGTACTCTGCTGGCGGGAGCATTTCACAAGCTTCGTCTGCAGCGACTGGAGGGTGAGCGAAACGCCCGGCTGAGTGACTACGAACGCGAACCGACGGCAGACCATCTTGATGCCTACCGCCGCGCGGATCTTGCCTACACCAGGGCGCGCGGCGGCGAGCCCCAGGGCGACGAACGGCGGGCCGAGGTATGACGGCATTGCAACGGGACCGCCAAACCTTGCTAGAATGTTGAATTCTCGACGCTTTCGGCCCGATCTTCGGTTGGGCTCGGAGTCGGGGCGCCCAGGAGATCGCGAATAGATCAGTGGCGCGAATGACCTGCATCGATTTACGCACGCAAGCAGAACCACGCCGTGACAGGCACGCGCGTTAGGCCATCGGCCTTCCTGCTTTCGATGGTGCGCGACGATGCAAGACCGGTGTTGGCTGCGAATGCCGTGCATCGTTCGATGACGACTACTGAATTGAGTACTTGAGGGCCTTGCCGTTGTTGGCGGGCCGGTGCGCAGCACTGGTCTGCCGCATAGTGCATTGGCCGGCCAGACGTGCGACCGAGGCAGACCGGAGCGATCAGACATGATGAACAGCAAGACAGCTACCAAGGGCAAGGCCAAGACTGCGAAAACCGTGGCCAAATCGCTGGTGAAATTGGCGCTCAAGCCGGCAGCCAAGCAGGTTGCAAAGCCCCACGCAAAGACGGCGGTTCCGATCAAGGTGGCTGCCAGGCCGGCCAGTGGCCTGGTGGCCAAAATGTCGCCAAAACCCGGTGCTGGGCTCAAGCCTGCAACCGCCCAGGTGGCCGCGGTAGCTGTTGAACGCGGCAAGCCCGGACGCAAACCCAAGCAGACCGAAGAACAATTGATGAACGGCGGCGCCGACGCGGTGCCGGATGCGGGTGACGATACCGCTGATCCGAGCGTGCAGATCGTTGAAAAGATGAGCGCGAGCAAGCTGCGCGCCAAGGACCGTCGCGCCAAGGAAAAGGCGCTCAAGGAAGCCCTCGAGCGCAGTTATCACGGCACCGAAGAGGACCTCGAGGCCCGCCGCAACAAGCTCAAGGCCCTGATCAAGCTCGGCAAGGACCGCGGCTTCCTGACCTACGCCGAGATCAACGATCACTTGCCGGACAACCTGGTCGACGCCGAGGCGATCGACTCCATCATCAGTACCTTCGGCGACATGGGCATCCAGGTCTTCGACCAGGCGCCGGATGCCGAGACGCTGCTGATGAACGAGAACGTTCCGGCCGCGACCACGGACGACGATGTTGAGGAAGAGGCCGAGGCTGCGCTGACCACGGTCGACGCCGAATTCGGCCGCACCACCGATCCGGTCCGCATGTACATGCGCGAAATGGGTTCGGTCGAGCTGCTGACGCGCGAAGGCGAGATCGAGATCGCCAAGCGCATTGAAGACGGCCTGAAGCACATGGTGATGGCCATTTCTGCCTGCCCGACGACGATCGCCGAAATACTTGCCCACTCGGAGAAGATCCGCGCCAGCGATGTGCCGATCGACGAAGTCGTCGACGGCCTGATGGATCCGACCGCCGAGGACTTCCCGACCGCCGGCGGCGAGGAGGAGGACGAGGAGGGCGAAGAGACCACCGATATCGGCGCCTCCGGCATGACCGCTGCGCAGCTGGACGAACTCAAGCTGCGTGCGCTTGCCAAGTTCGACCACGTGGCCAAGCTGTTCGACAAGATGCGTGTTTCCTTCGAAAAGGAAGGCTACAAGTCGCCCGGTTATCTGAAGTCGCAAGCGAAAATCCTCGACGAACTGATGAGCCTGCGCTTCACGGCCAAGATGGTCGAGCGCCTGTCGGACACCTTGCGCCGGCAGGTCGAGGAAGTTCGCAGCATCGAGAAGCAGATCTACGAGATCATGGTGAACAAGTGCGGAATGCCGCGCCCGCTGTTTCTCGAAGACCTTCCCGGGCAACGAAACCAACACGCGCTGGGCTGCGCGCGAGTCCGATTCGAGCTCAGCCCTATGCCGAGGTGCTGCGCCGCAATCTGCCGGCGGTGCAGGAACTGCAGAAGAAGCTCTCGATCTGCAGAAGCGAGTCGTGCTTCCGCTGAAGGACCTGCGCGAGGTCTACAAGCAGATGGCCACCGGCGAGGCGAAGGCCCGCAAGGCCAAGCGCGAGATGACGGAGGCCAACCTGCGCCTCGTGATCTCGATCGCCAAGAAGTACACCAACCGCGGCCTGCAGTTTCTGGACCTGATCCAGGAAGGCAACATCGGCCTGATGAAGGCGGTCGACAAGTTCGAATATCGGCGTGGCTACAAGTTCTCGACCTATGCAACGTGGTGGATCCGGCAGGCGATCACGCGCTCGATCGCCGACCAGGCCCGCACGATCCGCATCCCGGTGCACATGATCGAGACGATCAACAAGATGAACCGGATCTCGCGCCAGATCCTGCAGGAAACCGGCACCGAACCGGATCCGGCCACGCTTGCGATCAAGATGGAAATGCCGGAAGACAAGATCCGCAAGATCCTGAAGATCGCCAAGGAACCGATCAGCATGGAAACGCCGATCGGCGACGACGACGATTCACATCTCGGCGACTTCATCGAGGACACGACGACAGTCGCACCGGTCGATGCTGCACAGTACAACTGCCTGTCCGGCGTGACCAAGGACGTGCTGGACTCACTGACGCCGCGCGAAGCCAAGGTGCTGCGCATGCGCTTCGGCATCGAGATGTCGACCGATCACACGCTGGAAGAGGTCGGCAAGCAATTCGATGTCACGCGAGAGCGCATCCGCCAGATCGAGGCCAAGGCGCTGCGCAAGCTGCAGTCACCCGAGCCGCTCCGACAAGCTGAAGAGCTTCCTTGAGTAGATTCGTGTAACGACGGGCCTCTAGCTCATGCTTGGTTAGAGCAGCAGACTCATAATCCGTTGGTGCCTGGTTCGACTCCAGGGAGGCCCACCATCTCCCGTCGTCGGAGTGATGCAAGCACCGTCTGCTGGTCGGCGACGCCGACACGCAGCCTCGCACGCGGCTTACACTGCTCGCCGCTTGCTCTGTTGGTGCCTGGTTCGACTCCAGGGAGGCCCACCATCTCCCGTCGTCGGCGTGATACAGGCACCGTCTGCTGGTCGGCGACGCCGACACGCGGCCTCGCATGCGGCTCACACTGCTCGCCGCTTGCTCTGTTGGTGCCTGGTTCGACTCCAGGGAGGCCTACCACCTAATGTCTGATCCGAAGGACTTCACGCATTTTGGGCTCGATCCGCTGTTGCTGGCGGCGATTTCCGAGATGGGATACACGACGCCGACACCGATCCAGGCCAAGGCGATTCCGGTCGTGATGAAAGGCCGCGACGTGATGGGTGCGGCGCAGACCGGCACCGGCAAGACGGCCGGCTTCGGTCTACCGCTGCTGCAGCGACTGCTGCCGCAAGCGAACACCAGCATGTCGCCGGCGCGCCATCCGGTGCGTGGACTGATCCTCGCGCCGACGCGCGAGCTCGCCGACCAGGTCGCCGACAACCTGAAGAAGTACGCCAGCAAGACCGCGTTGCGCGTGACCTGTGTCTACGGTGGGGTCGACATGGACCCGCAGACCGATGACCTGCGGCGCGGGTGCGAAGTCGTGATCGCTACGCCGGGCCGCCTGCTCGACCACATCCAGCAGAAGAACACCTCGCTCGGTCAGGTGCAGGTCGTCGTCCTCGACGAAGCCGATCGCATGCTCGACATGGGCTTTCTGCCCGACATCTCGCGCATCCTCAACCTGCTGCCGAAGGACCGCCAGAGCCTGATGTTCTCGGCGACGTTCTCCGAGGAGATCAAGAAGCTCGCCGCGAATTTCCTGCGCGATCCGCAGCTGATCGAAGTCGCGCGCCGCAATGCAACCGCGGACAACGTCACGCAGGAAGTGTTCAAGGTGCACGAGTCCGAGAAGGGCGACGCCTTGTTGCAATTGCTGCGCACCCGCGGTCCGGACGGCGGTCCCCTGACCCAGGTGTTGGTCTTCGTCAACGCGAAGATCGAGTGCCGCCGCCTGGCGCGCCAGCTGCAAAAGGCCGGCGTCAACGCGGACGCCATCCACGGCGACAAGACACAGGACGAGCGCATGAAGGCGCTCGAAGCCTTCAAGGCCGGCACGATCGAAGTGCTGGTCGCCACGGACGTTGCCGCGCGGGGCCTTGATATCGTTGAACTGCCCGTAGTCATTAACTACGACGTACCGTTTAACGCCGAGGATTACATCCATCGCATCGGCCGTACCGCCCGCGCCGGTGCCAGCGGACTGGCAATCATGCTGATGACCGGCAGCGAGGATCGCGGTGTCGCGGCGATCGAAAAACTGACCAAGCAGCAGTTCGAGACCCGAACGCTCGGCATGGATCGTGCTCCACGGCGCGACCGAGCGGAGGCTGACGCGCGTAGCGAGCGGCGCGATCGACCCCCGCGGCGTGACGGGCCGGCGCGCCAAGCGGACCGCCAGGTTGCAGCGCCCGCCAAGCCAATCGACGATTTCTTCAGCAAGCCCTACGAAGCTGGTCCGGCCGAAGCCGTCGCCGCGACCAGCCAGCTCGAGTCCGGAGCCCAGATCAGCCGCGAGAAACCAGCGCGCGTCGCCGCGTTACTCGGCGGCAGCAAGCGCTGATAGTTGGGATTGGGCAGTATCGGCAGCAGGCTAGGCCGCGGAAGTTCAGACCAGCGCCTGCACGTCCGCATCGACGCCAATCGCCTGTCCCGAAATCCGTGCTCCGGCACGTGACGCGAGAAATACGATGGCATGCGCAATGTCCTCGGGTTCGATCAGCTGACCAAGCGAAGTCTTCGCCAGTGCTTCCTGGCGAACCTGATCCGGCGTGATGCCGCGCGCTTTGGCTTTGTTAGCAAAAACGGAATCGATCCGCGGGCCGGCAACCGAACCCGGGCAGATCGCATTGACGCGAATACCATCGCCTCCGAGCTCGATCGACAATGATTTCGTGAATCCAATGACCGCCCATTTGGACGCGGCGTACGGCGTTCGCATTGGAAAGCCGAACCGGCCGGCCGCGGATGAAAGATTGGCCATGCTTGCATTGCGGCTACGACGAAGCAGCGGAATGGCGCGGCCGGCGCAGAGGAACTGGCCGGTCAGGTTGACGGCCAGAGTGCGCTCCCAGTCCGTCAGCGACACTTCCTCGCAGCGCGCGGTGGGACCGGCGATGCCGGCGTTGTTGACAAGAACGTCTAGCCCACCAAGGCTGGCAGCAACGGTTGCGAACAGACGGTCGACTGCAGCGGCGTCGGAAACGTCGCACAGCGTGCTGCTTGTCTCGGGTCGGCTTTTCGCGAGCGCATCGAGTGATGCGGCATCGACATCACAGACGTGAACTCGCGCGCCTTCTGCCACGAAAGCCTGCACCGTTGCCAGGCCGATGCCCGACGCGCCGGCGGTGACGAGCACGCGCGCCCCTTCCAGTCCGAGCTTCATCGATCCTCCATTTCCGGAAGACGGCCGAGCGACAGGATGTGCGCGGCCGCGCTTTGAATGTCGCCGACAAGTCCGCGACGGGCTCCATTTGAATCGTGGCGCCCAAGCGATGCGACCAGCAAGGTGTGGTGCTCATGGACGGCCAGCTTGCCGAGGCGCTCCGAACTTGATCGCAGGTCGAGGTTCAGTACCGGGCCGATCTGCAGCCAGAGTCCTTCGATCAGGGTCAACAGAGTGGGCATGCGGGCGCTGCGATAGATGGCGAAATGCAAGCGCTGATTGGCACGGATCACGACCGCCGGGTCCGGTCGCGCGCGCGCCGCTGACGCCTGCAACCGAACCAGGTGTCGCTCGATCGTCACCAGCTCCGACGTCGAGGCCGATTGAGCCGCGCGTTCCGCCGCCATGCCCTCCAGCGCGATCCGAATCGTCGTCAGCTCGATGAAGCGGCCACGGGTCATCAGCGGCACCCGCGCCCCGCTTTGCGGGCGAACCACCAAGGCGCCTTCGGCCGCCAGTCGCTGCACCGCCTCCCGCACCGGCATCGGGCTTACTTCCAGCTGCGCTGCCAGTTCGCGCGGCGACACTTTGTCACCGGGTGCCAACTGACCCGCGATCAGAAGCTCACGCAGTTTCGCGTAGGCGCTGTCCCTGATCGGGATGCGTGCAGTTCTTGTGCGGCGCTGCGGCATGAACGAGGACACTGGCTGGACAGTGACAGTCGGCTCGACTATAACTGCGATCGCAGTTGCACGGCAGCATTATCGGCTGCGTGCGATGGCGCTCGATCCCGCGACGTGCTGCCTGCGGTCGCACTCCGGCACTCAAAATGAATCAGGAGACAACATGAATGCACCACAGTCGAATTCGCGCCGCCGGTCGCTGCTGCAGGGCGCCGGGGCTGCTGCGGCGCTGGGGACGTTAGGCTTTCCCGCCATCGTCCGCAGTCAGGCCGACGCCGTCCGCCTCGGCCATTTGACACCGCTGACCGGCTTTCTCGGCCCGCTCGGCGAGTACGCCGTCATGGGCGTGAACCTTGCGGTTGAAGAGATCAATGCGGGCGGCGGTATCAACGGACGCAAGGTCGAGCTGATCGCCGAAGACAGCGTCAACCCGCAGACGGCCTCGACCAAGGCCGAGCGACTGATCGAACGTGACAAGGTGATCGCGATTGTCGGCGAGATCAGTTCGGCCTCGGGTCTGGCCATTGCGCAGGTCGCACAACGCAACAAGATCCTGTTCTTCAACACGGGCTGCAACTCGGACGAACTGCGCGGCAAGTCATGCAATCGCTACATGTTCCATACCGAAGCCGCCAACAGCATGTATGTCGGCGCCGCCGGCCAGGCGCTGCTGCGCGACGGGCTCGTCAAGGGCAAGAAGTGGTACAGCGTGACGGCGGACTACGCCTTCGGGCATGACCTCCTGCGCGTTGCCAAGCGCTTCATGCTGGCCAACGGCGGCACGTTCGCAGCGGACGAGCTGGTCGCCACCAACGTCACCGATTTCTCGCCGTATCTGCTCAAGATTCGCAACGCCAAGCCGGATCTGGTCGTATCCAACCTGGCCGGTGCGCAGATCACGAACTTCATGAAGCAGTACATGGAGTTCGGCTTGCCGTTCCCGCTCGCCGGATTCGGCTTCGATACGGCAGTTGCGTGGGGTGCAGGCAAGGGCAATGTCGCCGGAATCTGGCCCCTGGTCTGGGACTCCCAGGTCACATCGCCGACGGCGCAGAAGTTCACTGCGGCATTCACCAAGAAATACGGCAAGCCGCCGGAGAACCAGGCGTGGGGCGACTACCTGTCGACCAAGCATCTGGCCCAGGCGATGAACGAACTCAAGACCACCGATTCGACCAAGGTGGCCGAGCACCTGGAGAAGGGTGCCAAGTTCGACGTGCTCAAGTCGCGCGAGGGCTACTACCGCGCCTGGGATCACCAGCTGATGCAACAGATGTACACGGTGACCTTCAAGCCCGAGGCGCAGGTCAAGGACAAGTGGAACCTGTTCAACCTGTCCGCTCCAGTGCCTGCCGACAACCAGAGCCTGGAGATCATTGCCCCGACGCGCGAGGAGAATCCCTGCACGATGCCGACCTGATGGCGGGATAAACAGGGATTCGCGGCACGCGTTCCTTTGTACGGGTCCGCACCGCGACTCGCATCATGCTCACGCAGATCCTCGAGCAGGTTCTCAACGGACTGCTCGCCGGGGCGTACTACCTGCTGATCGCGCTGGGCCTTTCGCTGATCTTTTCGCTCGGCGGGCTGGTCAACCTGGCGCACGGCGCGTTCTACGCCCTGGGCGCGTACTTCGCCGTCATCGTTGCCGAGCAACTCGGGCTCGGCTTCGCAGGATCGGCGATCGCCTCGCCCATCGTTGTCGCACTGATCGGCCTGGTGATCGAGCGCTTCCTGTTTCGACGCTTCTATCGCGAGGATCCGGCGCTCGGACTGCTGCTGACCTTCGGCCTCGCGATGGTCGCCGAGCAGTCGCTTCGGTGGGTCTTCGGTGCGGCACCGGTGCCGTTTTCGATCCCGACTGCGCTGCGTGGCCAGGTGTTTGTCGGCGACTTCATCTATTCGAAGTACCGGCTGCTGATGCTTTCGGTGGCCATTGCGGCGGTGGCAGGGCTCTGGGTACTGCTGCAGAAAACCGCTTTCGGCCGCGTGGTGCGCGCCGGCGTGCAGAACCCCGACATGGTCGCTGCCCTCGGAATTTCCCTCAAACCGTATATGGCCAGCGTCGTCGCGCTGAGTGTCGGGCTCGCGGCGCTGGCCGGTGTATTGCTGGCGCCGATTTCCGGCGTGCATCCAGCGATGGGCGCCGAGATCCTGACTGCTGCCTTCGTCGTCGTTGTGATCGGAGGGCTCGGGTCATTCTGGGGTGTGGTCTGGGCGGCGCTGATCGTCGGCGTGGTGCGTGGTCTGACCGTGTACTTCCTGCCGCCGGCCGCGGACGCCTCGATGTATCTGCTGATGCTTCTGGTGCTGCTGGTACGCCCGCGCGGCCTGACCGGTGAGCGCATCCAGCGCTTCGAGTAGGCGATGGACTCTTTGCGGCGTTCACCGGTACTCGTTGCCGCAGTGTTGATGGCCATATTGCCATTCGCGCTGCTCGCCGGCGGTCTGACAATGACCAGCGCCACCGATGTGGTGATCTTTGCGATCGCATGCATGGCACTGAACATTCTGGTCGGACAGACCGGCCTCGTGTCGTTCGGCCATGGAGCGTGGTTCGGTCTTGGTGCGTACGCGGCCGCATTGACGCAGTTGCACTGGTTCCGCGGTTCAATGCTGTGGCCGACGCTGTTCGCGCTGGTCTTCCTCGTGGTGTCCTCGATCGTCATCGGCTTCCTCGTGCTGCGCCGGCGCGGCGTCTACTTCTCGCTGCTGACGCTGGCGCTGTCCGCACTGGTGTACTCGGTCACGTTTCGCTGGACCGCGTTTACCGGCGGTGAGAACGGTCTCGGTGGCCTGACGCGCACCACGTGGCTGGGGGCGGATCTCGAGAATCGCTGGTGGTACTACGGCCTGGTTGCCATCATCGGGCTGGCGGTCGTCTACGGCCTCTCACGCTTCCACAAGTCGCCGATCGGCAGCGTGCTGAACGCGATTCGCGAAAACGAGCAGCGCGCGCAGTTCATCGGCTACTCCACCCCTCGCTACAAGCTGGTGGCGTTCGTGCTGTCCTCCGTGCTGACGGGCTTGGCCGGAGTGCTGTTCGCTTTTCATCATCGTTTCGCCTCCGCCGATCCGACAGCCGTCAGCTTTTCCGGTGAGCTGCTGGCGATGGTGATCATCGGTGGCATGCGCAGCCTCCTTGGGCCGGCACTCGGCGCACTTTTCTACATCCTGTTTCGCGAGTACCTGTCGATCTGGACGGCGCAGTGGCTCTGGTTCTTCGGGCTGCTGTTTGTCGGCTTCATCGTGTTTTCGCCGAGCGGACTGGTTGGCGTGTGGCAACGCCTGACCGCACCACTGCGCAAGAAGACGGTCGAGGCCGCGGCGATGGCGGGACGCGCGATCGAGCAGGGTGTGCAACTGCCGGCATTCCTCAAGCCACGCGCGGCCGACAGCGGGATCGTGCTGTCCGCGCGGGAGATGGCCAAGTCCTTCGGCGGCATTCATGCGCTGCGCGATGCGACTGTCGAGGTGTCAGCGCGCTCTCTGCATGCGTTGATCGGGCCGAACGGCGCCGGCAAGACGACGTTCTTTAATCTGATCTCGGGCCTGTTCCTGCCGGACAAGGGCCGGGTCATGCTGGCGGGCGTTGACGTCACCGGTGCGCCGCCGTATCGAATCGTGGCATCTGGGCTCGCGCGCTCGTTCCAGATCACCAATCTCTTTCCCGCGCTCGACGTGCAGGAGAACCTGCGACTGGCGGTCCAGTCGCGGCATCCGGGACGTTTCAACGGTTGGACGGCGACGCAGGCCGTGGAATCGGTAATGCGCGAGACCGCGGAGCTGATCCGCTTCCTGGGGTTGTCGGGCATCGAGCGCGCCGAGGCCGGCACGCTGTCGTACGGCGGCCAGCGTCTGCTCGACATGGGGCTTGCACTGTCTTCAGCGCCGCGCGTATTGCTGCTCGATGAACCGCTGGCCGGTCTGGCCGCGGCCGAGCGTGAACGTGTGGGTCAGTTGATCAAGCGCATTTCGGCAGATGTGCCGGTGTTGTTGGTCGAGCACGACATTGACCGGGTCTTTGCGCTCGCCGATCGCGTAACGGTCATGAACGATGGTGCCGTGCTGTTCGATGGCGATGCAGCCGCTGCGCGTGAGAGCAGCGCCGTGCGCGAGATCTATATCGGCTCCGGAACCAAGGCGCTGACTTCGCGAGCGCGCGGCAGCGCGACCAGTGCGGACGCGCCGGTGTTGCTCGCGCTCGATCGAGTCGATGCCTTCTATGGCAAGAGCCACATCGTCAAGCAGGCCAGGCTCGCCGTGCACGAGCGTGAGATCGTCGCGCTGCTCGGGCGCAATGGCGCTGGCAAGTCGACGCTGCTGAAGACGATCATCGGCACGGTGCCGGTGGCGGCCGGCTCGATCGCGCTGGCCGGCACTGCGCTCGCCGGTCGCGAGGCCTGGCAGATTGCGCGCGATGGTGTGGGCTATGTGCCGCAGGGCCGCGCGCTCTTTGCCGGAATGAGCGTGCGCGACAACCTGGCGTTGGGACGACTGAAGCGCGGCGAGGGCGAGGGTGTTGCGTGGTCCGACGAGAAGATCCTCGAGTTCTTCCCGAAACTCGCCGCGCGGATCGACACTCCGGCCGACTATCTCTCAGGCGGCGAGCAGCAGATGGTTGCCGTTGCCCGCGCGCTGGCCGGCCATGTGCGGGTGTTGCTGCTCGACGAACCGTTCGAGGGGCTCGCGCCGACGGTGGTCGAGGAACTGTTCGAAGCCTTTGACCGGCTGCGGGGTGAACTCGCGATCGTGATCGTCGAACACAATCTCGATCTGGTGTTGACGCTCGCCGATCGTGCCTACGTACTCGAACGCGGCAGCGTGGTCCACGAAGGCCCTGCGGCGGCGCTGCGTGATGATCTTGAACTGCGGAGGAAGGTGCTGTGGATGTAGTGCAGGAAAAATCGGCCGCCATCGTTGGTGCCGGTCTGATCGGTCGCGCGTGGGCGATGGTGTTCGCGCGCGCCGGATGGAATGTGCGGGTCACGGACTCCGCGCCCTCTCAACTGGCGGCGGCACGCGATCTGATCGCGCTGTCGCTTGAGCAGCAGCAGCGGGCGGGACTTGCCGACGACGCCAAGGCGGCGCTCGCGCGTGTGCAGATCAGCGCCAGCCTGGCTGATGCTGTGTCGGGCGTGGCGTGGGTACAGGAGAACCTGCCGGAAGAGGTCGAAATCAAGCGCACCGTGTTCGCCGAGCTCGATCGCCTGACGCCCGCGGGCGCGATTCTGGCGAGCAGCACGTCGGCGATCGTCGCCTCGCACTTCACGGCGGAACTCGCCGGTCGTGCGCGCTGCCTGGTCGCACACCCGGTCAATCCGCCGCACCTGGTGCCGGTCGTCGAACTGTGCGGCGCGCCGTGGACGAGCGAAGCGACGCTCGCCCGCGCCACCGAGGTCATGGCTTCGGTGCGACAGGTGCCGGTGCGCATTCGTCGTGAGATCGATGGCTTCGTTCTAAATCGCCTGCAGGGTGCGTTGCTGTCCGAGGCGATGCGACTGGTGGCCGACGGCGTGATTTCACCGAACGATCTCGACAAGACCGTGCGCGACGGGCTCGGACTGCGCTGGTCGTTCATGGGACCGTTCGCGACGATCGAACTGAACGCATCCGGCGGCGTGGCCGACTACTGCGCACGTTACAGCGGGTTCTATCGGCGGCTGGCCGCTGACCCGCCCGCACCGAGCGTGTGGGAAGGGGAGAGCGCCGAGCGAGTTGTCGCGGCACTCGGTCAACCCGTGCCGCCCGCTGAGCGCGAACGACTGATGCAATGGCGCGACCGACGCCTGCTTGCCTTGCGCAAGCACAAGTTGAGTAACGACAGGATGGATCGCGACAGGATCGACAGCGACAAGACAGAAAACCATTGATCGAGGAATCTCATGGCCGCCAAGCGAAAAGTCATCATCACCTGCGCCGTCACCGGCGCGATCCATACGCCTTCGATGTCGCGGTATCTGCCGGTCACGCCGAAGGAAATCGAGGACGCTGCAGTTGCGGCCGCCGAAGCGGGCGCCGCAATCGTCCATCTGCACGCGCGCGATCCGGTCGACGGGCGGCCGACGCAGGACCCGAAGCTCTTCCTTCAGTTCGCGCCCGCCATCGCGCGCCGCAGCGACGTGGTGATCAACTTCACCACCGGAGGCGCGCCGACCATGCTGGTCGAAGAGCGCCTGCAGCCAGCGCTGCAGCTCAAGCCCGAGGTTGCATCGCTCAACATGGGCTCGATGAACTTCGGGCTTTATCCGATGCTCGATCGCTTCAAGGAGTTCAAGTTCGACTGGGAGCGGCCGTACCTGGAAGGCTCCTATGACCGCGTGTTCAGGAACACCTTCAAGGACATCGACTACATCCTCACCTCGTGCGCCGACAACGCAACGCGCTTCGAGATCGAGTGCTACGACATCGGCCATCTGTATACGGCCAAGCACTTCTTCGACCGCGGCATCGTCAAGGCACCGCTGTTCATACAAAGCGTGTTCGGCATCCTCGGCGGCATCGGACCGCATCCGGACGACGTCGCTCACATGAAGCGCACGGCCGATCGCCTGTTCGGTGACCAGTATCTCTGGAGCGTGCTCGGCGCCGGCCGCAACCAGTTGCCGATTGCCGCCATGTCCGCCGCCATGGGCGGCAATGTTCGTGTCGGGCTCGAAGACAGCCTGTGGCTCGGGCCCGGCAAGTTTGCCGAATCAAATGCCGCACAGGTTCGCGCGGTGCGGCAGATCATCGAGGGCTTGGGTCTCGAAGTCGCGACTCCCGACGAGGCGCGTCGGATCCTGGCGCTGAAGGGCAAGGCGGCAGTCGGATTCTGAGAGCGCGTCGCCCGGATATCACGCGAGTTTGCACTTCGGCTGCTCCCAGTCTGCGTGCGATGCGATTAAAATTTTCCGGATATCATCAAGGCGTTGTCGCCGCGGGAGAGCTACACGTATACGACTCTAGCGACAACATGCTGCGCGTCGATAACTTCGACCCCGCGCCCCTCCTCGGCGCGAGCTTCAACTTACGCTTCTGAGCAAGTCTTCACAATTGCCGCTAAGCGCTGCAGCCGCGCCGGCTTGTATTAGCTGACCTACGGTTCACGGGATTCATTCGAACACGTGCGTCCGCCTGGCAAATGAGCTATTCGATTGCAATGGATGAAGGAAGCCCGATGCATCGCATGCGTGAATGCCTAGTGAACGCCGTCTTGATCATGGGCTCCTTCTTGGCGCCTGTCGTCGCAGCGCAAGAACGACCTTCCGGGGTGATCTTCGAGAATGTCCGAATCTTCAATGGCACCACCGACCGGCTGTCAGGCCCGTCAAACGTTCTTACGGTGGGCAACGTCATCAAGGCGATCTCCAGCGCGCCCATCGCCGATCCGCCCAACATGAACGTGCAGCGAATCCGGGGCGATGGACGCACGCTGATGCCCGGCCTGATCGACAACCACTGGCACACGATGATGGTGCGGCCGACGCCCGCAGCGCTGCTGATGGGGGACGTCGGACACCTCAATCTGGTCGCAGGCGCGGAGGCTACGGACACGCTGATGCGCGGGTTCACCACCGTTCGCGACGTGGGCGGGCCAGCGTTCGGGCTCAAACGCGCCATCGACGAGGGCACCATCGCCGGGCCGCGCATCTTCCCGTCCGGCGCGATCATCACCATCACCAGCGGTCACGGCGACTTTCGTCAGCCGTTCGAAGTACCGCGCGTGCTCGGCAGTCCGCAGAGTCGCGGAGAGCTGCTCGGCGCCGCCATGATCGCTGACAGCCCCGATGAAGTCCGCGTGCGCGTGCGCGAGCAGCTGATGCAGGGTGCTTCGCAGATCAAGCTGACGGCCGGCGGAGGCGTGGCATCGCCGCACAGCCCGCTCGACGCATCGACCTTCACCGAGGCCGAGCTGCGCGCCGCCGTTGAGGCCGCCGGGAACTGGGGCACCTACGTCACCGTGCACGCATACACCTCCGAATCGATCCAGCGCGCGATCGCCGCCGGCGTCAAGTGCATCGAACACGGCCACTTGATGGACGAACCGACCGCCAGACTGATGGCCGAGAAGGGCATCTGGTTGAGCATGCAGGCGTTCCCTGACGAGCTGGCCGACGCGTTTCCGCCCGGTTCGTTCGAGCGAGAAAAGGCGATGGAGGTGTTCGCCGGTACGGACGCAACGTTCAGGCTGGCGAAGAAGTACAAGATCAAGACGGCGTGGGGCACCGACATCCTGTTCTCGCCCCAGCTTGCCCCGCGTCACGGGGAGCTACTGACCAAACTGGTTCAGTGGTACACCCCCGCCGAAACTCTGGCGATGGCCACGGGAACGAACGCCCAACTGCTGGCGCTGTCGGGGAAACGAAATCCGTATCCCGGCAAGCTCGGCGTCGTCGAGGAAGGCGCGCTCGCCGATCTGCTGCTCGTCGACGGCGATCCGATCGCGAACATCAAGCTGATCGAGGATCCGGCGAAGAACTTTCGTAGTCATCATGAAAGACGGGAAGATCTACAAGAATTCTGTTCGGTGACCACATTGCCCCTTCCGGTCGGTCATTGCTTGCGTGCGTCGCCGATAACTGCGCATCCGCTGGATGACGTCGCTACCTGACGATCGATCGCAGCGATGAACTCGCGCTCGGCCTCGCTTCTCAACGCGCCGTGATCCCTTAAATGCTCTTCTCCAGCGCCTGCTCGAGATCCCAAAGGATGTCGTCGATCGACTCGATTCCGATCGACAGCCGGACCATCTCGGGCAATACACCGGCCGCGCGCTGTTCGTCTTCGGACAGTTGCCGATGCGTGGTCGAGGCCGGGTGGATCACGAGCGACTTGGCGTCGCCGATGTTGGCGAGGTGAGAAACGAACTGCAGTGCGTCGATGAACTTCACGCCGGCGGCGGATCCACCCTTGATGCCGAAGGTCATCACGCTCGACGCCCCGGGCTCGCCGTCGACCGCTCGCAGGTACTTCTTCGCCAGCTCGTAGTACGGGCTGGATGCAAGGCCCGGCCAGTTGACCCACGCGACGCGCGGATGGCTCTCGAGAAACTCGGCGACACGCCGCGCGTTCTGCACATGGCGCTCCATGCGGACATGCAGGGTCTCCAGCCCCTGCAGCAGCATCCACGCGGAGATCGGCGCCAATGAAGATCCGTGCACTCGCAGCACCTCGAAGCGCGCCTTCATCGTGTAGGCGAAATCGCCGAAGGTTTCCCAGAACTCTGACGCCGTGATAGCTCTTCGACGGCGCCACCATGTCAGGAAACTTGCCATTGCCCCAGTCGAACTTGCCGCTCTCGACCAGCACGCCGCCGATCGTGGTGCCGTGGCCGCCCATGTACTTGGTCGCCGAGTGCACGACGATATCGGCGCCGAAATCGAAGGGCCGGCATAGATAGGGCGAAGCCATCGTGTTGTCGATCATCAGCGGGATGTCCGCCTCGTGTGCGATGGCTGCGACCGCCTCGATGTCGAGCACGTTGATCTTGGGGTTGCCGAGCGTTTCGCCGTAGATGAGCCGTGTGTTCGGCCTGATCGCGCGGCGGAAATTCTCGGGATCGTCGGGATCGACCAGCGTCGCCTCAATGCCCATCTTGGGCAGCGTCACCGCGAACTGCGAGTAGGTGCCGCCGTACAGCAGCGCCGAGGCGACGATGTGATCGCCGGGCTGGACGATCGCGAGGATTGCCGTCAGCTGCGCGGCCATGCCGCTGGCGGTCGCGAGCGCCGCGCGGCCGTTCTCGAGCGCCGCGACCCGCTCCTCGAACACTGCAACCGTCGGATTGCTGATGCGCGAATAGACGTTGCCGAAGGTCTGCAGATTGAAGAGGCTCGCGGCGTGGTCGGCCGAGTCGAACACGTAACTGGTGGTCTGGTAGATCGGCTGCGCGCGGCTGCCGGTCACCGCGTCGGGCAGCTGGCCCGCGTGCAGACACAGGGTTTCGATGCCGAAGTCGACGGTCCGCCAAGGTCGGCTCCTCGTGCTTGCTCAGTAGGGAAGTTGCTGCGGCCGGCGAGCCGAGATCACACGCGTATTGACACCCGCCCAGTTGAGCCCGCCGAACAGTCGTCCGTGTTCGATCTTGACGCACCGATCCATCACGACATCGAGCCCGGCGGCGCGCGCGGTGGCGGCGGCCGCTTCATTGACGACGCTCAGTTGCATCCACAGGCAGCGCGCGCCGACCGCGATCGCCTCGGCGGCGAGCGGCCCGATGTCTTCGGCCTTGCGAAAACAGTCGACCATGTCGATCGTGCCGGCCGCGCGCGCGGCGGTCACGTCGGATAGCAGCGCTGTCCCAGCACTTCCGGGTACTTGGGATTGATCGGGAATCATCGAGTAGCCGTGCTCGAGCAGATACTTGCCGACAAAGTAACTGGGCCGATGCCACTCGGCCGAAATGCCGACGACGGCGATGCGGCGGCAATCGTGCAGCAGGCGGCGCAGGGTCGGAATGTCGGTAGCGTCTGGCATGGAGTGATTCTAGGCGCGAGTTCCTGGCGAACGTGCTCAGTCCTTCCACCGACGGTGTACCCAGAACCATTGCTCGGGATGGCGCAGCACCAGTCGCTCCAGCGCCCGGTTGTAGGCGCGCGTATTGAGCCGGATCGCTTCGTTGGTGTCTTCGTCGTCAAGCAGGGGCAGGGGAGGCTCGAAGCGCAGCACATGATGACCGTCAGCCTCGCGCCAGCTGGCTGCCGGCAGCACGGTGGCGCCGGTAGAAAGTGCCAGCACCGCCAGGCTGCGCATCGTGCCGGCCGGATGGCCGAAGAAATCGACCTTGATCGCATCGCGCCCGCCCGCATGCTGATCGAATGGAAACACCACGGTGTGCCCGCGCTCCAGAACTTCGAGGATCGCATCGAGTCCGCCGCGTTTGGGCAGCACGCCGAAGCCGGCGCGCGTGAAGCGCCGTGTGACCCAGGCGTCGGCCCAGCGCGACTTCAGCGGCCGGCGCACGAAGTAGATCTGGCCGCGTACTTCGGGATACTGGTTCAGGCCCGCCACGGTCGAGACCTCCCAACTGCCGAAGTGGCCGGTCAGCACGATCACACCCTTGCGCTGCGTCAGTGCTTCGGTGAAGACGTCGACGTTTTCCACCCTGACCATGCTCGCGCGCCGAGCCGGCGAAACGAAGCGCATGCGAATGACCTCGGCGGCATTGGCGACAGCAGGTGGCCGTAGTGGGCCTGGGCCAGGCGCTTGATCTCCGTCGTCATCGACGCCTTCACTGAACACGCGGCGCAGATTGGCAAGCACCACGTCGCGCCGCAACGGCAGCCAGTGATAGCAGAGCCGGCCCGCCAGCGACGGCGTGGCGCGGTCGGGAATCGCCAGGGCGACGGCCGAGGCAGTGCTCTTGTCGTGTGTCAACGACAGGCGGATTTCACGGATGCGATGACGCGCGGCGACGTCCTGCCGCGTTTGCCGACAGCACTGCCTGGGGTGCCCCGTGTTCATCACGAACGACCGAAAAATCCTCCGCGAGGATGCGATGCCGCGCGGTGTCGGCGGGAAACAGCTTCAGGCAGGCTTCCTTGGCCGCGAAGCGCGCGGCCAGACTGGCCACGCGACCCGCGCCTTCACCGGCGTCGGCAAGTTCCTGGGCCGAAAACAGTCGCTGCAGATCGTCGAGCGGAGTTTCGTTGAGAAAGCGCTCGATGCGGGAGAGCTCGACACTGTCGATCCCGCAGCGTTGCGCCGGATCAGCGGCCGTTGCCTGGCCCGATTCCGGATTCAGTGAAGGATGCAGGGCAGCCAGTGGAGTCAGCTCCGGCCGTCAGCCCCGACCGTCAGCCCCGATAACCACGAAGCAACAAAGCGGCGTCGGTGCCGCCGAAGCCCCGCGATAGAACCAGAGCGATATCGCTGCGCGGCTTGGCCGGCGTCCTGGATACCGCCAGATCGGGAAACTCGGGATCGAGCATTTCGAGCGACGCGATGCCGGGCACGACACCGCGCCTGAGCGCCTCCAATGCAAGCACGGCGTCGATTGCGCCCGAGGCAGCGAGCAGGTGACCGATCGACCATTTGGATGCCGTGACCGGCGGCATCTCGCTGCCGAACACGGTTCTCAAGGCGCGGGCTTCGGACGCATCCGAGGCGGGCGTACCGTTGGCGTGCGCGACGACGATGCCGATCTGCGACGCGTCGATGTCCGCGTCGGCCAGCGCCGCGTTGATCGCGTCGACCAGACCCTCGCCGCTGTTCCGGATCGCGAGCAAGCCCTCGGCATCCGCGGCCGCTCCGCCGCCGAGAACCTCACCGAGCACGGTCGCACCCCGCGCGCGCGCGCCGGTCTCGTTTTCCATGACGAGCGCAGCGGCGCCTTCGCCGAACAGGCTGCCATCACGGCGTGCGTCGAATGGTCGCAAGGCATCGACCGCTGTCAATCCGACTCTTTGGTAATACATCACGGTCTGCGGCTCGATCGGCGCATCGTGGCCGACCGCGACCGCGCAATCGGCCTCCCCGGCTCGCAGGCCGGCCAGCGCCTCGACGACGGCGAGCATCCCGCTAACGCTGTGATTGGTGATGCAGGCGTTGGTGCCCTTGAGGCCGTAGTTGATGCCGACATGGCAGAGCACATTGTTGGGCAGCGAGCGCAGCAGCCACATCGGATTGACGGTCGCGGCCAGTTCGGCTCCGAACCTGGGCATGTCGCCGCCCGCCTCAGTCGAGCAGTTCGAAATAGTCGTACTGGCTGTTGTACGTACCCCCGCCGGATCCGACGTACATTCCGACGCGATCGCTGGCCGCAGTCGCCGCGTCCGGATCGAGAGAGTCGCGCCATGTGGCCAGGCCGGACGCATCGAGCGCCTGACTGGCCGCGTAGATCCCCAGCGCATCGCTGCGTCGAATCAGCTTCAGCAACTTGCGGTCCTTTACCAGAGAACGCAGGTCCAGATCGGCGATCTCGGCGGCCGCGCGGCAGGGCCAGTTCGATGCGTTCCAGCTGCGGATCGGGCCGATCGAGGTTCGCCCTTCAAGCAGGGCATCCAGGATTTCGTCCGGGGTCCGGCCGCTGCCACAGATGGCACCGCTGCCGGTGACCACGATGCGAGGCACTTGCTTCATGTCGTCATTGATCGCTTCACGCGCCGTGAGATTCGTGCTCGGCGGTCGCCGGATGTCTGACGACGACGCAGCTGTTCGAGCCGCCAAAACCGAACGAGTTCGACAACGCGGCCCGGATCGGTCCTCGCCGCGCCACATCGCGCACGATGTTCAAGTGCTCGCAGTCCGGTTCGACCGCCTGCAGGTTGGCATTGATCGGCATCACCCCATCGCGGATCGCAAGGGTACAGACGACGGCCTCGACGGCCCCGGCGGCAGCGATCAGGTGGCCCATCGTGCTCTTGGTCGAACTCAGGCCGATGCGCGCCGCGTCGGCGCCGAACACCACACCGATGGCAGCGGCTTCGCTGCGATCGTTCATCGGAGTCGAGGTGCCGTGCGCATTGATGTAGTCGAGCTCGTCGTGCCCGATGCCGGCATCCGCCAGCGCCTGGCGCATCGCCTGGATCGGACCGTCGCCCGAAGGATGCGAATCCGTGATGCGATAACTCGACAGAGAATTGCCATCGCCGGCCAGTTCAGCGTAGATGCGAGCGCCGCGTCGCCGCGCAGACTCCCACTCCTCGAGCACGAGGAATCCGGCGCCTTCACCCAGCAGAAAGCCGTTACGGCTGGCATCGAATGGGCGGCTTGCGCGAGTAGGGATTTCGTTATCGGGCGACACCGCCGAGAGCAGACAAAAGCCGGCGAGACCAATCGGATTGATCATCGAATCGAATCCGCCGGTCAACACGCAGTCAGCAACGCCGCGCCGGATCAGTTTCATCGCGGTGCCGACCGCCTGCCCACCCGAGGCACATGCGGTGTGCACCGATGTCGAGTACCCGCGGATCCCAAAGCGACGTCCCAGCAGCGCCAGCCCCGCGGTCGACTGGCTGCGGCAGAACACCAGCGGGTTGTTGGCCGAGGCATCGTCAAGCAGACGCTGCGGATCGAACTCGCCATCGCGCACGCAGTAGTCGTGCACTTCCGCCAGTTCCTCGAACGGCACACCCATCATGCCGGTGCCGACTGCGAGTCCCCAGCGCGTCGCCGTGGCGGACGTGGGTCGGATGCCGGCGTCGCTGATCGCCTGCTCCGCCGCGACCAGTGCAAATGCGTGCGAGCGATTCGCGAACTTCAGAATCTTTCGATCGTCGATGATGCCGGCGGCGTCGAAGCCCTTCACTTCTGCCGCAATCTGTGTCGAGAAGCCGCTGGCATCGAACTGGGTAATCCGTGCGCCGCCGCTGCGGCCGGAAAGCAGCGCATCCCAGGTCGTCGCAACATCGTTGCCGACCGGTGTCACCAGGCCGATGCCCGTGATTGCTGCGCGGCGCCGCGTCATCCTGCGCCTCTGGAGGTTGCGAACTCAATCCGAGCGGTCGCCACGGTTCGCTCGCCGACCTTGGCGGTGAGCCCAACTCGCGCGGAGTCCGCCGCTGTCGCGAGTATTTCGGCGCTGAGTTCGACACTCTGGCCCGGCAATACAAAGTCGCGCATTTTCACGTGAGTCATCCGCGCCGGCGTCCAGCGTTTCTCTGCTCTGGCGTGCGCCGCCATCAGTTCTTCAGCCACGCGGATCGCACTGTCGAGCAACAGAGTGGCCGGAAACACCGGCCGGCGCGGAAAGTGATCGCGGAAGTAGACAGCATCGGCGGGAACCTCGAGTTGGCACACACGCTGCTTGTCTGCCACCTGTTCGATGAGCGTCAGTTGCGGCGGCTCGAAGCCGGGGAAGCGGCCCGGAACAGCGCCGGCACCGCGCAACAAGCTCGAACTGCCGCGCCAGATCCTCGGACGAATCGAAATCGGCTTGCGGCAGCATCGGCCCAACGCAATCGAAGAGCTGCAGGATCGGGCGTCTGGCGACGGACGCGCGACCGGCGTAGGCAACCGCCTCATCGTCGCAACTCTCGATTTCGATCTCCAGTTCAAGTGTCTGACCCGGCTTCACCGCGCCGAGGAAGTGTGTCGCCCCGGCCAGAGCGGCAACCGGTCGGCCGCGAAAGTCGATATGAGCCATCGACACCCAGGCTGCTAGCTGACCGACCGCCTCGGCGACCAGGCACGAGGCGAACTCGCCGAGGTGAGCCGGCACCAGGAACACCGCTTGCGCCGACTTCGCCGGCACGAAGTCGGTGATCCGGTCGCAAAAGGTAAACGCGCTGTATCTGGCGTTCATGGTCCGTTCGCCAGGCGGGCCGAGCATGCGATCGCACCGGACAAACCACGACTCGCTCGCGCCGCGGTCCGATTCAAGCCGTGGCCTGTGTCTTCTGCGCGCGGAGCACGACCTTGCAGAAGGTCTCCGGCGTGAACAGACGCGGGATATCCGTCGACTTCATCGGTGACTTGAAGCGCTCCGGCGGAACTTCGGACAGAAAAGACTTCAGGCGGGCCAGGCCTGCCTCGGTGACGATGCCCTTTTGTTCGAAGTCCGCCTCGGACAGCTCACCGCGCGCATCCTCGACAATCTTGCCGCGCGGGATCTTGACCTTGAACGCGCGCTCAAGCCGGAACACCAGGTCGAGGAAGTCAATCGACTCCGCCTGCAGGTCCTCGATCAGAGACACGTTGAGCTTCACTTCTTCAACGTCGCAGCCGAGCGCATCGGCCAGCGTGGCCGCAACCTTCGGATAGACAGTTTCGATTTCTTCCTTGCTGAATTCCATTTCTCTCCCTTTCAGTCCATCTTGAATCCGCCGTCGACGTGAACCACTTCGCCCGTCACGTAAGCGGCCAGCTGCGACGCCAGGAACCATACTGCATTGGCGATCTCCTGTGGCTGGCCGTAGCGCTTTAAGAGAATGCGGGCAAGCACCTGGTCGCCCGCAAGATCGCGCACCGCCTGCGACATTTCGGTCTCGATCACGCCGGGTGCGACCGCGTTAACGCGCACGCGGCGCGGCGCGAGTTCGACCGCCAGCGCGCGTGTAAAAGCCTCGATCCCGCCCTTGCTCGCCGCGTAGTTGGTCTGCCCGCGGCCGCCCTTGGACGCTGCCACCGAGCTCAGATTGACGATCGCGCCTCCGCGCCGCGAAATCATGGTCGGCACCACCGCGCGCGCCATATTCATGGTTCCAAGCAGGTTGGTCTCCACGACCTCGCGCACGTCATCGGGTGAGAGCATGCCGAGCAGGCCGTCGCGCACGATGCCGGCGTTGTTGACCAGGACGTCGATCGTGCCGCGGCTGTCGACCAGTCGCTCAACCAGGGCTTCACATTGCTGGGCGTCGCGTACATCCGCTTGCTCGGCGGCGATCTTCAGGCCCCGGCTTGCACCGAGCGCGACGACCTCGTGCGCCGCATCGGCGGCACCACGATAAACAAAAGTGACATCAGCGCCATCGGCCGCCAGCGTTTCAACGATCGCACGCCCAATGCCGCGGCTGCCACCGGTCACCAGTGCGATCTTGCCAGCCAGCCCGGAGTCAATCGTCATGCCCTTCGTGCCTCGTTCGCCTAGCCGGAAATCGAAAAGCCGCCGTCGACCACCAGCGTGTGGCCGGTGACACGATCTGCTTCGGGCAGGCACAGCAAGTAGATCGCATCGGCGACCTGTTCGGGCGTCAGGGTTGGTCCGGCCGGGGTGCGCTGCGCGTATTCAGCGAGCAGGGTGTCGCGATTGGGAAAGTAGGCGAGAGCGTCGGTATCGACGACCCCGGCGCTCACCGCATTGACACGGATTCCGCGCGGACCGAGTTCCTGTGCCAGCGCCCGCACCAGGGACTCAAGCGCTGCCTTGGATGCGCCGATGAATGCATAGTGAGGAATCGCCCTGATCGCGCCAAGGCTCGACATCGCGATGATGCGTCCGCCGGCCGGCATCATGGGCACGGCGCGCTGCGCCAGCAAGTGAAGGGCCAGCGCGTTGGTTTCCATGCACCAGCGCCAATGCTTGAGCGTCAACTCGAGCGCCGGCTTCAGGACCCCGCTGGCGGCGTTGCTGACAACGATATCGAGCCGCTCGGTGAATGCGCGGATCGCTTCGAACATCTCGTCGACGCTGCCCGGATCGGCCACATTGCCCTTGATCGCCAGCGCACGACGTCCGCCCGAAACCAGTTCATCGCACAGTCCCTGCGCTTCGTCATGGCTGTTGTAGTAGTTGACGATGACGTCGCAGCCCGCGCTCGCCAGCTTGCGCGCAGCCGCTCTCCCGATGCCGCGCGCGCCACCGGTGATAAAAGCAGTGCGTCCGGCCAGGGTGTCGGTCACGAGGTCAGGGAAGCTTTGAAAAATGGAATCGAGGCCGGCTGGTCGCCTGCACGTTTCGCAGCGATTGCCCCGGTTCTTAACTGGAAGATTTTAGCAAACGTCGTCGGGCGATCGCGAACCGCCGCAGTCGTGGCTCGTCGAGCCCTCGCCTGGCTTGGCAAGGGTCGCGGCTGGTCGGATATCTATTTAGTAGTAGTCCGGACACGTGAGTAGAAGGGCTCGAGGCGAGGTGCTTCAATCAGAATTTGGAGGGCAAATAGAGATGCAAAAGGTCCGGCAGATCCTCATCGGGATTGCGTTGCTCATGGCCACCCAGGTCGCTATGGCAGAGCGGGTGTATGTGAAGTTCCGAGGTGAGGTCGATCTCGCGCCGTTTCGCTGTGAAAGCATTTCGCGCGGTGCGAACGTGAAGCGTATTTGCTACGACGAGCGAGAGAGGTACGTTCTCGTGAGTCTCAAAGGCATCTGGTATCACTTCTGTGGCGTTCCAGCGTCCGAGGTCAGTGCCTGGAAGAAAGCGTCTTCTCCGGGCCGCTACTACAACGACTACGTGCGCGAGAAGTTCAATTGCCAGGCGACACCAGCGCCGATGTACCACTAGATTGGCAGCACGCGAGGCAGTTCCGTGTGGGCCTTGGGGTTGCGAAGCGGTGCAATGAAACCTGATGCGCAGCGGCTCGCTGTTCAGTGAAACATGCCCGCCACGCGGGCGGACTCGTTGTAGCAATTGGGTGACTACAGCTTGCGGCGGCGGGTGAAGGCGAGACCCGCGAGACCGAGTCCAAGGAGCAGAAGGTCTTCTGGTTCCGGGACAGGGATCACCCTCAAGGTCCACCTGTAATCGGTGGACCACGACTCAGAAAGGGAGGGGTCGATGACGGGCCCGATCCCTAAGCCGTTAGTGAAAAGCGTATAGGTTCCGGCGCTGAGGGGAAGTGCGCCGCCGAAATCGACCAGGACAGGGGGCGCGTCAAAAAAGCTGATAGTTTGGTAGCCAAGAACGTCGGTAAAACAATTGCTGACGCCAGGACAAAGTCGGAGTTCCGCATTGGCGCTGACGGTATTGCTGGAAACTGTCATGAACGTAAGAGAAACGTCCACGAGCCGCGATCCGGCAGGCAGATTGAAAGCAAAGCTATCGAAGTCGGTGTCGAAATGGGGGCCTGGCCCAGGGATGTTGACAGCAAGGTGTGTTGATCCCGAGATCGTGTTGTCGTCGATGCCAAATGAAAGGGCGGTGCTTGGCACCCCGGCTAGGTCCCCCGTAACCGACTCCGAGTAATGAAACGGTGTGGCGTGCGCCACTCCAGCCGTCAGCGCGACGAACAGGCCGGCGCTGAAAATGTGCAGTCTTTTACTCAACGGGAGTTGCATCCCGGTTCCCTCGCTCCTTCTCCACCGAGCACGGCTTTAAGAAGGATGGCACCTGATAGCGCACCGCGGGGCAGGAATTAACGACAATCTTTATCGAGACTTTTCACGCTCTCTCGGCGCGGTATTGCGAATGCCTCCTTCCAGCCCCAGTTAAGGGAGCAAATCTCGCGACGTGATGTGGTCTTGTTATTTTGGTCGCGCAACGCTGCCGCCTCGCCTTGGGCAAAGTGGGAGTACCAGACCGCATGGGACGCGCGTGGGCTGAACGCGATTCTGCCGATACCGCTGGAAGACGCGGAGCTTGCGCCGCCGCCGCCCGAGCTGGCCGATCGCCACCTGCGCGACCGCTTCATGCTGGCCGGATACGGCCTCGCGAAGATTCGCGAAGAAGCGAACCGCCCGCCGCTTGTTTGACGGCGAAGCGCCGCGCAAGGTGGCCCTTCTGCGTTTTAATGAATCAACCGTCCGGCCGGCGGCCAGCGCGCCATCAGGCGCGCTAGTTGCAAGGGGTCAGCGGCCTTGTGTCATTGCCGCTGATGCCAGGCAGGCTGGCGCCGAGGGTCAGATCGGACGTAACCCCGACCACGTTGGCGCGCAAATGATCGAACTTGACGACATATTGCTTCGCGAAAAGCAGGGGGGCGATTTGCTGGTAGATGGTCGCAAGATTCTGCGACGTATTCGCCAGGTAGAAGAGGCCACCCGTCTGGGTGGCCATTTGATTCAGGACCGATGAATTGATTGACCCGCCGAGGCCGATCGTGAAGATCGGCACGTTCTTGCTTCTGGCATTGTCTATGACCTGCTGCAGCGTGTGGACAGACGGTGCGGCGGGGGGGGTAAGGTCGTCGACTCCGTCGGTCGCAACAATCACCACTCCTCGATAGCCGGGATAGCTGGTCCGCGAATTTGCGACGTTGTCGATGCCCAAGAAGACGGTGTCATACAGCCTCGTGCCGTCTCCTTTATTGAAGGGCAGATCGATGGCGGACTTCAGCGCGGCGACGTCAGTCGTGAAAGGCTGTGCGACTTCGTTTTCCGTCGCAAATCGGATGACTTCCGCGACGTCATTCGGCTTGAGGCTTCCGAACAGATTGGAGAATCCGGCCTTCATTTCGGCGAAGGCGACGGGTTGATCCCTGAGGCTCTTGCTGAAGTCGAGTAAGGCTGCGATCGCAACATTCCTGTAGGCGGCTTCAACGAACGCGGCCGAGGTAATCGGCACGTTCATGCCGGCAGGCAGCAGCGGTCCTTTCTGCGTCGCCAGAAAATTCGGCGCGCTAAGTCCCAGTAGCGGGAAGCCGCCCTGATCGATGACCGAAACGTAGGCAGTCGTTGCGACTGACGGGCACGATGTCTCGAACTGGTTGATCCGCAGAGTCAGCGAGGTCACGGCCTCCGATGTTCCGGAGATCGGGACGTTGACCATCGGCGATCCCTGAGCGTTCGAAGCGATCTGGAGGGTTGAAGTGAAGGGCCCGGCGGTCGGCGGCTGAAACGTGACCCGTACGGTGCAGGAATCCGCGGCCGCAACACTGGGTGCCGAGCCGCAAGGTTTGGAACCCGCGTTCAACGTCAAGCCAAACGGACTTCCTGACGGTGCGAGCAGGGAAATTGCAGATACGCTCAGCGCGGCGGTGCCGGTATTGCGAATCGTCACCTCCAAAGGTGCCGCAACGTTGCTGGTCGTTACCTTGCCGAAGTCAAAGGACGCGGGCAGAACCTGAATTGCTGGACTTCCCGCAGGCGGCGGGGGCGCGGGACTTGGGCTTGGGCTCGAACCGCCACCCCCGCCCCCGCACCCAGCAACCGCAATGGTGGCTGCGGCAAGAAGCAATCGCGCCAATGACAAAGGTTCCTTACTCATGAATTCGGTCCTCTCAACTCATTGTCTACGTACGGCAACGACCGGTGTTGCGTGGCTAAGGAACACATTAGTCCCTTATAAACGAACTGCGCACACATCGAGGTCAGACACTTAGGCGACATCGTTCCCCCGAATCCGCTATCGGTGCTGGCAATCGTTGGCTTTCACGCTGAATTGGCGCGTTTAAATGTGGAAGCGTTCACTCTTTTGGCGCCCCGTAGCAAAGGAATTTGCATGGCAAACAGGTAACGAGCGAAGCCCACTGTCCGATATTCGGCAGGCGCGCCGGGCGAAACGGCTACAGCTTGGGAGATTCAAACGGCGGCGACCAATCACGGCGGCCTACGACTGCCCGCCAGAACGCGAAGGGCCACGCAAGGTGGCCCTTCTTCGATTGGTGGAGGCGGCGGGAATCGAACCCGCGTCCACGAATGATCCAGATCCAGTTCTACATGCGTAGCCGGTCTATTTGAGTCTCGCCGCGCGCTTAGCCGATCGGCAGGCCGACGCGCAGCCAGTCGCTGATTCTCGGTGCCGGCGTCGTGACTCCACCGGCGATCAGCCTCTGTAAATAACGCTGCTGTGGGCTTGCAGCTCGGCTTGCGCCTCGCTTGGACCCGACCTAGCCCAGGGGCCAGCTAGTGCAGCGTCTCACCGGTATTAGGCGGCGAGAGCAAACGCTCGTCGTTGGCGTTTGTAGTGTTCCAGATGGATTTACGAGGTGACTGGTCCTCGGCATGCCCTGAGATCCTTCACGACCCGCGTCGAAGCCAGGTCGCCCCCAAGAAAGTGTGATTCTACGTTCAAGGTGGGTCACTTCAGCGAGAAATCAACCCGCGTATTGGCCCCCGTGTCCTTGATGCCGTCGGCATTGAGTTTGGGTTCGACCAGGAACAGGCGCTCGCGCGGGACCTTGCCGTCGGCCTCCAGGCGGTTGCGCACGACGGTTGCGCGCTGATTGGCGAGTGCGCGCAGGTCTTCGGGCGTGACGGCGAGATTCGGCGACGATCAGCGCTTCCATTTCCGGCGCGGGAACGGTCTTCGCGATGCCGATGAAGTTGCGCGGCTTGTCCGGGATCTTCTCGTCGTCGTAGACGGCCGCGATCAGCGCCGGGCGTTCCTGCTCGGTGATCGTCACCTTGGACGGATCGACCGAATCGCCGCCGGCGCGCACCGTCTGGCGGACCTTGGCGGCGCGCAGCTTGGCGTCGAGCTTCGCCTTGCGCGCGCCTTCGGTATCGAGCCGCAGGATCGACGCGGCCGATGATGTCGACCTTGAGTGCCGGGCGATCGTTCAGAGCCTTCGCGAGCGTGTCGATGCGCTTGGTCTGTTCGGCCGCCAGCGTTGCGCTGCCGGCAGGAAACTCCACGTAGCCGAGTTCTTCGCCGCCGCCGAAGGCCGACGCCAGCAGTGCGAACGGCGCGGTCACGATCTTCGTCAGCACGTTGACGATGACCTGGATGATGATGCCGCCGATCGAGAACTTCGGATCGTTCAGCGTGCCGGAGATCGGCAGGTTGATGTCGATCTCGCCTTTCGAGTTCGTCAGCAGCGACACCGCGAGCAGTACCGGCAGCTTGGTCGCGGTCGGACTCTCGACTTTCTCGCCGAACGTCAGTTGATCGAGGAACAGGTGATTGTTGGCGTTGAGCTTGTCGTCCTCGACCTTGTAGCTGACCTCCATCGACAGCTTGCCCTTGACGATCGGGTAGCCGGCGTACTTGACCGAGTAAGGCGTCAGGCGCGGCAGGTCGACGCCCTTGGTGCGGCCCTTCGATGTCGAGGAAGAGCTTGGGCGCGAGCGGATTGAGGCGGCCGCTGATGTCGACCGGCGCGTCGTCGTCGATCTTGCCGGCGAGCGTCATCGTCGCCGGTTCGGTTGCGTCGCTCGCCAGCGTCGTCACGGTGCCGCCGAGCCCGGTCATGTTGGCCGTGTAGTTCGGCTTGATGAAGTTGTCGGTGAAGTTCACGTTGCCGCGCGTGAGCTCGATCTGGCCGATGCGGATCACCGGTGGCGTGGTGCCGACGGGTCTCCGCCTTGCGTGTGTCACCGTCGCCGTCGCGGTGCGGTCTTGCGCAGCGGCTTCGGCGGCTGCTCGTTGCCGGCGAGTTCGCGATCGACCGGCATCGAGGCCTCGGCCGGCTTGGTCGCGGCGCCGGTGTTCGCTCCGCCTGCGGCGCCGCCATCGCTGGCAGCTTGCCCCTCGCGCTTGATCAGGTCGGCCAGGTTCAGCCGTCCCTGCTCGGACACGATGATGCGTGCGTAGAAGTCCGAAAGCGAGATCTTGCCGACCGTCACTTCCGGTGGCGGTCCTTCGCCAATCTTCGCGTCGATCTGCTCCAGGTCGAGCACCTGCCACTTGAGCAGATCGTTCTCGCCGCGCGCGTCGAGCAGGTGCAGATTGGCGAGTCGGGCGTTGCCCTTGTATGCCACTTTCAGCGGTGCGTCGGCCGCGGCCTGGGTCATCGCGACATTGCCCGCGCGCCGACAGCAGGGCGCTCGCCAGCACTGCGTTCAGTCGTGCCGCGAGGTATGGGCGCACGGCGGCGATATCGAGACTGCGTGCATCGACGCGCAGATCGGACGCCAGATGGATTCCAGCTGGCGCCGCCATTGACCGCCAGCGTGCCGCCGCTGCCGAAGCGCGTGCGCAGACGCGAATCTCCGCGCGCTGCGATCCATCGCTGACGACATTGCTGACCGTGCCGGTGATCGCCGAAGCGCGCAGCTTCACGTTCGGATCGACCGCCAGATCCTCGAGCTGCAGATCGCCGCGCGTGATCGCACGCTTCCTTCAGAATGACCTTCCACGGCTGGGCGGCGGCTGCGCCTTGCCTGCTTCTCGGTCGTGCCGGTGGTCTCGGCCAGGCTTGGCGCGGAACACCGTCAGCCAGTTGATCTGGCCGTCGGCCATGCGTCGCACCATGGCCCGCGGACCGTCGAGTGAGAGCTTGGTGATCGTTATCTGTCGCTCGTTGAGATCGAGTCTCGCCGCCGTCGATCGTCATCGCAGTCGAGATCGAAGTTCGCTGCGCTGCCGGCGGGGCCGCGAACCTGGATGTCCTTGCCGCGTACCGTGATCTCGCGCAGCGCGATCTTCATCGCGGGATCGGCGGCGGCGAACTCGAGAATGGCGTCGACGTCGCTGCTGCCGTCGAGCGTGGCGCTGACGACGTGCGCCAGGTAGCGCGCCGCCGTGCGCAGCTTGACGTCGCGCGCAGTCGAACGCAAGACGCCCGCCGACCGGTGCCAGTCCGACTTCACCTTCGAGCTTCACCGAGCCACCACCATCGCCGATGTCGCCGCCGACGCGAACCTTGCCGCGCGCGCTCGACGTGGTCGTCAGGTCGCTCGCTTCGGCGGCGAGATTGATGACCTGGCAGCCGGAAGCGACCCGCGGAGTCATCGGCGTAGTTCACGGTGCCCTCGCTGATCGCCGCGTGCCTCAGCGTGAACGCGAATGGCGCCGGCGGACGTCGTCGCCGGCGCGGTACCGGCGTCGGGCTGGCTCGATCCGGCCGCGGGCGCCGGTCGTTTCCAGTAGCGGTTGCCTGCCGAACTGCACCCAGTTGATCGCGCCTACGGTGTCGCGAACGACCTCGACCGTCGGCGCGATCAGCGCGATGTCGCCGATCACAGCGCGGCGAGCGAAGGGGTCGACATCGTCGAGAACGACGCGCAACGATTTCCAGCCGATCAGCGGCTGCGCGTTCGCTGCCGGCGCGGCCAGCGCGAATTCGTTGACGACCACGGAACCGGAGATCACCGTCTGCGCCGCCTGCGCTGGACGGTCGCCGCGCGCCGGTGCGGCGCGCCGGAAGGCGAACGCGCAAGTCCGTGTCGAGCGTGCCCCGCGGTGATCGTGAAGTTAAGACGCACGGGCGAGTAGGCGAGGTAAGTCGGAATGTCGAGACCGTCGAATTTCAGGTTGATCGACGATTCGAGCGTATCGGCGAACGGACGGGTCTCGCCCTTGATGTCGATCGGCGTGCCATTGAGCCGCGCGAAGAACGCCGGCTGGACCTTGATCTCGGCGTGCGTCGGCAGGTTGGAGATGAACGGAATGCCGAGCTTGATGTCGGTGAGCGCATGTGCTTCGCGTCATCGGGCGGTCGTCGAAGTTGACGACGCTGTCGCGCGACTTCGATGTTGCTCAGCGAAAAGCGCGTGGGTTCGTCGCTGGTTTTCGGCTTGGCTCGCATGCGATCGATGATGTCGCTGAAATTGAAGCGCTGCTGCTCGAGCCGGACGAGGTTGGCCGTCAGGCCAACGATCGCCGAGTGCATCCAGCACCGGTGCGCGACGGAAGACCGATTGCAGGGACGCATTGGCGATGGCTTCGCTGAACGGTCAGCAGCGGCGATGCGTTCACCGGGTGCGCCGTCGACCATCAGGCCGCGCAGCGTGACTGCTCAGCGTGTAGGGATTGGCGCCGACGCTTTCGACGCGCACCGGGCGTCCGAGCTCGCGCGACGCGACAGTCTCGACGCCCCAGCGCACGAGCTTCGGGATCGCCAAGTAACCGATGGCACCGAACAGCAGCATGCAACGGTCGCGCCGATGGCCACTTTGCGCAGCGCTGGAATCCATCGACGCATCGTTAAGCTCGTCCCGGGCGAGGTCTCTGCAGATCAGGGACGATTATCCGATGAGGAGGCCGCTATTGCCTGATCAGGCGGAGCAGTTCGTCCGGGGCGCTGGATGATGTGATCGGCACCCCACTGTTCGATCGGATGCGGTTTCGCCGAGATAGCCATAGGCCGCGGCCACCGTGCGTAGTACCGGCGGCCCGGCCGGCCTGCACGTCGCGCAGGTCGTCACCCACGTAGACCGCGCGCTTCATCACGGTCTTTCCGGCACTCTGGAGAGCGTGCAGCAGCGGCGCCGGGTGCGGCTTCGCGTGAGGGGTCGTGTCGCCACTGACCACGCACGCGGCGCGCTGTGCCAGGCCGAGCGCACGGACCAGCGGGTCCGGTGAAGCGCGCGATCTTGTTGGTGACGATCCCCCACAGCACACCTGCGCGCGTCGAGTGCAGCCAGTGTTTCCGTCCATCGTCGGGAACAGTGCGCTGGCATCGCACAGGGCCGACTCGTACTCGCGCGAAGAACTCCTGCCGCAGCGCCTCGTAACTCGGCGTCGGCGGGCGACGATGCCGAATGCGCGCCCGATCAGTCCGCGCGCGCCGTGCGAAGCGAGTGGACGCAGCGTTCTGCGAGCGGCACGCGGCGCGCGTCCGCGCGCTGGACAGCATGCGGTTGACAGCTCCGGCCAGGTCGGGCGCCGTATCGGCCAGTGTTCCGTCGAGGTCGAACAACACCAGTTCGTACCGGATCGACGGTGCGCGGCAGCTGGCATGCTGTCGCCCGGCGCAGGTCTCAGCCGGGCTTGCGGCATGCGAGCATCAGGTAGTTCACGTCGGTGTCGCGTGCCGAGCGAAGCGGTCTTCGTGAACGGGTTGTAGGTCATGCCGACCAGTTCGTGCAGATGTCCAGTCCGGCGCTGCGTGCGTAGTGCGCGTCAGCTCGCTCGGCTTGATGAACTTGGCGTACTCGTGCGTGCCGCGCGGCAGCAGATTCAGCACGTACTCGGCGCCGACGATCGCCAGCACGAACGACTTGGGATTGCGGTTGATGGTCGAGAAGAACACCCAGCCGCCCGGTCGCGCCAGCGCGGCGCAGGCGCGCACGCTCTGCGCGGGATCGGGCACGTGCTCGAGCATCTCCATGCAGGTCACGACGTCGAACTGCGCCGGGCTGGCTTCCGCGCCAGGGCTTCGGCTGCGCTTTCCTCGTAGCTCGACCTGCGCACCTGGACTCCAGTGCATGCAGACTGCGCCACCTTGCAGCGGCTTGCCGGCCAGGTCGATGCCGGTGACATGTGCGCCGCGCCGGCCATTGCTTCGGCCAGCACGCCGCCGCCGCAGCCGACGTCGAGCACGCGCTTGTCCTGCGAGCGGAACCAGCCGGTCGATCCAGTCCAGCCGGACCGGATTGATTTCGTGCAGCGGACGCATCGGGCCCTTGCGGATCCCACCAGCGTGCGGCGATGTCGCTGAACTTGCGCAGCTCGGCCTGGTCGACGTTGTCGTGCGTTGCGTGATGTTATCGTTCGAACGTGTCACCTGTGGCTCAGGCGCCAGGCGCAAAAAAAAGCCCCGCCGAAGCGGGGCTTTGACTACGTAGACGATCGCTTAGCGTTTGACTGGGCGGGTACCCACCACCTCGACCTCGACGCGACGGTTCGGCTGCAAGCACTCGATCAGCTGCTTCGAAGTTGCGAACTTCGCCCTTCGCGGACGGATCCGGGCACTGCTTGACCGGGTTCGCCGGGCCCTTGCCTTCCGTGTAGACACGGTTCGGCTCGATACCCTTGCTGACCAGGTAGTCCTTGACGGCCTGGGCACGCGCGACCGACAGCTTCTGGTTGTACGCCAGATGACCAATGCGGTCCGTGTAGCCGACGCCGATGATCACCTCCAGGCTCACACCGGCCAGTTTCGACACGAGATCGTCGAGCTTGGCCTTGCCGTCCGGACGCAGGATTGCCTTGTCGAAGTCGAACAGGGCATCAGCCGCAAACGTCACCTTCTCGCTGGTCGGCGCCGGTGGTGGCGGTGGCGGTGGCGGCGGCGGGTGGCGGTGGCGGCGGGGGTGGCGGCGGCGGCAGGCAAGCCGGCGGCGCGTCATCCATCAGATCCTCTGTTCGCACTCGCAGCCTGCGGTCCAGTTCGGGAACTTGGCGCTCTTTGATCTGCGGTCGCCGCTGCGCGCTCGACGCTCCACGAACCGGTTCGCCAGCACAGGCCGAACGGATCGCGGACGATGACGCCGCGCGCATCGATGACGTAGGGGCTTTCCTTGGGATCGACGAGCTCGATGTCCGTTATCTGGGCAGATGCAGTGCCAGAGACGGCCATCAGCGCCGAGGCCAGAAGGCCCAGCTTGATGAATTTCTTCATGGTTCTCCTCACTCGAGATTTGGAGACTGGCGTCCAACTGGACGCCCAGAACAAGCCAGTTCCGGCGTCGGCCGGTGACGCATCGCCTGGTGGCTACGCTGTCCCGGCCGTCGGCAGAATCTGCCGACATCGATTTTGCCACGCCAGGAGGGCTGACGCCTGTCGCTCAGCTTCACCTTGCTCCACATTCGCGAGCACCTGTCGCTTCCTGACAACAGCGGAGCCCGGCGACCCAGACATCGCTGACGTGTTCGCGTCCGGCCGCGTAAACGAGCTGCGAGACGACGTCGAAACATGGGCGAGGTTTCGATTGCTGACAAATCGAAGTCGCCACGAGGTCCGCCTCCTTGCCGACTTCGATCGAACCGATCCGTCGCTCAAGCCCGAGCGCACGTGCGCCGCCGAGTGTGGCGGCCTCCAGCGCCGCCGCCGCCGGGAGCGCGGTCGGCATCGCAGTGCAACGCCCTTGGCAAGCAGGGCTGCCAGTCGGGTCTCGGCATACATGTCGAGGCGGTCATTGCTGGCGGCGCCGTCGGTGCCGATGCCGAGATTGACTCCGGCGGCCATCAAGGCCGGCAACCGGAGCCAGACCGCTGGCCGAGCTTGAGGTTCGAAGCCGGACAGTGGGCGACCGACGCCCCGCGCTGCGGCCAGCAGTGCGATCTCGGTCGAATCAAGGTGCACGGCATGGACCGCGATCAGTCGCTCGGTGACCAGGCCCAGCCGCTCGAGCCGCGCCAGCGGCCGGGTGCCGTGCTGCGTCATTGATTCCGCCACCTCACCAGCCGTCTCGTGCAGATGGGTGTGCACGGGCAGATCGAGCTCCTCGGCCAGCATCGCTATCCGTGCCAAGGTGCTGTCGGCCACCGTGTACGGTGCGTGGGGCGCCAGCGTGAAGCTGACCATGGATCGTCGCGAAACGAATCCCGCACCGCGAGGCCCTTGCGCAGGTAATCCTCGGCATCGACTGCATAGGCGGTGGGAAACTCGATTGCGATGATGCCGGCAACCGCGCGCATGCCGACGTCCCGCAGGGCGCGCACGGCGGCCTCCGGGAAGAAGTACATGTCGGAGCAGCAGGTCGTGCCTGAGCGCAGCATCTCGACCGCGGCCAGTCTTGTGCCGTCGTAAACGAATTCGGACGACACCAGCGCCTGCTCGAGAGGCCAGATGCGTTCTTGCAGCCAGCGCATCAGCGGCAGGTCGTCACCGACGCCGCGCAGCAAGGCCATTGCGGCGTGGGTGTGCAGATTGACCCGTCCAGGGGTCAGCGCATGCGCCGGCAGCCTGACCCACTCCCGCGGCGCGAACTGAACGGTCGCCTCGGCAGTGGGTACGATTGCGACAATGAGTCCCCGATCGACCGCAACGCTGTGATCTTCGAGAACGCGACCGCGCGGTGTGACCGGCACCACCCAGCGCGGTGAGATCAAGAGATCGATTTCGGTCATTGGAGCGATGCGGGGTAGTGCGAACGCAGTACGCAGGTGACACAGACGTCGGGTCTGCCTTCGGCGGTCCCGCATCAGACCACAGCGGCGCAAGCTTGGCCAATCGCCATGGGCCCGGACCAGGCGTGCCGCACTGATAAAATTTCAGCTTCAAATCCCCGTGCGGCATGGCCACAGCCAGTCGCCTCCTCGCTGGATCTCGATGGATCAATTCGCCAAGGAAACCCTGCCGATCTCGCTTGAAGAGGAGATGCGGCGCTCCTACCTCGACTACGCGATGAGCGTGATCGTCGGTCGCGCCCTGCCCGATGTACGCGATGGCCTGAAGCCGGTCCATCGGCGCGTGCTGTTCGCGATGCACGAGAGCAACTATGGTCATTCGAGGCCATATGTGAAGTGCGCGCGCGTGGTCGGCGACGTGATGGGGAAGTACCACCCGCATGGTGACCAGGCCATTTACGACACGCTGGTGCGCATGGCGCAGCCCTTTTCGCTGCGCTATCTGCTGATCGACGGACAGGGCAACTTCGGCTCGGTCGATGGCGACAACGCTGCGGCGATGCGTTACACCGAGTGCCGGCTCACCAAGATCGCTGCCTCGGTGCTGGCCGATATCGACAAGGAGACGGTTGACTTCGGCCCGAACTACGACGGCAAGGAGCGCGAGCCGCTGGTGCTGCCGGCGCGCCTGCCCAATCTGCTGGTCAACGGCTCGGCCGGCATCGCGGTCGGCATGGCGACCAACGTGCCTCCGCACAACATCGGTGAAGTGATCAGCGCCTGCCAGGCGCTGCTGCGCAATCCGCAGACCACCGTCGATGAACTGATCGAACTGATTCCGGCGCCGGACTTTCCGACGGCGGGGATCATCTACGGGCTCGACGGCGTGCGCGAGGGCTATCGGACCGGGCGCGGACGCGTCGTCATGCGCGCCAAGACGCATTTCGAAGAGATCGACAAGGGCGCGCGCTCCGCGATCATCGTCGACGAGCTGCCCTACCAGGTCAACAAGCGGGTGCTGCTCGAGCGCATCGCCGAGCTGGTCAATGAGAAGAAGCTCGAGGGGATTTCGGACATTCGCGACGAATCCGACAAGTCCGGCATGCGCGTGGTGTTCGAGCTCAAGCGCAATGAAGTGCCCGAGGTTGTTCTTAACAACCTATACAAGCAAACCCAGCTGCAGGACACCTTCGGCATCAACATGGTCGCACTGGTCGACGGCCAGCCGCGCCTGCTGAACCTCAAGCAGATGCTGGACGCCTTCCTGGCGCACCGGCGCGAGGTGGTCACGCGTCGCACGGCATTCGAGCTGCGTGAGGCACGCAAGCGCGGCCATGTGCTTGAAGGACTGGCGGTGGCGCTGGCCAACATCGACGAATTCATCGCCATCATCAAGGCTGCGCCGACGCCGCCCGTGGCGAAATCAGAGCTGATGGCACGCACCTGGGATTCGGCCCTGGTGCGCGGGATGCTGACGCGTACGGGTGCGGACATGACCGCATTCCGGCCCGAGGGACTCGATCCGCGCTTTGGGCTGGCCGCCGATGGCCTGTACCGCCTGTCGGACGAACAGGCGGAGCAAATCCTGCAGATGCGCCTGCAGCGCCTGACCGGGCTCGAACAGGACAAGATCGTCAATGAGTACCGTGAGGTGATGGAGACGATCGCCGATCTGCTTGACATTCTCGCCACGCCGGCGCGCATCACGCAGATCATCGGCGACGAACTCGCAGTCCTGAAAACCGAGTTTGGCGATGCGCGACGCTCGGAAATCGTCCGCAGTGCGCAAGACCTGATGACCGAGGACCTGATCGCGCCGGAAGACATGGTGGTCACGCTCTCGCATACCGGTTACGTCAAGAGTCAGCCGGTTGCCGACTATCGCGCACAAAAGCGCGGCGGACGTGGCAAGCAGGCGGCGGCCACGCGCGAAGACGACTGGATCGATCAGCTCTTCATCGCCAACACCCACGACACGATTCTGTGTTTTTCGGACCGCGGTCGCCTGTACTGGCTCAAGGTCTGGGAGGTTCCGCAGGGCACCCGCACCTCCCGCGGCAAGCCGATCGTCAACATGTTTCCGCTGGCGATGGACGGTGCCAATCCTGAAAAGATCACCGTCGTGTTGCCGGTCAAGCAGTACGACGAACAACACTTCGTGTTCATGGCGACTGCAATGGGAACCGTCAAGAAGACGGCGCTGACGGATTTTTCCAATCCCCGCAAGGCCGGAATCATCGCGGTCGATCTCGATGCCGGCGACTACCTGATCGGGGCCGCGATCACGGATGGTGAGCACGATGTGATGCTGTTCTCGGACGCGGGCAAGGCGGTGCGCTTTGACGAGAACGACGTGCGCCCGATGGGACGCCAGGCGCGTGGAGTGCGTGGCATGCAGCTTGACGAGGGTCAGCAGGTGATAGCGATGCTGGTGGCCGAAGACGAACAGCAGAGCGTGCTGACGGCCACCGAAAATGGCTATGGCAAGCGCACGCCGATTGCCGAGTACACGCGCCACGGACGCGGTACCAAAGGCATGATCGCGATCAGTACCAGCGAGCGCAACGGCAAGGTGGTCGCGGCCACTTTGGCACGCAGCGACGACGAAGTAATGCTGATCACAACCGGCGGCGTGCTGATCCGCACCCGCGTCGCAGAGATCCGGGAAATGGGCCGCGCAACCCAGGGTGTGACATTGATCGCGCTTGACGGCGGCACGCGCCTGTCAGGCCTACAGCGGGTGCTCGAGCGGGATACCGAGAACGGCGTGGAAGCCGGCACAGACACCACTGAAGAAGCGGGTTCAAACAGCGCAGCCAGCGAGACGCCCGACGGCGAACCGCCGATTCCGGGCTGACGTGCGAGCCGTTTACAACTTTTCCTCCGGTCCGGCGATCCTGCCGGAATCGGTGCTGGCCATCGCCCGCGAGGAGATGCTGAGCTGGCATGGTCGCGGTTATTCGATCATGGAAGCGAGCCACCGCAGCCCGGAGTTCGTGGCGATCATGGACGAGACCGAGGAGCTGCTGCGTGAGCTACTCAGCATCCCGGGCTACTACCGCGTGCTGCTTCTGCAGGGCGGGGCGCATCTGCAGTTCTCGATGGTGCCGTTGAATCTGCTGGGGCCGAAGTTCCACGCCGACTATGTCTTCAGCGGCATCTGGTCCAGCAAGGCGGCCGAGGAAGCACGCCGGTTCTGCGAGGTCAAGGTTGTCGCCGACAACGCAGCCGGCGGCCATGCGACGCTGCCACAGCAGGACGAACTCAGGCTCGATCCCGCAGCAGCCTATGTCCACTACTGCTCGAACGAGACCATCAACGGACTTGAGTTTTCCTATGTGCCCGATACCGGCTCCGTGCCGCTGGTCGCCGACATGTCCTCGCACTTCCTGTCGCGCACGATCGATGTAACACGCTTCGGACTGATCTACGCGAGCGCCCAGAAGAACCTAGGCCCGGCCGGGCTGACGGTGGTGATCGTGCGCGCCGACCTTGTCGGGCACTGTTCGCCGCGCTGGCCGACCATGCTTGACTACCGCACGCATGCGGACGCACAGTCCAGCTACAACACGCCGCCGACCTACGCGGTCTATATCGCAAACCTCGTGCTGAACTGGCTCAAGGAACAGGGCGGACTGGCTGCGATCGAGCGGCAAAATATGGAGAAGTCGGGGCTGTTATATGCGGCGATCGATCGTTCCGGCTTCTATACCAATCGAATTTCGGTGCGCGATCGCTCGCGCATGAATGTACCGTTCTCGCTGGCCGATGCGCGGCTCGACGCAGTCTTTCTAGACGAGGCAGAACAGCACGGCCTGGTACAGCTGAAGGGGCATCGCCTGCTCGGCGGCATGCGCGCGTCGATCTACAACGCAATGCCCGTGGCCGGGGTCTGCGCGCTGGTCGATTTCATGCAGGAGTTCGAAAGGCGCCATGGCTGAGCCGAGCGATGAGAGTCTGCGACCGTTGCGCGACGCGATCGATGCGATCGACGCGAAGCTGGTCGCCCTGCTGAACGAACGTGCTCACCTCGCTGAGCAGGTCGGTACGATCAAGCGACAAGTTGGCGCGCCGGTGTTCCGGCCGGAGCGCGAGGCCGAAGTCCTGCGCAAGGTGAGCGCGCTCGGCGCCGGGCCTTTGCCTGCAGCTGGACTGGCGCACATCTTTCGTGAAGTCATGTCGGCGTGCCGTGCACTGGAGCGGCCATTGACCGTCGCGTATCTCGGGCCCGCGGGCACTTTCTCCGAGGGCGCGATGCAACAGCAGTTTGGTGCGAGCGTCGCGGGTCTGGCCTGTGTCACGCTCGATGAAGTGTTCCGTGCCACGGAGGCCGGCAGCGCCGATTTTGGCATTGTTCCGCTTGAGAACTCGACCGAGGGCGCGGTCAGCCGTACGCTCGATCTGCTGCTTGCGACGCCACTGAAGATGCTGGCTGAAGTGTCGGTGCCTGTGCATCACAACTTGCTGACTCGCAGCGGAACCATGGACGGCGTCACGCGCATCTGCGCGCACTCCCAGGCGCTCGCGCAATGCGCCGGTTGGCTCAACCAGCATTGGCCGAGCATCGAGCGACAGGCGGTCGCCAGCAATGCCGAGGCCGCGCGCATGGCGTCGATCGACGCGACCGTGGCCGCGGTGGCAGGTGATCGGGCAGGGCATCGCTACGGATTGCGTGCCGTGGCGGAACACATCCAGGATGATGCGAACAACCGCACCCGATTCGCGGTACTGGGCATCCAGGCCACCCAGCCGTCGCCGCTGCCAGGACGCGACAAGACCTCCTTGATCCTGTCAGTTCCCAATCGCGCTGGCGCCGTGTTTCATATGCTCGCCCCGCTTGCTTCGCACGGGGTGTCGATGACGCGGTTCGAGTCACGGCCGGCGCGCGTCGGGACCTGGGAGTATTACTTCTACGTTGATGTGGAAGGGCACGCCGAAGAGCCGACAGTCGCCAAGGCGCTTGCGGAGCTGCAGTCCGCGAGCGCGTTTTACAAGTGCCTGGGTTCCTATCCAGCCGAGTCCGGGCGATGACGACCGTCCACCAGATTCCGGCGCCGACTCATGTGCGTGCCATTGCTCCTTACCAGGCCGGCAAGCCGA
This sequence comes from uncultured beta proteobacterium, assembly GCA_963735955.1. Classification (GTDB taxonomy): domain Bacteria; phylum Pseudomonadota; class Gammaproteobacteria; order Burkholderiales; family Burkholderiaceae_F; genus CAVTND01. The sequence goes on along the minus strand of CAVTND010000002.1, from coordinate 128,232 downwards.
TTGATGAACTCGCGCGCGAATTCGGACTGGACCCGACCACGATCGTCAAGCTGGCATCGAACGAGAATCCACTCGGCATGCCGGAATCTGCCAAGCAAGCGATCACGGCGGTGCTGGCCGACATTGCGCGTTACCCGGATTCCAACGGCTTTGCGCTTAAGGCGGCCCTCGCGGAACGTTACGGCGTACCGATGGACTGGATCACGCTTGGCAACGGCAGCAATGACATTCTCGAACTCGCCGCTGCAGTCCTGCTCGCCCCTGGCCGCAGCTGCGTCTACTCCCAGCACTCCTTTGCCGTCTACGCGCTCGCCACGCAATCGCGGGGAGCGCGCGCGATCGTCACGCCGGCGCGCGACCTTGGTCACGATCTCGAGGCTATGGTTGCAGCGATCGAGCCCGACACCCGACTGATATATATAGCCAACCCCAACAATCCGACCGGCACCCACGCCGATGGACCCGCGATCGAGAGCTTTCTCGCTCGGGTGCCTTCCGCGGTCGTCGTAGTTCTCGATGAAGCCTATAACGAGTATCTGCCGCTCGAGCGGCGTGTCGACAGCACGCAATGGGCCAGGCGTTTTCCGAATCTGCTGATCTCGCGCACGTTTTCGAAAGCCTTCGGACTGGCAGGCCTGCGCGTGGGTTACGGGCTGGCGCAACCGGAACTGACGGATCTGCTCAACCGTGTGCGCCAACCGTTCAATGTCAACAGCGTCGCGCAGGCCGCCGCAGTCGCGGCGCTGGCGGATCAGGACTTCCTGGCGCGCAGCTATTCTCTGAATCGACAAGGGATGGATCAGCTTTGTCATGCGTTCAGTCGCCTCGGGCTCCAGTACGTTCCAAGCAGTGGCAACTTCGTCTTGGTAAGGGTCGGCGCGGGGATGCGCGTGTACTCCGAACTTCTGAAGCGCGGCGTCATCGTCCGCCCGGTCGACAACTACGGCCTTCCGGAATGGCTGCGGGTGACGGTCGGCTTGCCGGAGGAAAATGAGACATTTCTCCGCGCCCTGCCTGAGGCGTTGGCTGCCGCTCGCGCATGAAACTCGCGCTGATCGGCGTCGGCTTGATCGGGGGTTCGCTGGCGTCCGCGCTGCGCGTTGCACGGCTGGTCGAGTCTGTTCGCGGCTTCGACACTGATCCTTCAGCCCTGCGAGAAGCGCTTCGCCTCGGCATCATTGATGGCTCAGCCGACTCGATCGACGATGCAGTGCGCGGGGCCGACCTGGTAGTCATCGCTACGCCGGTTGGCGTCATTGGGCAGGTACTGCTCGCCATTGAGCCAGCATTGGGGGCGCATGCGATCCTCACTGATGTCGGCAGCACCAAGGTTTCGGTGATCAAGGCGGCACGCGCGGCGCTCGGTCCGAAGTTCGCGCGCTTCGTGCCTTCGCATCCGATCGCCGGCCGCGAACTCAACGGCGTTGCTCACGCACAGGCGGATCTCTTCCGCGGGAAGCTTCTGATCACGACGCCGGTCGCTGAAACCTTGGAGTCCGCAGTGACTCGGGTCGAGGAGCTTTGGCGAAACCTTGGAGCGCGCATTGAGCGACTGGGCGGCGAGGATCACGATCGCATCTTCGCTGCGGTCAGCCACCTGCCACACTTGTTGGCATTCGCATTGGTGGCGCAGATTTCAGGCGGACCTGACGCCGAACGAAAGTTTCAGCACGCTGGCGCCGGCTTTCGCGACTTCACGCGCATCGCTGCAGCCAGCCCGGTGATGTGGCGGGACGTCTGTCTGGCTAACCAGGCTGCCATTGCAAGTGAGCTGGATGCGTTCCGTGAAATGCTTGGGGATCTCCAGCAGGCAATCGAACGCGGCGATGGGGCTGCGCTGGAGGCAATCTTTGAGCGCGCTTCGAATACGCGCCGGCGCCATGCGGTTGGTTTTGACAGGGCCTGAAGACCTCGACCGTTCGGATTAGCCGGAGACTCGCGCCAATCCAGTGAAGTCCGCTGCCCGAGCCAGCCAATTCACGATTGGTCCGCAGGCGCAGCGCGGCGCGAACGACAGCACGCCCGCTCGTCGCGGCTTCTGCCCCTTTAAGCGGTCGTCGCGAGCTTTGTTCAAGTGCCGTGGCTAAGCTCGCGGCTCGAAAGGACAAAGCCAAACCGTCATGCGCGCGCTTGGTTTCACGTTGATCGAAATGCTGGTCGTGATCACGATCTCTGCGATCCTGGTCGCCGCAGCGATTCCGATGTTTGACGCCATGGTTGCGCGCAATCGAATTTCGGATGTAACCAATCTGCTCCTTTCGACATTTGAGTATGCGCGGATGGAAGCGACCCGTCTCGGTAATACCGTGTCGGTGTGTCGGGTGAATGATCCAAATGCAACCCCGCCGGTGTGCAGCAGCGCGGTGGTTGGAACTGTCGACGGTAACGACTGGGCGGCCGGCTGGGTGATGTTCGAGAAGCTCGGCGGCGTGGACGAAACTACATTCGAAGTGGGCGATCGAGTGATCAAGCGGCAACAGACGCTGGCAGGCGCTTCACTTGTGCGGTCCACGATCCATTCGAATATGCCGGGGGCAGAGCGGGTTGCATACCAGCCGCGTGGTGTCGGCGGTGTGATCGGGGCTGGCACGTTCGAGATCGACTACCGGGTTCCCGCGACTCCCGCAGTGGCTTCACGTGCTCTGGCTGCGAACGTGCTTGGCGCCGCCGCGCGCTGCATCGTGATTGCACCGTTGATTGGTACTCAGACTGTTGTCAGTGTGGGTACCGGCGCCTGTGTCTAACGACATGATGAAACGATTGAATCAACTCAAGCGACAGTCCGGATTGTCGATGATCGAGATCCTCGTGTCGTTGACGATCGTCGCGTTCGGCCTGCTTGGCCTTCTGGGCCTGCAGGCGCGTGCACTGAGTTTCCAGAAGGATTCCTTCGACCGCCGAGTGGCGGCCGAAATGGTCGCGCAATTGGCTGAGCGCATGCGCTCCAACCACCTTGGATTCACGGGCGGCAGCTACGACTTCGACCTGTTCGTCATCAATGCAACGCCCGCTTCGATCCCGGTCTGTGCGGTACCAACCGCCTGCACGCTGGCTGAAGTGGCAACGCGTGACCTCAACCAATGGGCAGCGGAACTCCGTCGCCGCTTGCCTGGATCCGCCGCCCACCTTCAGTGGAATGCGGCCGATCCGCGCCAGATCGTGGTCTCGGTCGCATGGCCGGAACCGCAGCAGGCCGCCGCCGATCCGTTGTGCACCACCATCAACACACGTTTGACGGCAGGCATTCCTCTGACCTATCGCTGCTTCGAAACCGCCATCTTTCCTTGACGATGCCGAACAAACTCTTCCCCGCATCCACTGCCCAGGCGGGCCGCACCCTGATCGAATTGGTAATCGCAATCGCGATTGGCCTGGTAATCGTCATGGGCGTATCCGCGCTGTATTTTTCCTCAAGCGGTATCTCGCGCACCGCCAATCAGATTTCCACGGCCGAGCAGGGCGGGCAACTGGCGCTGCTGATGATCGGCGACTCCCTAAAGCTCGCCGGCTATGGCGAGATCGTCGGGTCGGACTTCGAGGCGCGCGATCAGACCCTGTTCGACGGCGCACATGTGCGCGGCTGCACCGGGCGTCGATTTGTCGATCCGATTCCCGCCTACACCTACGTTGCGGGCACTTACACGCCGGTTCCAGCTCCTGACCTGAGCTGTGGCGGGGCGGCGGTGGCCGGGGATGCCCTGTTTGTGCGATTCCAGGCCGAGCCGATTCTCGCAGTCATGACCCCGGCGGAATCGGACCGGATTTCAATTCGCGATTGCCTGGCGCAGCGGGTTGATGCCCGGCAGTTGCAGGCAATCGATCCGGCCCAGTTGGGGCGTCCGGGCTCGGGCAGGACCCGGCGCATGATCGTCAACGTGTTCCAGTTGGACCCGGTCAACAACACTCTCGACTGCCGTGGCAATGGCGCGGCTGCATTCCAGACCATTCTGAATGATGTCGAAGAGTTTCGTGTCTTCTATCGCTTCGATGACGCCGCATTCGCTGCAGGCGCCGCCGGATTTACCAATGCAGCGCCATTGGGAGGTTCGGTTCGCGACGCCGCTTTCATCAACGGACTCGCAGGTGTTGTCGACCCCTGGAACTACGTCGTGGCTGTCAATGTATGTCTGACCGTGCGCACTACCGAGATGGGTCACTCGACGACCGGTGGCGCAGTCCCCACTTCGCGCTGCCCGGCAACTGCTGCCGAAGCGGAGACCGGGCTTGCCCTGACGGCAGCCAGAACGGACGGGCGTTTGCGTCGGACCTTCTCTCACATTTTCACGCTGCGCTCGCGAGCGACGGCGTCACCCTCCTTGACCTCCTGAACCATGAACAAGCTTCGACACCTTTCCTCATGCCCGGCCGGCACTACGGCGCGACGCCGGATGAACGGCGTCGTACTTCCGGTGGTGTTGGTTGTGCTGACTGTTTTGACTGGCCTGGTAGTGACGCAGATTCGCCGGGCTGCCCTGGACGAAAGACTGGCCGGCAACACGCGCGAAAGCGTCCAGTTGGACAGCGCCGTGCAAACTGTTCTGCGTTGGTGTGAAGCTCGCGTGATCGCCGCCCCACTCGACACGGTGGTGATTCAGCCGAACACATCGACGGCTTCGGTCGCTGCGTGGCGTGCGCTCGCCAACTGGACGACCGACACCAATTCGCTGAATTTCACCGGAGCGAACTTGCTGCCAGGAATCAACGCCAACCCTTCCTGCGTGATTGAGGACGCCACTTGTGAGCTGACGCCGCCTGTATCAGGCCGGCCAATGTCCGGCTGCAATGGCATCGATCCGCGGTGGCGCAAGTTTCGCATCACAGCCCAGGTGTCAACGCCGGCCCCGGACATGGTGACTGGATTCCTGGGAGTGGCGGGAAACCGATTTGTTTTCGCGCAGAGCGAAATACGTGTCTACGCCGATTGAAACGACCATGTGGAATGAAACGAACATGAAACGGAGAACTTCGATGGACCCATCGATTTCCCTCACTGACCCGCCTAGCCGACCGCGGCCTGCGTGGATGCGGGGCCTCGCGCTGACCGTTATCTGGGCGATGGTCCTGCAACCTGCGGTGTCATCGGCCGCGCTGTCGCAGCAACCTCTGTTCACGGTCACGTCGGTTCCGCCGAACGTCATGCTGATGTTTGACGATTCCGCCTCAATGAACCAGCTCACGCTCAAGACCGCACCGGGAATGCTGCCCACCACGATCAGCCTGCCGATCGGTGCGAGTGCAGCCGTGAAGATGAATACAGCGGGTTATTACGGCATCAGCGGGGTGCGCTTTTACGCGGCCAACAATGCCGCATACGACGGCCACTGGAATTTCGGTACGGGCGACATCATGCTGCGCGCCGCCGCGTTCAATCCGCTCGCCTACAACCCGGCGACCCAGTATCTGCCCTGGAACAACAACGGTACGCGGATGCAGCAGTCCTTCTACGGCGGAAATACAAACGTCGCCACAGGTGCATTGACTCAATGGGACATGCGCAACCTTCCGAGCGGTGCGACCGTTCGTTCCAAACTCACGGCGCCGAATTCAGGTGTCATCGTCGGAGCTGGCGCCACTAGATCCTGGGTCGGACCGGTTGGCTCGGTGCGGTACGACGGATTCTCTACAGGCGCTGCTGAGGGAGCGGATCTTTTTACCGGCACGGTCACCTTCCGCGATCCAACCTGTAATACGACAACCACTTACGGGTGGACGTGTCCGGCAGGTACGGCGGCCGCTCCTCCGCTCGATGTATGTGGTGCAGGCAATGTCGGCTTGCCGAGCGCCAGCGGCACCTGCTGTACCTCGGTAACACCGGGGACCCCCTTCGCCGACACGCGCCCAAACTATCGCGACATTGAGTACGGGGTTGGCCTGTACCCGAGCGGCAGCCCGCCCGCCATGACCGGTCCTGCCGGGGAGACCTGCAACTCAATTAGCTGGCGTTCGATGAGATCCGTCAATCTGGGCACGAATTGCGTAACGCCACCACCGCGCATCGTCGTCTGCGGCGGTGGTGGCGGTGAGCTCTGCACGGTGCAGGACCCGGCAGTCTGCGACATGGGCGATCGCAATACCTGGCGCTGCGACTACACGGAAAGCTTTACCAATTACACGGCGTCGGTGTGCGCCACCACCGTGCCGCGCCTCTGTTCGTTGACCGGGACGCCCTGCGCGAGCTACAACCCGCCGACTCTGACCGGTCCTGCCGAGGTGGCCGGCGGCTACTTCACTCCGGCGCGTTACTTTGTGTATGACGGTCCGCAGCCGGGCACATCCGCGGAGCGCCGCGATATGAGCAATTACCGGGCGATCCTGGTGGACCGCAATTTCGGCTGGAACAGCGGCACGAGTACGCGTGATCTGGACGCCAGCACGGGCGTTGTCGATGCGGTCTCTAAATGGTATGTGGTTGATGCAGCTTCGGGATTGCCGTCCTACCGATCAGACTGCGCCGTCAACGCGGGGCAGGACGGCACGTGGTGCACGTTCGAACAGGAGGCCCAGAACTATTCCAATTGGTATACCTACTACCGCAGTCGTCTCTTTGCCGCGGTGGGGGTCCTCTCCGAGGTGTTCGCCAACTTCACCGGTCCGGAGCAATTCCTGCGGATCGGCTATGGCCGGATCAATAACTTTACCGGGGCGCGTAACCCGTGGAACACGAGCAGCTTGACCGACATTCTTGGTGGGCTGCCGGCGCTGGACGGCGCAACCAACGAAGGCGGTGTCGAGCGTGGAGTGCGGCCGTTCACCGTGTTTGATCCACCGAATTCGGCCACGCCAAACGCTTCGCGCGCCCAGGTTTTCGACTGGCTGTTCTCGATCAACGGGATGGGCCCGACGCCGAATCGGGAATCGCTACATGGCGCCGGACTCTATTTCGCGAGGAACGATTCGACCGGGCCGTGGGCGGATACACCGGGTTCGGGCACCCAGCCCGCAGCTGACCACCTGTGGTGCCGTCGCAACTACACCGTGCTGGCTACTGATGGCGAGTGGACGCGGCTCCCGACGACCGCGGGCTTCACGCCGCAACGCCTGCTCGAACGCGCAGGTGACTTTTCAACGCTCGATCCACTCCTCGCGGCCGATGTGTCGCGCTCGGTGAATCGCGACGGCCCGATGATGACCGGTACGGACCGATTGTCGAACGCACCGCTGTCGTTCCAGTACCTGGTGGCGTCGGAACCGCAGATCAGCGGTGGCAGCGGGACAACACAGTCCGAGACACTGACCGACGTGCTGTTTTACTACTGGAGCCGGGACCTGCGGTCGGACTTGCGCAACTCGATCGATCCGTCGCCGAAGAATCGCGCCTTCTGGCAACACATGGTGACTTTCGTGGTCGGCTATGGCGTGAACGCTTCGATGGATGATCCGACCGCGAGTCCGACCCTTCGCGCCAAGTTCGATGCGCGCAATTCGATCACATGGCCAACGGTTGGGCTTGAAGATTGCCGGCAATTGGACGACAACGTGGCCGATGCCGCAATTCCGAGCCGGCCGCCCTGCACCTTGATCGTTTCGCCCTCGGGCAACCGGATCAACGACACGCTCCACGGAGCGTTGGCGAGCGGCGGTGACTTCTTCTCGGCCAACAGCCCCGCGGCATTGCGTAGTGCCCTTGACGCGGTGTTTTCGGCGATCAATGCGGAGAACGCATCGGGAACGGCGCCCGGCCTGTCGAGTTCAAGTGTCGGGGCCGGCAACGTGATCGTTCAGAGCGGCTTTTTCACCAACACCTGGGAGGGTTACGTCCAGGCCTTCGACCAGGTCGCCTTGCTGACCTTCCTGATCAGCGGTGGTGCAGCGCCAACGCCGGCCTGGCAGCTCAACTTCCCGGCTCCGGCCAGTCGAAACATTTACACGTCGACCGCGATCAACACTCCAGTGACCTTTGACTGGGGCAGTTTGACTGTCGCGCAGAAGACCTCGCTCGATGTGGCCAACCTGGCGTCGGCCTCGAGCCCGGTGCTCGACTACCTGCGCGGTGTGACCACGGGCGAGCTGCGAAATGGCGGCACCCTCCGCAATCGCTTCAACACGATCCTCGGCGATGTCGTCAACTCTACCCCGCTGTACTCCAAGGCGAGCGATTTCGCGTATCAACTGCAGCCTGCGGGCTCGTTCACCCTGCCGACGACAGCGACGCAGGGGTACAGCACCTATCGTGCCTATGTCGGGAACAAGCAAACGACGCGTCACCAGGTCGTTGTGGTCGGCTCCAACAACGGCATGCTGCACATTGTTGATGCGCGCACCGGTCAGGCAACCAGCGGACAGGAGCAGTTTGCCTTTGTGCCGCGCGCACTGTTCTCGAACCTTCGTGACCTGAGTCTTCCTGCGTATGCACATCGCTACTACGTGGATGGCCCGATTATCGAAGGCGATGTGTGGAATGGTTCGGCGTGGAAGACGATCGCCATCGGCACCACCGGCGCCGGCCGTCAGGGCGTATTCGCGATCGACATCACTGCGCCGGAAAGCGGCTTTACGTCCGCCAATGTGCTGTGGGACATCGTGCCGGCCGAACACAGCGATGCCGATGTCCAGAATCATCTGGGCAACATTCTTTCGCCAGGCTACATAGTGAGCGTCAGGGACAATTCCGCCCCCAATGGTCAGGGCCGGTTCGTATACGTTGTCGGCAACGGGTACGAGAGTTCGCGAAAGGAAGCAACTCTGTTGATCTTCGACGTGTTGACCGGTGCGCTGATCAAGGCGATCAAGACCGGCGTCGGAAGCCCCGGGAATCCGAACGGGCTCGGCGCGATCACCCCCGTGTTTGACGGCGGTCGCAACATGATCGCGGTCTACGCAGGGGACTTGCAGGGCAACCTGTGGAAATTTGACCTCAGCTCGCCGTACATCAACGATCCGGACGGCGGCGGCCCGCTCAAGGGCTGGGAGATCTACAACAAGTCTGGGCCTTCGGCACCGCTGTTCGTTGCAACGGACTCATCGAGTGTTGTACAGCCGATCACGTCTGAGCCGCGTATCACACTGCACCCGGTGGGCGGACTGTATGTCGCATTCGGGACCGGCAAGATGTTCGAGTCGACCGACCCCGCAAGTACCCAGGTGCAGTCGATCTACGTTTTGTGGGATCGGGGACAGATCGCGCCGATTCTCAAGACGGAACTCGAATCGATCACCTTGCAGGAATTCCCATTCGATCATGATGCAAATCCCGCAACTCCGGATGAATTGTTCCGCAAGCTGAAGACGACCGACCTTGCAAACTACGACTGGAACGACAAGGGCTTCTACATTCCCTTGATCAAGGAAGGCGGCCCCGCGGAGGGAGAACGCGTGCTGGCCGCGCCGATCCTGGATGGCGGCGTGGTGGCGTTCACCACCTTCGCTCCAACTTCGGGAATTGATCAGTGCGTTCCGGGTGGCGCGTCGTATCTGTACCGACTCAACCTGGCGGGTGGACTGGATCAGAGTGGCTTCCTGAATGTCGCCAATGCGGTTGGCCGGCGAATTCAGCCGGGCCTGGTCAGCAGCGCGCCGCCGTTGCACGACCCGATCGATCCGACCGGCACGATTGTCGACAGCATGTCGGCAGCCGATGTGCAGCTCATGATGCAGAACCCGAAGCACCGGTTGTCCGGCAACCGCGCTGTCCAGCAGGGCGCAACTGGTGTCTGCGCCCATGTCGGCCTGCGGGTGGATGGCACCATGGCGCGAGTTCCGACGGTGTGCGCTGGTCTTATGCCGATGCGATCCTGGCGCCCGGTGCGGTGATATGAAAGGTCGCGCGATGCAACGCGGTTTCACGCTGATGGAGTTGATCATAGTCATGGTCATCATCGGCGTGCTGACCGCGATCGCGATACCCAACTACATGGAATACATCCGGCGCACCAATCGCAAGGAAGTGCGCGCGCAACTACTGCAGGGTGTGGTGTGGATGGAAAAATGGCGCAACGAGCGGGGCCGCTATGACGACCCGGCGAGCGCAAATAATCCGCCGCCGACCTACCCGGCCACATTGCTGCAATCACCATCAACCGGCACTCCCAAGTACAACATCGCAGTCGCAGCCACGCCGGCGACCTACACCATAACCGCGACCGCGACGGGTGCCATGGCGGGCGATATCTGCCTTACCTTGGTCGTCAATGAGACCCACCAGCGCAACTTCACAACCGGCGGCGGCGGCACACAGGATATCTGCTGGAATCGCTAGGCGCTGGCCGCGTGGCATCATCGCCACGTGAGCTCCTGGCCCGCCGTCCTCACCGTTGACCCGATCCGCCGCGCAGTAGGCGTCGTGCGCTTGCCGGGCTCCAAGAGTCATCTCCAATCGGGCCCTGCTGCTCGCCGCGCTTTCGAAGGCGAGCCACGGTTCTGACGGACTGCTTGACGCCGACGACACACGGGTCATGCGGTCGGCGCTTTCGACCCTCGGCATAGCGGTGTCCGATGGCGATGGGCGGCTCGTCATTGCCGGCGGCGACGGTCATTTCCCAGTTCGCGCTGCCGAGTTGTATCTCGGCAATGCCGGCACCGCATTTCGCTCGCTGACAGCCGCGCTGGCATTTGCCGGCGGACAGTACCGTCTCGACGGCGTGCCACGCATGCGCGAGCGACCGATTGGCGATCTGGTCGACGCGCTCAACGCCCTTGGTGCCGACATCGCTTACGCCGGCGCGGTCGGATATCCGCCGTTGTTGATCGAGGCCCGCCGTCAAGATCGAGGCGAGTCGAGGTCGAAGTGCGCGGTGATGTCTCGAGCCAGTTCCTGACCGGCCTCCTGATGGCCGCACCGCTGGTTGCGCCCGATCATGGACTTGCGAATTCGGGTAGCGGGCGATCTGATTTCACGGCCCTATGTAACGATGACGCTGGCCCTGATGGCGCGCTTCGGTGTCGAGGTCGAGCGCGATGGCGCCGTGTTTCGCGTTCCGCGCGCCCGCTACCGTTCGCCGGGCAACGTCGCGGTTGAAGGGCGATGCGTCGGGCGCGTCCTACTTTCTCGCCCTTGGTGCGATCGCGGGCGGACCGGTGCGGGTCGAGGGCGTCGGCCGTCGCAGTGTGCAGGGCGATGTCCGTTTTGCCGATGCGCTGGTGTCAATGGGCGCGCGGATTCGCATCGGGCGATGACTGGATCGAGTGCTCTGCGCCGGCGTCGGGCCTGCTACGCGCCTTCGACTTGGCGATTTCAATCACATCCCGGACGCCGCGATGACGCTGGCCGTCGCTGCGCTGCTTTGCCGACGGCCCGAGCACGCTGCGCAACATCGGCTCGTGGCGCGTCAAGGAAACGGATCGCATCGCTGCGATGGCAACCGAACTGCGCAAGCTGGGCGCAGAAGTCGACGAAGGCCCGGACTGGCTGCGAGTCGTTCCTCCCGAAAGTCTGGCGTGAAGCGACGATCGACACCTACGACGATCACCGGATGGCGATGTGCCTTTCGCTGGCGGCTGCAGCCGGCGTGCCGGTGCACATCCGCGATCCGGGCTGCGTGGCGAAGACATTCCCCGACTACTTCGAGCGGCTCGCGACGTTGTCGGTACTTCGGCGCGGCCGGTGTCCGAATGAATTCAGTTCCAGTCCTCGCGATCGATGGTCCGACCGCCTCCGGCAAGGGGACGATCGCGCAACAGGTCGCAGCCAAACTCGGCTTTCACTATCTCGACAGTGGCGCGCTTTACCGTCTGGTCGCATTACTTGCCTTGCGCGAAAGCGTTCCTCTGGACGATGAGGCGCGACTTGCGCAGATCGCGTCCACGATGCAGCCGCGATTTGCCGACGGCGGCGTCTGGCTTGAAGGGGAGGACGTCACCGACGCCCTCCGGGCCGAGGATGTGAGCCGCGCGGCGTCTCAGGTGGCGGTGCACCCGGCGGTCCGTCAGGCCCTGCTCGAACTGCAGCGGCGCCGCCGTGAGGCTCCTGGACTGGTGGCCGACGGCCGCGACATGGGCACGGTGGTATTTCCTGACGCAAGGCTGAAGGTCTACCTGACGGCGAGCGTCGCAGCACGCGCCGATCGACGTCATAAGCAGTTGATCGAAAAAGGATTTTCGGCTAACACTGGCAACCTTGTGCGAGGATCTTGAAGCGCGCGACAGACGCGACTCGGATCGAGCCGCTTCGCCGCTGAAGCCTGCCGAGGACGCCTATCAGCTCGACTCCTCGGGGCTCACGAGTCGACGAGGTCGTTGCCCAGGTTTTGTGGTGGTATGCGGACAAGTCCGTCGGATGAAAGTGTCGGCGGCACAAGGCGCAGTCGGGTCGTCCCGCCTGCGGGCTCAGGTCCAGATCGAGCCTGCGAGGTATTTCCCCTGACTGTATTGATCAACTCCGCCGGGCGCAATGCCGAAGCGAGACTTCCAGGTATCTCTAGGTTCGTATCCACATGTCATCCGTCGCAACTCACAGCAGCACCAGCAGCTAGCAAGTCCGAAAGTTTCGCCGCCCTCTTCGAAGAGAGCCTGAATCGTCAGGAAATGAAGCAGGGCGAAGTGATCACCGCCGAGGTGATCCGCGTCGACTACAACTTCGTCGTGGTCAACGCCGGCCTGAAGTCCGAGGCCTACATCCCGCTCGAAGAATTCAAGAACGACAACGGCGAGCTGACGTCAAGCCCGGTGATTTCGTCTCGGTCGCGATCGAGTCGCTCGAAAACGGCTACGGCGACACGATCCTGTCGCGCGACAAGGCCAAGCGCCTGGCGGCCTGGATGAATCTCGAAAAGGCGCTCGACAGCGGCGAACTCGTGACCGGCACCATCACCGGCAAGGTCAAGGGCGGACTGACCGTCATGACCAACGGCATCCGTGCGTTCCTGCCGGGCTCGCTGGTCGACACGCGTCCGGTCAAGGACACCACGCCGTACGAAGGCAAGACGCTCGAGTTCAAGGTCATCAAGCTCGACCGCAAGCGCAACAACGTCGTGGTCTCCCGCCGTGCGGTGGTCGAGGCCAGCATGGGCGAAGAGCGCGCCAAGCTGCTCGAGAACCTCAAGGAAGGCGCGATCGTCAAGGGCACGGTCAAGAACATCACCGACTACGGTGCGTTCGTCGACCTCGGCGGCATCGACGGCCTGCTGCACATCACCGACCTGGCCTGGCGCCGCGTGCGTCACCCGAGCGAAGTGGTGCAGGTCGGCCAGGAAATCACGGCCAAGGTCCTGAAGTTCGACCAGGAAAAGAACCGCGTCTCGCTGGGCGTCAAGCAGCTCGGCGAGGATCCGTGGGTGGGTCTCGCGCGCCGCTATCCGCAGGGCACGCGCCTGTTCGGCAAGGTCACCAACATCACCGACTACGGTGCGTTCGTCGAGATCGAGGCCGGCATCGAGGGCCTGGTGCACGTCTCCGAAATGGACTGGACCAACAAGAACGTCGACCCGAAGAAGGTCGTGAAGCTCGGCGACGAAGTCGAGGTCATGGTGCTCGAGATCGACGAGGAGCGCCGCCGCATCAGGCTCGGCATGAAGCAGTGCAAGCCCAATCCGTGGGACGACTTCGCGCTGTCGCACAAGAAGGGCGACAAGGTCAAGGGCCAGATCAAGTCGATCACCGACTTCGGCGTGTTCATCGGCCTGAATGGCGGCATCGACGGCCTGGTGCATCTGTCCGACCTGTCGTGGAGCGAGACCGGCGAAGACGCCGTCCGCAAGTACAAGAAGGGCGACGAGATCGAGGCGATGGTGCTGGCGATCGACACCGAGCGCGAGCGCATTTCGCTGGGCGTCAAGCAGATGTCGGGCGATCCGTTCACCAACTTCGCCGCCGGCCACGAGAAGGGCTCGATGGTCACCGGCACGGTCAAGTCCGTCGACGCCAAGGGCGCGGTGATCGACCTCGGCGGCGACATCGAGGGCTATCCTGCGTGCCTCGGAGATCGCGGCCGATCGCGTCGAGGACGCGCGCAATCACCTGAAGGAAGGTGATGCGGTCAACGCGATGATCATCAACGTCGATCGCAAGAACCGCAACATCAACCTGTCGATCAAGGCGAAGGACACTGCCGAGACGTCGGCGACGATGGAGCGCATGCAGGCCGAGGCGCAGACCGGCACGACCAATCTCGGCGCGCTGCTGAAGGCCAAGCTGGACACGAAGACCAACTAAGGGCGAATCGAGCGATGCTGGCGGACGAGCCGTTCGTTGAAGACGATGACCAAATCGGAGCTGATCGCGCGGCTGGCGGAGCGCAATCCGCGCCTGGTCGCGCGGGACGCCGACGAAGCAGTCAACACGATGCTGGACGCGATGACCGAAGCGCTGGCCAGCGGCCAGCGCATCGAGATCCGCGGCTTCGGCAGCTTTGCGCTGAACTACCGTCCGCCGCGCGTCGGACGCAATCCGAAGTCGGGTGACCGCGTGCAGGTGCCCGGCCAAGTACGTTCCGCACTTCAAGGCCGGCAAGGAACTGCGCGAGCGGGTCGACGGCGAGGAGCGGTTCGACTCCGGCGACGCAGGGGCATTCAGACGACTGAACTCGCTTCGAGAAACGGCCGCGCCATGCGCGGCCTTTTTTTCGACCTTGTCGCCCGGGCGATCGCTTCCCTACAATGCCGACTGCTATCGCAGCGACGCCGGAGGCGCGAATGACGACTGCTGGCGTGGATCGTCAAGCTCGGGCTTCTTCCTGCTCGTGCTGTGGTTCGCGCTGAAGAACACGACGCCGGTGCCGGTGCACTTCACGGCTCGGACATCAGCTGGGAGCAACGTCCCGCTGATCGTCGTGATGCTCGCGTGCATCGCCATCGGCGCGCTGCTGGGTGCGCTGGCGCTGGCCCTTGCCGATCTACCGCATGCGGCGTGAAGTGCACGCGACCTGCGGCGCCAGCCCGCATCCGAGTCAGCCGCCGAGACCGCTCGGACGAGATCGGATGGCCTCGGCGGCGCGGCAGTCGGGTGCGGTGGTCGAAGTGCCGGGCGAGCCGGAGCGTCGTTGATGGAGTTCGAGCTCTGGTATCTGGTCGCGCTGCCGCTGGTGTTCGCGGCCGGCTGGTTCGGTCGCGGCTTCGAGTCGCGTACGCGCGCGCATCCGACAACGCCGCGTTGCCGCGCTCGTACTTTCGCGGCCTCAACCTGCTGCTGAACGATCAGCACGACAAGGCGATCGACGCCTTCATCGAGGTCGTCAAGCTCGATCCCGAGACCATCGAACTGCACCATGCGCTCGGCAACCTGTTTCGCCGCCGCGGCGAGTTCGATCGCGCGGTGCGCATCCATACGCACCTGCTCAACCGGTGCCGACCTGCCCGCGCGCGAGCGATCGCAGGCGCTGGCCGAACTCGGGCAGGACTACCTGAAGGGCGGGCTGCTCGACCGCGCCGAGGATGCCTTCACGCGGCTGCTGGAAGATCGCGACCATCGCTTCGATGCGCTGCGCTCGCTGCTGCGCATCTTCCAGATGGAGCGCGAGTGGCTGAAGGCGATCGACTGCGCGCGCCGGCTGGAGCGCGAAGCCGGCGAGAACCATCAGGTCGCCATCGCGCACTATCACTGCGAACTGGCCGACGTGGCGCTCGAGGCGCGGCGCGGCTCGACGACGCGCAGCGCGCCGTTGACGATGCGCTGGCGACGGATCGCAAGTCGGTGCGCGCGCTGATCCTCGCCGGCGACCTGGCGGTCGCGCCGCGGCGACGCGGAGACGCCTTGCGCCAGTGGCAGCGCGTCGAGATCGGCTTCGCGTCGAGCACGTGCCGCTGATCGCCGACAAGCGTCGCAGCTGCACGCTCGACGAGCTCGGACGCGCGCGCGAGGCGCTGAACTGGCTGCGCCGCGCGTTGCTCGACGCGCCGTCGATTGACCTGCTCGATGTCGCCTACCGACGCGCCGCGAGTGGCAGGGACGCTGCCGCGGCCGAAGCGCTGGTCGCCGACGAGCTGAAGCGGCATCCGTCGCTGCTCGGTTTCGAGCGCCTCGCTGGAGGCGCGACTGGCGCTCAACCCGGACGACCAGGAACTGGCAACTGCTGTGCTCGCTGCTGAAGGGACATGCGCGCAAGCTGGCGCGCTACCGCTGCAGCAAGTGCGGCTTCCGCGCGCGCGAGTTTCACTGGAACTGTCCGGGCTGCACCAGCTGGGACAGCTATCCGCCGCGTCGGATCGAGGAACTCGACGGCTCTGAGCGACGCGATCTCCGACCTCCGCGCTACCGACGATCGACCAGACCATCGGCAACACGCCGCTGGTGCGGCTGCAGCGCATTCCGGCGACGAGCACGCGCGCCGCGGCAACGTCATCCTCGGCAAGCTCGAGGGCAACAACCCGGGAGGCTCGGTCAAGGATCGCCCGGCGCTGTCGATGATCCGCGCGCCGAGGAGCGCGGCGAGATTCGGCCCGGCGACCGTCTGATCGAAGCGACCAGTGGCAACACCGGCATCGCGCTGGCAATGATCGCGGCGATGAAGGGCTACCGGATGACGCTGATCATGCCGGACAACCTGAGCGCCGAGCGGCGCGCCAGCATGGCGGCCTTCGGCGCCGAGCTGATCCTGACGCCGGCGACCAGCGGCGGCATGGAGTACGCGCGCGATCTGGCGATGCAGATGCAGGCCGAGGGCAAGGGCAGGGTGCTCGATCAGTTCGCCAATCCGGACAATCCGCGCGCGCACTACGAAACGACCGGCCCCGAGATCTGGCGCGACACCGACGGGCGCATCACGCATTTCGTCAGCGCGATGGGCACGACCGGCACGATCATGGGTGTCGGCCGCTTCCTGAAGGAGCGCAACCCCGCGATCGCAGATCATCGGCGCGCAGCCGGCCGAGGGCTCGCAGATTCCGGGCATCCGCAAATGGCCGGACGCCTACCTGCCGAAGATCTATGACCCGGCACGGTCGATCGGCTCGAGTTCGTCACGCAGGCCGACGCCGAAGCGATGGCGCGCCGGCTCGCGGCGGAAGAGGGCATAGTCTGCGGTCCGTCGAGCGGCGGAGCGTGTGCGATCGCGCTGCGCATTGCGCCGAGGTCGAGAACGCGACGATCGTGTTCGTCGTCTGCGATCGCGGCGATCGCTACCTTTCAACCGGCCTGTTCGATGTCTGAGGACGCGGCCGCCGCGACCGCAACCCGGTTGCCCGTCCGCTGAGAGGTTGATTCCCCGGCTCGACTGCAAAGCCTTGCCGAATCAGAGCTGCTTCAGGTCCTGCGATGGCGCGGATTTTTCCATTGCCCGGTGTGCCAGAAGCGTCGAGCGCCTCCAGTCCGGGTCCGACGTCGAATCCTTGCGATGCAACCAATCATCGTCGTAGCAAGTGTCGAGGTAGCGCTCGCCGCCGTCGCACAGCAGCGTGACGACCGCCCCGGTTGCTCCGCGCTTCATTTCCGACAACAGCTCCGCACAGGCGATCAGGGCCGTTCCTGTCGAAGGGCCGACCTTGCGTCCCAGCACGCCTTCGAGAAAGCGTGCGGCAGCGAATGACAATTCGTCGGCAACGCGGATCGAGCGATCGACGACGTGGCGGTTGAAGCTCGGCTCGACGCGTGGACGGCCGATACCCTCGATGCGCGAGCCGGCCGACCGCAGCGTTGCATCGCCGCTGGCCCAGTAGTCGTGGAACACTGAATTTTCGGGGTCGGCGAGACAGATGCGTGTCGCGTACTGGCGCAATACTGACGTAGCGACCGAGGGTCGAACTGGTGCCGCCGGTGCCTGCACCGACCACGATCCAGGTCGGAACCGGGAACGGTTCGGCCTCATCTGGGCGAAGATCGATTCGGCGATATTGTTGTTGCCGCGCCAGTCGGTCGCGCGCTCGGCGTACGTGAACTGGTCCATGTAGTGACCGCCGGTCCGCTGCCAGCGCGCGGCCTCGGCATACACCGCCGCGGCCCGTCGACCAGATGGACGTGGCCGCCGTGAAACTCGATCAGCGCGATCTTCTCGCGTGAAGTCGAGCGCGGCATCACCGCGACGAAGGGCACGTCGATCAGTCGCGCGAAATAGGCTTCGGATACCGCGGTCGAGCCCGACGACGCCTCGACGATCGTGGCTGCGCGGTCCGATCAGCCCATTGCAGAGTCCATAGAGGAACAGCGAACGCGCCAGCCGATGCTTCAGGCTGCCGGTCGGATGGACCGACTCGTCCTTGAAGTAGAGCGGTTGCTGCGGCAGTCCCGGGATCTGGACGCGCAGCAGATGGGTATCGGCCGATCGCGTGTAGTCCGCCTCGATGCGATGGACGGCCTCGTCACACCAACGACGATCAGCGTCCGCGCGTCGAGGCATCGGCGGGCTCGGGCGATAAGACCGCTAGGCCGCTCAGGCCGTGGCGACCGGAATCTTGCCGATCCTTGCCTGCCACTCCCTCGGCCCGGTCTGGTGCACCGACGTGCCGTCGGCGCTGACGGCAACCGTCACCGGCATGTCCTTGACGTCGAACTCGTAGATCGCCTCCATGCCGAGGTCGGCGAAGGCAAGCACTTTCGACCGCTTGATCGCCTTCGAGACCAAATACGCGGCGCCGCCGACTGCCATCAGGTACGCGCTGCGGTGCTTGCGGATCGCCTCGATCGCCGGCCGGCCCGCGTTCGGCCTTGCCGATCATCGCGATCAGTCCCGTCTGGGCCAGCATCATTTCGGTGAACTTGTCCATGCGGGTGGCAGTAGTCGGACCTGCCGGTCCGACCACTTCGTCGCGCACCGGATCGACCGGGCCGACGTAGTAAATGACGCGGTTGGTAAAGTCCACCGGCAATTTCTCGCCCTTGCTCAGCATGTCCCCAATTCGCTTGTGCGCAGCGTCGCGGCCGGTCAGCATCCTGCCGTGACAGCAGTAGCGTCTGACCCGGCTTCCAGGCCGCCACCTCGGCCTTGGTCAGCGTGTCGAGATTCACGCGCCGGCTCTTCTGATAGTCCGGCTTCCAGTTCACGTCCGGCCAGAGGTCGAGCGACGGCGGCTCGATGTAGGCCGGCCCTTTGCCGTCGAGAACAAAGTGCGCATGACGAGTCGCAGCGCAGTTCGGAATCATGGCCACCGGCTTGCCGGCGGCATGGGTGGGATACATCCGAATCTTGACGTCGAGCACGGTAGAGAGTCCGCCGAGTCCCTGCGCGCCGATGCCGAGCGCATTGACCTTTTCGTAGAGCTCGACGCGCAGTTTCTCGACATCCGTCTGCGGCCCGCGCTTGAGCAGCTCGCTCATGTCGATCTCGTCCATCAGCGATTCCTTGGCGAGCAGCATCGCCTTTTCCGCGGTGCCGCCGATGCCGATGCCGAGCATGCCCGGCGGGCACCAACCGGCGCCCATCGTCGGCACGGTCTTCAACACCCAGTCGACGATCGAATCGGACGGATTGAGCATCACGAACTTGCTCTTGTTCTCCGAGCCGCCGCCCTTGGCCGCGACGATCACGTCGATCGTTCCGCCCGGCACGATCTGCACGCTGATCACCGCAGGTGTGTTGTCCGTGGTGTTGTGGCGCCCGAACTCGGGCGGGTCGACGATCGAGGCGCGCAACTTGTTGTCGGCATTGTTGTAGGCACGACGTACGCCTTCGTTAATGGCATCTTCGAGCGAACCGGTGAAACCTTCCCAGCGCACGTCCATTCCGACTTTCAGGAAGACGTTGACGATGCCGGTGTCCTGGCAGATCGGCCGCTTGCCTTCGGCGCACATGCGCGAATTGGTCAGGATCTGTTCGATCGCGTCCTTCGCCGCAGGGCTCTGCTCCGCCTCGTAGGCGCGTGCCAGATGCGTGATGTAGTCCGCCGGATGGTAATAGCTGATGAACTGCAGAGCAGCCGCGACGCTCTCGATCAGATCGGCTTGCCTGATCACGGTCATACATGCCCCACGTCGCTGTGCGTGCGGCCGTCCTTCGATCGGACCGCCCGTTCGGCCGGCTGCATGATGCGGTCGGTCATGGCGATCGCGATCGCCGACAGCAGAAAAGTAATATGGATCGCCGTCTGTGCGATCAGCACCTTGTCGGAGTAGTTGGCCGCGTTGATGAAGGTCTTCAGCAGGTGGATCGAGCTGATGCCGATGATGGCGGTGGCGAGTTTGACCTTGAGCACACTTGCGTTCACATGCGACAGCCATTCCGGCTGATCCGGGTGGTCTTCCAGGTACATGCGCGACACAAAGGTCTCGTAGCCGCCGACGATAACCATGATCAGCAGGTTCGAAATCATCACCACGTCGATCAGCGCCAGCACGACCAGCATGATGATGGTCTCATTCAGGCCGCTTGGAATCGCCGCCCCGGCTTGGTAACCGATGCTGGTGATCAGTTTGTCGAGCGCGGTCTGGCTGCCGAACGCTGCCTCGACCAGATGCACCAACTCGACCCAGAAGTGAATAGACATAGACGGCCTGTGCCACGATCAGCCCGATGTACAGCGGCAGCTGCAGCCAGCGGGTCGCGAAGATCAGGCGCGGCAAGGGGGGAACCGCGCGATTGGTCCTGGAAATTGTTGCGGTCATTGAATTCAGCAATCCGGGAATGACGTCGAGTTTGGGTCGAACCATGTGTCGTGCGATATTTCGGCCTGGATTCTAGCGAGCGCAGCGAATTCACTTCGCACAACCCGCTCGGCTTGATTTCCGCCTGCATGGCGCCACTTTAGGGCGTGAGACGGCCGGAACGGATGCCAGGCCGCTTGGTCCAAGTCATTGATTGAACGGAAAAGCAAGGGGGCGATGAAATGTAGCGTGGTCGAAATTCGCGCATGGTAGACATGATCGGCTTGGCTAGACTTCGACGCGTTTGGAATTTCCCTGAACTGACTGGAGAACATATGAAACGAATCGCTCTGTTCGTCGTATCGAACCTTGCGATCATGGTTGTACTGATGCTGTTCCTGACCGTGCTGTAGTCGGTGTTCGGCATCAATTTCAGCGGCATCGGCGGCCGTGAACTTGATCTCGGCGCACTGGCGATGTTCTCGCTGGTGGTCGGTTTCGCCGGCGCCTTCATTTCCCTGCTGATGTCCAAGCCGATGGCGAAGTGGACCACCGGCGCGCAGGTGATCAGCCAGCCGTCCAACGCCATGGAATCGTGGCTCGTCGACAGTGTCCGCCGGCACGCCGACAAGGCCGGCATCGGCATGCCCGAAGTCGCCATCTTCGAGGGCGAGCCCAACGCCTTCGCCACCGGTGCGTTCAAGAACTCGGCCCTGGTCGCCGTGTCGACCGGCCTGCTGCAGTCGATGAGCAAGGACGAAGTCGAGGCGGTGCTCGGCCACGAGATCTCGCACATCTCCAACGGCGACATGGTGACGATGACCCTGCTGCAGGGCGTGATGAACACCTTCGTCGTGTTCCTGTCGCGCGTGATCGGCTATGTCGTCGACCGCGTCCTGCTGCGCAACGAGAGCGATCGGCTCCGGGCATCGGCTACTTCGTGACCACGATCGTGCTCGACATCGCGCTCGGCTTTCTCGCCGCGATCATCGTGGCCTGGTTCTCGCGCCAGCGCGAGTTCCGTGCCGACGCCGGCGCCGTCACGCTGATGGGCAACCGACGGCCGATGATCAACGCCCTGGCGCGTCTCGGCGGCCTGCAGCCAGCGGATCTGCCGCAGCAAGTGAAGACCCTGGGCATCGCCGGGGGCATCGGCTCACTCTTCGCCAGCCATCCGCCGATCGAACAACGGATTGCCGCGCTCGAAGCGACCAGCTAGAGCCAATCTGATTGGTTTTTCAAGCCGGGGCATGCCCCCGGCTTTTTCTTGGCGGCATCAAGGGATCAATGGTCGCGCCGTACCCAGATTCTGAACACTTCGTCGTAGCGCGCGCGGCGGGTCAGCTCATAGGCAAGCTCCCAGTCGCCGATCGGTGGTGCGTCGTCGAGCGAAGTGCGTCGGCTGTCACGCTGCAGGGCAACGCGGCACAGTCCGGACTCCGCGGGCCGCTCGAAGCGAATCCCGCCGTGGTAGGCAATCATTGCCTTGGTTCCGGCCGGCAAACGATGGGCCTGCACGCATTCATTTCCGTTCACGCGCCGCAACTGCTCAGACAGGGTCACCGCGGCCGCCGCGTAGGACCGGTTGACATCAATCGGTTCCAGGAACAGCAGCAAGGCCGTACCCCAGGCGACGGTCAGGCCGCTGGCTGCAAGCAAGGGCCCGCGCCACAGTACGGCAGGACGAAAGCGCACGCGCCAGACGACCAGTGCAGCCCAGGCAAGCGCGAATACCAGTGCCAGCGCCACTGACCATGGCACAAAGGACGGTTCGACGCCGGGTGCAAGGCGCGTGATCGAGGCTGCCATTTTGGGCGGTGTGCCGGTGTTCCACGCGAAGAAGTACGACCAAATGGCTGCCAGGGCCAGACTGAACAGTGCCAGGGCAAACCAGTCGATGGCGTCTTCCGCACTGCGTTTGAGGGATGACACGCCAAAGAGCGCCAGAATCACAAGGCCGGGCACGGCCAGCTGAAATTCACGATCGCTCGGAGCCGACGAAAGCAATATGGCCAGCACGCCGCTTGCCGTCAGCAGTAATGGCAAGAAGATGTGCGGCTGGCGCAAATGGTGGCGCCAGGAATAGAGCGTCCAAATCGCGAACGGCCACAGCGGCCATGTGTACCACCCGAGATTGCGTCCCAACCAGATCAGGGTGTCCACACCTGGGGCGCGAAAGCTGGAGGCATTCCAGTCGCGCCATGCGGCAAAGTAAGGCGGGGCTTGCATTGGAAATTGAACGTGTGCCGCCGCTTGCCAAAGTGCCGGAATCAGCCCCGCAAGGACGATCAAGAGCACGCAACGCAAGGCGCGGTGCCGTCCCTGCGCCGCATTGAATGTCAATGCTGCCAACAGCATTGCCAGTGTGGGCAGCAGGCCACGCGTCAGACATGCGGCGCCGAGCGCAAGGCCGGCGATTACCGTTCCGCTCCAGGGCTGATCGAGCGATTTGGCCAGCCCAAACATCACTATGCAAGTGAGCGCCAGCAGGGCGGTTTCTGCGCTGGTCTCATGCAGGCGGACCAGCACCCCGAAGGTCGCCAATAGGAGCAAGACTGAAACATCTGCCAGCATCCGGCCATAAGACCGCGGCGAGGCTTCGCCCCCGAACGCAAACGCGACCGGCTGTGCATCGCTGCGTCGCGCCAGGCGATAGGTGGAATACCAGAGGGCCGAAGTCGCAATCAGAAACCAGAACGGCGTGACCAGCCGCGCTGCAGAGATGTCGCCGATCCACGGACCGGCCCATCGCACCAGCAGCGCACCCAGCCAGAAGGGAAGCGGACCTTCTTCGGCGCGCGGCGTGCCGAGCAGGGAGGGCATCCACCAGTCAATCGCGCTGCCATTGGCCATCGTCCACATGACGCCGAAGGACGACATGTCTTCGAGGCTCCAGGGATCACGTCCGATCTGGCCCGGAAGAATGAAGGCAAGTAACAGCACCACCATGATCCAGCGCGGCAGCTTTGCTGCGGCTGCGACCGAGATGCGGGCCGGGGACGAGCGGTGCTCGAAACTCATGAGCTCAGGTATCGGGGACGGAAGCTGAAGCCGGCGCTGAATAGAAAAAGGGCAGCCACAGCTGCCCTTCTGCTTCGGGCCTGCCGCCCCGAACTACTTGCGGCGCGTCTTGGCAGCGGTGGCTTGGGCCGCAGCGGCATTGACCGCCTCGGTTTTGGCGGCAAACTTCTGTCGAAACTTCTCAACCCGCCCGGCCTCGACGATACGCGTCTGCGCGCCGGTATAAAACGGATGCGATTCGGAAGAGGTGTCCAGCTTGAACAGCGGGTAGGTCTTGCCGTCGAGCTCGATCTTTTCCTTTGTCTGCAAGGTCGATCGCGTGATGAATTTGAAGTCGTTCTGCATGTCCTGGAAAACGACTTCACGGTACTCGGGATGGATGCCGGATTTCATTCTGACCTCAGCTAAGGGCCGCCCGCCGAACGGTGATGGGACCGACTCGACCACGTACCAGATTTAGGAAAACCGTGAATTATCCGTGATTTAGCGGGTCCGGGCAAATCGAACTTGGCCTTCGCGGAGGCTGAGGTACCCAATCAGAGTCGAGGAAATCCCGTGTTTCGCGTTCGCGGATGGCGCTGCGCGCCGAGAACAGCTCATGCGTGGCTGATGCGCAGGCATCAATCGCGAAACCCCGGACTCGTCCAATCGTGGCGCTTGCAGGCACCACGCCGTTCGCTCGGCCGCGCATGCCGCAGGGCATGCGCGGACCGCCCCTCGCTCACCCACCCCGCCGCATCATGTCGAAGAACTCGGCGTTGTTCTTGGTCGCCTTCATCTTGTCGAGCAGGAACTCCATCGCTTCGATCTCGTCCATGCCATAGAGCAGCTTCCGCAGGATCCAGACCTTCTGCAGGATCTCCGGCTTCAGAAGCAGCTCCTCGCTGCCGTGTTCCCGAACGGTTGACGTTGAGCGCTGGGTAGACGCGTTTTTCAGCCAGCCGGCGCTCCATGTGAATTTCCATGTTGCCGGTGCCCTTGAACTCCTCGTAGATGACGTCGTCCATGCGCGATCCGGTGTCGATCAGCGCGGTGGCGATGATCGTGAGCGAGCCACCTTCCTCGATGTTGCGCGCGGCGCCGAAGAAGCGCTTGGGCCGCTGTAACGCGTTGGCATCCACACCGCCGGTCAGCACCTTGCCGGACGCCGGCACGACCGTGTTGTAGGCGCGTGCCAGGCGCGTGATCGAGTCGAGCAGGATGACGACGTCCTTCTTGCGTTCGGCCAGGCGCTTGGCTTTTTCGATCACCATTTCGGCCACCTGGACGTGGCGCGTGGCCGGTTCGTCGAAGGTCGAGGCGACGACTTCGCCCGCGTACCGAGCGCTGCATCTCGGTCACTTCCTCGGGCCGCTCGTCAATCAGCAGCACGATCAGGATCACGTCGGGGTGATTGGCCGCAATCGCGTGCGCAATGTGCTGCATCAGCACCGTCTTGCCGCTCTTGGGACTCGACACCAGCAGGCCGCGCTGGCCCTTGCCGATCGGTGCGATGAGGTCGATCAGGCGGCCGGTCAGGTTCTCCTCGCCCTTCATGTCGCGTTCGAGCATCAGCGGCTTGTCCGGAAATAGCGGCGTCAGGTTCTCGAACAGGATTCGATGCTTGGTCGATTCCGGCGACTGGTCATTGACCTTGTCGACCTTGACCAGTGCGAAGTAGCGCTCGCCATCCTTCGGGGTACGGACCTCGCCCTCGATCGAATCGCCAGTGTGAAGATTGAAGCGGCGGATCTGCGACGGCGAGATATAAATGTCGTCCGTGCTGGCCAGGTAGGAGGTCTCAGGCGAGCGCAGGAAGCCGAAGCCGTCGGGCAGCACTTCGAGCGTGCCGTCGCCGAAGATCTGCTCTCCGCCCTTGGCGCGCTTCTTCAGGATCGCGAACATCAGTTCCTGTTTGCGCATCCGGTTGGCGTTGTCGATTTCGAGCCCCGTTGCCATTTCGAGCAACTGGGAGACGTGCAGTGCTTTGAGTTCGGAAAGATGCATGGGAGGCAACCGCGGAAGGTTGTGGGGCGCCGTGGGATTGGGTCCGGCACCCGCGGGGGGAAGCGCCTGCCGTTGCAGGCGCTCTTACGAACTAAATATTGCTGTCGATGAAAGCCGTCAGTTGGGATTTCGAAAGGGCGCCGACCTTGGTGCCGACCACCGCGCCATTCTTGAACAGCATCAGCGTCGGAATGCCACGGATGCCGAACTTGGCCGGAGTGGTCTGGTTCTCGTCGACATTGAGCTTGGCCACCGTGACCTTGCCCTGATACTCCTTCGAGACTTCGTCGAGGATCGGGGCGATCATGCGGCAAGGGCCACACCATTCAGCCCAGTAATCCACCAGCACGGGACCGTCCGATTTGAGGACCTCCTGCTCGAACGAGGAGTCGCTCACATACTTGATATCACTCATCTGATTCCTTTTCGCACCAGGTGTGGCGCGCAATCCCACAAAAAACAACGATTGAAAGATGGGGACGTCTGGGCCCGGGCGCAACCCCCAGAGTCGGGGCGGCAGGCATTGAATTACGGGTAATGGTAGCACCGCGGGCAGACTTTGAACCTTTTTGCTGGCCGGCGACAGTAACCCGGATGGACGAAGCCGGGTTCCTACAATGGGCGCGCCATGGCTCCTGAACTATGTCCCCTTGCCGCCGACGCGCAATTCTGGCCGGCGGCGGCGCAAGCCGTCTGCGATTTCGCGCTGCGCCAGGGAGCAGAACCGAGACAACTGCAAACGGTCACCTGGCTGGTGCCCAGTGGCACGCACGCAGGTCTTGCGCGCCTCGCACTTCGGGAGGCGATCGGCCAGCGAGCGTTCATTCCGCCGCGCATTGTGACGCTGGCCCCATGGCTGGGGCACCCGCTTCAAGCCGGCACTCCTGCCCACATTGAGTATTTTTCAGCGCTGCGAGCCAACGCCTGGGTGCGCGCGTCCTTCGGGGCGCAGCCTGCGACCTTGTGGGCACTTGCCCGTGGGGTATCTGAGCTCGCCGACGAACTCACCTGGGCCGCCGCCGACGATCCGGACGCCTTGGACAGCCGACTGCAGGCGAGCCTGGCGCGGCACTACCGGCGCCGTGCTGCGCGCGCGCTGGAGCCGCAGGCACAGCTGGTATTGCAGCTTTGGCGAGCGCGACGCTCGGCCGACGAAGGTCCGGCGCAAGTGTTGCGCGAGCTCGGTACACGCGCGGATGAAGCTACCGCGCCGCTGGTCTATACCGCCTCGAATTCGTCATGCTTGGGTCAAACCGAAATCCTGAAGCCCTGGGAAGACGCCTTCCTGCAACGCTATGCCCGGCGCGCGCCGGTCCTGCTGCTGGCGCCCGGCCTGGAAACCGTGCTTTCCGGGCGGCCGTTGCTGGCAGCCGCCTGGCCGGAACTGGCGGGAACCGGCGCAGATGTGACGATTGTGAAGCGCGCCGACGCTCTACACGCCTCTGGGGTTGAGTTATCGACACCGCTATCGATCGTGTCATCCGGCACGCTTGAGGAAGAGGCGAGCGCCGTGTCCCGGCAGGTGCTGGACTGGCTGCGCGAGGGCCTTTCATCGATCGCGCTGGTTGCGCTCGATCGACTGACGGCGCGCCGCGTACGAGCCCTGCTGGAGCGCGCGCGCATCAGAGTCCGCGACGAGAACGGCTGGAAGCTCTCGACCACCAGCGCCGCAGCAGTCGTGATGCGCTGGTATGACCTGGTGGCCGACGATCTGTACTGGCGTGATCTGCTGGACTGGCTCAAGTCGACCTTCACGCTCGCGAACCGACCGCGAAAAGCGCGCGAAATCGCGGCGCTCGAGCGCGCCATTCGAGCGGCGGGCACGCTGCAGGGCGCTCGCGCCATGACTGGCGCGCTCGACGATCTTTCGGCAGGGGAAGAACCAGAAGCCGTGGCCGGTGCGCACGAGGTGCTCAGGTTGATCGGTTCCCAGGTGCAGGCAGCGTCGCGTGCCGGGCCAACGCTGGCTGCGCAGGCACGAGCCTTGCACGAAGCGCTTGAATCACTCGGCATGCGCGCGGGTCTGGCAGCCGATCCAGTTGGCGTGGCCGTACTGCGCGAGCTCGATGCGCTGGAAGCTGATTTGAGCGAAGTCACTGGTCGCGCCACGCTCGCCGACTTTCGCGCTCTGCTCGCCGAACGTTTCGAGGACGCTTCTTACATCGATCGGCAGATCGAATCACCGGTGGTCCTGGTTTCCCTGGCTGCGACCTACCTGCGCGGCTTCGACGCCGTGCTGCTGATCGGCGCTGATGCGCGACACCTTCCTGCGGCACCGGCCGAACTGCTCTTCATGTCGAATGCCGTCCGTGCGGAACTCGGGTTGGCAACGGCGGACGACTCGATGCGCGCGCAGACCGTACTGCTGGCGGCGCTGCTGGCATCCACGCCCCGCGTGGTCGCCACCTGGCGCACGCATGAAGGCGCCGAACCCAACATCATTTCTCCCTTGCTGGAGCGCCTGCAGTTTGTGGCCCAGAGAGCGTTCGGCGAAGAGCTTGCACACCCCGCGGCAGTTGAGTCATTCGAGGTTGCAGGTATTGCATCCGTTCGCCCGGCGCCAAATGCGGAGCAGCTTCTGCCGGAACGCCTGTCGGCGAGCCAGGCCCAGAGCCTGGTCGACTGTGCCTATCAGTTCTATGCGCGGCGCCTGCTGGGCCTGGTCGAACTCGAGGATGTGATCGAGTTTCCTGACAAGCGGGACTTCGGCGAGGCGATGCACGAAGTGCTGCGGCGCTTCCACCGCGACTGGGGCGGGGTCGACTTCAGCGCTGCCGACCACGCTCAACTTGCGACCAGCTTGCGCACAGTTGCGCAGGGCGTATTCACTCCGCGGCTCCAGCGTATGCCCGGTTTGCTGGCGTTCCAGCGCCGCTTCGATCGGCTGATCGATGGCTACATTGCCTGGCTGCAGGAACATGCAGCCAAGGGATGGCGCTGGCGTGCGGGCGAGGAAAAGCACCAGAGCAGACTGGTGCTGCGTGATGGACGCGAGATCGAGCTGATCGGACGCCTTGACCGGATTGATGCGCAGGCCAGCGAACCGGACGATGGTCGCGTCCTCGTTCTTGACTACAAGGCGCGCAGCGCAGACGTGCTCAGGCGCGGCCTGGTCGAGGCGGGGGAAGATATCCAGCTGCCGTTCTACGGAATTCTGCTGGCGGACCGCGCCGCCTCGGCGGCGTACCTGAGTTTCGATCGCGCGAAGGACGACGAGTCGGGCGTCACGCCGGTCGTACCGCCGCAGGCGTTCACCGAGCTGGTGGCTTCGGTGGCTGACCGCTTGGGGGCTGATCTGCAACGAATCGCCGAGGGCGCCGCGCTGCCGGCGATCGGCGCCAAGTCGGTGTGCGAGTACTGCGAGATGCGCGGTCTGTGCCGACGCGACTACTGGGAAGACGATACGGAGCATCTGCTGCAGGGCGATCGGGACGGTCGCGTGGCATGAGTGACTACCTGGCGGATGACCGCGCGATCACTGAGAGAGAGTTCACGCGGCGCGCGTGCGATCCGCAAGGCAGTGTCGTCGTCGAGGCCTGTGCCGGCAGCGGCAAGACCTGGCTGCTCGTGAGCCGTGTCTTGCGCCTGCTGCTGGCGGGCGCAGCACCCGGCGCGATCCTCGCGATCACGTTCACGCGACGCGCGGCGCAGGAGATGCGTTCGCGCCTGCTGAAGATCCTGAAAGACCTGGCGAATGCGAACGACGGCGAGGTCGTCACGATCCTGCAACAGCGCGGCATGTCGGAGGATGCTGCGCGAGAACTTGTCGAACCAGCGCGCAGCCTCTACGAGCAAGTCCTTACCGCGCGCGTGCCGTTGACGATCGAAACCTTTCATGGCTGGTTCTGGCAACTGATCGCGCGCGCGCCGTTGGGGTCCGGTGTCCCATTCGCGCCGGTTCTGTTCGAGGCCACCGACCGCCTGCGCGCCGACGCCTGGTTGCACTTCAGCGCTGCGCTGGTGCGCCCCGATCATGCGGCCGAGCGTTCCGCATGGGAGAGTCTGATCGATGAGGTTGGTGACGTCGCCGCGAGGAAACTGCTGCTGCAGTTCCTCGACAAGCGCGCGGAATGGTGGAGCTTTGCGGCTGGCGACGAAGCTGGCGCCATCGAGCGATCACTCGAACCGCTGCGGGCGGCCGGCGACACCGACCCCGGCTTACGGGTACGCGAACCGGACTTCATCGAGGCGGTCCGGGCTTTGGCAGAACTCTGGCACGCGGTCGGCAAGCCGCTCAAGACAATCGATCAGGCCATCGAGCGCGCCGGGGAGTGGCTTGGATCGACGCCGGCCGATCCTGCGCGTGATTTTCGCGATGCCTGCCTGCTCGTGCTGACCAAGGGAAAACTCACACCTATCGTCGCGTTGCAGCCGGAGCGCATCCTTCCGAAGCTCGCGACCGACGCGCAGAGGCAACGTTATGCGGACGCGCACGCGCAGGTGGTCGGCGACCTGCAGGATTTGATGGCGGTACGCCGCACCTCGCGCGCTCTGAAACTGAACCAAGCGGCGCTCACTTGTGGTCGATTGCTGATTGAGTCCTACCAGCGGCTGAAAGGTCAGCAGCAGGCGCTCGACTTCACGGATCTGGAGTGGTACGCGCACAAATTGCTGGGGGACCCCGACAACGCGGCCTACATGCTGGCGCGACTGGATGCGCACTACCGGCACATCCTGCTGGACGAATTCCAGGACACCAACCCGCTTCAATGGCAGGTGCTGCGATCATGGTTCGCTGCCTACGGTGCGCTCGAGGACGGTGAGTCGTCCGATGCAGCAGCCGATCGCCCGACTGTGTTTATCGTCGGCGATCCCAAGCAGTCGATTTATCGATTTCGGCGGGCTGATCCTCGGGTGTTCGAGGCTGCGCGCGACCTGCTGAATCGGGAGTTTGCCGCCGCCAACCTGCGCACCAACGTCACGCGCCGGAATGCAAGGACCTTGATCGAGGTACTCAACCGCGCCTTGCCCGGGCGTAACCCCCTCTATCAGCCGCAGAACACGGTCGCGACGGAGCAGGGCGCCTTCGTACTCCTGCCACTGGTCAGTCACGAAACCGTCGCGAGTACGGGGAAAGTCGACGCGGTGCTGCGCGATGTGCTGACTACGCCGCGGGCCGAACGCGACAGCGACATGCGTTATCGGGAAGGACGTGTCATTGCCAACGAGATCGCGCATTGGATAGCGCAAGTGCAAGTCACCGAGGCTGGCGCGACTCGGAGCGCGCGCTGGTCCGACGTCGTGGTGCTGGTACGCGGTCGGACACACCTGCCCAAGTACGAGCGCGCGCTGCGCGATGCCGGCCTGCCCTTCGTCAGTGACCGCCGCGGTGGACTGCTGGCCACGCTCGAGGCAGACGACTTGATGGCGCTGCTCGAATTCCTGACGGCCCCCGGGGCTGATCTCAAACTTGCTCATGCGCTGCGCTCACCAATCTTCGGCTGCGGCGACGAGGACCTGATACAGCTCGCCGCAACTTCCGGCGCCAGTTGGTGGGAGCGACTTCTGAGCCTGACCGGCCCCGTTGCGGCGACTTTGGCGCGAGCAAGGGAACACTTGCGGCGCTGGCTCGACCTCGCCGGTGTGCTGCCGATGCATGACTTGCTCGACAAGATCTACTTCGAAGCTGACGTTCGGCGCCGATATGCCGTGGTGGTGCCGTCCGCCTTGCATGCCCAGGTGCAGGCCAACCTCGATGCCTTCATGGAACTGGCCCTCGCGATCGATGCCGGCCGCTATCCGAGCCTGCCGCGCTTCATCGACGAACTCGCGCTGCTCAAGCGACACGCTGCGGACGAAGCACCCGACGAAGGGGTCGCTGACGCTGGCGACGCGGTTCGGGTCATGACGATCCACGGTGCCAAAGGCCTGGAGGCCGAGATCATCGGTGCTCGCCGACGCTCATTTGCCCGCAGCTCCCGAAAGCGAAAGCGTGCTGATTTCCTGGCCGCCACAGGCCGCCGCGCCGGAACATGTGTCGCTGGTAGCGCGCGGCGCGAGCTGGCGCGATGAAGCGCGCTCGCGCTGGTTCGATGAGGACGAAGCTCAGCGCGCGCAGGAGGACTGGAACCTGATGTACGTGGCGGCCACGCGGGCGCGACAGGTGCTGATCGTCTCCGGTTGCGAATCAGCCAGGGGCCAGCTCGAGGACACCTGGTACACGCGCCTCCAATGCGCCGCGGACCTGTCGCCCGGAGCCGCGGCGGCACAGCCGTCACGAAAGGAGGCGCCAACGCGCACCGTGCGCGACTTCCGGCCCGAGCCACTGCCGACCGGCTCAAGCGCGGACGATGCCGAGGACTCCGTAGCGATGCGGCTCGGCCGTGCCTGGCACGCCATGCTGGAACACGGGGCGACGACGCCGGTGACAGGCATCGCGCGCGTAAACGGACTGACCTCCGCGCAGGCAGCGGACGCGAGTGCTGCCGCGGCGCGAGTGCGTGCCAGCCTGCCTCATATATTCAGCGGCAAAGCCCACGCTGAACTTGAACTCGTCGACGCCAACGGTGAATTGCTGCGCGTGGACCGGCTGCTCGAGACCGACGAGGCACTCTGGATCGTCGACTTCAAGTGGCGCGTGACCGACTCTGAGCGGGACAGCTACGAAGCCCAGGTGCGGCGCTACGCGCAGGTGGTGCGCTCGATTCGCAGCGACAAGACGGTGCGCATGGCCCTGGTCGTGGCCGACGGGACTTGCATCGAGGTTCTGGAACGAGATTGATCGAAGGCGGCCAGCATGCGAGGCCGGAGCGGTTGATCGAATCCCGATGCTGGCTGTGTCGATCGTGCATTCGGCGCATTCGTTGTATCCGCAGGGGATAGCCCAAGGTTCCAGCGTAGCGTTGCCGATGAGCACCTGGGTTCTCTCAAGACGTTTGTCGAGTAACACAGACCGTTACACGAAATTCCTTTCTTGACCCGCGGTTGATGCGCGTCAATTGGTCCTCGCGTCGCCGGGTGGAAAGTTCTTCTTCAGATCGACACCCTACTGCGGAGGCATCATGAGGCGACTGACTACCCTGCGTACTTTCGTCCTTGTCGCAGCAGTCTTCGCGGCGCCGCTGGCATGGGGACATGACGGCCACGAGGTCGGAGGCGCGGCTTCGGGCTTCGTGCATCCGTTCACCGGTCTCGATCACCTGCTTGCGATGGTGGCCATCGGTCTCTGGACCACACAGCAGGGTGTACGCGCGTACTGGGCGGTGCCGCTCGCCTTCGTGGCCGCGATGGCGCTGGGTGCCCTGGCCGGCTTTGCCGGCTTCGCACTTCCTGCTCTCGAGCCGATGATCGCGGCCTCGGTCGTGGTGCTCGGACTCGCCATCGCTTCAGGCATGCGCACGCCGGTTCTCGCGGGCGTGACGATCGCCGCACTCTTCGCTGTCTTCCATGGCAACGCGCATGGCCTGGAGGTCGCGGGCGCACCGATCGCCGCCTACCTGGGCGGAATGCTCGTTGCGACGGCGCTGCTGCATGGCGCGGGCGTCGCAGGCGCGCTTGCCGTCAGGGGAGACGCACTTCGCTGGGCCGGGGCCGCGGTGGCCGCAGGTGGCGCGGGACTGATGCTCGCGGGCGTCTGATCGGCGAACGATTGCCAGGAGAGAAGGAAATGACCGAAACCTTTTATGACTTGCTGCGCCGGCAGGGTGTTACGCGCCGCAGCTTTTTGCAATTCTGCAGCCTGACCGCTGCGTCGCTCGGACTGGGCGCCAACGGCGCGCCGGCGATTGCGCAGGCCTTGCAGGAAAAGCCGCGCGTACCGGTGCTATGGCTGCACGGCAACGAGTGCACGTGCTGTTCCGAGTCGTTCATCCGCTCGGCGCATCCGCTCGCCAAGGACGCGGTGCTGACACTGCTGTCGCTCGACTATGACGACACGCTGATGGCCGCCGCCGGCACGCAAGCCGAAGAAATCCTCGAAGAGATCATCACCAAGTACAAGGGCAACTACCTGGTCGCGGTCGAAGGCAACCCGCCACTCGGCGAAGACGGCATGTATTGCTTCCAGGCCGGCAAGCCGTTCGCGGAAAAACTCAAGCACGTCGCCAAGGACGCGAAGGCGCTGATCAGCTGGGGCTCGTGCGCGAGCTGGGGCTGTGTGCAGGCGGCGAAACCGAATCCGACCCGCACAGTGCCGGTACATCATGTGATCACCGACAAGCCGATCATCAAGGTGCCGGGCTGCCCGCCGATCGCCGAAGTGATGGCCGCGGTGGTGACCTACATCATCACGTTCGACAAGCTGCCGAGTCTGGATCGCCAGGGCCGGCCGAAAGCGTTCTACGGGCAGCGGATACACGACAAGTGCTATCGCCGGCCGCACTTCGACGCGGGCCAGTTCGTCGAGCATTTCGACGACGACAACGCGCGCGCCGGTTACTGCCTATACAAGGTCGGCTGCAAGGGCCCGACGACCTACAACGCCTGTTCGACGGTGCGCTGGAACGAAGGGGTGAGCTTTCCGATCCAGTCCGGCCACGGCTGTATCGGCTGCTCGGAGGACGATTTCTGGGACAAGGGCGGCTTCTACAACCGTCTGACCGACATCAAGCAGTTCGGCGTCGAAGAAAACGCCGACAAGATCGGCGCGGTGGCCGCGGGTGTGGTGGGCGCGGCCATCGTCGCCCATGCCGCGGTCAGCGCGATCAAGAGAGCGTCGAGCAAGTCGACGACCGACACGACCAAAGGCGGGGAGTAAGCCATGCCATACGAAACCCAAGGCTTCAAGATCGACGACTCCGGCAGACGGATCGTGGTCGACCCGATCTGCCGGATCGAAGGTCATCTGCGCATCGAGGTCAACCTCGACAAGGACAATGTGATCCGCAACGCCGTCAGCAGCGGCGTGATGTGGCGCGGGCTGGAAGTGATACTGAAGGGCCGCGATCCGCGCGACGCCTGGGCGTTCACCGAGCGGATCTGCGGCGTATGCACCGGCGTGCATGCGCTGGCCAGCGTGCGCTGCGTGGAAGACGCGCTCGGCATCCAGATTCCGGACAACGCCAATATCATCCGCAACATCATGCACTGCGTGCTGTACGCGCAGGACCATCTGGTGCACTTCTACCACCTGCACGCGCTCGACTGGGTGGATGTCGTCAGTGCGCTGAAGGCCGATCCGAAACGCACGTCGGAACTCGCGCAGTCGATCAGCAGTTGGCCGCTGTCCTCGCCCGGTTACTTCCGCGAATTGCAGATGCGCCTGAAGAAGTTCGTCGACTCCGGGCAACTAGGCCCGTTCCGCAACGCGTACTGGGGCCACCCGGCGTACAAGCTGCCGCCGGAAGCAAACCTGATGGCGGTTGCGCATTACCTCGAAGCGCTCGATTTCCAGAAAGAGATCGTCAAGATCCAGACCATTTTCGGCGGCAAGAACCCGCATCCGAACTGGCTGGTGGGCGGGGTGCCAGCGCCGATCAATCTGGATGCGGTGGGCGCGGTCAGCGCGATCAACGTCGAGCGGCTGAACATGATCGCCAACATCACAAGCCAGACCATCGAGTTCATCGACAAGGTCTATATCCCGGACCTGATGGCGATCGCCAGCTTCTACAAGGACTGGGGCGCGATCGGCGGCGGGCTGTCGGGCAAGAACGTGATGTCCTACGGTGACTTCCCCGACAAGGTCGGCGACGAAAAGAGCCGCCTGCTGCCGGCCGGCGTGATCCTGAACGGCAACCTGAAGGAAGTGCTGGACGTCGATCCGCGCGCACCCGACCAGGTCCAGGAGTTCGTCACGCACTCATGGTTCAAGTATCCGGACGAGCAGAAAGGCCTGCATCCGTGGGACGGCATCACCGAAGCCAACTTCGTTCTCGGGCCGAAAACCAAAGGCAAGAAGACCGCGATCGAAAATCTTGACGAGTCGGCCAAGTATTCGTTCGTCAAGGCGCCACGCTGGAAGGGCCACGCGATGGAAGTCGGCCCGCTGGCGCGCTACATCGTCGGCTATGCGAAGGGCGTGCCCGAAATCAAGGAACCGGTCGACAAGCTATTGCACGATCTGGACGTGCCGATCACGGCGCTGCACTCAACGCTCGGCCGCACCGCGGCACGCGGACTTGAAGCGTCGTGGGCCGCGCACAAGATGAAGTACTTCTACGACAAGCTGATCCACAACATCAAGCTGGGCAAGACTGACACGGCCAACGTCACCAAGTGGGAACCTTCCACCTGGCCGAAGGAAGCCAAGGGCGTGGGCATCATGGAAGCGCCGCGCGGTGCGCTCGGCCACTGGATCAGGATCAAGGACGAGAAGATCGATTCGTACCAGTGCGTGGTGCCGACGACGTGGAACGGCAGCCCGCGCGATCCGAAAGGACAGATCGGCGCGTTCGAAGCGAGTCTGATGAACACCAAGATGGCGAAGCCCGAGTGGCCGCTTGAGATCCTGCGCACGATCCACAGCTTCGATCCGTGCCTGGCGTGCGCGACGCATGTGATGAGCCCGGAAGGCGAGGAGCTGGTATCGGTGATGGTTCGCTAGAGAACACTCCCTTCCCTGGACGGGGAGGGAGTGGACCACGGATGCGGTTCGCAGGAGATACATCCATGAGTGCAGTCAGACCCGGCGCAAGCACCACCACAGCGATGCGCTCCGTGTTTGTCTATGAATGGCCGGTGCGGCTGTGGCATTGGCTGACGGCTCTGTCGATCATCGTGCTTGCGGTGACCGGCTTCTACATCGGCGTGCCGTTCCTGCCCAACGTGCAGGGCGAGGCGGTCGATCAGTTCGTGATGGGCTACATGCGCTTCGCGCACTTTGCGGCAGGCTACATCCTGGCGGTGTTGTTCATCGGGCGCTTCTACTGGGCAATCGTCGGCAACAAGTACGCGCATGAGTTGTTCTTCCCGCCGCTGTTCAACCTGGCGATCTGGCAGGACGTATGGCTGCGTTCCAAGTACTACCTATTCCTCAAGAAAGACGTGCCCAGTACAGCAGGGCCGAACGGACTCGAGGTCGTGTCGGCGTTCTTCATGTTTACGCTGCCGATGCTGTTTCTGATCCTGACGGGCTTCGCGCTGTATGCCGAAGGCACGCAGGCGGGCTCCTGGGCCGCGGTGACGTTCGGCTGGGTACGCCATCTGTTCGGCGACAGCCAGGCGCTGCACACGTGGCATCACGTGGCGATGTGGGTGCTGATCATCTACGTGCTGATCCATGTGTACCTGGTGATCCGGCAGGACATCATGAGCAAGCAGAGTTACATCAGCACGATGATCAGTGGTCATCGGATGTTCAAGGATTGAGCTTCTCTTGAGCGACTTCGCATCGATCATCGACGGCGCCGCGCGTCCGGGCGCCATGCGCGCAGCGTCGTCTGAAGCGCCGCTGTCGCGCGCCATCGAGCGGCGCCTGCGCGCGTCCATCTCGCGCACGCCGCCGCATCCGGGGCGGTTCCTGGAAACGCGGTACCTGAAACCCGCCGGCATCACCCAGGGCGAACTGGCCGCAGCACTGCGCATCTCGCGTCGACGCGTGAATGAACTGATCCGCGGCCGGCGCGCGATCACGCCCGACACCGCCGTGCGGCTGGCGATCTACTTCGGCAACGACGCGATCTTCTGGATGCAGCTGCAGGCGGCGTGGGATCTGAATGAAGCCGTGCGCCGGCTCAAGAACATGTAACGAGCGCCTTGGAAAGAGTCGCCGGTAGGCGGCGCGCATCCCTCGCATCCCCCTCGGACAGACACTGAGACGGGGAAACCTCGGGCCCATCGTTCGCCTCTCGTCTCACGCGTCGACCAAGACCGGATTCGGGAGTGCACGTCGAACACGCGGTCGCGGATGACGCCGCGGATAACCCGGCCTACGTTACGAAGCGTGCACGTGTATGCGGTCGTGCGCGAACACCTGACGTCGCGGCAAACGATTCTCGATTCCACGCTGAGCGGCTGGCGCACGTTTCGCCGCTGACGCCGGCGCGCCGAATCCCTACCGGCGCAGTCGGCTACACCTCCAAAGCGGTGGTCGATTGATTCGGGTCAAGTGCCAAGTCCGCGTTGAAGCATAGATTGCCTCATCGTGTTACGAGCAGCGTTACATGGTTACTCGGTCGCTAAAGCAAGGACAAAACCACAAGTGCAGGTCGGGGGGAGTCGCGTGGAAGTCCTGATTCTCGGCATCGGCAACGTGCTGTGGGCCGACGAGGGGTTTGGCGTGCGCGCGGTGGAAGCGCTGGTCGATCGCTATGCGCTGCCGGCCGACGTCGAAGCGGTGGACGGCGGCACCCAGGGCCTGTACCTGCTGAACGGCGTGATGGACGCGCGCCGGCTGATCCTGTTCGACGCGATCGACTTCAAGCTGGCGCCAGGTGCGCTGCAACTCGTGCGTGACGACGACGTCCCTGCATGGGGTGCGACCAAGATGAGCCTGCACCAGACGCACTTTGCCGAGTTGCTGGCGCTGGCCAGGCTCCTGGGGCGGGCGCCGGACTCGATCCTGCTGATCGGCGTGCAGCCGGTCGAACTGGCCGACTTCGGCGGCAGCCTGCGGCCGGAAGTCAAGGCGCGCGTGCCCGAGGCGGTGAACCTCGCTGTCGAACAGTTGCGCGCGTGGGGCTTTGCGCCACGTGAGCGTTCGGCCGATCCGGCCGATGCAGAGCGCAGCGTAAACGCCGCCGCGCTGGCGATCGATGCCTACGAAAGCGGCCGGCCGCCGGCGGAGGTCGCCTGCCGCATCGGCGATGCGCGTTTCCTGAAATCGCGTGTTGAATCGAACCGGGAGCTGTCCTGATGTGCATCGGCATTCCCATGCAGGTGTTGCCGGATGGCGCCGACATGCTGATGGCCTGGTGCGAGGGCCATGACCGCCGCCGCGAACAGCTCGACATGCTGCTGGTCGGCGCACAGCCGGCCCGCATCTGGGTCCTGGCGTTTCACGGTGCGGCGCGACGTGTGATTGACGAAGACGAAGCCCACAACATCAATCGCGCGCTTGGTGCGCTTGACGCGGCACTGGCCGACGGCGCCGCACCGCCCGACCTTTCGGCTTGCTTCCCTGACCTGATCGGCCGCGAACCGCAGTTGCCCGAACACCTGAGGAATCCACGATGAGCATCGCCGACCTGGCCCCCGCATCGGTGTCGGTCAAACCGCCGCCCGCACCCGAACTGCATCCGCTGTTCGAACGCCTGTTCAGGGAGTTCGGCTATGCGAACGTCACGCCTGACACGTTTGAGGTGTTTCTCGCGGCGCCTGGGCGCAAGCTGCTGGTGTTCCTCGACGACCCGAATCGACTGAAGGAAACGCTCGACCTCGCGGTCATTGCGCCGGAACTCGCGCGCGCGTTCGCGCCGAACCTGTCGGTTGGCGTATTGCTGCCCGCCGCAGCCACCGCGATTGCGCCGAAGTACGGTTTCCGCCGCTGGCCGGCGCTGGTCGTCACCGACGGCGCCGGATACGTCGGCGCGATCGACGGCCTGCGCGACTGGAGCGAGTACCTCGAATCGCTAGCGCAGCTGATGCAGGCGCCGGTCACTCGCCCGCCCAGCGTCGGCATCGCCGTGCGCGCCGCCGGTAGCGACGACCGCGATGCGCATTGCCACTGACCACTGTTGGACGATCGCCCATCGCCCGCCACCCATTGCATTACGCACGCGAAGGACCAGCAATGAAACCGTTCCCCGCCCCGGTTCGCATGGTCGGCCCGGGCTCGCAGCCGCCCGAAGACGAACCGCTGAATTTCCTTCCCCTGCCGTCAACGCTGTCGACCTACGTGATGCCGCAGGTGCCGGAGCAGGCCGATCCGCAGGCGCTCACCCTCGTGCGCAAGGTCCTCGACAAGTTCGCGCGCAAGATGGCGCATTGGGACGGCGCTGGTCATCCCGCGTCGAGCCTGCTGCACCTCGACCCCGCGGCGATCGATGCACTGAATGAAGTGCTGGGCAGTGGCGAGGTCAGCATCAGGCTGCGCACAGACAGCGAAATCCGCATTCAGGAATCCGTGTTCGCAGGCGTTTGGCGCGTGTTGCGCTATGGCACCAACGGCGCGCTCGTCGCTGATGAACTGGTGGCCGGCCCGATCCCGCAGATCGTTCTGGACATCGCGCGCAGCGCCGCGGCCGGGACGCTGCCGCCTGTCAATGTGCCCGCGGGCGCGATGAACTCGCCGGCATTGCTGACCGAGATCCGTGAAAACGTGCGACGCCGCGCCAACCGCAGCAACGGGCACGCAACCGGCCCTGCGCATGTGATCAATCTGTCGCTGCTGCCGCTGACGCCGGAAGACCACAGCGTGCTGAACCTCGCGCTGCCTGTCGGCCCGGTGGCCATCATGTCGAAGAGCTTCGGCAACTGCCGCGTGACCTCAACCGGCACGCGCGACGTGTGGCGCGTGCAGTACTTCAACAGCATGCAGACGATGATCCTGAACACGATCGAGATCGTCGACCTGCCGGAGGTCGCGCTGGCCTCGGATGACGACATAGCGGACAGCCATACGCGCATCGTCGAACTGATTGCGTGGCTCGATGAATCGTGCACCACGCAGCCGTCATGAACACGTTCGAGAACTTCGGTTCGGTGGACCTTTCGAAGCTGCCGCCCGAGACCCGGCTCGAATGCAAGATCTGCTGGCACGTGTTCGACCCGGCCGAGGGCGATCCGGTGTGGCAGATCCCCCCCGGCACACCGTTCGCCGAGTTGCCGCAGCACTGGTCGTGCCCGAACTGCACCAGCGAGAAGTCGGGATTCTTGCCGATCCGCGATTGAACTGGCACAGGATCGATGAGATGGTGACGACCACCGTTGAACCACCGGACGCCCCGGTGCGGCCCGACCCGTCGGCGGCACTCGCACAAGCGTACGAGACGATTCGCCGCACGCGCATGGAGGGCATTCCGATCCTCAATGGCGCGCTCGGCGTCGAGACGGTGGGCTTTCGCCGCTGGCAGGGGTTCTGGCTCGGCGTGCTGGTGACGCCCTGGTGCATGAACCTCGTGCTCACCGAGGCCGATCCGACGCAATGGCCGCGACTGCGCATCGGCGAGAAGGCGGCGCATTTTTTCCCCGCGGGCCGCTTCGAATTCATCTTCGGCCGCGAAGCGTTGCTCGGCGATGGCCGGCACGGCGAAACGCTGATGTGTTCGCTGTTCTCGCCGATGTTCGAGTTCGCCGATCAGGCCGGCGCGCAGGCAACGGCGCTGGCCTGCCTTACCGCGCTGTTCGACAAGGGCAACGTCGAGGCCACTGACATCGCGATCGGTCCCGTACCCGTCACGCTGCAGCAGGACGCGGCGGCGACAGCCGAGAAACTCGAACGCGAACAAGCCGAGATCGAACGCAGCGGTGAGGCGGCAGCCACGGACGTGGTGGTGTCCAAGCGGGACTTCCTGCGCGGGCGCTGGTCTGGGCGCGAACCCAAGGCTCCCGACGCCGCCGCGGATAGGACATGAGCGGCGCATGAGCATCGAAGGCGACATCACCGTTCGCATCGACGTGCGCGATGGCGCCGTTGCCGCCGTGGGCATCGACTCGACGCGGCCCGCCGTGGCCGGACGCGTGCTCAGCGGCAAATCGGTCGGCGACGCCGTGGCGCTCGTGCCGCGCCTGTATTCGATCTGCGGACGCGCGCAGGCGGTGGCCGCGCAACTGGCGGCCACCGCCTGCGCCGAATCCACACCGCGCGCCGACACCATGTCGACGCAACATGTCGCCGCGCTCGAGCCGGCGTTGTACGCCGAAGTCGCGTTTGACACGCTGTGGCGTGCATTGATCGATTGGCGCCGCGCGCTGGGCACGGAACCTGATGCCGACACGCTGGTTCGCGTGCGCGGCGCGCTCGCGAACAACGACCGCACCGCGTTGCGCGCCGTGATCGAACGCGAACTGCTGGGCGAGGCCTGCGAGTCGTGGCTCGACGCAGACCTGCTCGCACTTGAGCGCTGGCTCGACGCCGCGCGCACGCCTGCCGCGCAATTATTGTGCGCAGTGTTTCAGGACAACCCGCGTCAGGGTGCCAGCGTCACACCCTTGCTGCCCTCGTTCGCCAACGAGGCCACATTCGAGACTGTCACCGCAAGCCTGTTCCTCGATCCGCAGTTCGAGCGCGCGCCGCATTGGGCCGGCCAGGCAGCTGAAACCGGCGCGCTCGCGCGCGCACAGCACGTGCCTCGCGTCGCGGCCGCAATTCGCGCGTACGGGCACGGCACGCTGACGAGGCTGGTCGCACGCCTGACCGAACTCGCTCGCATCGTGATCGGCCGCGGCTTTGGCACGCCGATCGCCGGACGCCGCGCGCTGGGCGACGGCCGCGGCCTGGGCTGGGTGGAAACCGCGCGCGGCGCGGTGCTGCATCTGATCGAATGCGCAGATGGCGGCCGCAACGTCGGCGACACCGCGCGCGTCGCGCGCTACCGGATCGTCGCGCCCACCGAATGGAACTTCCATCCGCGCGGCGCGCTTCGTCGCGGCGGACTGCGCGGCCTGCGCCGGCCACGACTGAAGCGCATTGCGGCGCGCCGGCGGGCTGGATCGTGTCGTCGCTCGACCCGTGCGTGGCCTGGCGGCTGGAGGTCGGCCATGCATGAGATGTCGATCGCCGAGGGCGTGCTGGGCATCGTCGAGGAGACGGCGCGGCGCGAAGGCATCCGCGCGGTGCGCGCGGTGCGCCTGGAGATCGGCCAGCTCGCCGCGGTGGAGACGCGGGCGCTGCGCTTCTGTTTCGAGTCGGTGGTGCGCGGCAGCGTGGCCGAACGGCGCGCGGCTCGAGATCGACGAGACGCCCGGGCAGGCGTGGTGCTTCGGCTGCTGTGCGAGCGTGCCGCTGCGCTTCGCGCGTGGACCCGTGCCCGCGCTGCGGCGGTCAGCCAGTTGCAGGTGAGCGGCGGGACCGAGATGCGGGTGAAGGAACTGGAAGTCGCATAGGGGCAAGGGAGAACGCCGATGTGCACGACATGCGGTTGCGGGACGGACGAGGTGAGGGTCGACGGCAGGGCACGTGCATGCCACGAGCATGCGCATCCGCACGACGCCGGCCACGATCACGCGCTGCATTCGCACGACCACCTGCTCGCCCCTTCGCGCGCGGTGACGATCGAGCGCGACATCCTCGCGGCGAACGACGCCGAGGCCGCGCGCCAATCGCCGGCGCTTCGCCG
The DNA here is from genome assembly GCA_963735955.1 of uncultured beta proteobacterium. GTDB lineage: Bacteria > Pseudomonadota > Gammaproteobacteria > Burkholderiales > Burkholderiaceae_F > CAVTND01. Next base: position 85,750 of record CAVTND010000002.1, on the reverse strand, counting down.
AGCACGGCATCTTCGCGCTGAACCTGGTGTCCAGCCCCGGCTCGGGCAAGACCACGCTGCTGGTCGAGACCATCAGCCGCCTGCAGGGCGAGCCCGGCGATCGCCGTGATCGAAGGCGACCAGCAGACCTCGCACGACGCCGACCGCATCCGCGCCACCGGCGCGCCGCGCGGTGCAGATCAACACCGGCAAGGGCTGCCACCTCGACGCGCACATGGTCGGCCACGCGCTCGAGCACCTCGAGCCCGCCGACGACAGCGTGGTGATGATCGAGAACGTCGGCAACCTGGTCTGTCCCGCCGGCGTTCGACCTCGGCGAGGCGCACAAGGTGGTGGTGCTGTCGGTCACCGAGGGCGAGGACAAGCCGCTCAAGTACCCCGACATGTTCGCCGCCGCCGAGCCTCATGCTCCTCAACAAGTGCGACCTGCTGCCGTACCTCGAGTTCGACGCCGACCTTTGCGAGGCCAACGCGCGGCGCGTGAACCCGTCGATCGAGGTGCTGCGCCTGTCCGCGACGACGGGCGAGGGCATGGCGGCCTGGCTCGACTGGGTGCGCGAAGGTGCGCGCGACGCGCGCGAACGGCAGGCGCACGGTCGAGGCGTCGGGGTCCGCGTGGCCACGACAGCCTGACACCGGCATGGCGGACGCTCCGTGCTCGCCCCGACCCGCGTCCGCGAGCGCCGGCGCGTTCGCGTGCGCGGCACGGTGCAGGGCGTGGGCTTCCGTCCCTTCGTCTATCGCCTCGCGCTGCGAGCTCGAGCTCGACGGCTGGGTGCTGAACGACGCCGAGGGCGTGCTGGTCGAGGTGCAGGGCGAGCCGCACGCGGCTGGAGGCGTTCGCGCGCCGCCTGGCCTGCGACGCTCCGCCGCTCGCGCGCGTCGAGCGCGTCGAGCGCGAGACTCGCGGCCGCTCGAAGCGACGCAGCGGCTTCACCATCGCAGTCGAGCCGCGGCGGGCGCGGCGGCCACGCCCGTCACGCCCGATGCGGCCACCTGCCCCGAGTGCCTCGCCGAGCTGTTCGATCCCGCGGACCGGCGCTACCGCTATCCGTTCACCAACTGCACCCATTGCGGGCCGCGCTTCACCATCACGCAACGCGTTCCCGTACGACCGGCCGGGCACGACGATGGCGCCCTTCGCGATGTGTCCGGCGTGCGAGCGCGAATACCGCGATCCGCTCGACCGGCGCTTCCATGCGCAACCCAATGCCTGCCCCGTCTGCGGTCCCCGGCTCACGCTGCTGCGCGCCGACGGCGCGGCGCTAAGCCGAAGCCGGATGTCGTCGCCGCGGCCTTGCGCCTGATCGAGCGCGGCGAGCTCGTCGGCGCTGAAGGGCCTCGGCGGCTTCCACCTGGCGTGCGACGCGCGCAACGCCGAAGCGGTCGCGAGCCTGCGCGCCGCCAAGGGGCGCGAGGAAAAGCCCTTCGCCGTGATGTTCGCGAACGTCGCCTCGCATCGCGCCGTTCGCGCACGTCGACGACGAGCGCGCGCGCGCTGCTCGAGTCGCGCGAGCGTCCCATCGTCCTCCTCGACAAGCGCCCCGGATGCGACGCGGCGTTCCGGGCGTGGCACCCGGCGCCTCGACGCTCGGGCGCGATGCTTCCCGTACACGCCGCTGCACCACCTGCTCTTCTTCGCAGCAAGCGGCGCGCGGGCGGACGGCGTGGCTCACGAGCCTCAGGCGCTGGTGCTGGTCATGACGAGCGCCAATCCGGGCGGCGAGCCGCTGGTCACCGGCAACGACGAGGCGGTGCGGCGGCTCTCCGGCATCGCCGATGCCTTCGTCGTCCACGACCGCGACATCTGCGCGCGCTGCGACGACAGCGTCGTGCGTCCCGCGCCCGACGGTCCGGCCTTCGTGCGCCGCGCGCGCGGCTTCACGCCGCGGGCGATCCGCCTGCCGCGCACCGGTCCCCCGGTGCTCGCGACCGGCGCCTGGCTCAAGAACACGGTGTGCGTGACGCGCGGCGACGAGGCTTTCCTGTCGCCGCACATCGGCGATCTCGACAACGCCGCGAGCTGCGAAGCGCTCGACGAAGCCGTGCAGCACCTGCTCGAGATCCTCGAGGTCGAGCCCGTCGCCTGCGCGCACGACCTGCATCCGGACTTCTACAGCACGCGGTTCGCGGCGCAGCTTCGCCGCGCGAGCGCGGCCTTCCGGCCATCGCCGTCCAGCACCACCACGCGCACATCGCCGCGGTGTGCGCGGAGCATGGCAGTCGACCGACCCGGTGATCGGGGTCGCGCTCGACGGCGTGGGCCTTGGAACCGACGGCACCGCGTGGGGCGGGGAGCTGCTGCGCGTGGAGCGGGGCGACTTCCCGCGGCTCGGGCACCTGCGGCCGCCTTCAGCTTCCCGGCGGCGACCGCGCGGCGCGCGAGCCATGGCGCGTGGCCGCATCGCTCCTGCATGCGATGGGCCGCGAACGAACAGATCGCCGAGCCGCTTTCCGCGACAGGCCGCGGCATCGGTTGCCGACATGCTGGCGAAACGCGTGAACTGCCCGGAGACGTCTTCGGCCGGGCGCTGGTTCGATGGCGCTGCCGCGCTGCTCGGCGTGCGTGAGATGAACGCATTCGAAGGCCAGGCGGCGATGCAGCTCGAGGCGCTCGCCCAGGCGCATGGGGCGGTCGAGCCCGACCGCTCCGCGTTCAGCATTGACGCGGACGGCAATCTTGACCTGCTGCCGCTCGCCGAGCGGCTGGCCGACCTGCACAACGCGGGCTTCGGCGCCGCGCTGTTCCACGCGACGCTCGATCGAGGCGCTCGCCGAATGGGTCAGCGCGGCAGCTGCGCGCGAGGGCATTGCGACCGTCGCGCTCGGTGGCGGCTGCTTCGTGAACGCCATCCTTTCGCGGGGCTGTCGCACGCCGTCTCGCGGCTCTGGGCCTGACCGTCCTCGAGGCGCGCCAGGCGCCGGCCAACGACGGCGGCATCGCGCTCGGGCAGGCGTGGGTCGCGATCGAGAGGATGTCCTGACATGTGCCTCGCCCTTCCGGCCAGGTCGTCGAACTGCGCAGCGATGAGCTCGCGATCATCGACCTGGGCGGCGTACGCAAGGAAATCTCGCTGGCGCTCGTCGAGAACGTCGCGGTGGGCGACTACGTGATCGTCCACGTCGGCTACGCGCTGCAGAAGCTCGACCCCGCTGAGGCCAAGAAAACCCTCGAACTGTTCGCCGGCCTGGATGCCGCATGAAATACGTCGACGAATTCCGCGACGGCGACCTGGCGAAGACGGATCGCCGCGCGCATCCGCGAGGAGGCCGATCCGGCGCGCGCCAGTACCACTTCATGGAGTTCTGCGGCGGCCACACGCATGCAATCTCGCGCTACGGCGTGAAGGACCTGCTGCCGCCCAACGTGGTCGATGGTGCACGGACCTGGCTGCCCGGTCTGCGTGCTGCCGATCGGTCGCATCGACGCGGCGATCGACCTCGCGATCCGCCACAAAGCGGTGCTCGTGCACCTACGCCGACACGATGCGCGTGCCGGCCTCGGGCGGCCTGTCGCTGATGAAGGCCAAGGCGCAGGGCGCGGACATCCGCATGGTCTACTCGGCCGCGGACGCGCTGCGCATCGCCGTCGAGGAGCCGGCGCGTGAGGTGGTGTTCCTCGCGATCGGCTTCGAGACCACCACGCCGCCCACGGCGCTGGTGGTGCAGCAGGCCGCCGCGCTCGGCCTCAACAACTTCAGCGTCTTCTGCAACCACGTCCTCACGCCGTCGGCCATCGCCCACATCCTCGAGTCGCCCGAAGTGCGCGACCTCGGCACGGTCGTGATCGACGGCTTCGTCGGCCCGGCGCACGTCTCGACCATCATCGGCAGCCAGCCCTACGAATACTTCGCCGAGGAGTACGCGAAGCCCGTCGTCATCGCCGGCTTCGAGCCGCTCGACGTGATCCAGGCCATCCTCATGCTGGTGCGGCAGGTGAACGAGGGCCGCGCCGAGGTCGAGAACGAATTCACCCGCGCGGTGACGCGCGAGCGGCAACGCAGAAGGCCAAGGCGCTGGTCGCCGACGTCTTCGAGCTGCGCCGCGCCTTCGAGTGGCGCGGCCTGGGCAAGGTGCCCTACAGCGCGCTCAAGCTGAAGGACGAATGGCGCGCCTTCGACGCCGAGCGCCGCTTCGACGTGCTGCAGCGCTCGGTGCCCGACAACAAGGCGTGCGAGTGCGGCGCGATCCTGCGCGGCGTGAAGAGGCCCACTCGACTGCAAGGTCTTCGGCACGGTCTGCACGCCGGAGACGCCGATCGGCTCCTGCATGGTGTCCTCGGAAGGCGCGTGCGCCGCGCACTACACCTACGGCCGCTACTCCGACCGCACTGTCGAGAGTGCCGCCGAGGTCGCCGCCGAAGTGGTCGCCGAATGAAGTCCGTGCGCAAGGACTACGTCCGCCCGGTCGACTTCAAGCGCGGTGTCGTCGACATGACCCACGGCGGCGGCGGGCGCGCCATGGCGCAACTGGTCGAAGAGCTCTTCGTCGCCGCCTTCGACAACCAGTGGCTGGGCGAAATGAACGACCAGGCGCGCCTGCCGATGCCGCGCGGACGGCTGGTGGTCGCCACCGACAGCCACGTGGTCTCGCCGCTTTTCTTCCCCGGCGGCGACATCGGCTGCCTGTCGGTGCACGGCACCGTCAACGATGTCGCGATGGCGGGCGCGCAGCCGCTCTACCTCACCGCGGGCTTCATCCTCGAAGAGGGCTTTCCGCTCGCGGACCTGAAGCGCATCGTCGAATCGATGGCGGCGGCTGCGCGCGCGGCGGGCGTGCCGATCGTGACCGGCGACACCAAGGTGGTCGAGAAGGGCAAGGGCGACGGCGTCTTCATCAACACCACCGGAGTCGGCGTCGTGGCCGACGGCATCGAGATCTCGGGCGACCGCGCGCGTGCGGGCGACGCGATCCTCGTCTCCGGGACGATGGGCGACCATGGCGTCGCGATCATGTCGCTGCGCGAGAACCTGACGTTCGAGACGACGATCCGCTCCGACACCGCGGCGCTGCACACGCTGGTGGCGCAGATGATCGAGGCGGTTCCCGGCATCCACTGCCTGCGCGATCCGACGCGCGGCGGGCTGGCGACGACGCTGAACGAGATCGCGCGCCAGTCGAAGGTGGGCATGCGCCTAACGGAGACGTGCAATACCGGTGAAGCCAGAGGTTGCGGCCGCGTGCGAGTTCCTCGGGCTCGATCCGCTGTATGTCGCCAACGAAGGCAAGCTCGTCGCCATCTGCGCCGCCGAAGATGCCGACAAGGTGCTGGAGGCGATGCGCCCGCATCCGCTGGGCCGCGATGGCGCGCTCATCGGCCACGTTGTCGCCGATCGCGCACCACTTCGTGCAGATGAAGACCGGCTTCGGCGGGCGGCGCATGGTCGATTGGCTGGCGGGCGAGCAGCTTCCGCGCATCTGTTGAGCGGATAAGGAAGGTTGAAGCATGAAAGTCCTGTTCCTGACCCACGCCTTCAACGCGCTCGCGCAGCGCCTCTTCGTCGAGCTTGCCGATGCGGGCCACGAGGTGGCGATCGAGTTCGACGTGAACGACGCGGTCACGCGCGAGGCGGTGGCGCTCGCGAAGCCGGACGTGATCGTGGCTCCCTTCCTGAAGCGCGCCATTGCCGAAGATGTCTGGTCGCGCACTCCGTGCCTGATCGTGCACCCCGGCCCGCCAGGCGACCGCGGGCCCTCGTCGCTGGACTGGGCGATCCAGGAGGGCGAGCGCGAGTGGGGCGTCACGGTGCTGCAGGCCGTGGCCGAGATGGACGCGGGTCCGGTGTGGGCCCATGCGAAATTCCCGATGCGCCTCGCCCCCAAGAGCAGCCTGTATCGCCGCGAGGTGACCGAAGCCGCGGTCGTCTGCGTGCGCGAGGCGCTGGACAAGCTTGCGCGCGGGGCGCGTCCGTGTCCGGCGTCGGATCTCGGCGCGGTAGCCAGTGGGAGATCTCGTCGCCGTGATGAAGCAGGCGGACCGCGCCATCGACTGGGCGCGCGACGACACGCAGACAGTGCTGCGCAAGATCCACGCCGCCGATGGCTTCCCCGGCGTGCGCGACAAGGTGCTGGGACGAGATGTGTATCTCTTCGGCGCGCATGAAGAAGCGACGCTGCGCGGTCCAGTTGCCGGGCGCGGTGATCGCCACGCGCGATGGGGCGATCCTGCGCGCAACGATCGACGGTGCCGTCTGGATCACGCACCTCAGGGCGATGCCCGAAGGCGACGAGCCCACGCTCAAGCTCCCGGCCGCGCAGGTGCTGGGCGAGGCGCTGGCGGGCGTGCCCGAGTCGACGCTCGCGCTCGACGCGCCCGAAGTAAGGTCGGGGCCCACGTGGCGCGAGCTCCGCTACGAACAGCACGGCGAGGTCGGCGTGCTGCATTTCGCTTTCCACAACGGCGCGATGTCCACCGAACAGTGTCGGCGGCTGCTCGCGGCGATCCGCTTCGCCAGATCGCGCCCCGCGAAGGTGCTGCTGCTCGCCGGCGGGCCCGGACTTCTGGTCGAACGGCATCCACCTGAACGCGATCGAGGCCACCGGCCGGACGGCGGATGCGTCGTGGGAGAACATCAACGCGATCGACGACGTGGCGCGCGAGATCGTGACGATGACCGACCGGCTGACCGTCGCCGCGCTGTGCGGCAATGCCGGCGCGGGCGGGGTCTTCCTCGCGCTGGCCGCGGACCGCGTGTGGCTGCGCAATGGCGTCGTCCTCAATCCGCACTACAAGGGGATGGGCAACCTCTACGGGTCGGAATACTGGACCTACCTGCTGCCGCGGCGTGTCGGCGAGGCGAGGGCGCGCGAGATCACCGTGCGGCGCCTGCCGATGGGCGGTCAGGAGGCAGTGGCCCTGCGGTCTCGCGGACGCGCAATTCGAGAAGGAGCCGCGCATCTTCCTCACCGCCGCCCTGAACGCGTGCGCAGGCGATGGCAGCCGATCCGTCGTTTCCGCGAACTCCTGGCTGCCAAGCGCGCAGAGCGCGAGCACGATGAGGCCGCAAAGCCCCTCGAACGCTACCGCGAGGAGGAACTCGCGCGCATGAAGCTCAACTTCTACGGCTTCGACCCGAGCTACCACGTCGCGCGTTACCACTTCGTCTACAAGCTGCCGAAAGCACGCACGCCGCATTACCTGGCGCGGCATCGTGTTTCTGGTCAGAAGAAGCTGCAGAGCGAGACAGGAAACCCGAACCGCGGGTCAACGCGGCCCGTCGAAAGCGATTCGCCCTGAGTCGAGACACGACCCATATTACCGACGGTTGTTCATCCTGCCGCCGATCACCGATGTGGCGATATCCGTGAAGATCTTGGCTGCGGCCGCTTGCTCGGCGGCGATCCGCTTTTGTTCGGCTTGCGCTGCGGCGATCCGCTTTTGCTCGGCTTGCTCCAGTGCGATTCGTCTGGCGTCCTCGTCTCGTCTGCGCTGTTCTTCGGCTAGTTGCGTCGCGCGTTCGGCCTCCTCACGCCTGCGCCTTTCATCCGCCTCTTTCCTTGCTGCGGCGGCCCTCGCGGCTGCCTCGGCAGCGGTTTTTTCAGCGACGGCTTTTGAAACGGCGGCCTTTTCGACGGCGGCTTTCTCAGCGGCGGTTTTATCAGCGGCAGCCTTTTCCGCGGCGGCCCTGTCGGTTTCGACCTGAGCTGCCGTCGGATCGAGCCTGCCGGGTTCGTCTGACGCTTTCAGTACGGGCTTGGCGGCGACGAGCGGAGTGGCAACCGCGGGCGTCGCAGCCGTGTTGTCAGGTCTGCGTTGTGCCTCGGTGGCGGAGAAAACTTGCACTGCTACCACGCTACGGTCTTGCGCAGTGGGACGATCCTGCCAAAGGTGATAACCGAAAGTCGCGCCGCCGGCAACGACCATTGCGGCCCCGGCCACCATCCACAGTGAACGACTGGCTGTGGCCCGTTCATCTACCGGCGCCGTCGACCGTACTGCAGCGAAGGATGGTTGGTCACGCGTGGGCTGCATCGCGGGTTCGGCCACCCCCGACGTTTCAAGGTATGGTCTGAGGTCTTCGATCAGCAACTTCACGTCCGAGTCCCAGCGCGCGTGCGTGAGTTCGGTGCCATTGCGAAACGCGAGTTCCTTCAGTACGTCAGGCAGCTCCTGCTCGGTGGGCATGACAGCATCGTGAACGAGTACAGGCACGACCGGAATGTCACGCGAAAGTGCCGCCGCGGTCTCGAGCCGCACGAAATCGTTGGGGTCGTCCAGACGCCGCTTGCCTTTGCTGTCCGTCGCGCCCAGCCACCGTTTGCCGATGATGACCAGCAAGACACCGCACGATGTGACGTGCTCGTCGATGATGCGTCGGAAATCCAGCCCCTTCTTGATGCCTGCCACATCCATGAAGACGGCGTCGCGGCCAAAGTGCGCGCTCAGGTCGTCAAACAGGCGTCCCGCCTGTCCTTCCGCATCGTCCCGGCGATAGCTGATGAAAATCCCGCGCATGATGACACTCCCAACTGAAGACCTGGGGTATCAGACGCCGGCCGATCAACGGCCGCAATGGGCAAATGTTCCAAATTGCCTGTCGAATATTCACGCGCGCGCTTTGTGGCTTCGGCGAGGAGTGGCCATCTCTTGATCCCGGACTACCGCCCCAGGCGCATCCCGATTGCATCTTCGCGCTCAAGATCCTCGAGCCGCGTCTCGAGGTCGGCGAGCCGGTGGTCCATCTCTGGAATGAGAACGTCGTCGAGGGCGCGCTCGCGGCAGATCGACTTGCGGTATTCCTCAGAGAGACGTTCGAGGTTGCCGGCTGTAGCGCCAAGCCGCGTGGAAACGGTGAGCAGTTCCGCGATCGCTTCGCGACCAGACCGGGACTCGGGCGAACTCCACGCGGCGGTCGGAGCGTCGACGTTCTCCGCGACCAGCGCGGCCGTTACCACCGGAACCCCCATCACGGAGCGGCGCTCGAGGGCGAGGCGCGCGACCGATAGGTCGGGAACAGGGAGGATGGAGAGTTCCTCCAGACCGTGGCACGCAATGGCACCGGCGACGGCGGCAGCGGCGCGCGCAGCGGTGGATCGCGCTTCGCGGCGCAGGGCCTGCAGGTGCGCAAGTTCGCGCAGGATCTCACCGGCGAGAATCAGGCACTTTTCCTCAAGGAAGGCGTGGCCCTCGGCCATCGTGCGCCGTTCCTCGCGGTATTCGAGGATGAGGTTGCGGCTGGGGGCTTCGTCCGACATGGTCAGGGTGGGAGGTGTGCTGCAATTTGAGCGTCGGACAGGCGCGTGAGCTCCGTGTGCGGCAATTCGCGCAGGAGCCGCCAGCCCGCCGCCATGCTCTCGGCGAAGGGTCGCGCGCCATCCTGATGGACGAGGCGCTGTTCGAACGCGTCGCCGAAGTCAAGGTAGCGGCGGTCCGCTTCGGCCAGGCCTTCCTCGCCCATGACGCTCGCGAGGATGCGTGTCTGCACCGCACGCGCGTAGGCCGCGTAGAGCTGGCTCGCAAGGGCAGGATGATCGGGGTGCGTGTAGTCGCCGCCCGTGCCATCCTTCATCAGCCGCGAGAGACTCGGCAGCACACTCACGGGCGGGTAGACGCCGCGCCGGTCAAGATCACGCGAAAGCACGATCTGCCCCTCGGTGATGTAACCGGTGAGGTCCGGGATCGGGTGCGTGATGTCATCCGAGGGCATCGTGAGGATGGAGAGCTGGGTGAGCGTTCCCTTCGAGCCCCTGAGACATCCGGCGCGCTCGAAGATCGTCGCGAGATCGGAGTAGAGGTAGCCGGGGAAGCCCTTGCGGCTCGGAATTTCGCCCTTCGAACTCGACACCTCGCGCAGTGCCTCACAGTAGTTCGTCATGTCGGTGAGGATGACGAGCACGTGCTTGCCCTCGACGAAGGCCAGGTACTCGGCCGCGGTGAGCGCAAAGCGTGGCGTGAGCAGGCGCTGCGTCGAGGAATCGCTCGCAAGGTTGAGGAAGACAGCGGTACGTTCGAGCGCACCACTGCGCTCCAGGCTTGCGCGGAAGAACTCGGCGCTGTCGTGGGCGAGCCCGATACCAGCAAAGACGATCGCGAAGTCGCCGGCGTCGTCATCCGGCAGGCGCGCATGCGTCGCAATCTCGACAGCGAGCCGGTCATGCGGCAGGCCCCCGCCAGAAAATACCGGCAGCTTCTGGCCGCGCACGAGGCTGTTCATCAGGTCGACTGTTGTAATGCCGGTCTCGATGAAGTCGCGCGGTGGTTCGCGCCAGACGGGGTTGAACGGCTGGCCATCGATGCGAAAACGCCGGTGCGCGGCCACCGGCGGCCCATCGTCGATCACTTGTCCGATGCCGTCGAAGACGCGTCCGAGGATGGCTGGACCGAGGGCGAAGCTGAGCGGCTCACCGAGGAAGCGTACGACCGTGCCCTCGAGGGGAAGGCCGCTGGTGGACTCGAGGACCTCGACGGTTAGCATGGCGGAGTCGACGGCCGCAATGCGGCCGAGGCGCACCCGGCCATCCGGCCCTTGCACTTCGACAGCCGCATTCAGGCCTACGTCGAGCGTGCGCTCGAGGAAGAGCAGTGGGCCCTCGAGCCGCCGCGCGGCGCCCTCAGCGAGCAGCCGCGGTGGCATCTCTTGCGTCCATTTCGTCTGCGAGCAGGTCGAATTGCCGCTCGATCTCGCGCCCCAGTACATCGAAGCGCTCGAGCTCATCGCTGCCGACCTCCTCGCCCATGCGCGCGAGCGGTCGCAGGCATTCGAGGGCCGCCAGCTGCGTCGGCGTTGCCCCCTGAGCGAGTGCCCCCTCGGCGCGTTCTATGAATCTCCCCACGAGCTGCATCATCGCCCCCTGTTTCGCAGGGCTTGCAACGCGGTCCTTGGGCGCAAACGCGTTCTGCCGCAGGAAGGCCTCGTTCACGAGGTCGGCGCAGAGCAACCTCACCTGCTGTCGCACCGGCAGAGCGTCCTTGCCGATGATGCGTGCCATGCGCTCGAGCCGCGCCTGCTCATCGAGCAGCGTGAGGAAGTTCCGCCTGAGCTCCAGCCAGCGCGGGTTGCCCTGTGCGGACCACCATGGTGCATAGACATGCGCGTCCTCGGCGTACGACGAGAGAGGATGGATCGCGGGATAGAAGCGTGCCTGTGCGCGCTTCACATCGAGCGCCCAGTAGCTCCTGACGAAGCGCTTCGTGTGGCTCGTCACCGGCTCGGAGAAATCGCCCGAGGGCGGACTGATCGCGCCTATCACGGTGACCGAGCCGTTCGTGCCGCCGAGGGTCTCAACCCGTGCGGCACGCTCGTAGAAATCTGCAAGGCGGCTCGCGAGGTAGGCCGGGTAGCCACCCTCACCGGGCAACTCGCCGAAGCGACCCGACACTTCGCGCAGCGCCTCGGCCCAGCGGCTCGTCGAGTCCGCCATCAATGCGACGTCGAGCCCCATGTCGCGGAAGTACTCGGCCACGCTGATCGCACAGTAGATGCTTGCCTCGCGCGCGGCCACCGGCATGTTCGAGGTGTTGGCGATGATGACGGTCCGTTCCATCAGAGGGCGGCCGTTGCGCGGGTCGGAGAGCCGCGGGAACTCGTCGAGCACGCCCGCCATTTCGTTGCCGCGTTCGCCGCAGCCGAGGTAGACGATCACGTCTGCAGCGCAACCTTTCGCGAGGGCCTCGAGCAGCACGGTCTTGCCGGTGCCGAAGCCGCCGGGGATCGCGGCCTTGCCGCCGAGCGCCACCGGAAAAAGCGAATCGAGGACGCGCTGCCCGGTGACAAGCAGCGTACCGGTGGAAAGTCGTCGTGCAATCGGACGCGGCTCACGGACCGGCCAGGCATGGCTCATCGCGACCGCTTCTTCCGTGCCGCCGGACGTCACGATCCGCGCAATCGCTTCGTCGTCCCTGTACTCGCCTGCGGCCACGATGAAGCTCACGCGCCCGGAGACTCCCGGCGGCACGAGCACCTTGAGCCTGCGCCCGCTCGGCAGGCAAACGTCGCCGAGCTCAGCGCCGGCTGGGACGCGGTCGCCGGACGCGACTCGAGGTTCAAACGCAAAGCGCTCGGGAGCTGCCTCGCGCATGCCGGGCGCGAGACGGTCCGGGGCGCCCGACAGCGGCCGCAGCAGCCCGTCGAAGATCCGACCGAGAAGAGCGGGACCGACGCGGATCGAGAGCGGTTCGCCATCGCCATGTACCTCGCTGCCTGGCTTGAGGCCAGTTGTGTCCTCGTACACCTGCGCAACGATCGAGCGGCCGTCGAGCTTCACCACTTCGCCCAGAAGTCGATCCGGCCCAACGCGCACCGCCTCGCGCAAGCAAAATGGTCCCTCGGACTCGGCCTCGAGCACTGGCCCGGCGATGCGACGCACGAAAGCGCGGCTCATGGTGCACCCTTGGCGCTGCGCCTTGCCAGCCGCGAGACGCGGCTGGCCTTCGTGCCGTCCAGGTCCGCGCAGGCGGGCCCGGAGCCGCGGCACTCAGTCCCGCCAAGCGGGAATTCGCCCTTCGTGCGGCCGTGCGGGCTCATGCTGCACCCTCGGCCTCAAGTGCCTCGGTGAGTAGTGCACCGATTGCGGCGCGGTCAGCGAGAAGGCCGGCGAGCGTACCGTCCACCACGTTGCTGTCAGCACGCACGGCGAGCCCGGCTCGCTCGCCGACGTACTCCTCGAATTCGATCCCGGCGATGCCGCGCGCGGCGAACGCTGAGGCAACTTCCTGCCTTTCTTCTTCAGGCCAACCCGGCGCGTGCGCAATCCGCCAATCCGCACGACCGAGAAGTTCGCGCGCGGGCTCGAGCACGCTCGCGACCCATTCGTGGCGCGACGCGGAATCATTCCACCGGCTGACGAGCGCTGACGGCAGCTGTCGCCACATCTCGTCAAGCCGCTCGCGCAGCCGCCGCTGCGCAGCGAGCCGTGTTTCGGTAGCGAGCATCGCATCGAGCGCCGCCAGCCGTTCGCGCAAGCGTCGCCGCTCGACATCGACGGCTTCCGTGAGCCGTGTTCGGGCGGTCCGCCTCGCCTCGCGCCGGAGCCGGCGCGCTGCCTGCGAGGATTCCGCCTCGATCGCGGCGCAGCGCTCGGCGCGATCGGTTTCGACGAGATCGAGGAGCGCCTGCATTGGAGCGTTCACACCCATGGCATTCATCCCTCGAAGCCGAGTTGGCGGCGGAGCCGCGCGCTGAGATCGGGAAACTCGGTTTCCTCGCGCAGGTCGGGCACGACGACGGTGACCGGTGGCACCGTCCGCAGCGCTGCGCGCAGCGTTGATGCGGGAATACGCGCGGCCACCGTGGTCGACACGAGCACGAGTGGCGACCACGCGCGTACTTCGTCGAGCGTCGCAGCTTCGGTGCCTGGCGCGGGCGTGCGAACGTCCACCCCGGCGAGCCGAAAACCCGCCGCCGTCACTTCGTCGCCAAGATAGGCGGGGGCGCCCATCAGCCGAGCCGGTTGAGGATGAGGATGGAGACGATCAGACCGTAGATGGCGATTCCCTCGGCAAGCCCGACGAAGATGAGAAGGCGCGCCATGAGTTCGGGTTTCTCGGCCAGGGCGCCGACAGCGGCTGTGCCCACCTTGCCGACGGCGTAGCCGGCGGCGAGGGACGAGAGCGCCGTCGCGGCCGCAGCCGCGGCGAGGCCCCAGCCGATTACCTGCGGATCGAAAGAGCCGCTGGCCGACACGGCAGCGAGCGCTGGCGTCGCCAGGACAAGCGAGGCGGTCGCGATGGCCACCGCGACGACGACCGCGAACCCGAACACGGCGCAGAGGGCGAAGGGCGTTTTCATTGCGTTACTCCAGGACGAAGGACGGCGGTGGCAGCGGGCGGAACGGCCGCCCCGCACCGGTTAGGAAGCGGGCGAAGAACTCAAACAGCACGAGGCGCGTGGCCTGGATCGAGACGACGAGAGCTTCGATCGCGATGATGACGACATTGCCTGTTACGAAGATCGCCGTCTTTGCAGCAATACCGTCGACGTTCGCGGCAAGCGCGACGACCGCGGCAGAAAGCCCCGCGTGCGCGAGAGCAAAGGCACCGACGCGAGCAAAGGACAGGGTGTTGATCAGCAATTGCAGGGTGCGCTCCAGCAATTCGCCCAGTCCTGCGAGCGCGGCACGGGCCCGACCGACGTGAATCGCATGGCCTGCAACGAAGGCGAGCGCACCGACGACGGCGATCAACGGCGCGCCCGGGACAAATGCGCTCACGAGGACCGCCGCATACACGGCGACGAGCCCCAGGTCTTCGCCAAGCAGACGCGCTGTTTCGCCGCGCCAGAACGAGCCGAGGGCGTGCAGCAGCAGTCCGATGGCGAGCAGTATTGCGCCGGCGACGATCGGCACAAAAAGGACCATCACCGGATCCGTGAGCGGGTCAATCCACAGTGGGGTCACGGCACCGTGCAGTGAAAACACGCTGCCGAAGACGAAGCCGAACGCCGCCGCGGAGAGCCCGCCGACGACGAGCAGACGTGCAACGGGCGTGCGTGCGCGCAACCACCAGCCGGCCACCGCGATCACGAGCCCCTGGCCAACGTCGGCGAACATGTAGCCGAACAGCAGCGGCACCGCGATCGCGAGGAGTACGGTAGGGTCGACCTCGGTGCCACCGGGCACGCCGAGCGCGCGCGGGAAGATTTCGAAGGGCCGCGCCCAACGCGGATTCACGAGCAGCAGCGGCGCACGCAGCGACGCCGGCGGCGCTGCAAAATGCAGCAGCGCCCTCGCGCCGCTGCGTTCCACGGCCGCAAGGAGTCGCTTGCCGGTGGTGTCGCTGGACCACCCGGTGACCCAGGCGAAGCGATCGCCCGATTCGAGCGCATTGACGTTCGCGAGCACCCATTGCAGGCGGTAGAGGTCAGCGAGTGCACGGTGCAGGCCGTGGCGGCGGGCGAGCGCATCGAGTTCGCGCGCCAGAGCTGCGTCGCGGCCGTCGAGTTCCGCCAGGCGAGCGGCGATGGCGGCTTCGTCGTGCGGCGCGTCACCCGTGATCCACGCCGGGACGGGGTGGAAGCGCCCGTGACTCGCCGCGGTATCCCGCGCAGCCTTGTCGAGGTCGGCGGCGATGCCGACGACGACGGAGTAGCGTGTCCCGCCCGCCTCGAAGGCTCGAGCGAGCAGCGGGCCCGTTGCCGCTTCGACTCCTTCGCGCGGGAATTCGATGACGGCTGCTCGTGCGAGCGGGCCCGCACGCGCCAGGGTGCCGGCGTCGAGTCCGGTTGACGCGAGGGCAGCGAGCAGCTTGCGCCAGCGCTGGCGCTCGGTCCGCTCGGCAGCGTTGGATTCGCACTCGCGGATGACAGGTTCCGCCACCTTCGCCCAGGCATCGAGTGCGGCCAAACCGCGTTCAAGAGTGACCCGGGGTGGCTCCGGAACGGTCGATCCCGCAAGGTCCGACTTTGGCCACCACGGCGCGTATCGCGTGCGGAAGTCAGCGAAGCGCTGCAACGCCGGGCGGATCTCGGCGTACGCAGCGGGCAGTGTCGCGCCTGCGCGCGCTTCCAGTTCCACGGCGCCGGTCGCGGCCAGCGCTTCGAGCAGCAACGTGCAGTCATCGCGCGCGACAAGCGCCTCGAACCAGCGAGCGGGGCGCGGGCGGATCACGGCACCGACCTAACGGCGGGGAAGGCGACGCGGCGCGCAAGCTCTCCGCGCAGACGCCGGATGTCGAGGGCGGCGAGCCCGAGCCAGGCGAAGACAGCCACTGGTTCCAGGGTATGGCGGCGAAAGCGCTTCACGAGATCTGCCTCGAAATCGGCCCGCAGGGACGCGGACTCGTGCAGCGCTGCCGCGGCGAGTCGTTCGAAGTAGCGGCTGATGAGTTTCGCGAGATCAGACAACGCCGTGTCGTCAAAGGCTCGCGGCGGCAGGCGACGGCGCCATTCGGCGCGCCACGCTGGAATGAACTGCTCGGGTGCGTGCCAGGCGTGCGCGAGCGCGGCGAAATCGGTCGCGAGCAGCAATGCGCGACGTCGTTCGTGCGGAGCCGAGGCGAGAGACGAGAGTTCGGGGTCGCTTGCCATCCAGGCGGGCGCATCGTCATGCCGGGCGAGGTGGACGAGCGCCGGCAAGAGCGCGAGCACGCGGCACCACACGAGCGCGGATGCGAACCCAGCCGGCATCCATGCAGCGGCTTCGGCAATCGTCGCTGCCCACGCATCGCGTGCGGCACGGTCAAGCGCGTGCAGATCATGTGCGGCGGCGAACGGCTTCGCGACATCAGCGAGCGTCGAGCCGCGCACGAATTCGAGAATCGGGGCGATGGCACGCGCCTGTTCGATGCCGGACCACGCGGCGGGTCCGGGGCGACGTGCGAGGCGGGCATGCATGCGCGCGAGCGCGAACTCCAGGCTGCCGGCGGCGATCACGGTGCTTCCCTGCGGGTGAGTGTCGTGGCGACCCGTCGCACGGCCCCGGCGATCAGCGATCCGCCGGCCGCATCGAGCGGTCCCGCGGCACGGAGCTGTCGCATGGCCTCCTCGATTTCCTGTTCGCGCCGCGCGATTCGCGTATCGACGCGAGAGCGCGCATTGGCGATCCGCCGATCGGCGCACTTAGCTATCTCGACCACATCGGCGCGGGCACCAGCAATCCGCCGATCGGCTGCCTCGCGCGCGGCTGCAACGGCTCTCACCCCGTCGCGCTCGGCATCGAGCACGCGGCGGATTGCTGCGTCGACCGGATCGGAGGTGCGTTCACGCACGAGCAGGCATACCTCCTGGATCGCCTTGATTTGAGCCTAGACCCGGGAGGGGGCTCTGGGCTTGACTCGGGTCAAGTGGGCGGACGTTGAATAGGGCGATCCTCGAATTCCTGCGCGGTTAACGCGCGCCGAGGTCGCTTGCTTGAAGGATTGCTTGCGCCTTACGAGTCGTCGTTCCGTTTGACCGACTCGCGAGGCTCGGACGAACACGCGCGCTGATACCATTGCCCCCGGCGGGCCCCCTCGCATGGAGGTGCCGTGAACCTGGTCAGGTCGGGAACGAAGCAGCCACAGCGGATTTCCTTCAGTGCCGAGGACAAGGCTCGCCTCACTCGCCCTGCGGGCGGGTGAGGCGAGCCCTTGGCTCATGGTCGGATGCAAGAGGGGGCTTCAGCCCCCTCCTGGACCTCCCCCTCCAATCGATACGGTGTCTGCATCGCGTGAACTTTCGCATCGAAGCGGCTCAGCCGCAGGACGTCCGCAAGCTGCTTGCGCTGATCCGCGGACTCGCGGACTACGAGAAGCTCACGCATCTGGTTGTTGCCACTGAAGCACAGTTGAATAAGGAGTTGTTTGGGGAGCACCCGGTCATTGAGGCGGTGATCGGCTGGGAGAGCACTGGCGACACCATCGAAGCGGTGGGCTTCGCTCTGTTCTTCCACAATTTCTCCACCTTCCTTGCGCGGCGCGGGCTCTACCTCGAAGACCTGTTTGTGTTGCCCGATTCGCGCGGCAAAGGCTACGGCAAGGCGCTCATGCTGCATCTCGCCCGCCTGGCGGTTGAGCGCGGGTGCGGACGGTTCGAATGGTCGGTGCTCGACTGGAATCAGCCTTCAATCGAGTTCTATCAGTCGCTCGGCGCGGATCTGCTGCCGGACTGGCGCATCTGCCGTGTAACCGGAACTGCACTTGCGCAGCTTGCCGCGCTTCCGCCCGCCAGCTCGGCGGCGAAACCAGTGAGCGGCTAGACTGTCCTGCGCACCCGATTCCCGGATCTATCCCCCGATGTCCTACCAGGTTCTCGCCCGTAAGTGGCGCCCACGCGATTTTTCCACCCTGATCGGGCAGGAGCATGTGGTCAAGGCGCTCGCCAATGCGCTCGATGCGAAACGTCTGCATCACGCCTATCTGTTCACCGGTACCCGCGGCGTTGGCAAGACCACGCTGTCGCGCATCCTGGCCAAGGCACTCAATTGCGTCGGCGCGGACGGCACCGGCGGAATAACGTCGAAGCCATGTGGAGTGTGCGAGGCCTGCCTAGCCATCGATGCAGGCCGCTTTATCGACTACATCGAGATGGATGCAGCGAGCAACCGCGGTGTCGACGAGATGGTGCAACTGCTCGAGCGCGCCATGTATGCGCCGAGCAATGCCCGCTTCAAGGTCTACATGATCGATGAGGTGCATCAGCTTTCGAACCATGCATTCAACGCGATGCTCAAGACGCTTGAAGAGCCGCCTGACTACGTCAAGTTCATCCTCGCGACCACCGATCCGCAGAAAGTACCGGTGACAGTGCTTTCGCGTTGCCTGCAGTTCAATCTGAAGCAGATGGCGCCCGGTGCGATCGTTTCGCGCATGGCAGAAATCCTTGCGCAGGAGGGGATCGGCGCCGAGTCGGCCGCGCTGGCGATGCTGGCGCAGGCAGCGCGCGGCAGCATGCGTGATGGTCTTTCCCTGCTCGACCAGGCGATCGCCTATGCGGGCGGGGCACTGACGCTCGACGCGGTGCGCGGCATGCTCGGGGCCATCGATCATGGCACCCTGGTACGGATCGTCGACGCTGTGCACGCGCGCGATGCCGCGGGCGCACTGGCCATCGCCGATCAGATGAATGAGTCGAGCCTCGCATTCGGTCAGGCGCTGCGCGATCTGGCAAGCCTGTTGCACCGGATTGCGCTCGAGCAGCAAGCCGCGAGCGCGGGCGATGAGGTAGGAATCGAGGACCGGCGGCGGTTAGCGGCGAAACTACCCCCGGACGAGGTGCAGCTTCTTTATCAGATCGCGCTGCATGGCCGTAATGATCTGCATCTGGCGCCCGATGAGTACGCTGGTTTCACCATGACCCTGTTGCGCATGATCGCTTTCATGCCGGTTGAACCGGGCGAATCCGCGCCGGTCAGGCCATTGACCAAAGCAACGCCGCTGCGCGCCGCGCCGCGCTCGACGGAGACCGCACCTTCACCGGCGCCACCGGCGCCACCGGCGATAGGCGGTGTTGCGGCATTCGACGGCGACTGGGCAGCACTGGTAGCGCGGCTGAAACTTGCTGGCCTGGTCAAGGAGCTGGCGCAGCGCAGTGAGCTGCTCTCTGCCGAGGGCCGGCACTTCAGGATACGTGTGCCAATCAAATCACTGATCGAGGCCGGCACCATCGATCGCCTGCGCGCCGCAATCAGCGAGGAACTGGGCGCGCCGGTTCGACTGAGCGCTGAAGTCGGGGCCACCCTCGGTCCGACCGTGGCCGGGCGCGCCGAACAGGCGCGCGCGGAGCAGCAGCGCAAGGCCGAGGAGTCGATCTATGCCGATCCCTTCGTGCGAGAATTGATCGAGAACTTCGGTGCCTCGGTGGATCCCTCATCGATTCGACCAAAGAATGCGTGATCATCACGCCAACGGCTGCTGCGCGGGCGTGTTGGTAGCAGATTTGTGACGCACCGGCCGCACGCTCGTGCCGGCAATTCTGCGGCATCGGGCTGGAGCCATGTCAAAGCTGGTTGAGCAACGCCGAGAACAAGGAGAGCAGTCCAGATGATGAAAGGCCAACTCGCTGGCTTGATGCAGCAAGCGCAGAAGATGCAGGACGACATGAAGCGCATGCAGGATGAGCTCGCGGCCACCGAGGTTGAAGGCCAGTCCGGTGCAGGCATGGTCAAGGTAGTGATGAGCTGCAAGCACGCGGTGCGCCGCGTGTCGATCGACCCGTCGCTGGTCGGCAATGACAAGGACATGCTTGAGGATCTGGTCACCGCCGCGTTCAACGACGCCGTGCGCCGTGCCGAGCAGGTTTCGCAGGAAAAGATGGCGTCGCTTACGTCCGGCATGCCGCTGCCGCCGGGCTTCAAGCTGCCCTTCTGATCCATGTCCGGCGCCGTGGCTTGCTGCGTTTGGGCCTGCTGAACGACGCGCGACGCCGCCTCCGGCGGCATCATCGGTCACGACTTTGTGAAGCTTGGTCCCGCACTCGACAGGCTGGTCGATGCCCTGAGGCATCTGCCGGGCATCGGTCCACGCTCGGCGCAACGAATTGCCTTTCATCTGTTGCAACATGATCGGGACGGCGCCGTGCGGCTTGGCGAGGCATTGCTTGCGGCAGCGCGTGTAATCGGACACTGCGAGCGTTGCAATACGCTGACCGAACAGGCGATCTGCGACACCTGTTCCAGTGCGCGACGCGATTCGCAGTTGCTGTGCGTGGTCGAATCGCCTGCCGACCAGCTGATGGTCGAGCAGTCGCTGTCGTACAACGGCCTGTACTTTGTGCTGCTCGGGCGGCTGTCACCGCTCGATGGCATCGGACCGCGCGAGATCCAGATGGAGCGGCTTCTGGCGCGCGCGAGCGACGGCATCGTGTGCGAGGTTGTCGTCGCCACCTCCTTCACGCCGGAGGGCGACGCGACGGCGCACTACATCGCACAGTTGTTGCGCGAGCGGGATCCGGCCCTCAAGATCACACGCCTGGCACGAGGAGTTCCGGCGGGCGCGGAACTTGAATACACGGACGTCAATACGATTGCCCAGGCGATGCTTGATCGTCGCGCGTCCTAGATGAGCCTCATCGATCAACGGCCAGGGAGAGTTTGATGACTATGGCGTTCTGGTGTGTACTGATTGCGGGTTTGCTTCCCTTCGTTGCGACCGTCACGGCGAAGGCCGGCGGAGAGCGGTTCAGCAATCGTGATCCGCGCGCATGGCTGGCGAAGCAGGAGGGATTCCGCAAACGCGCGAACAACGCGCAGGTCAACAGTTTTGAGGCCTTCCCGCTGTTTGCTGCCGGGGTGATCGTGGCGACCCTGGCAAAGGCACCCCAGGCCGCCATCGACACAACCGCGCTGATTTTCATCGCCATGCGGGTCGCCTATCTCGTTTGCTACCTGGCCGACTGGCACTGGCTGCGCTCGCTGGTCTGGTTCATCGGGCTGGGCGCCTGTGTGCGCCTGTTTCTGCTGAACGCGTAGCCTATGAGTGGACCGCTTGCCGGCATCAAGGTCCTGGAACTCGGGACCCTGATCGCCGGGCCATTCGCGGCGCGGCTGATGGCAGAGTTCGGCGCCGAGGTCATCAAGGTCGAGGATCCGAAAGGCGGTGACCCGATCCGCAGTTGGCGCTTTCTGCACGAGGGCACTTCGCTCTGGTGGTACGTGCAGGCACGCAACAAGAAATCAATCACGCTGAATCTGAAGGACGAACGCGCACAGAAGATCGCGCGTCAACTGGCGCTTGAAGCCGATGTCGTGATCGAGAACTACCGCCCCGGGGTATTGGAACGCTGGGGCCTGGGATACGAACAGTTGCGCGCCGAAAACCCGGCCACGATCATGGTGCGCTTGTCCGGCTATGGACAGACCGGCCCGATGCGCGAAGCTCCAGGCTTTGGGGCCATCGGCGAGGCGATGGGAGGAATCCGATTCGTGTCGGGCTATCCAGATCGACCTCCGGTGCGTATAGGCATCTCGATCGGTGATTCGATTGCGGCCCTGCACGGAGTTATCGGCGCACTGATGGCTCTGCGCCACCGCGAGGTCACCGGAGGACGCTGGAACGGCGAGCCGGGAGAATCCTGCCGTGCGGGTAGTGGGCAGATGGTCGACGTCGCCCTGTACGAGGCAGTTTTCAACATGATGGAAAGCACGGTGCCGGAGTACGACCGCTTCGGCGCCGTGCGCAGTCGCAGTGGCGGCGCGCTGCCGGGGATCGTGCCCTCGAACACCTACACCTGTGCCGACGGGGCGGCGATCGTTGTGGCGGGAAACGGCGATGCAATCTTCCGGCGACTGATGGTCGCCATCGGTCGGCCCGACATGGCCGAGGATCCCGCGCTCGCGCGCAACGACGGTCGGGTCAAGCAGACGCAGGCAATCGACGACGCGATTCAGGACTGGTGCGGCAAGCGACCGATCGAGGATGCACTCGCCGCGCTGTCGGCCGCGGATGTGCCCGTCTCGCGCATCTACAGCGTGGCCGACATGTTTGAAGATCCGCAGTTTGCAGCGCGCGGCATGATCGAGCAGGCGGTGCTGGCCGACGGCACGCCTCTTGAAGGTTCCGGCGGTGGTGCCGAAGCTCTCCGCGACCCCCGGATCGACCCGCTGGCTTGGGCCACGACTCGGTGAGCACACAGATGAGGTGCTGGCCGGGCTTGGGCTGTCGCCCGAGACTGTGGCGGCGCTGCGGCGCAATGGTGTCGTATGAGAAGCAACGTCCTATAAGATCAATTGGTTTTCCAAGTGGAGTTGCCGATGCAAACCGTTATCGCCCGCCGCGGATTCGTCGTCGCCGGCGCCGCCGTCCTCGTCCTGCCGCTGCTGTCCCAGGCGCAGTCGCTCGAAAAGAAGAAGGTGACGATCGCGGTGGGCGGCAAGAACCTGCTGTACTACCTGCCGCTGACGATCGCCGAGCAGAGGGGATTCTTCAAGGACGAGGGGCTCGAGGTCGAGATCGTCGACTTTGCCGGCGGCGCGCGCGCCTTGCAGGCCGTGGTCGGCGGCAGTGCCGATGTTGTCTCGGGCGCGTTTGAACACAACATCAACATGCAGGCGAAGGGCCAGCCGATGCGCGCCTTCGTGCTGCAGGGCCGCGCGCCGCAGATCGTGCTGGCGGTCAGCACCAAGACGATGCCGAACTACAAGACTGTTGCCGACCTGAAGGGCAAGAAAATCGGCGTCACCGCGCCGGGCTCGTCGACCAACATCATGGCGAACTTCGTGCTGGCCAAGGCCGGCCTCAAGCCGACCGATGTGTCGTATCATCGGCGTCGGCGCCTCGCAGGGTGCGGTGGCGGCGCTGCGCTCCGGCCAGATCGATGCGATCTCCAATCTCGATCCGGTGATCACGATGCTGGCGCGCAGCAACGACATCAAGATCATCTCCGACACGCGCGATGTCGCCGAGGCCGACAAGGTCTTCGGCGGACCGATGCCGGCGGCGACGCTGTACGCGCCGGTCGCGTTCATCGAGAAGAATCCGAACACGGTGCAGGCGCTGACCAATGCGATCGTGCGCGCCAACAAGTGGATCCAGCAGGCCGGGCCGTCGGACATCGTCAAATCGGTGCCCGAGAGCTACCTGCTCGGCGATCGCGCGGTCTACATCGACGCATTCCTCAAAGCGAAGCCGGCGCTGTCGCCCGACGGCATGATTCCGGAGCAGGGTCCGGCGACTGCGCTGCGAGCGCTGCGAAAGCATCGACCCGACAACATGTCCAAGGCCAAGATCGACCTGAAGGCGGTCTACACCAACGACTTCGTCAAGAAGGCGAACGCAAAGTACCCGAAAGGGTAATGGGTGATCGGCGATCAGCGCCGGGCCGCCCCAACGCATCGCGAGCCCCCGCGGAGGCGGCTGGCAGCGACCGGGGGCGTCCACGTCACGGCCGCGCTCGGTCTGCGCGGCGTGACCTGCACTTTCGCCGCGATGACGGTCGCAGCACTACACCGCCGTGCGCGATGTCACGCTGGCCATCGCGCCCGGTGAATTCGTCAGCGTCGTCGGCCCGACCGGCTGCGGCAAAAGCACTCTGCTGAACGTCGGCGCCGGCCTGCTCGAACCCAGCGCCGGTTCGATCGCAGGTCTTCGGCGCAGCCGCTGCTTGGCATCAACCGGCGCGCCGGCTACATGTTCCAGACCGAGGCCCTGATGCCATGGCGCACGGCGCGCGACAACGTGATGGCCGGCCTGGAGTTCCGCGGCACGGCTTTGGGACGAAGCGGAGCGCAGGCCGATGACTGGCTCAAGCGGGTCGGACTCGGTGGTTTCGGCGATCGCTATCCGCACCAGCTGTCCGGCGGCATGCGCAAGCGCACGGCGCTGGCGCAGACGCTGGTGCTCGACCCCGACATCATTCTGATGGACGAGCCGTTCTCGGCGCTCGACATCCAGACGCGCCAGTTGATGGAAAACGAAGTACTCGAGCTCTGGGCGGGCGAAGGCGACGGCCACCGCATTTCATCGCGCTCATCTCCCGCTCGCGCTGAGTCGGCACGCGGAACCCCGGACGTCGGAGGGCGCAAGGCGATACTTTTCATCACGCATGATCTGGATGAGGCGATTGCGATGAGCGACCGCGTCCTCGTGCTGTCGGCCGGGCCGGCGTCGCATCCGATCGGCGAGTTCGTCATTGACCTTCCGCGCCCGCGAGACGTGGCAGAGGTGCGCGTCACGCGCGCGATTCGTCGAGCTGCACCGGGCGATCTGGGACGTGCTGCGCGAGGAAGTTCTCAAGGGCTACGAACAGCAGAAACGTGCGGCGTGACCAGGCTCCGCCGACCTGCACGCGCCCACACTGGATCCAGGAGCCATGTGGAATCTGCTCAAACCGAACGCGCGCAATCTGCGCTGGTGGCAACTCGGACTTCTGGTTGCTGTCTTTGCGTTCTGGCACCTGATGACCAAGCCTGGCCTGCTGCCGCCGATCTTTTTCGATAGCGACAACGACGCCAAGTTCTTCTTCGGCGAACCGGTGAAAATCCTGGCCCGGATCTGGGACTGGTTCGTCGTCGATCGAGAGATCTATCGCCACCTGTGGGTGACCTTGCTGGAAACCGTGCTGGCGTTTGCGATCGGCACGATCGCGGGGCTGGCAATTGGAATGTGGCTGGCGCTTTCGCCGGTGGCGGCGGCGATCCTCGATCCCTACATCAAGGCCGCCAATTCGATGCCGCGGGTGATCCTGGCGCCGATCTTTGCAGTCTGGTTCGGCCTCGGCATCGCCTCCAAGGTCGCGCTCGGTTTCACCCTGGTGTTCTTTATCGTGTTCTTCAATGTCTACCAGGGCGTAAAGGAAGTCAGCCCGACGGTGCTCGCCAATGCGCGCATGCTGGGAGCCAGCAAGCGACAGCTGGTGCGCAGCGTCTACCTGCCGAGCGCCACCAGCTGGGTCTTCTCCTCGCTGCATACCTCGGTCGGCCTGGCGTTCGTCGGCGCCGTGGTGGGCGAGTACCTCGGCTCCTCGCGCGGCGTGGGCTACCTGATCCTGCAAGCCGAAGGTACCTTCGACATCAACACCGTGATGGCCGGCATCCTGGTGCTGACGGGCTTCGCGCTGGTGCTCGACTGGGTCGTCGGGCGTGTCGAGAAGCACCTGATGAAGTGGCAGCCGCGCGCCGGTGAGACTGAAAAGCTCTAGTTTTACCGCCTTCGTTCGGGCTTCGAACTCTGGACAGCTCCCTGGGGCGCCCTTAGTCTGCACTCACACTATTCAGGTTTGCTTGCCCATGTCTGCCAGCTACGAGTTCGGCCACCAAGGACCGATCCAGCCTTTCTGGCAGCGCATCCAGCGGTTCTTCCTGCTGCCGCTCGACCGGGCCGTGCTGCTGCGCATCGCGGCTGTCAGCGGCGCGTTGGCGATGTCATGTCTGCTGATATTCTGCCGGCTTCGGGGTTCCTGCTCCTGATAGCTGCGGTGTTGGCGATCCTTGTGGTGGGCACCCGCTACGGCTTCAAGATCATCGAGCGCTCGTTCCAAGGGCTTACCTCGCGCCATCGGACTATCCGCTGACCGACGAGGACCTGGTCAGCCCGTACCTGCCCTACAAGTACGTCGCGATCTGCATGGTGCTCGGCGTGATCGCTTGCGCTCCTGCTGACGCTGCTGGGTGGCGGAGAGGTCGTGCGGTGCATGCGTCTGGGGCCTGTTCTTCGTGGTTCTGTTGCCGGCCCGCGATCCGGCTCGTGATCACCGGAAGCCTGCGGGCGGCGCTTAATCCGGCCGAGAACGTCAAGGTGATGCGCGCATCGGCCAGCCCTATGCCGTGCTGTGCGCGTTTCGTGTTCTTCGCCGAGCTGTCGCGAACCTACGGCATGCTGGTGCTCGGCACGCCGGGCGGAATCGGCGCGGGCGGTGGGCCGGGGTGCCGGTGGACTCGCGGCCGCTCGGATGCCGGCACGCTCGTCCTGATCTTCACGCTGTCGGCTCGGCTTCTGGTACTTCACCTACGTGATCTGCGCGCTGATCGGCTACGCGATGTATCAATACGCGGAGCAGCTCGAGATCTCGGTGGTCGGGCCGGGCGAGGCGCCGCTTGATGAGCACCACCGGGCCGCCACGCCGACGTCAAGGCGCGCACGCGCGACGCGCTGATCGGACAGATGGTGACCGCCGGCGAGATCAAGGAAGCCATTGCAGCTCCTGTACGACGACCTGCGCGAACGGCCGCAGGACCTGTCGCTGCATGCCCGCCTGCACAAGCTGCTGCTGGCCGAAGGCAGCACGCCGCGCATCGAGGACCACACCGAGAAGTACCTGGAGCTGCTGGTCAAGTCGCAGAACTGGCGCGAAGCGCTCGACCTGGTCGGAGAAGCCCTGGCGCGACGCGCCGACTGGAGTCCGCGGCCGGTCGAGATATATTGCCCCACTGGCGCGCGCTGCGCCGCAGAAGGGCAGGCCGCAGCTAGCGGCGGACCTGATTCGGGCTTCGACAAGAAGTATCCGAACCACCCGGACATCCCGCAGATCTACTGATCGGCGCGCAGATTGATGGCGGAGCCTCGGCACCAACCGGCGGAGAGGCGCGCGCATCCTGCAATACCTGCTGAAACGATACGGTTCTGATCCGGTGGCCGCCGAAGCTTCGCGCTACCTCGAGGTTCTGAACCGCATGCACCCGGTCGACCTAAGGGCGCAGGGCTCTAGTCGGTTTCGCCCCGCTGCGCCGCAGCTGCGTCGCGGCTTCTACTCCACCCAGCGCGTTCGCAGTCGGGTATCGAGATCGAGTTCCAGCTCACCCGCCGGCACCGTACTGGGTGATCCGCGCAGGGTCGAGGAACGTGTCGTTGCCCCGCGTATCGTCATGGGCGGCTCGCGGTTGGGTGCAAGTCCGCCCAGGGTCGCGGGCGACGGAAAGTGTGCGGAAAGTCGTTGCCTGACCTGGTCAGCCTGCATGCGCAGGCCATGGCGTGAGTAAGTTGTAAAAAGTCCGAGCAGACAATCGGCCAGCTGTCGTCCATACAGGTGCTTGAGCGTGTCATCGCCGAGCAGTCGGTCGAGAACGCGCAACGCTCCCGCGTCCTCGCGCGTGGCCACCAGCCGGCGCGCCAGGCGCAACTGTTCATCGACCGGCAGCACGGCCAGCACATGCGGCTGGCTCATCTGCAGATAGAGCGGTCGAAGCTCCGTGCGCGCGCCGCGCGAACGGATCCAGAGCACGCGCAAGGCCGCGTCAGCTCAGCGTGTCCTTGTCGCGCCCGAGCAGGGCCATGTTGAAGTAGGCGGTCGCAAATTGCGTGTTGTTGGGGTCGTACTGCAGCAGTTCGCCGTAGGCGCGCGCGGCGCGCCTCGTATCAAGGCGGGCGGCCGCCTGCTGCGCCTCCTGCAGCAGCGACGATTCGCTGCTCGCCGGTCCGTTCTTCGGCGAACTGCTCGTCGAGAATGCGATCGACCTTGCCGGCATCGCTTGGGCTTCAGCAGCCACGCGAGCACTGCCCCGGCGACGAAACCGGCAATGTGCGCGTCGTAAGCCACGCGCGAAGCCGGTGACAGCACCCACTGCACCGCTTCGATCACCAGCCACACCGGCAGCAAGGCCAGTGCCGGTACCCGCGCAGTGTTGAAGTAGACGAACAGCCAGTAGAACACCGGCACCTTGCGTCGGCCGTACAGCACCGCGACCATGGCCATGGATGCCGAGATGGATCCAGAGGCGCCGATCAGTCCCTGATCGCTGATCAGCAGGTGGACCGCGCCGGCGAAGGCGCCGGCGGCGAGGTAGGCGACCAGGAAACGAAGGCGACCGAGTGCGGCCTCCGCAAACGGGCCGGCCAGCAACAATACGGCCATATTGGCGAGCAGATGAACGAAGTCACCATGCAGAAACTGATAGGTGATCAACTGCAGCCTGCTACCGATCCAGGCTCGAGCGAGAAGCGTTGAGTGAAGACCTGGCTTGCCAGGCTGTTGAAGCGTGCACGCTGTTCGCGCCAACGCCTTGCTCGGATCGTCGGCTCGGACGATCTGACCGCCATCGAGATCGCGCATGAAGCCGCGATCGTTCTCCATCGCCGCCAGCACGGCCCGGGCCTCGGGGTCGGCAGTTCCGGCGCGGACCGCGCGCAGCACCTGCACCGCACGCGGTGTCGGACTCGCGTCTCGAGATAGGCCGCATAGCGCGGCAGCTCGATCTGGGGCAGCTGCGAATTGAAGTAGTAGTTGGTGGCACGCTCGTAGGCCTTCTGATCGCCGCCCTGGAAAACCAGGTAAACGAGAAATTGACCACGATCAGAGCGAGCGTCACCACCGGCAAGCGACCGGGCGCTGAAGCGCGTCTGGTACGGAATGATCAGCATGGTCGGATCGGGCCCCTCTCGCGACTTGAACGCGGCGTTGCCCGTAACGGGGTCAGCGCAACTCACGTGAAGATATAATCCGCAGTTTATCGGTAGCCAATTTGCGGTAGAGCGGACTTTTTCACGCCGATTGCCGCACATCGTGGCTCAGGCGCCGACAGTCGCCTTGATCCACTACCGGCACAGGCCTCTAGGAGTCCGTTTGGCCCCCCTGATCGTCGATCCGCGCCCGATCGCGGCCCTGGTGCTGGCTGACGGGTCGGTTTTCCGTGGCCGATCGATCGGTGCCGCCGGTCATTCACTCGGCGAAGTCGTTTTCAACACGGCGATGATCGGGATACCAGGAAATCCTGACCGATCCGTCCTATGCAGGGCAGATCGTGACGCTCACCTATCCCCATATCGGCAATACGGGCGTAAACAACGAAGACATCGAGGCCACTCGGGTGCATGCGGCCGGACTGGTCATTCGGGATCTTCCGCGACGGGCGTCGAATTTCAGGATGCAGACCGATCTGGGCTCCTACCTGATTGCCGAAGGCATTGTCGGGATCGCCGATATCGACACCCGCAAGCTGACGCGGATCCTGCGTGAGAAGGGTGCCCAGGCCGGCTGCATCGTGGCGGCCGCGGCAGGGGCAAGGTTCGACCCCGCGGACATTGAAGCAGCGGGTGCTCGCGCCCGCGCCTATCCCGGCATGGCGGGTCAAGACCTGGCCCGGGTGGTCAGCACGCGAACTCCGTACTCCTGGCAGGAGGGTAGCTGGCATCTGGCGCGCGCCGATGGGACGCCTGGCTTTGTGCCGGGAGCCGAGCCACGTTTCCATGTTGTCGCCTACGACTTTGGCGTCAAGCGCAACATTCTTCGCCTGCTGGCGGATCGCGGCTGCCGCATCACCGTGGTGCCGGCGATGACGCCCGCCGCCGATGCCCTGAGGCTTGAACCGAACGGCGTGTTCCTTTCCAACGGTCCCGGTGACCCCGAACCCTGCCGCTATGCGATCGAGGCGACACGCGAATTCATCGCGCGCAAATTGCCGACGTTCGGCATCTGCCTTGGGCAACAGATCATGGGCCTGGCCGTCGGGGGACGAACGCGCAAGATGAAGTTCGGCCACCATGGCGCAAACCACCCGGTGGTCGACATTGAATCGAGGCGCGTCTACATCACGAGCCAGAACCACGGGTTTGCGGTCGACGAGAGTTCGCTGCCG
Organism: uncultured beta proteobacterium; assembly: GCA_963735955.1. GTDB lineage: Bacteria > Pseudomonadota > Gammaproteobacteria > Burkholderiales > Burkholderiaceae_F > CAVTND01. The sequence continues at coordinate 56,395 of CAVTND010000002.1, read as the reverse complement.
GGCAACGCTCGGATCACTCACACCTCACTGTTCGATGGTTCGCTGCAAGGTTTCGCCCTGACCGATGCGCCGGCCTTCTGCTTTCAGGGGCATCCGGAAGCGAGCCCAGGCCCGCACGACATCGCCGGCCTGTTCGATAACTTCATTCAGGCGATGGAGGATGCACGATGAGCGGCCTCGATGCGGTGCGCGCAGCCCTGGCCGAGGCCGCAGACGCCCTGGCGCGGCTGCAGGCGAACGAGGCGATGCTTGCGCGCATCGTGGCGGCGGGTGATCTGCTGGCCGACACCTTCGCCGCCGGCGGTCGTGCCTACTCGTGCGGCAACGGCGGCTCGATGTGCGACGCCATGCACTTCGCCGAGGAACTGACCGGCCGTTTCCGCGAAGACCGGCCCGGTTACGCAGCGCTGGCGATCAGCGATCCGGGCCACCTGTCCTGCGTCGGCAACGACTATGGCTACGAGCGGGTCTTCGCGCGTTTCATCGAGGCGCACGGGCGCGCGGGCGACGTACTGCTTGCCATCTCGACCAGCGGCACCAGTCAGCAACGTGCTGGCCGCTGGTCGAAGCTGCCCATGCGCGCGGCCTCAAGGTAATCGGCCTGACCGGCAAGGACGGTACCGCACTGGCGACGCAGGCTGATATTGCGATCGTCACCGCAGGTGGTCGATTCGCCGACCGCGTGCAGGAACTGCATATCAAGGTCATTCACATCCTGATTGAAATCGTCGAACAGCGCCTCAGTGCAAGAAACACGAAATAAACATGCCCAAACGTGCTGACCTCAAGAGCATCCTGATCATCGGCGCCGGTCCGATCGTCATCGGCCAGGCCTGCGAGTTCGATTATTCGGGTGCACAGGCCTGCAAGGCGCTGCGAGAGGAAGGCTACCGGGTCATCCTGGTCAACAGCAATCCGGCGACCATCATGACCGACCCGGAGATGGCCGACGTCACCTACATCGAGCCGATCACCTGGCAGGTGATCGAACGGATCATCGCGAAAGAAAAGCCCGACGCGATCCTGCCGACGATGGGTGGTCAGACCGCGCTCAACTGCGCGATGGACCTGTACAAGAACGGCGCGTTGAGCCGGCACAAGGTCGAGTTGATCGGTGCTTCGCCTGCGGCGATCGAGAAGGCCGAGGACCGGCAGAAGTTCAAGGAAGCGATGACGCGGATCGGGCTCGCCTCGGCGCGCTCCGGCATCGCGCACTCTCTGTCGGAGGCACAGGCGGTCCAGGAGCAGTTCGGATTCCCGGCGGTGATAAGACCGAGTTTCACACTCGGCGGCACCGGGGGTGGCATCGCTTACAACATGGAGGAATTTTTCACGATCTGCCAGCGCGGCCTCGACCTGTCACCGACGCGCGAGCTGCTGATCGAGGAATCGCTGATCGGCTGGAAGGAATTCGAGATGGAGGTGATCCGCGACAAGGCGGACAACTGCATCATCGTCTGTTCGATCGAGAACCTGGATCCGATGGGAATTCACACCGGTGACTCGATCACGGTTGCGCCGGCGCAGACGCTGACCGACAAGGAGTACCAGCTGATGCGCAATGCCAGCATCGCGATCCTGCGCGAGGTCGGCGTCGACACCGGCGGCTCCAACGTGCAATTCTCGATCGACCCGGTGAACGGCCGCATGATCGTCATCGAGATGAATCCGCGGGTGTCGCGCTCTTCCGCCCTGGCGTCGAAGGCGACCGGCTTCCCGATCGCCAAGGTCGCGGCCAAGCTGGCCGTCGGCTATACGCTCGATGAGCTGCGCAACGAGATCACCGGCGGTGCGACGCCGGCCTCGTTCGAGCCCTCGATCGACTACGTGGTCACCAAGGTTCCGCGCTTTGCGTTCGAGAAGTTTCAGGCAGCGGACAATCACCTGACGACCCAGATGAAGTCGGTCGGCGAAGTGATGGCGATCGGACGCACGTTTCAGGAGTCCTTCCAGAAGGCATTGCGTGGACTGGAAGTCGGGTCGGATGGCCTCGACGAACACTCGACCGATCGCGACGAGATCGTCGAAGAGCTCGGTGAGCCGGGCCCGGACCGGATCTGGTTTGTCGCCGATGCCTTCCGCATCGGCATGACACTGGCGGAAGTCTTCGAGGAAACTGCGATTGATCCATGGTTCCTCGAGCAGATCGAGGAACTGGTCCAGATCGAAGGCCGGCTCCGGCAACGTCGCCTTGCCGATCTGAGCAGCGAAGAGTTGCGCTATGTGAAGCGCAAGGGGTTTTCGGACCGTCGTCTGGCGACACTGCTGAAAGCACTGCCGGCCGAGGTGCGAGCCGCTCGACTGAAGCTTGGCGTGCGGCCGGTCTACAAGCGGGTCGACACCTGCGCAGCCGAGTTCGCGACGACGACTGCGTACCTGTACTCCACCTACGAAGAGGAGTGCGAGGCGGATCCGAGCAAGCGCAAGAAGGTGATCGTGCTCGGCGGCGGTCCGAACCGGATCGGGCAGGGCATCGAGTTCGACTACTGCTGCGTGCACGCCGCCTTTGCGCTGCGCGAACACGGGTTCGAGACCATCATGGTCAACTGCAACCCGGAGACCGTATCGACCGACTTCGACACCTCGGACCGCCTGTACTTCGAGCCCGTGACGCTCGAAGACGTCCTGGAAATCGTCGACAAGGAAAGTCCGGTCGGCGTGATCGTCCAGTATGGCGGCCAGACGCCGCTGAAGCTCGCCCGCGACCTCGAAGCCAACGGAGTGCCGATCATCGGCACCTCACCGGACTCGATCGACATGGCCGAGGACCGCGAGCGATTCCAGCAGTTTCTGCACAAGTTGGGCCTGAAGCAGCCGCCGAATCGCACCGCACGAGCCGAGACGCAGGCACTGCAGCTGGCCGATGAGATCGGCTATCCGCTGGTCGTGCGTCCCGAGCTACGTGCTCGGCGGCCGCGCGATGGAGATCGTGCACGACGCGCGCGACCTCGAGCGCTACATGCGCGAAGCGGTCAAGGTCAGCAACGACTCGCCTGTGCTGCTCGACCGTTTCCTGGACGATGCGATCGAAGTCGATGTCGACTGCCTCGCCGATGGCCAGCGCGTGCTGATCGGCGGGGTCATGGAGCACATCGAGCAGGCCGGCGTGCACTCCGGCGACTCGGCCTGCTCGCTGCCACCGTATTCACTCGCGCCGGCGCTGATCGACGAGCTCAAGCGGCAGACCGAGCAGATGGCGCGTGCGCTGAACGTGATTGGCCTGATGAACGTGCAGTTCGCGATCCAGACGCACGACGGCGAAGCGGCGATCTACGTGCTCGAGGTCAATCCCCGCGCATCGCGCACGGTGCCCTTCGTTTCGAAAGCGACGGGACTGCCGCTGGCGAAGATCGCTGCACTGGCAATGGTGGGCATCGGCTTTGATGCGCAAGGAGTGGGTGGCGAAGTCGTGCCGCCGTACTTCTCCGTCAAGGAAGCAGTATTTCCCTTCGCCAAGTTTCCCGGTGTCGATCCGCTGCTCGGCCCGGAAATGCGCTCGACCGGCGAAGTCATGGGTGTCGGTGAAACCTTCGGCGAGGCGCTGTTCAAGTCACAGCTTGGCGCGGGTGCCCAGTTGCCGGGCAAGGGCACGGTGTTCCTCAGCGTCAAGGACGCGGACAAGGCCAAGGCGATCGACGTCGCGCGACTGCTGCACGAAATGGGCTACGAACTGGTGGCCACCCGTGGCACGGCCCACGCGGTCGAGCAGGCTGGAATTCCGGTTCGCAGCGTGCACAAGGTCAAGGACGGCCGACCGCATGTCGTCGACCTGCTCAAGAACGGCGACATTCATCTCGTGATCACGACCGTGAGCGAAGTGCGCAGCCAGATCGCTGACTCCCGCTCGATCCGCACGACGGCGCTCGCGCAGCGCGTTACCTATTACACAACCATGGCCGGAGGCCGTGCAGCCGTCGAAGGCATGAAACACCTCGACCGACTCGACGTCTACGACCTGCAGAGCCTGCATCGTCGCCTGGCGTGAATCCGGTGGCCCGAGTCAGGCTAGAGGAAGAAAGTCGGCCCGGTGACGAGATATCGGTCGAAGCGGCCCGAGGGTTCGTCGGCCATGTAGACCGTAAGCCAGGTGTCTGCCGTATAGCCGTTGTCGAGGAAGTATCGGACCGCACCCTCGTTCGGCATTGGCGCGTCGAAGCCGATGTCCCAGCGTTCGGCCGCTGCATGGGCCTCGAGGTAGGCCATCACCGTTGACCAGGCGCCAGGATCGAGTAGAGCAACCGGTCCGCTGTAGCGTGCCCCGACATATCCATAGCCGAGCACGCGTGTTCCGCGTCGAAACAGAAAACCGCTGCGCTGAGTCATCAGCCAGCGATGTTCGACTGCACGTTCATAGGCAATCACCGCCCGGTCAATACCCGCCAACTCGGCCAGCATGGCGGGGGTCGGCTGCAGCGCCTCGGCGCTCAGCTCACCTGACACTTCCAAGGCACGGGCCGGGCGCGAAAAATGAACGATCGGAAAGCGTCCATAGACCCCGGCCTTCATGTAGCGCGCCAGCGCCCGGCTATCGACCGTCGAAATCAGGAGGCGCCGACGAAAATCACCATGAGGGAAAGCACGGTCAAGCAACTCGCGACCGACGCCAGCCCCCTGACGTCCGGGCCTGACAAAGTATTCGGTCAGTTGCAGGACTCCGTCGCGCTCAATCGAACGCGCATATCCGAAGATCTCGCCTTCCTCTTCCGCGAGCCAGGTGCGTTCCGTGCTGCCTGCCAGATGCTCGAACAGCGGTCGCCGCGGATTCCAGATCGCGTTCAAGTCGGCGGGGTCGCTTGCTGCGGAAAATCCGTTGACGCCTAGGCGGCGGCACAGATCCTCCACTGCTTCGTAAAAGACCTGAAAGCAGGCCCGGGTGTCTTCAACGCGCGCCCGGCGGTAGTTGACAGCCAAGAATTTCTCCACGCTTGTTAATGAATCGCCACCATCATGCGCCGGCCAACGCCTTTGTCCAGCGGGATAGCTGGTGGACCTGGCCCCGGTTGCCCGCCAGACGCGGACCTATAATCTGCAGTCAACGTGGCCCCGGCAGTGCCCGGGGCTTTCTTTTTATCCTCGATTCATTGAAGCAAACCATGGCTGGAATCCCGATCACCGCGCGCGGTGCTGAAAAACTCAAGGCCGAGCTCGCGCGGCTGAAGAGCGTCGACCGGCCCACCGTGATCCTGGCTATCAAAGAGGCACGCGAAAAGGGAGATCTGTCCGAGAACGCCGAGTACGACGCCGCGCGTGAAAAGCAGGGCTTCATCGAGGGGCGGATCGCAGAGCTCGAAGGCAAACTGGCTATCCTGCAGATCATCGATCCGGCAAGCGTCGATGCGGCCGGCCGCATCGTGTTCGGTGCGACCGTTGAACTCGAGGACCAGAAGTCGGGCGAAACCGTCAAGTACCAGATCGTCGGAGACGATGAGGCGGATATTCGCGAGGGACTGGTGTCGGTGTCGAGTCCGATCGCACGTGCGCTGATCGGACGCTCAGAGGGTGACATGGCCGAGGTGGCCGCGCCCGCCGGCAAACGTGAATTTGCAATCGTTTCGGTCGTTTACCAGTAGCGTCTCGTCTCAGAAGAGCCTGGTCCAAGAAGCGATTCGTTCCGGCTCAGCGTGTTCGCCCGGTCTTGCGCGGAACGTTGATCTTGCCGGCCGCCCGCTTGGCCTTGCCGGGATCTCGGCGCGGCGCCGGCACGCGATTGACGGTCTCGATCTCGCGGCGCTCCGGTCTGGTGCCGGGCCGGGCCGAACCGGGCATCGCGGCGGCACTGGTGCGTCGCGGAGTCGGCCTGGAGCTTGATCGTGGCGCCGAGAGTTCCTCAGGGGACTCGACCGGAGCCGGCCGAAACAGCACCAGCAACTTGCCTATCTGCTGCACGTGCGCGGCGGCGAGGCTCTCGGCGATCTCCCCGAATATGCGTTCGCGCTCGCCGCGATCATCGACCGGCACTCGAACCTTGATCAGTTCGTGCGCGGCAAGTGCGCGGTCGATCTCGCGTCAGCGTGGCGGCGTTCAGTCCGGCGGCGCCGAGCAGCACCACGGGCTTCAGCCCATGTGCGCGCGCTTTCATCGCCTGGCGTTGCTTCGGTGTCAGTTCGATTGCTGCCATGATGTTGACTCCCCCAGCGGATTTCCGCGGCCTGTAGCCGAGTCTAAGGCGCGCAGCGAAATCGGGCTCCAGAAACCGCACGCATTGCATGCCCAAAGCCACCCGCAAGAATCGCTCGAACCCGGAATGGATCCGGCGCCATCTCGCCGATCCCTATGTCAAGCGCTCGGTGCAGGAAGGTTATCGCTCGCGCGCGGCGTACAAGCTCACGGAAATCGATGACCGGGATCGCCTGCTAGCCCCGGGATTGACTGTGGTGGACCTGGGCGCTGCGCCCGGCAGCTGGACCCAGGTGGTGCGCGAACGCCTGCTGCGCGGAGCCTCGATTGCGGGGCGGATCGTCGCGCTCGACATTCTGCCGATGGAGCCACTCCCGGAGGTTCAGTTCATCGAAGGCGACTTTCACGAGGAGTCGGTCGAACAACTGCTTGTCGACGCCCTTGGCGGCAAGGCCGACGTGGTCCTGTCGGACATGTCACCCAATCTGTCAGGCGTCGCAGCGGCTGACGCCGCCCGCAGCCTGCTTCTGGCCGAACTGGCGCTGGAGTTCGCGCGCCGGCACCTCAAGGCGGACGGCGTTTTCCTGGTCAAGACCTTCCAGGGCAGCGGGCACAGCCAGTATGTCGAAGCGTTAAAACGCAGTTTCCGTCGTGTCACCACGCGCAAACCGGCGGCGTCGCGCGAGTCGTCGTCCGAGATCTACCTGCTGGCGCGCGAACTGCGAGGCTGATGTCCCGCCTGCGACCGGCAGGAATGGAGCTTTCAATAGAGTCCTGACGTAGGGCAGGGAGATTGGTGGACTAGCCTTGAAATGGTGGGGTGCGTGCCCCCATTTGAGGCGGTACGGGGGCTGCGCAGGTCTAGAATCCCTTATCCCTCTGCCCCTGCTCGCGCCGCGCCGCCTTTGTGGCGGCCGCAAGGAGTTCTGACTTGAACAACAACATGTTCGCAAAAGCCGCCATCTGGATGGTGATTGCGCTCGTCCTGTTCACGGTCTTCAAGCAGTTCGAAAGCCGGCAGAAGCCCGCCGAGAGCATCAGCTACACGCAGTTCATGGACGAGGCCAAGGCCGGCAAGATCAAGCGGGTCGATGTCGAGGGCCGCACCCTGAACGTGACGCCAACCGAGGGCGCGCGCTACACGCTGACCTCGCCGGGCGACCTTTTCATGGTCGAGGACCTGCGCAAGGCCGGGGTCCAGATCTTCGGCAAACCCGAAGAACAGCAGTCGCTGCTGACGACGATCTTCGTGTCCTGGTTCCCGATGCTGCTGCTGATCGGCGTCTGGATCTTCTTCATGCGCCAGATGCAGGGCGGCGGCCGCGGCGGGGCGTTCTCCTTCGGCAAGTCGCGCGCCCGCATGCTGGACGAAAGCAACAACACGATCACCTTCGTCGACGTCGCCGGCTGTGACGAGGCCAAGGAAGAAGTGCAGGAACTGGTCGAGTTCCTGCGCGATCCGTCCAAGTTCCAGAAACTCGGCGGCCGGATTCCTCGCGGCGTGCTGATGGTGGGCTCGCCGGGCACCGGCAAGACCCTGCTCGCCAAGGCGATCGCTGGCGAGGCCAAGGTGCCGTTCTTCTCGATCTCGGGCTCGGATTTCGTCGAGATGTTCGTCGGTGTCGGCGCCGCGCGCGTGCGCGACATGTTCGAACAGGCCAAGAAGCACGCGCCCTGCATCATCTTCATCGACGAGATCGATGCGGTCGGCCGCCAGCGCGGGGCGGGCCTTGGCGGTGGCAATGACGAGCGCGAGCAGACGCTGAACCAGATGCTGGTCGAGATGGACGGCTTCGAGACCGGCGTGGGCGTGATCGTCATCGCGGCGACAAACCGCCCGGACGTGCTCGACCCGGCCTTGCTGCGGCCTGGCCGCTTCGACCGCCAGGTCGTGGTGCCGCTGCCGGATATCCGCGGCCGCGAACAGATCCTGAACGTGCACATGCGCAAGGTACCGATCGGTGCCGACGTGCGCGCCGATTTGCTCGCCCGCGGCACGCCGGGATTCTCGGGTGCGGATCTGGCGAACCTGGTCAACGAGGCGGCGCTGTTCGCTGCGCGGCGCAGCGCGCGCGTCGTCGAAATGGTCGACTTCGACAAGGCCAAGGACAAGGTCATGATGGGCGCCGAGCGCAAATCGATGGTCATGTCCGAACATGAGCGGCGCAACACCGCGTATCACGAATCCGGCCATGCAGTAGTGGCCAAGCTTGTGCCAAAGGCTGACCCGGTGCACAAGGTGACGATCATCCCGCGCGGCCGCGCTCTCGGCGTCACGATGCAGCTGCCGGAAGAAGACCGCTACTCATGGGACAAGGTTCGCATGCTTGGCGAGATGGCGATCCTGTTCGGCGGGCGCATCGCCGAGGAGGTCTTCATGAATCAGCAGACCACCGGTGCGTCAAACGATTTCGAACGGGCGACCCGGATCGCGCGCAACATGGTGATGAAGTACGGCATGACCGACGCGCTTGGACCGATGGTCTACTCGGAAGACGAAGGCGAAGTTTTCCTCGGCCGCTCAGTGACACGGAGCACCAACGTGTCGGGGTCGACCCTGCTCAAGATTGAAAACGAGATCCGCCGCATCATCGATGAGCAGTACGCCTACGCGCGCAAGCTGATCGAGGACAACCGCGACAAGGTCGAGGCGATGGCCACCACTCTGCTCGAATGGGAGACGCTCGACGCCGACCAGATCGACGACATCATTGCCGGCAAGCCGCCGCGGCCGCCGAAGTCCAGCGGCGCGACACCGCCGACCGGCGGGAAGTCGGCTGCCGGCGGTATCGAGGGTGCTACGCAACCGGCCTGAGGCCGCATTGCGAAAAGGGGCCGGCGCTGCCGGCCCTTCTTGTTTGCGCCGGGCCATGTCTCTGTGAATCCACCGGATCTGCCTAGGCACTGGGTCGATTCGCGGCCGTTCGCTCGATCTCGCGCGGCCGCTTGTCATGGGCATTGTCAACGTGACGCCGGACTCGTTTTCGGACGGTGGCCTCTGGCTTGAGCGCGACGCGGCGCTTGCACACGCTGAGCGCCTGGTAGAGGAGGGCGCTGACATCCTTGATATCGGCGGCGAATCGACGCGACCCGGGGCCGCCGATGTCTCGGCCGCCGAAGAGATCGATCGCGTCGTGCCGCTGATCGAAGAGTTGGTCAAAGGCGAGGTGCCGGTCTCGGTGGACACAAGCAAGCCCGAGGTCATGCATGCCGCACTGGCGGCCGGCGCGGCGATCGTCAACGATGTACGCGCCCTGCTGGCACCGGGTGCGATCGAAGTCGTCGCCGAGGCGGATTGCGGCGTCGTATTGATGCACATGCAGGGATCGCCGCGCACCATGCAGGCCGAACCGTACTACGTCGACGTCGTCGCCGAAGTCCAGGCATTCCTGGTCGCGCGGCGTGCCATTGCCGTCACTGGCGGCGTCGACGCCCGATCGCATTGCCTTCGATCCGGGCTTTGGCTTCGGCAAGACGGCTGCGCACAACTTCCGTTTGCTGAATCGATTGCCCTCGCTGGCGCGGGCTGGGCAGCCTCTGCTGGTGGGGCTGTCGCGCAAGTCGATGCTTGGTGCCGCGACGGGTCGCAGGATAGACGAGCGACTCGCCGGGTCGGTCGCGGCGGCCCTGCTCGCAGTCGAGCGCGGAGCGCGTATCGTGCGGGTCCACGACGTGGCGGCGACGCGCGATGCGATCGCGACGTGGCTGGCGGTGGAGGAACAGCATTGAGTCAAGAACCGGTGAGTCGCAGGTATTTCGGCACCGACGGTGTGCGTGGAACGGTTGGTGAAGCGCCGATCACGCCGGAGTTCGTGTTGCGGCTCGGTCAGGCGGCCGGCCGGGTTTTTGCCCAGCGAGCCGAAGGTTCGAGCGGGCGGCCGACGATTCTGATCGGCAAGGACACCCGAATCTCCGGCTACATGCTGGAAGCCGCACTCGAGGCCGGACTGTCGAGCGCCGGAGTCGACGTGGTCCTGTGCGGACCGCTGCCGACGCCGGCCGTCGCCTACCTGACGCGCGCGCTGCGACTGGACGCTGGCATCGTGATCAGCGCCTCACACAATCCGTATCCGGACAACGGCATCAAGTTCTTTTCGGCGCGCGGGACAAAGCTGCCGGACGAGGTCGAGGCGCGCATCGAGGCGGAGCTCGATCAACCACTGGAGTTGCGTCGATTCCAGCCGGCTTGGCAAGGTCCGGCGGCTCGAAGATGCCGCCGGTCGCTACATTGAATTCTGCAAACGGACCTTTCCGAACGAACTCGACCTCAAGGGAATGAAGATCCTGGTCGACAGCGCGCACGGCGCCGCGTACCACATTGCGCCGCACGTGTTCCATGAACTCGGTGCGGAGGTTGTGTCGGTCGGTGCATCCCCGAACGGATTCAACATCAATGATGGCGTCGGTGCGGTCCACGCTGAGCAGCTTGCACACGCCGTACAGGCGAACGAGGCTGACTACGGTATCGCGCTCGACGGCGATGCGGACCGCGTGCTGATTGTCGATGCGGACGGACGCATCTACAACGGTGACGAATTACTGTATGTGATCGTGCGCGATCGCATGAGGCACGGCCCGGTGACCGGTGTTGTCGGCACCTTGATGACCAACTTCGCGCTCGAACGCCGTTTCGATGAACTCGGCGTCGCTTTCGCGCGCGCCAAGGTGGGCGACCGCTATGTTCTGGAAATGCTGGAGAACAAGGGGTGGTTGTATGGTGGGGAAGGATCCGGGCATCTGCTGATGCTTGATTGCCATACGGCGGGCGACGGCATCGTCAGCGCATTGCAGATCCTGGCCGCAGTTCGGCGTCAGGGGCGGTCACTCGCCGAACTGAGCGCCGATCTTGTGCTGCTACCGCAGGCGCTGGTCAACGCGCGCATCGAGCGCGGCTTTGACTGGACCTCGCATCGCCCCCTGGTAGACGAGATCGGAGTCGTCGAGCGCGAGCTCGAAGGCTCAGGTCGCATCCTGATCCGGCCGTCCGGAACCGAGCCGGTGCTGCGCGTCATGGTCGAAGCCAGCGAGCCGCAGATCGCCGAAGCCATGGCGCATCGCCTCGCGAGCCGAATTTCAGTCCAGCCAGTTCGCTGATTGGCGGCTGGCGGCGACGTGCAAGTCCTGTCGCAGGGGCCAATCTAGCTGTCGCGGCCATTCAGCCCGTGCCGCTTCATCTTTTCCCATAGGGTTTTGCGCGAAATGTCCAGCAAGGCCGCCGCGGCACCGACGCGACCGCCAGTGCGTTGAAGGATCGCGGTCAGATTTCCACGTTCGCGGAGTAGTGCTTGGAACCTTGCGCTAGTTCATTGAGTGGACTCCCTGACCCAAGAGATCTTCGCTTGACAAGAATTCGATAGTTTCATAATCTTCTAACTATGGAAACTAACGCCGCAGTCAAAGTCCCTCGCAGCGATGGCACAGGAGTCGCGCCTGCGGGTGTTCCGCTTGCTCGTACAACATGGTCCTAGCGGACTGGCTGCGGGCGAGATCGCTGCGCAGCTCGAAATCGCGCCGGCGACGCTGAGCTTCCATCTGAAAGAGCTGGCGCACGCCGGGCTGGTCACTTCACGCCAGGACGGCCGTTACATCTACTACGCCGCAAATTTTTCCGCGATGAACGAGCTACTCGCGTTCTTGACCGAGAACTGTTGCATCGGCGATTGCGGCCCGGGCGCGTCATGCGGTTCGCCTGGCCGGGCGCTCGGCAAACCATCCAGCAATGCGCGCGGAGCGCGCAGAAAGGTAAAGACATGAAACGCTTCCATGTTCACGTGGCCGTCGAGGATCTGGCCGCGAGCATCCGCTTCTACGCAACCCTGTTCGGCACCGATCCCACCGTGCTGAAGGACGACTATGCCAAGTGGCAGATCGACGACCCGCGCGTGAACTTCGCGATCTCGCAGCGGGGCGGCAAGACCGGCGTCAACCATCTCGGGCTGCAGACCGACTCGGATGCCGAGCTCGAGTCGCTCAGCGCCCAGTTGCAGAGGGCCGATCTGATCGTCGCCGCAGAGAAGGAAACGGCCTGCTGCTATGCACGCTCGAACAAGTACTGGGTGACCGACCCCACCGGCATCGCGTGGGAGACGTTCCACACGCTCGGCGAAGTGCCGACCTTCAACGCTGAAGCGGTCGCAACGACTGACAGCGCGGCGAAGCCCTGCTGTGCTCCGGCAACGACGACCAAGGTCACCACGATCCCGGTAAAGGCATCGGCCGGCTGCTGCAATTGAGCCGGCGCCATGGTGATCGACGCGATACTGCGCACGGCAGCACCTGCATGCACAAGAGCCTAACCTGACCCTTCGAGTGACCGATGCCTGTTGACCGCCCTCTGAACGTCCTGTTTCTCTGCACCGGAAACTCCGCGCGCTCGATCCTCGCCGAAGTGATGATGAATGCGATGGGCGCACCGCGCTTCAAGGCCTATTCCGCCGGTTCGCACCCGAATGGCCACGTCAATCCGTTTGCAATCGAACTGCTGCAAAAGAACCGGCTTGCGGTCGAAGGGCTGCGCAGCAAGAGCTGGGACGAGTTCGCCCAACCCGGAGCGCCTGAACTCGACTTCGTGTTCACTGTCTGCGACAGCGCGGCCGGCGAGGTCTGTCCGCTGTGGCCGGGCCAACCCATCAGTGCACACTGGGGCGTCGAGGATCCCGCGGCCGTCGAAGGCAGCGACGCCGAGAAGCGTCGGGCGTTCTTCAACTCCTACAACCGGCTGCAGAACCGGATCCAGCTATTCCTGAGCCTGCCGCTGACGAAACTCGACCGGCTGTCGCTAGTGAACCGGTTGAACGAGATCGGCAAGTCATGACCCGTCGATCCCGACCCTTCGATCCTTACCCATAGGACATTCACTGAAAGGACACCTTGATGAACCCAGCAAGCGACGTGAAGGCAGTCGTACGTGAGAAGTATGGACAGGCGGCCGCAAGTGTGAAGACTGGCCAGGGCGGCTGCTGCAGCGAGGCCCCGGCCGCGCTGGAGTGCTGCGACCCGATCACCTCCAACCTCTACGACGCCGGGCAGGCGGGCGAAGTGCCGGCGGCCGCGCTGCAGGCGTCGCTCGGCTGCGGCAACCCGACGGCGCTGGCCGAACTGAAGCCGGGCGAAACCGTGCTGGACCTGGGTTCCGGCGGCGGCATCGACGTGCTGCTCTCCGCCCGGCGCGTCGGGCCGACCGGCAAGGCCTACGGCCTCGACATGACCGACGAGATGCTCGCGCTCGCCGAGGAGAACCGGCGCAAGAGCGGGCTGACGAACGTCGAATTCCTGCGCGGCGAGATCGAGCACATTCCGCTGCCGGACAACTCGGTCGACGTGATCATCTCGAACTGCGTGATCAATCTCTCCGGCGACAAGGACCAGGTCCTGCGCGAAGCGTTCCGGGTGCTGAAGCCGGGCGGGCGCTTCGCCGTCTCCGATGTGGTGGTGCGCGGCGAGGTCCCCGAGGTGATCCGCCGGAGCCTGGAGCTCTGGGCCGGCTGCGTGGCCGGCGCGCTGTCGGAGTCGGACTATCGAAGCAAGCTGGCGCAGGCCGGCTTCGACGAAATCGACGTCGAGGTCACGCGGGTGTACCGCAGCGACGACGCACGGGACCTGATCGCCGGCCTGGGATTCGACGTCGATGCCATGGCGAAGCAGGTCGACGGCAAGTTCGTCAGCGCCTTCATCCGGGCGGTGAAGCAGCCTGTGAGCCGGAAGGCCGGCGCGTCGACTGCCGCGTGCTGCGGCGGGCACTAGCTCTGACGCAGGAATCATGTCGGCGTCGTCGCACGCAGCGGCACCGCAGCGCGCCGCCGCCCCGCTGAGCGTCTTCGAGCGCTACCTGACGCTCTGGGTCGCGCTGTGCATCGTGGCCGGCATCGTGCTCGGCCAGGTGTTCCCGGCTCCGGTGCAGGCGATCGGCCGCATGGAGCTGCGCGCAGGTCAACCTGCCGGTCGGAGTGCTGATCTGGGTGATGATCATCCCGATGCTGCTGCGGATCGACTTCGGGGCGCTGGGGCAGGTGCGACAGCACGTGCGCGGCATCGGGGTGACGCTCTTCATCAACTGGGCTGGTCAAACCGTTTTCGATGGCGCTGCTGGCGTGGATCTTCATCCGGCACCTGTTTGCGCCCTTGTCTGCCGGCCGACCAGATCGACAGCTACATCGCGGGGCTGATCCTGCTGGCGGCGGCGCCGTGCACGGCGATGGTGTTCGTCTGGAGCCGGCTCACCAACGGCGATCCGTACTTCACGCTGACGCAGGTGGCGCTGAACGACACCATCATGATCTTCGCGTTTGCGCCGATCGTGGCGCTGCTGCTCGGCGTGGCGTCGATCACGGTGCCGTGGGACACATTGCTGACGTCGGTCGTGCTGTACATCGTGGTGCCGGTCATCGTCGCGCAGCTGATCCGCGCCAGCGTCCTGCGTCGGCGGCGGGGCGCCAGCGCTGGACGCGCTGCTGCACCGGATCCAGCCGTGGTCGGTGGCTGCGCTGCTCGTGACCCTGGTACTGCTGTTCGCCTTCCAGGGCGAACAGATCCTGCAGGCAGCCGCTGATCATCGCGCTGCTGGCGGTGCCGATCCTGATCCAGGTGTTCTTCAACTCGGCGCTTGCCTACTGGCTCAACCGCGCAGCTGGGCGAGAAGCACGCGTGGCCTGCCCCTCGGCGCTGATCGGCGCGTCGAACTTCTTCGAACTCGCGGTCGCCGCGGCGATCAGCCTGTTCGGCTTCGACTCCGGGCGCGGCGCTGGCGACCGTGGTCGGCGTGCTGATCGAAGTGCCGGTGATGCTGCTGGTGGTGAAGGTCGTCAACGACAGCAAGGGCTGGTACGAGCGGACGACCTGAGTCTGCAGCGAAGCACCAGGCGCGTTGCGCTATAGCATCCGCGCGGCTGTCACAGGGATGTCATCCAGCCTTCCTACACTTGCGGCTGCCAATAAACTGGTATGCCAAAGGGAACAGGAATGCGAATTCAGGGGATGCAGGCGCTGCTGGCGGTGGCCGGACTGATGGCCGGGCTTTCGACGGCTGCGGCGCAGGAAGTGACCGGCGCGGGCGCGACCTTTCCGGCGCCGCTCTATGCCAAGTGGGCCGATGCCTACAACAAGGCCGCCGGCGCCCGCGTCAACTACCAGTCAGTCGGCTCCGGGGCCGGTATGCGTCAGATCCGCGGCAAGACCGTCGACTTTGGCGCTTCCGACATGCCCCTGACCGATGCCGAACTGGCGAAGGATGGTCTGATCCAGTTTCCGACCGTGATCGGCGGCGTCGTGCCGGTCGTCAACCTGCAGGGCATCGCAGCCGGGCAGCTGCGGCTGACCGGCCAGGTGCTCGGCGACATCTATCTCGGCAAGATCACCAAGTGGAACGACCCGGCGATCGCCGCGCTCAACCCAGGCGTGAAGTTGCCGGACGCGCAGATTTCGCGTCGGTGCGTCGCGCCGATGGTTCGGGCACGAGTTCATCTTCACGAACTACCTGTCGAAGGTGAACCCGGAGTGGAAGGACAAGGTCGGCGAAGGCACGGCGGTCAACTGGCCGGCCGGCGCGGGTGGCAAGGGCAATGAGGGTGTCTCGGCCTTCGTGCAGCGCCTGCCGAATTCGATCGGTTATGTCGAGTACGCCTACGCGAAGCAGAACAAGATGACCTACGCGTTGCTGCAGAACGCGGCCGGCAACTTCGTTGCGCCCGATGATCTGACCTTCAAGGCCGCGGCGGCGGGTGCGCAGTGGGACAAGTCCTTCTATCAGATCCTGACGAATCAGCCGGGCAAGGACGCGTGGCCGATCACCGGTGCGACGTTCATCATGATGCACAACAAGCAGGACAAGCCGGCGCAGGCCACTGCGACCCTGCGATTCTTCGACTGGGCATTCAAGTCCGGCGACAAGATGTCGGAGGACCTCGACTACGTCCCGCTGCCCGACAGCGTCAAGGCCCTGCATCCGCAAGGAGTGGGCGAAGATCACCGACGCATCGGGCAAGACGGTCTACGCGCCATAGCAGCGCGGCTGCCCCATGGAGCCGCTGAGCGACTCTATGGGCTTTGGTGCGGCTATGCTTTGGGGGAGCGCTTGATGGACGCCACCCTGTCCCCGACGTCGAACAGCGCCGATCGAGATGACGACGCGAATGTCCGAACTGCCGCCGGTGAGGAAATCGGCCAAGTTGGCCGACGCGATCTTCTCGAACGTCACGCGCGCGGCAGCGGTGCTCACCCTGCTGCTGCTTGTCGGCATCATCCTTTCGCTTTTCATCGGCGCCTGGCCCTCGATCAGCACTTCGGCCTGAACGTTCCTCTGGACTGCGGAATGGGATCCGGTCCAGGAGAAGTTCGGCGGCCTGGTGATGATCTACGGCACCGTGATGACGTCGATCATCGCGCTGCTGATCGCCGTGCCGGTCAGCTTCGGCATCGCGCTGTTCCTGACCGAGCTCTCGCCCAGGTGGCTCAAGCGTCCGCTGGGAACGGCGATCGAACTGCTGGCGGCGATTCCGTCGATCGTCTACGGCATGTGGGGCCTGCTCGTGTTTGCGCCCATCCTTGCCACCTATGTCCAGCAGCCCCTGCAGGCCGCGTTCGGCAATGTGCCGGTGCTCGGCGCGCTGTTCTCCGGCCCGCCGGTCGGCATCGGCATTCTCTCGGCCGGAATCATCCTCGCGATCATGATCATTCCGTTCATCGCGGCCGTGATGCGCGACGTGTTCGAGGTGACGCCGCCGATGCTGAAGGAATCGGCTTACGGCGTCGGCGCGACGACCTGGGAAGTCGTATCGCGCGTGGTGCTGCCGTACACGAAGACGGGCGTCATCGGCGGCATCATGCTCGGGCCTGGGCCGAGCGCTGGGCGAGACGATGGCGGTCACCTTCGTGATCGGCAACTTCAACCAGCTGGACAGCCTGTCGCTGTTCGAAGCAGCCAATTGGATCACCTCGGCGCTGGCCAACGAGTTCGCCGAAGCGACGCCGGGTCTGCATGAGGCGTCGCTGATCTACCTCGGACTGATGCTGTTCTTCATCACGTTCGTCGTGCTCGCATTCTCGAAAGTCCTGCTGTTGCGGCTGCAAAGCGGAGCGAGGGGGCCAAGACATGAGCGCCGTGTGACACGGCGCGGGCGGCGACCGACTATCGCCTGCCGATGCATCGGAAGCGCAAGCTGATCAACACGATCGCCTTGACGCTGTCGCTGGCCGCGATGGCCTTCGGCCTGGTCTGGCTGATCTGGATTCTGGGGCAGACGTTGATCCTGGGAGTCGGGGCATCAATCTCGCCACGTTTTCCGAGTCGACGCCGCCGCCGAACGCCGACGGCGGCGGGCTCGCCAATGCGATCGTCGGCTCGCTGATCATGGTTTCGCTGGCGACCGCGGTCGGCACGCCGATCGGAATCCTGGCCGGCATCTATCTGGCCGAGTACGGCCAGCGCGGCTGGCTCGGCAACGTGACGCGCTTCATCAACGACATCCTGCTGTCGGCGCCGTCGATCGTGATCGGCCTGTTCGTCTACTCGATCATCGTGGCGCAGACGCGGCCGTTCTCCGGCTACGCCGGTGTTCTCGCGCTGGCGCTGATCGTCATTCCGGTGGTCGTGCGCACGACCGAGAACATGCTGCAGCTGATCCCGAACGCGCTGCGCGAGGCGACGTTTGCGCTAGGCGCGCCGAAGTGGGTGATGATCTCCAGGGTCACCCTCAAGGCGGCGCGTGCCGGGGTGGTGACCGGCGTCCTGCTGGCGCTGGCGCGCATTGCCGGCGAGACCGCACCGCTGCTCTTCACGGCGCTGTCGAATCAGTTCTTCAGCCTGAATCTGAATCAGCCGATGGCCAACCTTGCCGGTGACCATCTTCAAGTTCGCGATGAGTCCGTTCACGAACTGGCAGCAGATGGCCTGGGCGGGCGTGTTCCTGATCACGTTCGGCGTGCTGATTCTGAACATCCTGGCGCGCGTGCTGTTCCGCAAGAAGCACTGAGGACAACTATGGAACGACGATGCAGACCGCTGCACCGAGGCCGATGGTGACGGCTCGGCCAGCGAGTGCACGGCGCCCGCACGAAGATCACGGTCAAGGGCTCTGAACTTCTACTACGGCAAGTTTCAGGCGCTCAAGAAC
Organism: uncultured beta proteobacterium; assembly: GCA_963735955.1. Classification (GTDB taxonomy): domain Bacteria; phylum Pseudomonadota; class Gammaproteobacteria; order Burkholderiales; family Burkholderiaceae_F; genus CAVTND01. The sequence goes on along the minus strand of CAVTND010000002.1, from coordinate 38,171 downwards.
ATCAACCTGCAGATCGCAGAGAAGAAGGTCACGGCGTTCATCGGACCGTCCGGCTGCGGCAAGTCGACGCTGCTGCGCATCTTCAACCGGATGTTCGAGCTGTATCCGGAGCAGCGTGCCGAGGGCGAGGTCATGATGGACGGCGAAAACCTGATCACCAGCAAGGAAGACGTCGCTCTGATACGCGCCAAGATCGGCATGATCTTCCAGAAGCCGACGCCGTTTCCGATGTCGATCTACGACAACATCGCATTCGGCGTGAAACTGTTCGAAAACCTGTCGAAGTCGGCGATGGACGAGCGCGTCGAATGGGCGTTGCGCAAGGCCGCGCTGTGGAACGAAGTCAAGGACAAGCTGGCGCAGAGCGGCACCAGCCTGTCGGGCGGCCAGCAGCAGCGGCTGTGCATCGCGCGCGGCATCGCGGTCAAGCCGGAGATCATCCTGTTCGACGAGCCGTGCTCGGCGCTCGACCCGATCTCGACCGCGAAGATCGAGGAGCTGATCGACGAACTGAAATCGGACTACACGGTGGCCATCGTCACCCACAACATGCAGCAGGCGGCGCGCGTGTCGGACTACACCGCCTACATGTACCTCGGCGACCTGATCGAGTTCGGCGAGACCGACCAGATCTTCATCAAGCCGAAGCGGAAGGAAACCGAGGACTACATCACCGGCCGTTTCGGCTGACAGCCGCGACGGTCCGGTGACCGCGCTAAGGGAGAAGACAATGACAACCGGCGATCATTCGATGAGAAAGTACGACGAGGAACTCGAGGCGATGCGCTCGCGCGTGCTGCAGATGGGCGGGCTGGTCGAATCGCAGGTGCGCACCGCCCTTGACGCGTTCGAAACGGCCGATCTGCAGCTGGCGCAGCAGGCGATCGATGCCGACAAGCGGGTCAACGAGCTCGAAGATGGACCTCGACCAGATGGTCAACTACGTGATCGCGCGCCGTCAGCCGACTGCGGGCGACCTGCGGATGATCACCGGCATTGCCAAGGTCATCACCGATCTCGAGCGGATCGGCGACGAGGCGAGCAAGATCGCGCGCGCCGTCAAGTGGCTGCACGAGAAGGACGGACCAGCGCGGCTCAATCGCATCCCGGACATCAAGTACTCGGGTGAGGCAGCAGCCTCGATGCTGCGCCGAGCGCTGGACGCGTTCGCGCGCATGGACCCGGTGGCCGCGGCGACGATCATCAAGGACGATCTGGGCGTCGACGAGCGCTTCCGCGCCATCCTGCGGCAGCTGATCACGTTCATGATGGAAGATCCGCGCACGATCTCGGCTTCGCTCGACACCGTCTGGGTTGCCAAGGCGATCGAGCGCATCGGCGACCACGCGAAGAACGTCGCCGAGCACGTGATCTTCATCTCGCAGGGCTTGGATGCGCGCCACCAGTCGCCCGAAGAAGTCGAGCGTGCGGTTGCGCAAGCGCATAGGGACAACTGTCTGCCACGTCGATCCTCGTCATCGAAGACGAACCCGCAATTCAGGAGCTGGTCGCCTACACCTGCAGCAGCGCAAGGCTACGACGGTGCGGCGTGCCGATTCGGTGAGCGCGGCGCGCGAGCGCGATCGATCGCGAACTTGCCCGATCTCGTGCTGCTCGACTGGATGCTGCCGGATCGATCCGGGATCGAACTGCTGAAGGATCTGCGTGCGCAGGACCGCACCCGCGTTGTGCCGGTCATCATGCTGACCGCCAAGGCGCAACGAGGCCGACCGGTCGTCGGACTGGATACTGGCGCCGACGACTATGTCGTCAAGCCGTTTTCGCCGCGCGAGCTGGTCTCGCGCATCCGCGCCGTTTTTCGCCGGCGCGCACCGGAGCACAGCGGCGAGACGCTCGAGTTACGGTCCGCTGACGTCGACCCGGCGCGCCACGAAATCCAGGTCGACGGCACGATCGATCAAGATGGGCCTCGCCGAATTCAAGCTGCTCAGATTCCTGATCGGCCATCCCGACCGGGTGTTCTCGCGCACCCAGCTGCTCGACAGCGTATGGGGCGATCATGTCTTCATCGAAGAGCGCACGGTCGACGTTCACGTGCTGCGCTTGCGCAAGGCACTGGCACCGGTGTGGCGCGCAGCACCTGGTTCAGACCGTGCGCGGGCTCGGTTATCGTCTGTCGACGCGGACTGACACTGATTGAGCCAGTCCGGTCTCCGCTGGTTCGCGACCGCAGCGATGGCTGGACGCATCAGATGAAATTCTTGTGACCGCGGGCGCACGCCATTGGATTCGCGTTCTTCGGTTCCGCGGCGAAGGTAGACTTCCAACCATGTCGGTGCGAGGGCCGCAATCGCCTGAAGGTGCTGGCGCCAGCTTTCTTGCGGCTGGCCCTGCTGGCCGTTGTCGCGCTCGGTTCGGGTGCGTTGTTCGGCCTCAGTATCGGACTGGCGGTAGCGGTTGTCGGACTGCTGATCCTGATGTTCCTGCATCTGACCTACGCCAGCCTGCTTGCCGCGTGGCTCGAACAGCCGAGTCTCGACGACATTCCCAACGGCTGGGGCATCTGGACCGATGTCTTTGCGCGGCTGTACCGCTCGCGTCGCGCGACCGAGAAGAACGAGCGCCGGCTGCTCGAGAACGAAGAGCGCTTCCGGCGCACGATCAGCGCCTTGCCCGAAGGCATCGTGCTGATCGATGCCTCGCTGCAGATCGACTGGTGCAACCCGGTGGCCGAGCAGCACCTTGGGGATCGCGCTGGCGGCCGACCAGGGGCTGCGCGTGACCAACCTGGTGCGCGATCCCGGAATTCGTCAACTACATGACGTCGGCGCACTTCGACGCGCCGCTGGTATTCCGTCCGATGGCGCGGCCGGTGTTGCGCTCGAAGTGCGCGTCGTCGAGTTCGAACCGGCGCGCTCGATCATCATCACGCGCGACATCACGCAGCGCGAACGGGTCGACGCGGTGCGGCGCGACTTCATCGCCAACGTCTCGCACGAACTGCGCACGCCGCTGACCGTGGTCAACGGCTTTCTCGAAATGCTGCTCGACGCAGCCGGGCGAGACCGATCCAGCGCGACGGCACCATCTGCAGCTGATGCACGAGCAGGCGCAGCGCATGCATCGCCTGGTCGAGGACCTGCTGACACTGTCGCGACTCGAGTCGAGCGAAGAGTCCGGTGCAGACGAAGTCGTCGACGTGCGCCAGTTGGTGCGGGAAGTCGCGGACGAGGCGCGCGTCTTGTCCATCGGCCGGCACCGCATCGAGGTCGATCGGCTGCCAGCCTTCGTGCGCGGCAGCCGTGAAGAACTGCGCAGCGCCTTTCGGCAACCTCGTATTCAACGCGATCCGCTACACGCCCGACGGTGGCCGCATTACCCTCGCTGGCGCGAGGACGCGACAGGGCGCGCGCTTCGAGGTCAGGACACCGGCATCGGCATCGCGCCGGAGCACCTGTCGCGGCTCACCGAGCGCTTCTATCGGGTCGACAAGAGCCGCTCGCGCGAAACCGGTGGCACCGGACTCGGCCTGGCGATCGCCAAGCACGTCCTGCTGCGGCACGATGGGCGGCTCGAAATCGCATCCGAAATCGGCAAGGGCAGCACCTTTTCAGCGGTGCTGCCGGCGTCCGCGTGATTGCTCGCTGCAGGACGATGCCGCGGCCGCGACGTCGCATGGCTCCGACGAAGTGCGCGGATGTTATTATTCCGCGCCCTCGGGGTGTAGCGCAGTCTGGTAGCGCGCCTGCTTTGGGAGCAGGATGTCGGGAGTTCGAATCTCTCCACCCCGACCAGGCGCCTCATCCAGGGCGCACCGGCGATTTCGATCTGCCCGTAGCTCAGCTGGATAGAGCACCAGCCTTCTAAGCTGGGGGTCACAGGTTCGAGTCCTGTCGGGCAGGCCAGTGTTGTTAGTGGTGGCTGTAGCTCAGTTGGTAGAGTCCCGGATTGTGATTCCGGTTGTCGTGGGTTCGAGTCCCATCAGCCACCCCATCTTCCCATTGAGGTCGTGACCTCAATTGGTCGCGCACAGCAGCCTATCGCACCAGCATACGAGCGCGAACTAGCGCCCCGCACTGCGAATCAGAAGCAGGGGAATTTCGCAGTGCGCAGCCACGCGCGTCGCTACTGAGCCGAGCATCACGGCCTTCAGGGCGCCGTAGCCGTGCGATCCCATCACCAGGATGTCGAGCTTCTTGTTGGCGTATCGAGGCAATTCGTAACCTGGCTGACCAATCAGTCGAACTTCGGCTGCCGTTATGCCAGCCTGCTTCTTCAGCAGTGTGCGCAATGGAGTCATTGCCGCCTCGAACGACCTGTCTTGCAGTGCCTGCGCCTCCGCGGGCGAGAAAGCGGGCAGTGCGATTCCCGCCGCGCTCGGCATGCCAACCAGGTCATACATATGCACTACATGAATCAACGAGATGCTCGGCGCGGCCCCGAACAGCCGTGCATGGCGCAGAACGTACTTCAGTGATGCCGGACCATAAGCGCTGCCGTCGACCGCAATTCCGACTCTGAGCGAATCGGGATAAGTCTTCGCCTTGCCGCGCACGATCAGCGTGGGTCGTTTGGTGCGAACCAGCACCTCGTTGGTCACGGATCCCAGCAGCATGCCGCCCAGTGCGGAGTGCCCGTGCGACCCGAGAACCAGCAGGTCCGCGTGTTTCTTGTCTGCTGCGGCGCTGATCTCAGTGGCCGGGCGGCCGATCGTGTATCGAACGAGCGGAGTCAAGTCCGCTTTTTGGAGGCGCTTGCGCGCTGGCCGTAATGCCTGTTCGGCTTCGTCGGCGTAATACTCACGAACGTTCGCCATGCCCACGATGCGCGCCGGGTGTGCGGGCAACGGCCATCTGACATTGAGAACCAGGACTTCCGGACTTGACTTGATCAGCGTCCTGCGCGAGGCGACAAACTCGATCGCCCTGCGACTGCAATCGCTACCATCGACTGCGACCAGAATTTTCATGGATCTTCCTTGTTGGGTCCTCGTTCTGCAGATGCGCTGCCCTGAACACGTAGATTGATTGTCGTTTCATTGACCGCCAGTCATTTGATCGATATCAGGCATCGCATGAAGCACGACCGGGTCACGCCATACGGCATGGTCGGGCGACCGGTTTCAGGTGCAATTTTGACGTCGATCAGACTTGCGCCTCCGTCGCGCACTAACATGATTCAAATTGGGCGGCACGTCTGAGCTCGATGTTCAAACACAGTGTCGATGTTTTCAACGGCGATGCGGACGGCATGTGCGCGCTGCATCAATTGCGGCTGGCCGAACCGCTGCCCGCCGAAGCCCCGGCGCAACTCGTGACCGGACTGAAACGCGACATCGATCTGCTGGCGCAAGTTGAACTCGGTCCGGCGGCTGCCGGCGACACGGTCGTCACGGTGCTCGACGTTTCTCTTGATCGGAACCGCATAGCGCTCGAGCGACTGCTTGCGGCAGGCACCACCGTGCGCTACTTCGATCACCACTTCGCCGGCGCCGTGCCGACACACCCTCGCCTGCAGGCCGTGCTCGACCCAGGTGCCGACGTGTGCACCGGCATGCTCGTTGATCGCTATCTGGGCGGCCGCTACCGCCTGTGGGCCGTGGTCGCAGCCTTCGGCGACAACCTGGGCTCAGCCGCGCAATCCTTGGCCTCGACGCTGGACCTGGATGACGCGAGCTTGCGCATGCTGCGCGAGCTGGGTGAAGCGATCAACTACAACGGCTACGGCGATTCCGAAGTCGACGTGATGATCCATCCGCGCGAGTTGTATCTGGAATTACATTGCTTCAGCGATCCGATTTGCTTTTCACGCGACCCCCACCGTGCAGGGGTTGATCGAGCGCAGGCGTATCGATCTGGCGGCGGCACTGACCATCGCGCCGACATTCTCCGATCTGCAGTGCGCGGTGTATCGATTGCCCGCTGCACCGTGGAGCCGCCGCGTGATCGGCACATTCGCCAACACGCTGGCATGCATGCATCCGATGCGCGCGCATGCCGTGCTCAAGGAAAACGCGGATGGCACCTACGGTGTCAGCGTGCGTGCGCCGCTGCAGGCGCCGCATGGAGCCGACGCGCTGTGCCGCCAGTTCAATACTGGCGGCGGCCGGGCCGCGGCCGCCGGCATCGATCGGGTGCCGGCATCAAAACTCGAGGAATTCGTCACCGCGTTTCGAAGTATGCAGTGGCAAGCGCGTGCCGTGCGAGCTGCGGACGGCGACTCTGAGCGCTAGGCTTGCAGCAAGCAGCGCCAGCGAGGGAAAGTCAAATGCAAGATTTACCTCCACCAGTCTGTCCGCTAGTCCGTCCGCCAGTCGCGCCGTGGCTAGGTTAGTGCAGCATTCTCCGCAGACGCGGCTCGATCGCCGCCGCTGCCATCATTCCGCCCATCGCTGCGCCGAATACACCGGGGGTTCCTACATCCTGACCGGCGAGATACAGACCACGTATCGGCGTGCGCGGACGGATCGCCTGCGAGAAGAAGCGGCGCGGTGTCGTTTGCAGTCCGTACATCGCGCCGTGCTCGGCGCCGGTGTAGGTGGCGACCGAAATCGGCGTTGAAACCTCGACCACGCGCACGCAGCTTGCAAGCAGCGGAAAGCGCTCGGCGAACTGCGCGAGCAGATTGCGTTGGAGCAGCGCCTTGAAAGCGAGGTATCCCTCGCTGCGTGCAGCGGTCGGCGCGCCCGGTTTCATGCCTCCTTCGTCGTTGGAGCGGTCCCATTGGGCAAAAACGCCCCAATCGACAAGTGCGATGATCTCGCAGGTGTGGCGTAGTTGCGATCCAGGATCGTGTGCTGGATCGCGCAGTGATGGAAAGGACACGAAATGCGCGGGCGCCCGCGGCTCATTGAATGGGTCGTGCCACAGGGCATCGACATCCCAGGACTCGTAGAACCACGTGTTGGCGGCGTCGGCACCGAGTTGAGCTATATCGCCCTCGAGTCCGAGATACAGACCAACGAACCCGACCGACGGCTCGAGGGAAAACGCGTCCTCGGCCCAGCGGTAGTCAGTCGCAGCCGAAGGAAGTAACCGGAGCGTGTTGCGGATTCCGATGTCGGAAACGACGCAATCACAATCGATCGTCGCGCCGCCAGCGAGTTGCACGCCGCGCACTCGCCGGTCCACGACTTGCAGCTCGCACACTTCGGCCTCGGTCCGGATCTCTCCTCCTGCGCCCGCAATGGTCGCGCCAAGCGTCCGCGCAAAGGCGCCTGAGCCGCCGACCGGAAACCAGGCGCCATCGAGATAGTGCTGCATCACTGTCGCGTGCATGGCGAACGCGCCTACCGACGGACGGCTGCCATAGTCACCCCAACGCGCAGCCAACACCGATTGGAGTCGGGGGTCAGGTACGAGCTCCTTGATCACGTCGATCGTGGTGCGGGTGATCCAGGGCAGGACGCCGCGCCTGAGCCACATCATTGCGGAACCCAGCAGCGGCGGCATGCTGTGAGCGACGAACAAGACGCGCAATGCATCGGACGCCGAAGTCAGAGCGCCCAGGTATCGCGCGATGCCCTCACTCTCGGCCGGAAAGGCTGCCTGCAGGACTTCGCGGTGTCGCTCCGGTGTTGCTTCGAACTCGATACGGAAATCGGGAAACACAAGGCGGTCATAGGCGCCGGAAATGTGAGCAAATTGCAGCCGACCACCGGACAGCGTGTCGAACAAACGCCGATTGAATTGGCCTTCGCCAAGGCCGCCGAGGTAATGGACGCCGACGTTGAAGCGAAACCCGCCGCGTTCAAACGTCTGTGTCAATCCGCCGGGCTGGGTATGACGTTCGAGCACGAGCACACGGCGACCCGCATGCGCCAACGCCGCCGCGGCGGCCAGACCACCGATTCCTGAGCCAATGACAACAGCATCCCACCGCGAGTTCACCGGCGCCTCCACATGGAATGGGAGCACGTTGCACGCTGTGTCGCATTGACACGCATCAAGCTTGCATCCTGCGTGACACCGAATGACTTCTCGGAACACCGCAGCGGCGGCGAAGCATCGTGCGGTTGTAATGCACCGTCGCTTCAGGCAGCAATTAGTGATGCAATCATTGGCTCGAACTGATCTGCGTCGCAACTCCATCGCATCGTTCAGCAAGCGTCTGCGGGTCGGTCTGAGTATCGATCCGTTTCACCAGGGCTGCCTCATCGTCGACCGGAGCTTCGAATGTGGCGAGTTGATGCGCAAGCACTTCGACTGTCGCATCCGAGGCATCGGTACCACGCTCAGCGCGGGCCGCGACGCGTGAGCGCAAGGTCTCGGCAGTCGCTTCGCAGAGGACAATCGTCAACCGCGCGCCAAGCTGCTCGGCCAGTGCGCGAAATATGTGACGGTCAGCGCGGCGCACGAACGTCGCATCGACAATCGCGGGGAGTCCGGCGTCGATGATCGTGCGTGCGATGTCCCTCAGCACATCGTACGTGCGATGCGTGGTTACGGCGTCATACAGCCCCGTGCCGACGGCAGAAGGCGCGTGGTCGGTTGCGCCAATGGCAGCCAGGCGCTTGCGTTCGATGTCGGACCTCACGCGCACCGCGCCCAGCGCTTCAATGAGATGCTGCGACACGGTGGTCTTTCCCGATCCGGTGACCCCGCAGGTCAGCACCAGCCGCGGCGGCGATGCTTGTACCAGCCGTTCGGCTACGGCCAGATAGCGCGCACAGGATTGCGCGTCGATTTCGCGCTCGGCTGTCGAGATGTCGGGCTGCGCACGGCGAATCAGGGCGACCTTCGCGCGAACCAGCGCGCGGTACACCGCATAGAAGCGAAGCGTTGCGAGGCCGGAGAAATCACCGGTTCCCTCCAGGTAAGCATTGAGAAAACGCCAGGCGAGCCGCGGAATGCCATGTGCGATCAAGTCCATCAATGTGAAGGCCACATCGCTCATCACATCGATGAAGCGCAACTGGGGATTGAACTCGATGCAGTCAAACGGCACCGGTTGACCATCGATCAGCGCCACGTTTCCCAGATGCAGATCGCCGTGGCACTCGCGCACGTGGCCTGCGAGACGGCGCTCGGCGAAAGCCTTTTCGCGTCGCGCGAATTCAGCTTCGGTCCATCGTGCAAGCTGCTCGATGCGCTGCCGCTGGGCTGCATCACCGGCCAGACGCAGCAATTCGGTCAGGTTGTCTTGCGTCCAGCGCCGGATTTCGTCTGGTGCGCCGAATGAGCTGTCGGATGGTGCGCGTTCGCAGCGCGCGTGAAAGGCGCCAACTGCCCGCGCTAGCCGGTCGATCAGCGACGAATCCAGCGTGCCGACCAGCGCCATTTGATCGAGTCGAGCATCGTGTGCGAACCGGCGCATCCGCACTGCATAGTCAACTTCCGTGCCGGTGCCTCCCATGCGCGGGGCGGCGCCTGCTTGAGCACAGGTAACGGGCACGACGTCGATATAGAGCCCGGGGGCAGTGCGGAGATTCAGCCGCATCTCGCTCTCGCAGAAGTGGCGTCGTCGCGCCAGGTCGGAAAAGTCGACGAAACCGAGCTTGACCGGTTTTTTCAGCTTGTATGCGTATTCACCCGCCAGCAGCACGGACGAGATGTGAGTTTCGATGACTTCCACCGCATCGACGGCATGCGGATACGCGGCCGGGTCACGCAGCGCATTCACCAGCGCGGCGTGAGCCGCGAGTTCGCCGCCATCGGTCGGCGACGGCGGGGGTCCCCAATGCAGAGGAGATTCGGAGACCATTTCGGCCTTGAGCGCGTCAGCCATCATGCAGTTTTCCTCGAACCGCGCGAGGATGCATTGATGCTGCGCAAGGGCGCATGCCGATGCGTGATTGTCGAGGGGTGCGCGACCCTCAGGCGCTTGCCTCGAAGCGTCGGATGCGAACGCCTGGCGCCGAAAGTCGCGCAGCAATCACGCGACGTTACGGCCGTCAGAACGAGTGGCGGATACCCAGCGCGAACTGGTCGCGATCGAAAATCTGTGCCGCCTGCGGTAGTGCGACTCCCGAGGTCTGGGTGATGCGGCCATCCCAGGAGCGTTGTGCATAGCCGACATAGAGGTTGGTTCGGCGCGAAAGCTCATACGAGAAGCCGACACCCCAGACATCGTAGTCCGGCTCGAATTGCGCCAGTCCATTGATGACATTCTTGGCATCCGAGTCCTGGAATGAAGCCAGGATCTTGACCTTGGTGCCGATCGGCACGGTCACGCCGATCATGTAGGCCTGGTTGTCATAGTTGCCAATGCCGGTCGGCACAAAGGCGTTGCCGAGCTGACCGCCGATGCCGCTGACCGTGATGTCGGTGCTGATGTTCGATTGGTCAGCATAGGCTACGGCAAGCTTCACAATCTTGAAGTCCCAGGTGGCACCGAGCTGCAGCATCTTCTGGTCCGGGCTGCCGGCACCCGGGCGTGCGAAACCCGCATCCGCGTGCTGTATCACGTCATAGGTCACGGCGACGTAGAACGGTCCCATGCCCCACGATGCCCCCAGGTTGAACGCCGAGGTATTTGAGCCCTGCGGCGCCGTCTCGCCCATGTCGACGTTGAACGAATACTGGGCGGCTGCCTTGAACCCGCCAAATGTTGGGGTCTGATACAGGATCGAGTTGTCTTCACGCAATCCCGCCACCGGAATGAAGGTCGATCCGAGGCTCGCCAAGCCCCAGCTGGCCGCAAAGGGGTCGATCGCGGCAAACTGGTCGAACGAGCCGGTGCCCGAGGACGGCGTGGCGATGCGACCGAGCACAACTGTGCCCCAGCCGCCTTGCAGGCCGGCCCACGACTGGCGACCGAACAGTCGACCGCCCTGCGCCGATGTACCGGTTTCGATACTGAATCCAGCCTCGAGGGTGAACACTGCATTCAGCCCGCCGCCGAGGGCCTCCGACCCGCGAAAACCCAGGCGGTTGCCCGACTGGTAACCACCATCGACCCCCCAGATGCTTTCCTGCTGCCAGTTCGGCGCTGCGCTCGTGCCGCGGTCCACGCCGAAGGTGTTGTACTGAATGCCGACGTCGACAATGCCGTAGATCGTGAGGCTCGATTGCGCCGACGCGCCTGCGGAAAACGCGCCGAGTACTGCCAGCCCGATCAATGATTTCTTCATTTGGGAGCCCCCATATTGACGATTCACAGAGGAGTCAAACAGTCCGAAGAAAACGCACTCCGGCCGTCGAGCGACAATCCGCCGAAAGCTTAAGCTGGTCTGTCCAGCTGATGCTTCCGCAGCGTGAAGCGACGGCCCCACCGTTTGACGCAGCTCAAACTCTGAAACTGTTCGTGGGCCTGCCTTGGCGAATTGTGTCACGGCTCGTTTGAACGAAGTCGTGGTGTCCGGCGTCGGAACGAGAAATCTGAAGCGACTCGCGAAGGAGCACGATCCGCATGCGAAGTCGCCTGATGCGGTACCAGCGACGAGGCTGATTGATTACTTGCCGACGGTTTGGGCGAGCCGCGCCTCAGTTTCGTTCGATGCGGGGGAAGCCTGACCGGCTCTGTTCGTTTCGGCGTCGTCGGCCGCCAGTGAAATCCTGACTCGGACCACGCCCGGTTCGTCACTGATGTCTCGCCGAAACCCAAGGTCGGCCGCCAGCGCCAGCATCCGGACGTTTCTTGACAGGACATCGCCGGTCAGTTCCCTCATGCCACGGCCGCGGCAATAGCGAATGATCTTCTTCATCAGAACCGCGCCGAGCCCCATGCCCTGCAGATCGGATCGAACCAGAATTGCGAACTCGGCCAGCGTACCGTCGGGGTCGCCGACGATTCGCACGACACCAAGCGTTTCCTCCCCTCCGGCCACAGTGCGAGCGGTTGCGACAATGGCCATTTCGCGGTCATAGTCGATCTGCGTCAAGCGTGCCAACTGCGAGTGCACGAGTGCGCGCACAACACGGAAGAACCGAAGCCGCAGGTCCTCGGCGTCGACGGCGGCCAGGAAGGCCGCGTGCTGCAGTTCGTCTTCGGGCCGGATCGGGCGCAGGACGACCTCGCGATCGCCCAGATGGATCCGTTCCTCCAGCTCCTGCGGATACGGCCGGATCGCGAGACGCGCAATCCCTGAAAGCTCGGCGTGCGCAACGCGAATGCGCGCGTCGAGCGCAATCACACCTTTCTCGTCGATCAGCAGGGGATTGATGTCGAGCTCGACGATCTCCGGCATATCGGAGACGAGCTGCGACACCTGCATCAGGGCCTGCGACAGCGCGTGGCGATCCGACGGCGGGCGATCGCGATACCCATCAAGCAGGCGCGCGATCCGGGTGCGCGACACGAGGTCGTCGGCCAAAGCGAGATTCAGCGGCGGCAGCGCAACCGCGCGATCGCCGATGACCTCGACAGCGGTGCCGCCGTGCCCGAACAGGATCACGGGGCCGAACACCGGATCGACCGTGGCGCCGACGATGGTTTCGTAGGCCTGCGGTCGCCGCACCATCGCCTGGACGCTGAATCCGGTGATCTCGGCGCCGGTTACGCGCTTGCGCACGCGACGCGCCATTGCCTTGGCCGTGCGGCGAACCTCATCTGCGTCGACCAGCCCCAGGGCAACGCCGCCAACGTCCGACTTGTGGGTGACCTGCGGCGAGACGATCTTCAGCGCAACCGGAAAGCCGATTTCCGCGGCGACCTTCGCCGCTTCAACGCTGTTCTTCGCCAGCACGGTCTTGACAATCGGGATGCCGTAGGCAGACAGCACCTGCTTGGCTTCGATTTCGGTCAGCAGATCGCGCTGTTGCGCGAGCGCTCCGCGAATCAGGGCGCGCGCAGTGTCGGCGTCGACCGTCGCGCCCGGCGCCGTCGACGGTGGCGTCTGCATAAGTGCGTCCTGGTTGCGCCGGTAGTTGACCAACTGCATCATTGCGGCGACGGCCTGCTCTGGGGTCGCGTAGGTAGGAATGCCCGCTGCTTCGAAGGCCGCGCGCGCTGGCTCGACCAGGGCACCGCCGAGCCAGCACGACAGCACCGGATGGCCCGTCGCGTGCGGCGCGCAGGCAGCGGCAATTTCCGCGGCCGGAACGATCGCCGAGGGTGCATGCATGAACAGCACCGCGTCGATTCCCGGGTCGGCCGTCAACGCCGCGAGCGTCTCGACGTAGCGTTCCACCGGCGCGTCGCCGATGATGTCGACGGGATTGCCATGCGACCACGTCGACGGCAGAGCACGGTCGAGTCGTGCGATGGTCGCGTCCGATAGCACCGCCAGCTTTCCTCCGCGTTGCATGAGCGCATCAGTGGCCATGACACCCGGACCGCCACCATTGGTCATGATGGCAAGGCGGTCGCCGCGGATCGAACGCGCGCGTGCCAGTGTCTCCACCGCATCGAACAGTTCGAGCACGGTGTCTATTCGCAGCATGCCGGCGCGGCGGATTGCGGCGTCGAACACGTCGTCGGCGCCGGCCAGCGCTCCGGTATGCGAAGCGGCGGCACGCGCGCCGTCCGGAACTCGACCGGCCTTGACCACGAGTACCGGCTTGTTGCGCGCGGCGGCGCGCGCGGCCGACATGAATTTGCGCGCACTGCGAATCGATTCGATGTAGAGCAGGATCGCATCGGTGTCGCGATCGCTCGCCAGCCAGTCGAGGAGGTCGCCGAAGTCGATGTCAGCCGCCTCGCCGACGGAAATGAAATGCGAAAAACCGATGTTGCGCGAACGAGCCCAGTCGAGCGCGGCAGTGGTCAGTCCGCCCGACTGCGACACGAACGCCAACCGGCCGGGCAGCGCCGCCGTGTGCGCGAAGCTTGCATTGATGCCGAGCCCCGGGACAAGCAGGCCGACGCAGTTGGGGCCGAGGATGCGCAGCAGTCTGGCGCGCGACGCCTCGAGCATCGCCGTGCTGAGACTGCGGCCGTCGGGGCCGTTGATCTGCGCGAGGCCCGCGGTCAACACGATCGCGGCGCGCGTTCCGCGTGCTCCGAGTTCGGCGATCAGATTCGGAACTGCGGCCGGCGGCGTCGCGATGACCGCGAGGTCGGGCGCTGTCGGCAGGCTTGCAACATCGTGAAACGAGGGGCGGCCGGCGACTTCGGCATGGCGCGGATTGACTGCATAGATCGGTCCTGTAAACCCGCCTGCCAGCACGTTGCGGATCACGGTCGCGCCGACGCTGCCCGGGCGATCGGTGGCGCCGAACACCGCGATCGATCGCGGCCGGAACAGGTACTCGAGGTTGCGAATGGTCATAAGCTGAACTGGGGAATACGGCGCGCTACCATGTTCTGACCTCCGATTGCTCGGATCCAGACGATGGCTGCCGCAACTTACAGGGAAATGAAAGCGTCGTTTGCGCCGATTTGAGGTTGGACCCACTCGCCGGCCGCCGTGATGCACCCGGCTTGACGCGTGTCAATCCTTGAACGATGGATCCGCACCATTCTTAAAATATTGGGCTTGCTGCGTTGGGCCGTACGCTGCCGCCGCTTGCGCCTGTTTGCGACCAACCGCGACCGTTCGCGACACGGAGATCCCGGTTGCGGTAGCGTAGCGATCTGCACAATTCGTGGTTAACGAAGCCCCATGAACAAGGCGTTTGTCAGGGAATCCGAGGACGACGATGACGACGATGCGCCCGAGCATCGCGCGCTGCCGGCTTCCCGCAACTACATCACGCCTGCCGGCTATAGCCGCTTGAAGGACGAGTTGCTGCATCTGCTCGATGCCGAGCGGCCTGAAGTCGTGCGCACCGTGTCATGGGCGGCGTCCAACGGTGATCGATCGGAGAACGGCGACTACATCTACGGCAAGAAGCGGCTGCGCGAAATCGACCGGCGGATCCGGTTTCTGACCAGGAGGCTCGACGTCGCCGAAGTTGTGGATCCTTCTGCCCGCGAGGTCACCGACCAGATTTTCTTCGGTGCCACGGTGGACTATTCAACCCAGGATGGTGGCACTCACCGGGTGACGATCGTCGGCATCGACGAGGTCGATCCGGCACACGGTCGTGTGAGCTGGATCTCGCCGATCGCCAGGGCGCTTATCAAGGCGCGCGTCGGCGATATCGTCCGGCTCGAGACCCCTGCCGGGAACGAAGCGCTCGAAGTGCTCGACGTCAGTTACGCGCCGGACTGATTCGGAGAACGGATCTATGCCTCGTCGTGCGCCGGCGGTCGCACGCTGCCGCGGGGACGAATCACGCGCTTCACCTGCTTGATCCGACGCAAGGTCCGGATCACGCGCGCCAGATGAGTGCGGTCGCGCACCTGGACGCGGAAGTGGACCAATGCCAGGGGCGCGTCCTCGTCTTCGATGTGCACGTTGAGGATATTCGATTCTGCTTCGGCAATCGCCACGGCCATGCGGCCGAGCACGCCACGTTCATTCAGCGCGCTGGCATCCAGGCCGACGGTGAAATTGGCGGCGCGATCCGGCTCCCATTGCAGCTCGATCCAGCGGTCCGGATCGGCGCGCCGAGCGCGCAATGCGTGGGCGCACTCGGTGTGGTGGACCGTCAAGCCCTGCCCCTTGCGAATGTGACCGATGATCGAGTCGTCCGGAATCGGATGACAGCAGTTGGCCATCTGGACCGTCATGCCTTCCGTGCCACGGATCACCACAGGCACCGAGGCGGTCGGCGCGCCCGCGCCAGCGTCCGCGGCGACGGCGCCGTCGGCATTGGCGGCCAGCGCAAGTTGCCGCGCGACGACCGCCGGCAGGCGCCGACCGAGGCCGATGTCGGCCAGCAGTTCCTCGCGTGTATCGATCTCGGCCTGCTGCATCACGTCACTCCACTGCGTCGCAGTGACCTTCGTCAGATCGAGGCTGAACTGCCGCGCCGCCTGCGCGAGAAGGCGCTCGCCGAGTTCGACCGACTCATCGAACTTCATCGTGCGCAGGAAATGGCGGATCTCGGACCGCGCCTTGCCGGTCCGCACGAAGGCGAGCCAGGCGGGATTCGGGCGCGCGACCGGCCCGGTGACGATCTCGATCATGTCGCCGTTGCGAAGCACGGTGCGCAGAGGCTGGACCTCGTTGTTGATGCGCGCCGCCACGCACTTGTTGCCGACATCGGTGTGGATGCTGTAGGCAAAGTCGACCGCCGTTGCGCTGCGCGGCAGCGAGACAATCTTGCCTTTCGGTGTGAACACGTAGACCTTGTCCGGGAACAGGTCGACCTTGATGTGCTCGAGGAATTCGCTCGAGTCGCCGGTGTGCTGCTGGATCTCGAGCAGCGACTGCAGCCACTGGTGGGTTCGTGACTGCAGCTCCGAGAGGTCTGAGTCGTCGTCCTTGTATAGCCAGTGCGCCGCCACGCCCGACTCGGCGACGTGATGCATTTCCTTGGTGCGAATCTGAAACTCGACGGGGGTGCCATACGGCCCGATCAGGGTCGTGTGCAGAGACTGGTAGCCATTGACCTTGGGAATCGCGATGTAGTCCTTGAATTTGCCCGGTACCGGCTTGTAGAGCGAGTGCAGGGTGCCGAGCGCGTGATAGCACTCCGGCCGGTTCTCCACGACGATGCGGAAGCCGTAGATGTCGAGCACCTGTGAAAACGACAGGCGCTTTTCCGCCATCTTGCGATAGATGCCGTAGAGAGTCTTTTCCCGGCCGTAGACCTCGGCGCGGATCTTCGATTCGTGGAGGGATTTGCGCACTGACTCAAGGATCTTGCCGAGCAGTTCACGTCGATTGCCCCGCGCCGCCAGCACGGCGCGCTGCAGTACCCGGAAGCGCACCGGATGGAGGTGTTCGAAGCTGAGTTCCTCGAGTTCGCGGAACAGGCTGTTCAGGCCCAAGCGGTGTGCGATCGGCGCATAGATCTCCAGAGTTTCGCGGGCGATGCGACGGCGCTTGTCGGATTCAACCGCGTCCAGCGTGCGCATGTTGTGCAGACGGTCCGCGAGCTTGATCAGCATGACCCGCACATCGCGCGCCATCGCGAGCAGCATTTTGCGGAAGTTTTCGGCCTGCGCCTGTTCGGTCGAGGAAAATTGCAGCTTGTCGAGCTTGGAAACACCATCGACCAGTTCAGCGACCTTGGTGCCGAACTTTTCGACCAGGGCGTCTTTCACGATGCCGGAGTCTTCAAGAACGTCATGCAGCAATGCAGCCTGGATGGCGGCACCGTCGAGGCGCCAGTCGGTCAGGATTTCCGCGACGGCGACCGGGTGGGTGATGTACGGCGCGCCGCTGCGACGGAACTGGCCGAGGTGGGCCTCATCCGAGAACCGGAACGCTTCCTTGATCTTCTGCACGTCGGACGACGGCAGGTACTTTTTTACCCGCTCAGCCAGAGTGGCCGCCGTGGCGACACCGGGCGGGGCTTGCGGAGCGCCGGAACGCCAGACGGCCTTCTTGAGTGCCTCAGCCGCGCGACGTGCAAAGCCGGGCTGCGGCGCAACCGGCGCTGTGGCCGGTGGAGTGGCCGGCGGTTCCTCAGGCGGAGGGGGTTCTTCTGGCCGCATCAATCTTGCCTCGCGCGCGGAGTGGCGTGGCAAGGGCGGCCGCGGTCACGTACTCAAACCTAGGTCGGAACCTTGCGCAACATTTCGATCCCGACCTTGCCTTGCGCGATTTCGCGCAATGCGGCGACGGCGGGCTTGTCCTTGGTATCGATCTTCGGCGTATGACCTTGCGCAAGCTGGCGCGCGCGATAGGCGGCTGCGAGGGCAAGCTGGAAACGATTCGGAATCTGCTTGAGGCAGTCTTCGACGGTAATGCGGGCCATGAAACGTCCATTCCAGAGGAAATCAGTCCGCATTTTAGCTGACCGAGACGCCCAACGCCTGCCGGCCGGGAGTTGAAGCGTCAGGGCGCGATTCCCAGTTGTGCGAACAGTTCGTGATTGCGCCGCGCCTGGCTTGAATAGCGCAGTCGGGTAGCAGTCACTACTGACGTCAACTGGGCGAGCGCCGTGTCGAAATCCTCGTTGACGATCACGTAGTCGAATTCGGGCGCATGGGCGATTTCGCTGCCGGCGGCCAGCAGCCGACGGTTGATGACCGACTCGCTGTCCTGGCCCCGCTTGCGCAAGCGTTGTGCCAGGGCCTCGATCGAGGGCGGCAGCACAAAGATGCCGACCGCATGTGCGAAACGTCCCTTGACCTGGCGCGCCCCTTGCCAGTCGATTTCCATCAGCACATCCGTGCCGGCGCGGACGCGCTCATCGATCCAGACGCCGGACGTCGCGTAGTAATGGCCATGCACCTCGGCACTTTCGAGAAAGACACCCTGCGTGCGCAGTCGCATGAACTCCTCGACGCTGACAAAGTGGTATTCGCGACCGTCGGTTTCGCCCGGTCGCGGCGGCCGCGTGGTCCACGACACCGACAAGGCGATACCGCTGTCATTGGCCAGCAGAGCATTGACCAGCGTCGATTTGCCAGCGCCGGAAGGCGCGACCACCAGGAACAGATTGCCGGCGAAGCCGCCGTCCAGAGTCGGGGTAGCGGACGGATCGTGATCCAATGCTCACTCCAGATTCTGGATCTGCTCGCGCATCTGCTCGATCAGCAGCTTGAGTTCGACCGAAGCATTGGTCATTTCGATCGCAGCCGCCTTCGAACCCAGCGTATTTGCTTCGCGGTTCAATTCCTGCATCAGGAAATCGAGCCTGCGTCCGACCGGCCCGCCGGCGCCCAGCACGCGTCGGACCTCGCCCACGTGGGTCACGAGACGCTTGATTTCTTCATCGACGTCCATCTTCAGGCCATACAGGATGACTTCCTGGCGGATGCGGTCGGTCACCTCAGCGCGCGACATTGTTGCGGACGACGTCATTGCCGTACCGAGCGCCTGTTCCAGGCGCTCGGTCAATTTCCGTTCCACCAGCGCGAGTAGTTCAGGTGCACGCGCCTTGACCTGCTCCGCGATCGCGCGCGATCGACGCGCACTGGGCCAGCAGGACTTCCCGCAATGCGGCGCCTTCGCGCTGACGTGATGCCGCCAGGGCATCGATCGCCTCGGCGAGTGCCTCGACAACGGCTGCGCGCAAAGCTTCCGGATCTGCACTGGGCGTGTCGATGACGCCCGGCCACCCGAGAATCTCTGCCGTCGATAGCGGTTTTGCGTCAGGCAATGAATGAGCCGCCTGGCGCGCGAGCTCCGCCAGGCGCGCCAGCGCCTCGGCGTTCAGGCTTGGGTCGCTTGCCTGCTCGGAGCGCGCAATCGAGAGCCGGCATTCGACCTTGCCGCGCGAAAGCCGGGCCGCAATGGTCTCGCGGACTGAGGCCTCGACGCCCCGCAAGTCATCAGGAAAGCGCAGATTAAGGTCGAGAAAACGCGAATTGACAGAGCGCAGTTCGACTGAGAGTTGGCCCAGCGGTGTTGGGCGCGAAGCCAGCGCAAAGCCGGTCATGCTCGCGACGGGCTTCATGCGCTATGCGCTTGAGTTCGAGGTGAGCGGGCGGTATCGCCGTCTTTTCTCGCCTTATCCGAGGTACGGGACACAAGACCCTTTTAGTTAGAATCGATCCGGTTTTTCCAACGCTTCACCACTCATGCCGGCTCAGACCAACGCATCACTGCCCGAAGGCCTCGAAGTCGGCGGCTACCGCATTGTAAAGAAGATATCCAGCGGCGGCTTCTCGATTGTCTATCTCGCCACTGACGAAACCGGCAACTCGGTGGCAATCAAGGAGTACATGCCTGCAGCGCTGGCGCAGCGCAAGGCGGGCGAGCTGGCTCCCTATATCGCGCCGGAGAATCTCAACACCTATCGGATCGGCCTTAAGTGTTTCTTCGAGGAGGGCCGCGCGCTGGCCTCGATTTATCACCCGAACATCGTTCGCGTCGTGAACTTTTTTCGCGCCAACGAGACGGTTTACATGGTGATGAACTACGAGTCCGGTCGCTCGCTGCAGGAACACGTGCTGCGCAACCGCAACAAGGACCAGAAGGACGTCCTGTCCGAGCGCTTCATTCGTCGCGTTTTCGCGCAGGTGATGAACGGACTGCGTGAAGTCCATTCGAACCGCCTGCTGCACCTGGACGTGAAACCCGCCAACGTGTACCTGCGCATGGACGGCACGCCGATCCTGCTCGACTTCGGTGCTGCACGGCAGACCCTGCAGCGGGATATCAGCAAGACCTACCCGATGTACACACCGGGCTTTGCCGCACCTGAGCTCTACAAGCGCGATGCCGAGCTCGGTCCGTGGACCGATGTCTATTCGATCGGTGCCTGCATCTATGCCTGTATGTCAGGCATGCCGCCGCAGGAGTCTGACGCGCGCCTGAAAGAAGACAAGATGCCGACCGCGCTGCGGTCCTTCCGCGGCCTGTATTCAAACCAACTGATTTCGATGATCGAGCGCTGCCTGCGACTCAATTCGCTGGAACGCCCGCAGACCGTCTATGCGGTGCAGAAGGAACTGCTGCAGACCGTGCCGGAGCGGCCGGAGTTTTCCCTCATGGAGCGTACCGGTGCGCGCTGGCGCAACCTTCAGGAACGCTTCGCGCGTTTCATGAAGGAACACAACATCACGTGGTTCTAATTGGGCGCAGAAAAGTGCAAACCTACTTTTCTGCGGTTAGTTTGAAAAAATCGCTGGCGGAGCCAGACGAATTTTTTCATCACAAAGGCTGGCAAGTGCGTCATGCGCACGGTCCGCGAGGCACTTGCGTGCCCTTGTATTGCGGGCCGGCTCCCGGCCGCTCCGAAGCCGGCGCGCCACTTCAAACCGGTCCGAGTGCACGTGCGATGCGCGCAGCGCATCGCGTACACGAGGACCGCGCGCGATGAGATTTTCCGTCTATCAGGAGAGCAAGAAGGGCGGGCGGCGCGTGAACCAGGACCGCATGGGGTACCTGTACACGCGCGATTCGCTGCTGATGCTGGTAGCCGATGGCATGGGCGGCCACGCGCGCGGCGAGGTTGCCTCGCAACTGACCCTGCAGACCCTGGCCTCGATCTACCAGCGCGATGCCAAGACCCTGCTGCCGGACCCGACCCGCTTTCTCGAGGAATCAGTACTTGCTGCGCACCGCGAGCTGCATCGCTATCGCGCCGAGCACAGTCTGCCGGAGGCGCCGCGCACCACCCTGGTCGCCTGCATCGTGCAGCAGGGTGTGGCGATCTGGGCGCATGTCGGAGATTCGCGCCTGTACCTGATCCGCGGCGGCCGCATCCTCGAGCGCACGATCGATCATTCGCGCGTGCATCACCTGGTGCAGTCCGGATTGATCCGCCCCGAAGACGCGAAGGACCATCCGGAACGCAACCGCATCTTCAACTGCATCGGCGCCTATGTCGCGCCGACAGTCGAGGTCAGCCGGCCGTTTGCCCTGCGCAACGGCGACACCATGCTGCTGTGCTCGGACGGCATGTGGGGCACGCTCAACGACCGCCAGATTGCGGAGGCGTTTACCGGCAAGACGGTGATGCGGGCGGTGCCGGAACTGATGGAAACCGCGCTCGAACTCGGCGGACCGGAATCCGACAATTGCACCGCAGTGGCAATGACCTGGGCCGGTTCGGAATCGGTCGAAATGGTGCCACCAACCGAAGAGCCGGTATCCACTCTGTTGATTCCGGAAGGCACGGTTGCATCGACCGTGCAGATGCCGCGGCCGGGCGATCCCTTGCCCGACGAAGAACTTTCCGACGAGCAGATCGACGATGCCGTCGCGGAAATCCAGAAGGCAATCCAGCGCTCCTCCAAGCTGGTTTCCAAGTAGTCGTTTGCCAGCAGCAGTACGCCGACGAGACACTTGCCGCTCGTCGCGTAGCGAAAGTCACGCGGCTCGCGCCATGACTCGGGCCGGGCAGTGCGCTCCGCTTGCGCTAGGCTTGCCTGCCTTGCCATCGCCAACGGCAGCCCACGGCGGGTCGCCACCAGCACACTCTCATGACGAATAAATCCGTAGTGCGTTCCGGCGGCCGCGCGGTCGATCAGCTTCGTCCGGTCCATCTGACTCGTCGCTATACACGCCACGCCGAGGGCTCGGTCCTCGTAGCTTTCGGGGACACGCAGGTCATCTGCACGGTCAGCGTCGAAGACAAGGTGCCGTCGTTCCTGAAGGGCAAGGGCCAGGGCTGGCTGACCGCCGAGTACGGCATGTTGCCGCGCGCCACCCATACGCGATCGGACCGCGAAGCGGCGCGTGGAAAGCAGAGTGGCCGCACGCAGGAGATCCAGCGTTTGATCGGGCGTAGCCTGCGATCGGTGTTCGACCTGACCGCGCTGGGCGAACGCACCCTGCAGGTGGACTGCGATGTGATCCAGGCCGACGGCGGTACGCGCACGGCGGCGATCACTGGTGCGTTCGTCGCTGCCTGGGACGCGGCGCAGGGTCTGCTGCAAAAGGGTGCGATCGCGCGCATGCCGGTCAGCGATTTCGTTGCCGCCGTTTCCGTTGGTCTGGTGGAATCCACGCCGGTCCTCGATCTCGATTACGCCGAAGATTCCAGTTGCGAGACGGACATGAACGTCGTCATGACCAGCAGCGGCGGACTGGTCGAAGTGCAGGGGACTGCGGAAGGCCGGCCGTTCACCGCGGGCCAGCTGGACGCCATGCTGGACCTTGCGCGGCGCGGCATCGAAGACCTGATCCGCATTCAAAGGAACGCGCTTGGCGTGCCGCAATGAGGCGCATCGTGCTGGCTTCGAGCAATGCGGGCAAACTTGCGGAGTTTCGCTTCCTGCTTGCAAGCATGGGTTTCGAGGTAACGGCGCAATCCGCGCTCGGGATTGCAGCGGCCGAGGAACCGCACCTCACGTTCGTCGAAAATGCCTTGGCCAAGGCGCGGCATGCGGCGCAAGGTTCCGGCCTGCCGGCCCTGGCCGACGATTCGGGCCTCTGTGTCACGGCGCTGGGCGGTGCGCCGGGTGTGCAATCAGCTCGCTTCGCCGGCGAACCGAGCGACGATCGGCGCAACAACGACGAGCTGCTGCGCCGGCTCGAAGGACAGACTGATCGCAGCGCGCACTACGTCTGCGTGCTGGTGGCCGTGCGAGCGGCCGACGATCCGGAACCACTGATCGCCGATGCGCGCTGGTACGGACACATCATCGATGCGCCGCGCGGCACTGGCGGCTTTGGTTACGACCCCTTATTCATTGCAGAAGGTCTGGAGCTGACCAGTGCCGAGCTCTCGCCTGCACACAAGAACCGCGTCAGTAATCGTTCGCTCGCCATGACTGAGCTGGCACGCAAGCTATCCGCATGGTCGTGAAGCTCGCGCCCCGGCGCAACAGGGCGGTATCGATCCCGGTCGTACCAGCGGCCTCGTCCGCGTCGCCGAGCGACGTGAGCCATTTTCTTAGGCCCGGCACATTGAGCCTGCCGGCGCTGCCGCCACTCTCGCTGTACGTGCATTACCCCTGGTGCGTGCGCAAGTGCCCGTATTGCGACTTCAATTCCCACGAGGCGCCAGCGGCGGCACCGGACGAGTCCGCCTTTATCACCGCCTTGCGGGCCGATCTCGAATCGGCTCTGCCGCTGATCTGGGGCCGTCGCATTATCAGCATCTTCATTGGCGGTGGCACGCCGAGCCTCTTGTCACCGACAGGCCTGGATCGCCTGCTCTCCGACCTGCGTGCTCTGCTGCCGCTCGAAGCCGACTGCGAAATCACGCTGGAGGCCAATCCGGGAACCTTCGAAGCGGCAAAGTTCGCGTCGTTCCGCGCCTCCGGGGTCAATCGACTGTCGATCGGCATCCAGTCATTCAATGAACAGCATCTCGTTTCTCTCGGGCGCATCCACGACCGTGCCCAGGCCCTGGCGGCAGTTGAGATTGCCCGCGCGCACTTTGACAATTTCAATCTGGACCTGATGTATGCGCTGCCCGGCCAGTCGATGGCGCAGGCCAGTGAGGACGTAGAACTGGCGCTTGCGCTGAGTCCTCCGCACCTGTCTCTGTATCAGCTGACACTGGAGCCGAATACCGTCTTCGCCAAGTTTCCTCCGGCCTTGCCCGACGAAGACACGGCAGCAGCGATGCAGGACGCCATTGATGCGCGGACCGCAGAGCAGGACTATCTTCATTACGAAGTGTCGGCCTACGCACGCAAAGGGCACGCCTGCCGCCACAACCTCAACTATTGGGGCTTCGGCGACTACCTCGGAATCGGCCCAGGCGCACACAGCAAGATCTCGTTTCCGCAGCGCATCGTGCGGCAGGTCCGCTACCGCCAGCCCGCGAGTTATCTCGAACACGCTCAACGCGGTGAATTTGCAGCCGAAAGCTTCGAGGTCGCGCGTTCGGACCTGCCATTTGAGTTCATGTTGAACGCGTTGCGCCTGGTCGAAGGTTTTCCGAGTAGCTGGTTCGCCGAACGCACCGGGCTCCCGGTAACGACGATCGAAGCTCGCCTTGCACGGGCCGAGGATCGCGGCCTGCTGGTCCGCGATCACCTCCGCTGGGCGCCAAGTCGCCTGGGCCTGCGTTTCCTCAGCGACCTCCAAAGCCTGTTTCTCCCGAACGCAGCAAGCGCCCCAGGTTAGTGCTATAAACGCACAATCATGGTGCACTCGCCCCAGATCGGGGCGCATAGCCTTCGATCGAAGGGTTCTGGACTTGATTGTTGAGGCCTAAGCCGTTGATGCACAACGCGAACGTCTCTTTGACAGCGCACCAGGGCTTGGCACGCTTCCTGCCTTGAACAGAACTGTATTCACCGGGACGCGCTGGAGCGGCTTCGCCCCGGCACGTTTCTATTCAACCCAAGGCGATTGAGGAGAGGTATCGATGGCGACGGCCAAAGACGTAATGAAAATGATCACGGACAACGAGGTCCTGTTCGTTGACTTTCGTTTCACCGATACGAAAGGCAAGGAACAGCACGTCTCGGTTCCGGCCAAGGCCTTCGATGAGGACAAGTTCGAGCATGGTCACGCGTTCGACGGTTCGTCGATTGCCGGCTGGAAGGGCATCGAGGCCTCCGACATGCTTCTGATGCCGGATCCCGCCACTGCTCATATGGATCCGTTCCGCGAAGAGAACACGCTGATCCTGACCTGCGACGTGATCGAACCGTCGACCGGCAAGGGTTACGACCGCGACCCGCGCTCGCTGGCGCGCCGCGCCGAGGCCTATCTGAAGTCGACCGGCCTGGGCGACACCGCGTACTTCGGTCCCGAGCCCGAGTTCTTCATCTTCGATTCGGTGACGTGGAGCGTCGACATGTCCGGCTCGTTCGTCAAGATCAAGTCGGAGGAGGCGCCGTGGTCGACCGGCATCGAGTACGAGGCCGGCAATCTTGCGCATCGTCCTCCGGTCAAGGGTGGCTACTTCCCGGTGCCGCCCACCGACTCGTTGCAGGACATCCGGTCGGAGATGTGCCTGCTGCTCGAGCAGCAGGGGGTCGAGGTCGAGGTGCATCACCACGAGGTGGCGGCGCCTGGGCAGAACGAAATCGGTACCAAGTTCAGCACGCTGGTCAAGCGTGCCGACTGGATGCAGATCCTCAAGTACACGGTGTGGAACGTTGCTGCCAGTTACGGCAAGACGGCGACCTTCATGCCCAAGCCCGTGGTCGGCGACAACGGTTCGGGCATGCACGTGCACCAGTCGGTCTGGAAGGACGGCACGAACCTGTTTGCCGGCAACGGCTACGCCGGCCTGTCGGACTTCGCCCTCTATTACATCGGCGGCATCATCAAGCACGCGAAGTCGCTGAACGCGATCACGAATCCGGGTACCAATTCGTACAAGCGCCTGGTGCCGGGCTTCGAAGCGCCGATCAATCTGGCTTATTCGGCGCGCAACCGTTCGGCAGCGTGCCGCATCCCGTATGTCTCGAATCCGAAAGGCCGGCGCGTTGAAGTGCGCTTCCCGGACCCGACCGCGAATCCATACCTGGCTTTCTCGGCCATGCTCCTGGCGGGACTCGATGGGGTGCAGAACAAGATCCATCCCGGCGAGCCCATGGACAAGAACCTGTATGACCTCGAGCCGGAAGAAGCGGCAAAGGTTCCGCATCCATGCGCATCGCTCGACGAGGCGCTCGAAAATCTCGACAAGGATCGCGAGTACCTGACGCGCGGCGGCGTGTTTGCCAATGACATGATCGACGCCTATATCGCGTTGAAAATGGAAGAGGTCACGCGTTTCCGGATGACGACACACCCGGTCGAGTTCGACATGTACTACAGCCTGTAGGACAGGACCCGGCCCGCGGAGGGGCGGTGAGCCGCTCCCTCCGCCCCCGGCCCGCGGGCGTGCGAATTTCCTCAGACGGCTCCCTCGAATGCGGGAACTGATGGTGCAATTGCTTCCAGTTGCGGTAATTCCCTGCAGGGTGCTGCCTTACACTGCCCCCGACTCAAGTGTCCAGGGGGAGCTTCCTTGAATCGCTTTTCGCCTGCTGCCATCCTTGCCGTTGCGATCAGCGCTCCGACTTCGGTAAGCGCGCAGTCGGATATCTTTCTCTGTGTCGACGACCAGGGTCAGAAGGTTTTCCAGAATGTCGGCACTGGCAAGGGCTGCAAACGGGTCGACGTCGGGCCGGTATTGACGCTTCCCGCGTCGCGCTCGTCGACTGGTCGCGCCGCTTCCGGCGAGGATCGCGCGACCGTTGCACCAGCCAACTTTCCGCGGGTCGACCGCGATACGCAGCGGACTCGCGACAGCGACCGCAAGCGCATTCTCGAGGACGAACTGAAGACGGAAGAAGACAAGCTCGGTCGTCTGAAGATCGAGTACAACAATGGCGAGCCTGAGCGCCGTGGCGACGAACGCAATTTCGCCCTGTATCAGGAACGGACCAAGCGACTGCGCGAGGATGTCGCGCGGGTCGAAGCCAACGTCAACGCCTTGCTCCGCGAGATCGCGCTGCTGCGCACCCAGTAGTTCCGAGGCTCGCCGCATTGCCCGTGCGCCGCACGGAGTGCGGCCATGAATGCGGCGGATCTCGCGCATGCCGTGCCCGCAGCGGCCCTGGGGTACGAAGGGCTCGATCTGCTGTCCACTGCGGTGCTCCTGCTCGATGCCGATTCGCGCATCGTGCATCTCAATCTGGCGGGCGAGCAGCTGCTCGAACATTCCCGACGCAACCTGATCGGCCGGTCGGCGCGCCGCCTATTGGGGCGCGACGACGACTTGCCCCGGCTCGTTGCGGACGCCCAGGCCAATGCCTTTGGCCAACGTCGGCAGGTTCTCGAACTGCGACGGGCAGGTCGCAATCCGCTGCCGGTCTGGGT
Organism: uncultured beta proteobacterium; assembly: GCA_963735955.1. Classification (GTDB taxonomy): domain Bacteria; phylum Pseudomonadota; class Gammaproteobacteria; order Burkholderiales; family Burkholderiaceae_F; genus CAVTND01. Next base: position 11,161 of record CAVTND010000002.1, on the reverse strand, counting down.
GACCGCGACCGCCCAGCCCGGTGAGTCCGCTCCGTTGGTGCTCGAGATCGCCGAAATCGAGCAGCAGCTGAAGGTTGACCGCGAAGAGCGCCAGCTGGGACTGTCCGAGGCAAATCTGGAACTTCTGCGCAACCTTGCACACGAAATCAAGAATCCTCTTGGCGGAGTGCGGGGCGCTGCCCAGTTGCTCGAAAGCGAACTCGGCGCGGAGCAGCGCGAGTACACGCGCGTGATCATCGCCGAAGCCGATCGACTGCAGGCCCTGGTGGATCGGCTCCTGGCGCCGCACGGCGCACTGCCAGTCGTTGCGGAGCTCAATATTCACGAAGTCTGCGAGCGCGTCCGCATGGTGATCCAGGCAGAGTTTCCGCGCGGTCTCGAGATCGAGCGTGACTACGATGCCAGCGTGCCGGAATTTCGTGGCGACAAGGAACTGTTGATCCAGGCGCTGCTGAATATCGTGCGTAACGCAACTCAGGCGCTCGAGTCGCGCATTGCGGCCGGTGACGCGCGCATTGTCTTGCGTACCCGGATCGTGCGCCAGGTCACGATCGCACGGGCACGTCATCGCCTGGCGCTGGATCTGCAGGTGATCGACAACGGTCCCGGCGTGCCCGAATCGATCCGTGAACGTGTCTTTTTTCCTCTGGTATCGGGGCACGACAACGGCACCGGACTGGGTTTGACTCTCGCACAGACCTACATCCAGCAGCATGACGGCGTGATCGAACTTGACAGCCGGTCGGGCCGAACCGAATTCCGGATACTGATTCCACTGCCATGAAACCGATCTGGATCGTTGACGACGACCGCTCGATTCGCTGGGTCCTCGAAAAGGCCCTGGCCCGCGAGAACATTGCCTGCAAGGCCTTTGGCGGCCCGCAGGAAGTGCTGACCGAACTCGAGACCGACAGCCCGCAGGTTCTGGTGTCGGACATTCGCATGCCGGGCATGAGCGGTATCGAATTGCTGCGGGCGGTGAAGCGCAAGCATCCGGCGCTGCCGGTCATCATCATGACGGCGTACTCCGATCTCGACAGCGCCGTATCGGCCTTTCAGGGCGGGGCGTTCGAGTACCTGCCCAAGCCCTTCGATGTCGACAAGGCGGTTGAACTGATCCGTCGCGCCGTCGACGAGAGCGTGCGTGAAGCCAGCGCGGAGGAAGCGCCCGCCGAAGAGGAGATCCTGGGCCAGGCGCCGGCGATGCAGGACGTGTTCCGTGCAATCGGTCGACTGTCGCAGTCCAACGTCACGGTCCTGTTGACCGGTGAGTCGGGCAGCGGCAAGGAAGTCGTGGCGCGAGCGCTGCACAAGCACAGCCCGCGGGCATCAGCACCTTTCATTGCACTCAACATGGCCGCGATCCCGCGCGACCTGCTTGAGAGCGAGCTGTTCGGGCACGAACGCGGCGCGTTTACCGGCGCGCAGGCCATGCGTCGCGGCCGGTTCGAACAGGCCGAGGGCGGCACGCTGTTCCTGGATGAGATCGGCGACATGCCGGCCGAGCTGCAGACGCGCCTGCTGCGTGTCCTGGCCGATGGGTTCTATTACCGCGTCGGCGGACACCAGCCGATCAAGGCGGACGTCCGCGTGATTGCGGCCACGCACCAGAATCTCGAAGAGCGGGTGCGGCTCGGATTATTTCGGGAAGATCTGTACCACCGCCTGAACGTGATCCGCCTGCGCCTGCCGGCGCTGCGCGAGCGGCGCGAGGACATTCCCCTGCTGGTGCGCCACTTCCTGGCCCGCAGCGCGCGCGACCTCGGCGTCGAGCCGAAACGTGTGTCAGACGAAGCCATGCGCTTCATCACCCAATTGCCATTTCCGGGAAACGTTCGCCAGCTTGAAAATCTCAGCCACTGGCTGACGGTGCTGACCCCTGCTCAGGTCATCAAGGTCGAGGATTTGCCGCTCGAAGTGCGCACCGGCAACGGGGTTGAATCTGCAGCGCTGGCTGCCGTCGTGCCACCTGCCGCGACGGCTGCTCTCGTGGCTGCGACTCCGCCTGCCGAGGCCGCGGGCGACTGGACCGATGCGCTGGGCTCCGAGGCGAGGCGACTGTTGCTGGCAGGCAGTCCGTCGGTCATGGAAACCCTCACGCGTGACTTTGAGGCGACCCTGATTCGCACGGCACTCGCAATTACCCATGGCCGCAGAATCGACGCGGCGACTCGACTCGGCGTGGGTCGCAATACGATCACCCGCAAGATCCAGGAGCTCGGGCTCAAGGAATAGGCGGGACAAGTGCCGCGTCAGTACCTTTGCGGTCACGTGAGGCCCTGCTGCCTGGACGCTCAGTTCCTTCCCGTCCATCCCTCCGATCTGCGTTTCGTCGCGGCCGCCCGCAGTTCGTCGCACTGCCTGCGACAGCCCGGTCACCACGCGGATAATGCGCGCCAAGTGAAAACACGGCCGGCAGGCCACGAGCCTGCGTCGACCGCGCCGACCCGGCGCAGGGCCGTTTCAGGGGGTAAGGTCGATGAGCAAGCGAAGCAAGGTCTGGATGCTGCTCGGCGTTCTCGCCGTGGTCGGCACGATTGGCGCGGTGGCCGCAATCGGTTTGAAGAATTCCGGGGCGTCGGCAGAGGCCCGCAAGAAGGACGATCGGCCAACCCTGGAATTTGCGCAAGGCGACGTCGTTACGCTGAAGCCACGACGCCTGACGGTTGAACTCGCGATTCCAGGCTCGGTCCAGGCGGTATCGCAGGCTACTGTGCGGTCCAAGCTGTCGGCCGAAGTCAAGCGTGTGCTGGTGCGCGAAGGAGATCGCGTTGCCGCGGGACAGGTCGTCGCCGAATTCGACACGGCGCATTTGCGCGCCCAGCTGGCTGAACGCTCGGCTTCATTGGCATCCGCCAAGGCGCAGCTGGCAAATACGGAGCGCACGCGCCAGTCCAATGCCCAACTGGTCAAGCAGAACTTCATTTCCCAGAATGCGTTCGATACGGCGGACTCGGCCAATCAGTCGCAGATCGCTGCCGTGGCGGTCGCGGCGGCTCAGCTCGAACAGACGCAACTGCAGATGAATGACTCGGTCGTGCGCGCGCCGATTTCCGGCCTGGTCGCCAAGCGCTACGTGCAACCCGGCGAGAAGGTGGCCTTCGACGCGCCTCTGCTCGCCGTGGTCGACCTGTCGGACCTGGAGGTTCAGGCCCAGGTGCCGGTCTCCGATGTGCCGCAGATTGGCAAGGCCATGCCGGCGATTGTCGAGATCGAAGGTCTTGGCGCTCGTCGCTTCGCCGGCCGCGTTGAACGCATCAATCCGAGTACCGAGACTGGCACGCGCACGATCAATGTCTACGTGTCGCTGTCGAACGAGGAGTCGCTGCTGAAGGCGGGCATGTTCGCACGCGTCGTGCTGACCATCGTGCCGGAAGCGGAAGCGCAGACGCTGCCGATCGCGGCGCTGCGGACCGATGCGGGCGGAACCTATGTCTGGCTGATCGCCGACGGCAAGTTGCTCAGGCGAAATGTTGGTGTTGGCAAACGCGACGAGCGGGCTCAACTGGTCGAGATCACCGAGGGCCTGTCGCCGGCTGATGTCGTGCTGGCGACCAAGTTTGACAATCTGAAGGATGGCCTCGCTGCCAAGGTGGTGGAATTCACCTCCGAAGCGAAGGTTGCGGAACGCGCGCCCGCGCGTAACGCGTCCACGTCGAACTAGGGCCGGGCAGGAGTCGCTCATGTGGATGACACGCGTTGCCATCAACCACCCGGTATTCGCCACGATGGTGATGGTCGGCCTCACCGTGCTCGGGCTGTTCTCCTACAACCGGCTCGGAGTCGAACCAATGCCGGATGTCAGCCCGCCCGGCGTTCAGATCTGGGTGAATTACCCCGGTGCTTCGCCCGAGCAGGTCGAGAACGATGTCTCCAAGCCGATCGAGAACGCGGCCAACACGGTGGCCGGAGTCAAACGCATGCTGTCGCGCTCCGAAGAAGGGCGATCGCTGACCTGGGTCGAGTTTCGCTACGAAGTCGACATGACCAAGGCGATGCAGGAGGTAAGGGACAAGCTTGCCCAGATTCGCGCTTCGTTCCCGCGTGACGTAAAAGACCCGGTCGTTACGCGTGCCGGCGGCGAGAATGATCAGCCGGTGGCCTCCTTCGCCCTGCTGGGCAAGGACAAGACACAGCGCGAACTCACGCTGGTGGCCGAGCAGATCGTGCAGAAGGGCTTTGAGCGGGTCAACGGTGTAGGCCGCGTCGACCTCGGCGGCACCGTCACCCGGCAGGTGCAGGTGCGGGTCGACCCGGCCCGGCTGACTGCCTACGGCCTGTCGGTCGATCAGGTGGTGGCAGCGCTGCGCACTGCCAACGTCGCGGTACCGGTCGGCACCATCCATAACGACACTTCGGAGTCGATCATCCGGGTCGACGGCAGGCTGTCATCGCCGGCGGACTTTTCCGCATCATCGTTGCGCGCAAGGGCGGCATGCCGATCCTGCTGTCGCAGGTCGCCGAGGTGGTCGATGCCGAGCGCGAGCGTTCCTCCATCACCCGCATCAATGGTCAGCCGGCCATCGGTGTCTGGGTGTTCAAGGCGCAGGACGCCAACATCGTCGAGGTCGGGCAGCAGCTCAAGGTCGCGGCAGGCGACGTGCGCAAGCTCCTGCCTTCCGGTGTAGAGCTCAAGTTCATGTGGGCGATGGCGGACTTCGTCGAGCAGTCGGTCAACAACGTCAAGACCACGATCATCGAGGGCGCGCTGCTGACGGTCCTGATCGTCTTTCTGTTCCTGGCTTCGTGGCGCAGCACGATCATCACGGGGCTCACGCTGCCGATCTCGGTTATTGCAACCTTCATCGTGCTGTATGCGTTCGGCTTCACCCTCAACTACATGACCCTAATGGGGTTGTCGCTGTGCATCGGCCTGCTGATCGACGACGCAATCGTGGTGCGCGAAAACATCGTGCGTCACATTCATATGGGGAAAGACCACTACACCGCTGCGCGCGAAGGCACCGAGGAAATTGGTCTCGCGGTGCTGGCCACCACGTTTTCAATCGTCGCCGTGTTTGTGCCGATCGCTTTCATGGGTGGAATCGTCGGCAAATTCTTCTATCCGTTCGGCGTGACCGTGGCGGCGGCGGTCATGGTGTCGCTGTTTGTCAGCTTCACGCTCGATCCGATGCTGTCGGCCGTCTGGCGCGACCCGCCCGAAGGCGCGCGCGGGCTGCCGGTGGTCGGCAGCTTCCTGCGGGTCTTCGAGCGCGGCATGGACCGCGTGCACGCAATCTATGGCCGGCTGCTGGGCTGGGTCATGTCAGAGCGACGCTGGACGCTTGGAGTGCGACTGCCCAGGCTTGGCTGGCGCGTCGGCATACCGGTGGTGAGTCCGATCAAGGCCTGGCGTGCGCGCAATTGGACTCTGATGCGGCCGCACATTGCCACGCTGACGCCGCGCGGCCTGACGCTGTGGATCGCCGCATTCAGCTTTTCGCCAGCATTCCGATTGCGGGCATCGTGGGTGGCGAGATGATGCCGGAGTCCGATCAGAGCTATACCTCCATCCGCCTGACCATGCCGGTCGGCTCGAGCCTTGAATACGCGAATGAACGCGTCAAGCGGGTCGAGGAGGCGCTGAGCGAGTTCAAGGAAATCGACTCGATCGACACCGGCATCGGCAACGATGGCGCGCGCAACAACGCGACACTCAACCTCAAGCTGCTGCCGCGCGATCAGCGCAAGCGCTCGCAGAAGGACCTCGAGCAGGCCATACGCAAACGGGTTGCGGTGATCCCGGGAGTCGAACTGAAAGTCGGCTGGAACACGCCGATCTATGTGGCGCTGCTCGGCAACAACGAAAGCGAGATGAACCGGGTCATCGCCGACTTGAAGACCAAGGTGCAGAAGATCCGCGGCATCACCGACGTCGAGACCTCGGTCAAGGAAGGCACGCCGGCGCTGTCGGTGCGCCTGAAGCCCGAACTGGCGGCCGAATATGGCATCACCCATGCGACGCTCGGCGTCACGCTGCGCGCGATGGTGGGCGGTGAGAACTCAGGGTACTGGCTCGCGCCTGACGGTCAGAACTACGAGGTCATCACACAACTGCCGCGCTCCAATCGCATGGTGGTCGATGACATCGCCAATCTGAACATCTCGACCGGGCGCCAGATGGCCGATGGCACTCCGCGAAGTGATCCCGCTGCGGTCGATTGCGACACTGGAGCGCACCTTCAATCCGGAGAACATCCGCCGGCAGGACCTGCAACGGCGCGTGGCGCTGTTTGCCAACGTGCAGGGCCGTCCGGCCGGTGACGCCGGCGAAGAAGTCCAGACCCTGGTCAAGAGCTATGAATTGCCACCGGGCCTGCGCTTCGACATCGGTGGCCAGATTCGCGAGCAGCAGGAGGTCAACAGCGCGATCTTTGGGGCGTTGCTGCTGGCCGTGGTGTTCATCTACCTGGTGCTGGCCTCGCAGTTCGGCAGCTTTCTGCAGCCGGTGGCGATCATGGCGTCCCTGCCATTGTCGATCGTCGGCGTCATGCTGGCTCTGTTGATCACTAACACGACGCTGAATATCTTCTCGATGATCGGCATCGTGTTCCTGATGGGCCTGGTTACCAAGAACGCGATCCTGCTGGTCGACTTCGCCAACAAGGGTCAGCGCGACGGTCTCGACCGGGTCGCCGCACTGCTGGCCGCGGGCCAGGTACGCCTGCGTCCGATCCTGATGACGACCGCGGCGATGATCTTCGGCATGCTGCCCCTGGCGATCGGCCTGGGCGAGGGCGCCGAGCAGCAGGCGCCGATGGGCCGCGCGATCATCGGCGGGGTGATCACTTCGACCCTGTTGACCCTGGTCGTTGTGCCGGTGATCTACACCTACCTCGATGCCTGGGAGCAGCGCTTCAAGGCACGCCGGCGCGGCGCTGCGGTGCTGGCGCACCAACCGGCCGACAAGGCCTGAGCATGGAGCCGGCCGCACCAACGGAAGGAGCAGCCGAAGCGCGAGCTCGGAAGCGCCTGGCGGCCGAGAAGAACTTCTATATTCACTTGACCGTTTACTGCGGCGTCATTGCCCTTCTCGCGCTCATCAACTGGTTTACCGGCAGCCGGCCATGGTGGTTTCTGTGGCCGGCCGCAGGCTGGGGCCTCGGCCTCGCGATCCATGCCCTGACCGTATTCGGCCTGTTTGGCAGTCTCCGCGACTGGGAAGACCGCCGGCTGCGCGAGCTGCTCGACGAGGAACGCACGCGCGGCAAGCCCTAGCGTGGCTTGTGCAAGTCGGCATGCACCGTGCCGGGATCGAAACGCCAGGCCAGCGGAGCGGAATTTGCAGCACGAATTCGAAGCGCCAGGTTCGGCACGCTAAGCTCGCTGCGTGATCGCGAGCCGTCCTCCACTCATCAATCTCAATCCGAGCGCGTCTACCCTGCGCCGAGGCTGGTTGGCGTGGATCGCCTGGCTACTGATCGCGGCTGCGCTGCTGCTGCAGGACCTTCGCGGTGGCGTTCTCACGCTCGCGCTGGTGCTGAGCGCGCCTTTCTGGGCACTCTGGGCATTCTGGCTGCTCTACCGCCTGGTCGCGACCTGGCAGCGTTGGCAGGCCGGGCGCGGCGGCGATTGGCACGGCCGCTACTACGAATTCGATGGCCAGCAGATCCGCATTCTGTTCGAAGGCGACGCCTTGCGTTACGCCGCTGATGACATCTTCGATGCTTTGCGGATCGAGCCCGATGCGCGGCGAATCGAGCGTGTGCGCCAGATCGCCGGCAACGATGGTATCCGTCACGCGCCCGAGCATCGTCTGCTTTGTTTCAGTGATCGTGGCCTCGATGCCTGGCTGGAACGGCGCACAGACCCGGCGGCAACCGGCTTTCGGCGCTGGCTCGAGTCACAGGTGCGTGAACCCTATCGCCGCCGGCGCGATATCGATCAGAGCTGAGATCGGTGCGGACCTTGGACGCGACGCACTGCGCCGGCTGATCCGGGCGCTGGCGAAGCGGACCCAGTGGCCTGTGACAGCCAATTCAAGAGTGCCTTGCGGGGCGGGGCGGCCGATTGCTTTGTCGCTCGCCTTGCGAATATGCGAGGGCTATTCGACGCGGCTCGCTTCGCGCACTCGGCTCGCCCGGCCCCGCCTTTCACTCCCGAATCGACTGTTACAGGCCACTAGTTGATCGTCGCGATCACAGGCGCGTGATCGCTCGGCTGCTCGCGCCGACGCGGCTCGATGTCGATCGAGCAGGCGGTGCAGCGCGCGGCGAGTACATCGGTCAGGAGGATGTGATCGATCCGCAGTCCCATCTTGCGTCGAAAGGCCAGCATCCGGTAGTCCCACCACGAGTAGCTGCGATCGGGCTGTTCGAACAGCCTGAAACTGTCTTTCAGGCCGAGCGCGACCAGACTGCGAAACGCCTGTTTCTCGGCCTCTGAGAAAAGAACCTGCCCCTGCCAGACAGCAGGATCATGAACATCACGGTCCTCGGGAGCGATGTTGTAGTCGCCGGCCAGCGCAAGCTGTGGATGACGGGACAACTCGTCGCGCAGCCACCCGGTCAGGGCCTCGAGCCAGCGCAGCTTGTAGGCGTACTTCTCGGTGCCGACGGATTGGCCATTCGGCACATAGGCGCAGACCACGCGCACGCCCGCGATCGAGGCCGCGATCAATCGCTTTTGTTCGTCGGCGAACGCCGGCATGCCTGCCTGCACCTCGATCGGAGTACCGACGGTGTCGCGCCGCGTGAGGATTGCTACGCCGTTGTAGGTCTTCTGTCCGCTGAAGGCGGCGGCATACCCTGCGCTCGGCCAGCGCCGCAACCGGGAACTGCTCGTCGTCCAGCTTGGTTTCCTGCAGGCAGACGACATCGGTGCGGTGGGCGCCGAGCCAGTCGAGCAGGTGCGGCAGGCGGACCTTGAGCGAATTGACGTTCCAGGTCGCGAAGGTGAACGTCATCTGCTACTTCACGGCGACCGGTGCGGTGGGGGCCTTTGCGGTCGAGTGGGCGGGCAGGTTCCTGCTTGAAGCCGGGTGGCAACTGCGCGTCGCCGCGGGTAGCCCGTGGCGTCGAACAAGTTGTCCCAATCTGCCGGATCAAAGGCGACCAGGACCTGTGTGCCCAAGGTAGCAACCGGAACACCCTCCGCTTTGGTCAGGCGCTTGAACTCCATGGCGTCGTCCTGGCTCTCGACCGTGCGCTCGGCGAACGGAACCCCGCGTTTGGTCAGGTAAGCACGCGCCGAGACGCACGGCGGGCAGCTTTTTGCGGTGAACAGCATGACGGGGAAATTCGACGCTGCACGCCTGAGCTCGTAGGGCAGAAGGGACTGCGTCTGCTCGCCGATGTATCTGAGGTCGATGCGAAGCACGTTTTGCGCATCCGCCGGAACCCGATCGCCGTAAGCGATCTGCGCCGCGGTAGTCGGTCCAACGATAGGTGTAGTCGCGCGGATTGGCTTCCGCGCCGGCCACCGGCGCGCCAGCCTGCGCCTGCAGAACCACAATGATGACGCTGGTGGCAAGAGTGACAAGACCCGCAAGACTCATTTCGAATTACTCCTCGGTACGGCAATCCGCATTCAGCGGTTTCAGGTTGTGGCCGAAGTGCGCGCTTCAGCGGCTGGCAGGCGCCACGCCTTCCTTGTTGGCGGCTCCGCTGGCTCGCGCGGCCAGCGGCTGCGGAGCTTCAGCTTTGTAATCCGGCGGCAGCATTGAAGCCGTCGGATACCTCGCGGCGTCGAGCGCACGACTCCAGACCGGTGGGTCAAAGCCGGCCTGCATCTGCCGGCCCAGCGCGAGTATTGGCACCTTGTCGTGGCCGGTCAGCCGCTTCAGTTCAGCGCTGTCGTCCGGTCCGTCAACCACGCGCTCGGCGTATGGCACACCACGCTTGCGCAGGAAGGCGCGTGCACCCTCGCAGGGTGGACAGCTATCCGACGTATATAGCGTCACCGGGTATTGCGTCATCGCCCGCTGCAGTTCAAACGGCAAGGCCGAGCCGGCGCCAGTGCTGGTAGCGGTGCGTGGATCGATGCGCCGGAGGTCGCGCGCGCCGGGCGGAGGAAAGTCGCCGTAAGTGGTCTGACCCGACTCGTCGATCCAACGATATTGGGCGAGCGCGGCAGCGGACGCGAGCCCTGCTGCCAGCAACACGACCCAACCTGCCTTCATTGACGGCCTCTCTAGTTAACCATGCCCCGGTGACGCAGCAAGGCGTCAATGCTCGGCTTACGCCCGCGGAACGCTACGAAGGACTGCATTGCCGGGCGGCTGCCTCCCACGGCCAGGACTTCACCGAGGAACCGGTGGCCGACCGGCGGGATTGCAACACGCCACCGTCCTCGAACGCCGAAAAGGCATCGGCCGACAACACCTCGGCCCATTTGTAGCTGTAATAGCCTGCGGCGTAACCGCCGCCGAAGATGTGCGAGAAAGCAGTACGGAAAGCGGTTGTATTCGGGCGAACGCATCACCGAAACCTCCCGCCGGACGTCCGCCAGTAGCGCCAGGATGGCACGCTGCGTCGTCCGGCGCAGGCGCGGAGTGCAGCAACATGTCAAACAGGCGAATTCGAGCTGGCGGACGGTGAAAATACCGCTCTGGAAATTCTTTGCCGCCAGCACCTTTTCGAACAGGCACCGCGGCAGCGGCGCGCCGGTATCGACATGCCCGGTCAGCAGCTGCAGCACCTCCCATTCCCAGGCGAAGTTCTCCATGAACTGGCTCGGCAGCTCGACCGCGTCCCATTCGACGCCATGGGTGCCAGCGACCGCTGGTTCGTTGACCTGGGTCAGCATGTGGTGCAGGCCATGGCCGAACTCGTGAAACAGGTCAACACCTCGTCGTGGCGAAACGTGGCCGGTTTGCCACCGGCGGGCCGCGAGAAATTGCAGGTCAGGAAGACACACAGGAGTCGCAAGTCTGCCCGCTTCGTCCGCGACGGCTGCGCGCGTCGTCTTGCCAGGCGCCGCCCTGTCTTGTGATCGCGACATACAAATCGAGGTAGAACTGCCCGATCAGTTCGCCGTGGCGGTTTTCGATCCTGAAGAAGCGGACATCGGGGTGCCAGACCGGCGCGCTGTCTTCGCGAACCACGACCTCGAACAGGGTTTCAATCAGCCTGAACAGTCCTTCCAGGACGCGCGGCTCGGTGAAATATTGCTTGAGTTCCTGGTCCGAGTACGCATAGCGTGCCTGGCGCAGCTTCTCGCT
>CAVTND010000001.1:0-104408 GCA_963735955.1 uncultured beta proteobacterium | reverse complement strand
AGCTCGTCACGTGGACGACAGGCCAGGCTCATTGGGCCGATCTCCCCTTGTGCCTCTCGATCATGCTGTGGGGCAGCCTGCTGCGCCACTCGTACGACCCGAACGCGACTTCCGCTGAAAAGCTGAGGGCGTGGATGACCTGGCCGGTCATTGTGACCACTCTGCTCGTGTTCGGCCGTGCAGCCTACGGCGGACTGCGCAAACTGCCCGACCTGGTCGCTTTCGTCGCAGAGCGCGGAACTCTCTGGGGTTTGATCCTGTTCGCAGTGTTCCTGTTCCTGGGCAGTCGCTGGCCACGGCCTCTGGTGTGGCTTGGGACGATCAGTTATTCAATCTACCTTCTTCATCCGGTCGTCATGTATCCGCTCTTCTGCCTGGTTTCCAGAACTCGCCGACCTCTCTTTTCCGGCATCGCTATTTGTCTATTCCGCTCTGGCCACCGCGATCACGGTCGCTTTCGCTTCCGCGAGCTATTTGCTGGTGGAGCGCCCGTCGAACCGGCTTGCCAGACGACTGACCGAAAAGGGAACAATGTCCGAGGGACCGGAGCCGATCCTTCGGTTCGGCCTGTTTGAGAGCGCCGGCTGGGTATCGGGTCAATTTTTCGACACGACCCGCTCCAGCCGACGCGTCTCGCCGATCTTGAGCACGTCGAACTGCACCGGCGTGAGCCCGCGCTCCAGTCGCTGCTGTGCCAGCACCACCGGTGGTTCATCGAGCGGCTCGTCGGCCAGCGACTCGAACGTGCCCCAATGCATCCCGATCGCGCGTTCGGCGCCAAGATCGGCCCGCACCTGCACGGCCTCGGGAACGTCGAGGTGCATGACCTTCATGAACCAGCGCGGCGCATAGGCGCCGATCGGAATGAAGGCCATGTCGAACGGTCCGAGCCGCTTGCCGATATCGCCGAAGTCCTTCGAGTAACCGGTGTCGCCGGTGTGGATCAGTTTCAGCCCTTCGCCCTCCACGACCCAGCCGCCCCACAGCGTCTGATTGGCGTCGGTCAGACTGCGCTTGCTCCAGTGCTGCACCGGCACGAAGGTGATCCGCAGCTCGCCCTCGCGCGTTTCCTGCCACCAGTCGTATTCATCGACGCGCGTGATGCCAAGGTTCGCGAACCACGCCTTCAATCCCCGCGGCACCAGGAAGCGCGGGCTGCCCTGGGGCATCGCGGCGAGGCGCGCCACCGAGTCTGCGTCCAGATGGTCGAAGTGGTTGTGCGAAATCATCACCACGTCGATGCGCGGCAGGTCCGGAATATCGATCGGCAGCGGCACGATCCGTTTCGGTCCGGCGAAGCTGACACGGCGACGCGCGCTCGGAAAAGACGGGGTCGAACAGGATGTTGGTGCCGGCCAGTCGCACGAACATCGTCGCATGGCCGATCCACGTCACTGATGGATTGGCGTCAGGCGAGCGCAGAACGGCGGGGTCCGACCGCACCGCAGGCAGGTTCCATCCCCCAGGCGGCGGTTTCGGCAACCCGTTGCGAACGCGCTCCCATTGCCACGCCCAGAAACTTTCCTTTTCGGGGTGCGGATAGTTGTTCCGATATCCGCTTCCCTCGGTCGCGGACTGTGCAGAGGCGTGGCCGGCAATGGCGGCAAGGCACGCAACCAGGCAGAAGTGGAAGAGGCGCATCGGGAAGGAGAGGGCGGAATTCGAACCCGGAAAATAATTCATCCGCAAGAGTTCATGAGTTCGAGCCCGCCTACCGCGGCCGTGACGCGTGTTCGTTCAAGGGCTGCGCTGATGCACAGTCGAGTTTCGACGCCGTGGGTCGCGGCCGATCGGCGCCATGTGCTCGGTCAGCGTGTCGAGGAAGGCGAGCAGGTCCTCGGTCTCGGCGTCGGTCAGCTTCAGCGCGCGCAACAGTTTTTCGCCGTCGGCGTGCAGACGCTCTTCATCCAGTTCGGAGTAGTGCCTGAGCACGTCGCGCAACGTGTCGAGTCTGCCGTTGTGCATGTATGGCGCGGTCACGGCCACATTGCGCAGCGACGGCGTGCGGAACTCTCCCCAGTTGCGCGGTGCGAGCACCACGTTGCGGTATGGCGTGGCGTTGGTGCGCGACGGCGTCGTCGTTGAACTTCGAAAGCAGGTTGAATGGGTTGGTCGTCACCGCTTCGATGCCCTCGAAGCGCCCGCCGTCGGCGCGGCCGCGAGCCGTGAAATGACCAACGCCGGTGGAATGGAACTCGCCGTTGCTGAAATTCGGTCCGTTGTGACAAAGCACGCAGTTGCCGCGGCCGATGAACATCTTCAGCCCACGCACGGCGGCTGCCGGATACTTCGCCGCCGTCGCGCGTGTCGCCGCGGGCTAGTGCATCGCGGTAATCGTCGAACGGCGTGCGCCCGGTGACCAGCGTTTCCTGAAACGCAGCAAGGGCCTTGCCGCTGTTGACGAGCACGGTCAGCGTCATCGTCCCGGGTGTCGTCCGCGGGGCGGCCGAACGCACGCCGGTACCAGCACGCCAGCTCCGGATCGCGCACATAGAGCTGACGAATGTGCGCCGGTGTGGAATCGAGTTCGCGCTCGATCGAGGATCGGCCGCAGGCTGGCCATCCACAGGCTGTCACTGGCGCCGCTCCATCCGTACCAGCGAGCCAGCCGGAGGTTCGCCAGCATCGGCGTATTGCGATCGACGTCCGCCAGTCCGTGCGCGCGCGCCTTGCCGTCGCCCCATGCGCGATCCGGCTGATGGCACGTCACGCAGGCGATGTAGCCCACCCTGGACAGGCGAGCGTCGAAGAACAGCCGCCGTCCGAGTTCGATGGCCGCCGCATTGCCTGAAACGCGATTGCCTGGATCCTTCGTCGCCGCAGGCGGCCACGGCCCGAACGACAGCACGCGTTGAATTCCTCGCGTGAGACAGCGGCGTCTGCGCCAGCGACTGCCACTGCCGACGCAAGCAGCGCGCCGCAGCAGCAAGACACTGCATCGAACGATCGCATAGCCGCATGACTGCCGGTGCGTCACTTCAGATCGACAATCGAGCGAAGCCGTTTCGCGCGTACCGTCGCCGCTGGAGACGTCGAACGCGAACTCCCAGCGTCCCGGCATGTGCAGCAGCAGTCCGCGCGCCGCGAAAGCTGCCTCCTGCCTTCGGACGGTGACGGTCGGCAGGTAGTTCATTCCGTGCTTGTGCGCCGGCATGGTGGCGTCCACTTTCAGCCGAGACACGCGTTGCCTCTGCTCTTCGCACGCACTGACGACGACCGCGAAAAACTCACCGAGCCGCAGCGGCGCGGGCTCAACGCGCCAGACGAGCACGAAGTTCTGGCCATCGATACGCGCCGCGTCGGTGCCGATCGGCGTCGGCTCGCAGGCGATCGCGGCACCCGCGTGCGCTCAGCAGGCACGCCGCCTGCACGTTAGCGGCGCGGCGCCGGCGCGCTCATTTGCGCAGGGCGCTCGGCGAACAGTGCCTCGCCATTCCTGTACGCGATCGCGCTCGGCCACCGTCGGGCGGAAGTCCGGCCAGCCATTGGCGCGACCACCGTGCGTGCTCGACGATGAACGGCCAGCGCTCCGGCGTAAACGTATCGGTGCCGACCATGAAGCGATCGGGATACTCCAGCATCAGCGCCCGCCACTCGGCATCGAGCTTGCCGCCTGGCGCGTGATCGCTGCGAAACGCCAGGTCACACCACAGGTTGCGGTGCTTCTTCAGCATCGCGCGCACATTGGCCGGCGAGTCGAATCCGGCATGCGCCCACAGGATGCGCGCCTCGCGCCACTGGGCGAATTGCCGGTCGATTGCGTCTGCATCCGAATGCGAATGCAGCACCAGCTCGTGCTTGCGCGCGAGCTCGATCATGCGGCGCGGTACCGGCAGGTCGACGTCGGCGCCGTAGATATGAAACTCGCCGAGCGCGACATAGCGGTATTTCGCCAGGCGTTCCTCCAGATAGCCCACGACGGTCGGATCGCGCGCCCAGACGGACTGGTCGCCGCGCCTCCGATACGGACGCAGCGACGGCAGGAAGACGTCGGGCGCGAGCTTGACCAGGCGCTGCTGACCGTCGTCGTCGGAACTCGAAACCAGCACGCGCCTGACGCCGGCCTCGCGCACCAGCTTCAGGGCCACGTCCGGCGGCACCATCTCCCAGGCGTCGTGGCTGTAGTGAACGTGGGCGTCGAAGATCGGCAGTCGTTCGGCCATCTGTGCGTGCGCCGGCGATGCAGCACTCGCGAGGCCGCACACGACGAAGACCAGCAGCTGCGATCGAAGCACAAGCGATTTCGACGTCACGATTCGATCTGATCCGGATTCAAGGTCGGCCAGGCCAGCTGTGCGCCCGTCGTCTTGCAGACTGGCTACAAACTAGTCCGACCGTTCCAGAAGTGCAAGCGTCCGCGAATCCTCGGCACCGTCAAAGTACTTGTCGATGGCACGCCTGAACAGCGGCTCTTCAGCCACGGCCGCGAACAAGGTCATTGACGAACGAAACTTCACGTCGTCAGGTGCCCCGAAGATCTGCGCCGCAGTCCTGCCTTCAAGCGCAAGAACAAGCTGGGTGCACTCCTTCAGGCGAGCACCCAGAACCGGATGCCGAAGATAGGCGGTCGCCTCATCGATCGAGCCGATGCCGAAACGTTCCGCCATGGAGCTACGTCCCAGACCTTTCAGCTGCGGAAAGACAAACCACATCCAGTGACTGGTTTTCGCGCCCGCCGCCAGCTCCGCTCGGACCTGGCGATAAACAGGATCCTGCGCATCAACAAATCGCTGCAAATCGAATGCGTGAGTCATCGCCGCCGGGTCGTCCTGACCAAATGCGTGGCAAGTTTCAAGGCTCGTAAACCGGCAACTTTTGCCGCAAGTCAGGTGCCTATCAGACTACGTGGCGACCGGCCTTCAACCACGGTCAGAAGGAAATTGTGACTACCACATGCTTGCGCAATATCACGCGCATAGGCTGCCGCCGCCGGTAGTGAACTGAGCACCGCACCGGCGATTAGACGACCTCGGTAGCTGACTACCCAGCACCCTCTGCCCAGTCGCGCGAGAACGAACTCCGCACCCATGCCTCGCCCCATCTGTTTCGATTTCATCGTATCTCCTCTTGTGCGCCATGAAAACGAAGTCCTGGTCTCAGGGTTCAGCGCAAGATTCGTGCCTGACAGACGATGTGCAGTACGCCTCGTGCCCTTGCGGGAAGACGCGGCACGTGGATTGCCAATTCGTGTCACCGCGGGTCGAAGGAAAATGTCGTTGCTCGCGTCCTGCAACACGGACCAACCTGGAGACGAGGTGATCATGATCAACCTAATCATCTGGCTAGTCGTAGGCGGCCTCATCGGCTGGCTCGCGAGCATCATCATGTGGACCGACGCGCAGCAAGGTGCGCTTCTCAATGTCGTCGTCGGCATCATCGGCGCAGCACTTGCGGGCTGGCTCATCTCGCCACTGCTTGGGATTCCCACGATCAACCAAAACGCTTTCAGCCTTGGTGCACTTTTCGTCTCACTGATCGGGTCGGTGATCCTGCTCGCGATCGTGAATCTGATTCGACGCGGCACTGTTCGCTGATCGATGATGCCGGGACACGGCGTGCGGCAGCGGCATGACGGCCGCAGCACGCTGCGTCGAGGCAATCGGCGTACGCTTTCCGACATCACATCGACATCGCCCTATGCACGCTGGCGCGACTGCCCACATCGATCCTCGCGCGGGCGCGAGCTGGCTCGCCGCCGTGGGGCCGGCCGAGCGCCTTCAGCTGCTTGCGACGCTGCTCACTCGCTTCAATCATGAGTTCCGGACGCCGCTGAACACCATCGTTGGCTGGGGCTATCTGCTGCAGCAGGACTCGTTCGAGGCCTCGCATAGCAAGCATGTTGCTGATGTCATCGCGCGCAACGCTGGCGAGCAGTCGCAAATGCTCGAAGCTTTCATCGACGATGGTCGCCTCATTCTCGAGCGGCTTCCCCTGGAAACCGGGGTCGTTCGTATCGAGGAAGTGGTCGGCCAGGCGATCGAGCGCGCAAGTCCTGCGCTGCAGTCGCGTGGCGTCGCGCTGCACGCGCCACGCGTCGCCGGAGGTGTATCGGTCGAGGGCGACAGTCGGCAATTGCAGCGACTGGTCGATCGGCTCATCGCGGTCGTCGCAAAACGCGCGCGCGACAATGCGACGATCGAATTTCTCGTTTTTCACCAGAACGAATGGTTTTCGCTGTCTCTGGCGACCGCAGCAGCCGATCAGGACTGGTCCGAGCCGGACTTGCTCGAACTGCGCCTCGCCACGTTGATGGCGTCCATGCACAAGGGCGGTCTGGAGTTATTGAACGGTCCCGCGTTGGCAGCGCTCAGGCTGCAGCTGCCCGTAAGCGCGACAACGATTTGATCGCGTCATCGCAGCCAGGGCTGTTCCGAGCCCCGGCACGGTGCGGGCCACCGGTGAAATGCCTCTCTACTTGGGCGCTTCCTTGCTGATGCCTGACTTTACCGCCCCATCGACTCCAGGCGACGTCGAACTGCCGGACTTTCCGCTGGCCGGAATGGTGCCCGATTCCCCGGATTGCCCACCCACCTTGGCCGCTTCCTTCTCGCTGTTCTCTGCGCTCGTTCCGGTTACCGAACCCGGAGCAGGGGAGTCGACCGTCGGCGCAGCTGTGTTTGGCGGCGACTCGGCACTTGCGCGCGGAGGGGGGTAGTTCGTCGGTTCGCTGCGATCGCACGCGGTGAGCGCGAGTATCCCGATTGAAATCGGCAGCAGCAAAGGTCGAACGCACCGCAAGCTGGATTCAACATGCTTACAGGAATGCATGATCGACTCCTTGTCGAGGGCACGACGAATTAGTCGGCAAGCTCCATACCCGCTCGAATGCGTC
Source organism: uncultured beta proteobacterium (assembly GCA_963735955.1). Taxonomy (GTDB): domain Bacteria; phylum Pseudomonadota; class Gammaproteobacteria; order Burkholderiales; family Burkholderiaceae_F; genus CAVTND01. Next base: position 97,576 of record CAVTND010000001.1, on the reverse strand, counting down.
GCGAAGATCAACTCGAACCCGCTCCGTGCTGCCGATCGGTTCGTAGGCACAGCGATTGCTGCCGATTTGTTGCAGCCGATCGTCGTCTCCCACTGTCGGTTGTCCGGGCCGCGTCCGACCGCCTCCCCCAAGACGTGGCCCGTCTTTGCTGCCCCGCTCCGCGCGGGGCACTTTTTTCCCTTGCCGACGTCGCTGCAAGTAAATAACAGGGCACCTACCAGAACTTCCGATACGGCGGTCCTCGTCACTGCAAGTAGCAGCTGCTTGTGCAGCTCATCGGAGCGCCTGGGTCCGGCATGCCGGGGCTGCGCATCAGTTTCGAACGCGCTCGCCTATCGCGCGACGTCGAACGCTCCGACGGATTGGACGAGTGCTTACTATAAGAACGGCAGGCCCGTGCTATGGGCCCGCCGTTCGAACCTGCAAGCTCAGCCCTGAGGCGGACGGACCTCGATCGCGTTACTGACTTTCTTGACGCCCGGGACGGCTGCCGCAAGTTGCGCCGCGCGCGCGCGCTCGGTTTCGCTGACTGCAAATCCGGACAACTGCACGACACCCTTCAGCGTTTCGACATTTATCCGGGACGCAGCGACTGCCGGATCGTCGGCGAAGCGGGCTTTCACCCGAGTTGTAATGGTCGCGTCGTCGACATACTCGCCGGTCGAACTCTGTCCGCTGGTGACGGCGCAGCCAGCACTGAACAAGGCGGCAATGGCCACCATGGCGGCAACTGTCAAGTTCTTCATGGTTGTTTCCTCTCCGGTGGGTTGAATTGCGCGGTTCCATGCGATCCACGCGACAGCCGGATCGCAAGCCGCGTGCCTGAACGTGGACCCATGAAGAACCGCGAGTGCACGTCGCGGATCCATGGGAAGTGCGGACGACCGAGTGGCATGCTGATTGCACGTACCGCGCAGCTCATCGATCCCGACCCAATGGAGGAAATCACCATGCGAATCCGAGGCGAACGTCTGCGCTGGCCCCCGCGTCCGGGAAAGCGATCGGTCGGAACCCGCTCGACGCGCGCTGACGACGAGCAGAAGCCGGCTCCTCGTCAGCCAAACGAGCACGATGAATCAGCTGACAGTCAGGCCAGCGGACCACGCAGGGTCATTCGACAGGCACACGATGATCTCGCCGCCGGGCTGCAGGACACTGACTGTCGCAATCGGGCCAAAGAGATCGTTGAAAGGAACAACGCGAACGCACGCCGTCGCCGTCAGTACTGATCGGTGGCACGCCAAATCACATGGGATTGTCGGAAAAACATGTCGGAAAAGCGGCAAAAAATTCCGACAGAATTTCGTTCACCCTTTGATTTTTCTCGCATTTCTGGTTGGCACGGGACTTGCGGTCCTATTCCTGCATTTCCGTCATGCATGCGCCGGACGATCTTCGGCAGTCACCGACCTCGAAAGGGCCTGCTCCCATGAATGCACCGCTGATCCGACAAGAACAGCAACAGCGCCAGACCCTCACGCCACGCCTGCAAAGAGCAGTTCGCCTGCTACAGCTCTCTTCACTCGACTTTGCACGGGAAATGCAGCAGGCGATGTCCAGCAATCCGTTTCTTGAACCCGAAGAGGCGGAGGCCGATGAGGCGGTTCCGCTACCGGCCTCTGCCCTCGAAGATGCTTCATCGATGACTGCGCCTGAAGTTGACGCGCCGTCATCGCCGCCATGGGAAGGCGAAGCCTGGTCAGGAAGCAGTACTTCACGCCGCAACAATGGCGTCGATAACGACTTCGAGCTGAGCGACATTACGGCCACGGAAGAGACTCTGCGCGATCACCTGCATTCGCAGTCACGATTGCTCGCGGCCTCGCCGCGCGACCGCTTGCTGATGACAACGATCGTCGAGGCGATCGACGAGGACGGCTATCTGCGGATCGGCCTCGACGAACTGAAGACCGTTTCCGACCTTGATCCGATGCCGGAGGACGACGAAATGCACGTGGCCCTGCGACTCGTGCAGTCGCTTGACCCGGCGGGTGTGGGTGCACGTGATCTGCGCGAATGCCTGCTGTTGCAACTGAGGGAGTGCGACGATCCGGCTCGAGCCGAGCTGCTTGCAGTGGCTCGACAGATAGTCGCCGAGCACCTCGACAAACTTGCGATGCGCGACCTTGCGGGGCTCGCTGGCGCACTGGGCGTGGCCGATGCTCTCGTCGCACGCGCGTCCGAATGCATCCGCCATCTTGATCCCCGACCAGGCTGGCGCTTCGGCGCCGCGAATACGCGCTACATCACTCCCGACGTCGTCGTGCGCAAGGTTCGCGACCGTTGGACTGTTGCACTGAATCCGAGCGTCGTGCCGCGCGTGCGGCTCAATTGCATGTATGCCGCGCTGTTCAAGAGCCATCGGAGCTCCGGCCACTCGGACCTCGCCGCACAGTTGCAGGAAGCGCGCTGGACCGTGCGCAATGTCGAGCAGCGTTTTGCGACCATCCAGAGCGTGGCGCAGGCCATCGTTCGGCGGCAGCACCAGTTCTTTGAATTCGGCGAACTTGCCATGAAACCGCTCGCGTTGCGCGCAATCGCCGACGAACTCGGGCTGCACGAGTCGACCGTTTCTCGCGTTACCAACAACAAGTACATGGCAACGCCGGCCGGCGTCTTCGAGTTGAAGTTCTTCTTCTCTCGCGCACTGGTGTCGCGCCCGCGGTGGCTCATTTTCAACGACCGCGATCCGCAGTGCGATCAAGGACATGATCCAGACCGAAAATCCGGCCGAGCCATTGTCCGACGTCCAGATCGCGCGTCTGCTCGAGCGGCAGGGGCTGAACGTTGCCCGACGCACAGTCACCAAGTATCGGCAGATGATGCGTCTGCCGGCCTACGAGATGCGACACCGCACTGCAACCGAGGAAGCATTGCAACCTTGATCGACGCGAACCGCTGGAAAGGACCGCATCAATCGCGATTTCCTGATCGCTGGCGCCGTGAAGTCGGCCCGCCATCGCGCAGCTCGCGAGCGCTTGAACCAGGACTCGCCTGCAATTTCTCCGGGCTTGATGCAGTACGCATGCGGCGCCTTCCCCCGAATGGCACTCCACGGCCGCTCGTCAACTCGCCGGTTCGGGCATCGGACTTGCCACTCAAGCTTCAGGTCGATGTAGAAGGAGGTCTGACATGAAAGTCATTGCCTCACTTGTCGCGTCCGCCGCCTTGATCACCGGCTGCGGCACCTGGTCGAATGCAGAGAAAGGTACGGCGATCGGAGCCGGCGCCGGGGCTGCGATCGGCCATGCAGTCAGCGGCGGCGTGCTCGGAACCGTTGGCGGAGCCGCGGTCGGAGGTGTCATCGGACATGAAATCGGAGAGGATCAAGACCGCAAGAAGGAACAGGGCAAGAAGTAGGCGGCAACGCGCAGTTCGGAGCCTTCGCACAGGGCGAGCGACGCAGATCTGGGCAAGGAGACGACAAATGTACAAGAGCGTTCCAGGCTTATCGCTACCAGATCCCTATCCGCCTGCGCCTCCCATTCCTCCCGCTCCCGCACCTACGCCGATCGTGCCGCCGCCGCCGGTCGAAGATCCGCCACCGCCCAATAGTCCGGGCGGTCCGATCTACACGCCGCCGGTCGTCCGTGCGCCGGCCGCCATTGAGCTTGGTTGATTGGAAGGGCGCCCGACACTAGAGGAAAAAATGGAACGGGCGTACGAGTCGCTCGCATGCCCGACTTGTCCACGACCGTCGATTCCACGCGTGGACGCTGACACGTTCACAGGACGCGGCATCGTGTTCGAATTGATTCGCCAGTTCGTTCGCAAGTCGGTGATCGAGGGCGATGACATTGGCCTCGGCGTTGTGCAGCAGACTGCGCCAGTCCATGTTGCTCGAACCAACCGAGCACCAGTCGTCGTCGATGACGATCGTCTTTGCGTGCAGCATCGACGTGCAATGTTCGAATATCTCGACACCAGACGTCAGCAACTCGCCGTATCGGCTGCGTCCCGCGTGCGCGGCGAACCATGAGTCCGAGCCGCGAGGAATCATCAAGGCCACACGCACGCCACGATCCGCCGTCCGCCTGAGTTCCCGGATCAGACGGTGCGTAGGAACAAAGTAGGCGGTCGTGATGAAGATTCGCCGGGTCGCGGTGCGAATCGTCGCGAGCAGCGCGCGATAGAGCGGATTGCGGCGGCTGCCCGCATCGCTGGCGGCCAGAGCCAGCCACGCCGAGCCTGGCTCACGCACCCGCACCGAACCGGCGGCCGCGACCTGCTCCGGTCTTAATCCTCCCTGTGAGATCCAGTGCTCGAGAAACAGCTTCTGCAGATCACAGACAATCGGGCCGCGCAACCTGGCGTGAGTGTCACGCCATGGACGCTGCACGGCTCCCACTGTCCCGCGGAGGTCGGACCCTCTCCATGGTCCGGTGGCTGAGCCGCCCGAGTACACACAGCTGAAATTCGCCCCGCCGATGAAAGCAACCTCGTCGTCGACGATCAGCAGCTTGCGATGCGTGCGCCAGTTGAAGATCCAGCGGAAGCGCTCATGCCATGGGCGGACTGGGTTGAACTCCCGAGACCTCCACGCCGCAGTCTGCGAGAGCCTTGAAATATGTGCGACTTGTTCCAAACGAACCCAGCGAATCGAACAGAACGCGAACCGCCACGCCTTCTGCCCTCTTCTGCCTGAGCAGTTCGGCCAGCCGTCTCTCCCGGCCCTACTTCCTCCAGGCTGTAGGTTTCGAGGTCAGATGCCGTGGCGTGCGGCAGCAAGTGCTGCAAACATGGCATCGAAAATCTGTTTGCCGTCGATCAACAGATCGACCGTGTTTCCACGACGCCATGGCGAGCAGCGTGCGAACTCGACGATGCGCGCACGTAACGTAGAAACGTCACGGTCAGGGCTTGGCGATTCCGCGCATCGCCGGTTCTTGCCGGCGATGCGGGTCAGGTGCGACACGTGGGTGCTGTTGCATCGTGCACGGTAGAGTCACCGGACTACACGCACCGATTGTTCGAAAGAGCGCGCAAGCGTGGCGACACACCTGCGCGCAATTCGCCGCGGCTCAGCGCCCTCGTTTCAGTGCATCCGGCTCAGTCCCGGGTTTATGGACGGGTGTTCGTCTTCTGGCGCTTGTTGACCGGGCCGGGGCTCGTACTTCTGGCCAGCCTGCTTGCTTTTCTGGTCTTCCGGGGGGTTGCCCTGGTTTGGGTCCTGGCGGTCGTTCGGACCAGCCATGGAAGACTCTCCGTCGCGTTGTCTTCTCGCGCGGTTTGCGCGGCCGGTTCTTGCCACTCGTTGCGCGGTCCTGCTCTTTCGTTTCATTCGGATTCATCGAGAAACTCCTTTGACAACGAGGCTGCACCCGACGTGCGAGCCCTGTATCCAAGGGTGGCAATCCGCATTCCCGAAGTCCGCGAAGCTGCGGCACGGGCAACCGGCCCAGCGGCCGGCAATCAGGTCGAGGGCTGGACCGCACTCAAGCGTTCAGGTGCGGATCGTCTGGCAATTGCCTGGGCCAGCAGGGATTCGATTTCGCTCGGATTCACCGGTTTGATCAGGTGCAGATCGAATCCGACCTGCCGCGACCGTTCACGATCGCCGGCCTGTCCGAATCCGGACAACGCGACAAGCACGGGTTCGGCTCCGCCGGCATCGGTGCGTATCTGGCGCGCTGCTTCGTAGCCGTCCATGACAGGCATCCCGAGATCGAGTACGACGAGCGTTGGCCGAAGCGCGCGCGTCAATCTGAGCGCGGCCGCGCCGTCATGTGCGACAAAAACGCTGTGGCCGGACAGCGTCAACAGAGCGGCCAGCGACTCCGCGGAGTCGACATTGTCATCGGCCACCACGATGCGTTGTTCCACGAGCTGTGGCGTCGCAACCGGCACGGGCGCACGTGCCGAAACGGACGGTACGAACGGTAGTTCGATCTCGAACAGCGCACCGCGAGCGGGACCATCGCTGGCCGCGTGCAGGTGCCCGCCGTGCAGACCAACCAGCGTGCGCGACAGCGCCAGACCGATTCCCAGGCCGCCACTGACCGTGGTCTCGGGTCGGTCGAGTTGCGAAAACATCGCGAAGATCCGCTCGAGACCGTCCGGCGGAATGCCGATGCCGTTGTCACGCACGCGAATCAGGATGCGGTCACCGTCGATATCGGCGCTCAGGTCGATCTTGCCTCCCGGCGGCGTGTACTTCGCGGCGTTGGTCAGCAGGTTGGCAATCACCTGCGTGACACGCACAGGATCGAGCCAGGCCTGCCGCTCGCCACCTTTGATGGTGATGCTGAGCTCATGTCTGCGCTCATCGATGATCGGCTGCACGGTCTCGACTGCGCGTTCGATCAGATCGGGAACGGAAGCGGCCTCGCGCTGGAGTTCGAGCTTGTTGCCCGCGATTCGGCTGATGTCGAGCAGGTCGTCGATCAGGCGCGCCGTATGTGCCAACTGACGGTCGAGGATCCTGAGGTTGCGCCGTGCGGCCACCTTGCTCATGTCGGTGGCCTGCAGCAGTGCCACGGCATTGCGCATCGGCGCCAGCGGTCCACGCAATTCATGCGCAAGCAGGGCGAGGAAGCGGTTCTTGCTTTCATCGGAGGCACGCAACGCCGACTTCGGTTGCGCGCCGGACCGTAATGTCCTGCGCACAACCGACCAGCCGTGCCGGCGTGCCGTCCGGTGCATAGATCAGCGTTGCGCGATCCGCGAGATGCCGATAGGTCCCGTCACGATGCCGTGCCCGATATTCGCTCGACACCAGCGAGCCGTGCACCGCCAGCGCGGCCGATAACCAGCATCCGCGTGCGCCCGATCGTCCGGGTGCATCTGCTCGCGCCACCATTGCATCGTGCTCGGGACCTGATCGGGACGCCAACCAAGTACGGCCTGCAATCCGTTCGACCGCTGCACCGTTCCGGTCGGGACGTCGCAGTCGTAAATAATGCCGTCGATCGCATCGGCGGCCAGGCGGAACCGCTCCTCGCTTTCCGACAGCCCGTCGAGGGCACGGCGGCGCTCGGTGATGTCGAGCACAGTGCCGCTCATGCGCGTCGGCGTTCGAATGCCCCGGATTCGTTCGAACCTGACTTGGCCAGTGGCGGCGACCCAGCGCACCCGACCGTCCGGCAGACGAATACGGTGCTCGACTTCGAAGCGACCACTCCCAGTCGGATCCAGCGCGCCCTGAACAACGCGCTCGACCTGGTCGCGATCGGCAGGATCGATTCTCGAGTAGATGCCCTCCGCCAGGCCGGTGCTGTTCTGCTCCACTTCGTAGATCTGGAGCGCGCGTGGGTACAGCCGAAACTGCCGGGTCGCGATGTCGTAATCCCAGGTGCCGAGGCGCGTCGCATCCAGGGCCAGGCGCAAGCCAGCCTGCGCGTCCTCAACCTGTGCAGCGGCGGCGCGAGTCTCCGTGATGTCCACCAAGGTGCCCGCACATCGAATCGGACGCTCGGCCCCGTCGCTGCCCGGTACGAAAGTGATCGCGGCGGCAACCATCACATGGCGCTGCTGCCCGGAGGCGCTGACGCGCACTTCCTGCCTGAACCGCCGTGGACCGGTCGGATCGCTGGCGGCAACGAACGCAAGGTACAGGGGCTCCCAATCGTCCGGGTCGATACGCGACTTCAACCACTCGGCGTCCACTAACCCGGGGGGCGACGACTGGATGCCCAGGATCGACCAGGCGCGAGAAGAAGCCAGCGGCGTCAGGGAGTCGAAGTCGAACGAGAACGTTCCCATTTCCGCGGCATCGAGCGCAACCTGAAGACGCTCCTCACTGGCGCGCAGGGCCGTACGTGCCTGCTCGGCGTCCTCGACATCCGTCAATGCCCCATACCAGCGCAGGCTGCCCTCAACTTCGTCGCGTGCCGGCAGTGCGCGCAACAGGAAGGTGCGATACGCGCCGTCGCGCGAGCGCAGGCGCAGGCGCAACTCGTAGCGGTCACTGGAGTGCAATGCCTTCTCCATGCTCGCGTCGGCCCGCGCGCGATCGTCGGGATGGATTGCGACCCTCCAGCCGACGCCAAGCGACGCTTCGCTCGCCAGCCCCGTGTATTCCGTCCAGCGTGCGTTGAGATACTCGAGACCGCCGTGCGCCGACGCCATGAAGAGAACGTCCGGCACAGCGGCCGCGATTCTCTCGAAGCGTTGATTGCTCGCATTGAGTGCGCGCTCAGCCGCGCGGCGGCTCTGCAACTCCCGGTCCAGGCGTTGCGATACGCGTTCCTCTTTCTCGCGAGCCAGGTGCAAGGCACTGAACAACGCCGAGATGACCACGCCCACGCCGAACAGCAAGCCGGTGCGGATCAACTCAGGTAAAAGTTCGACTTCCGGGCGGAAAGAGTTGCAGATCGGCTGGAAAACCGAGGGCTGTGGTCATTGTTGTCGACAGCAGACCCGGGTCCAAAGCCGCCGTACGCGGCGCTCAGCGACACCGCAAGGAGGAACACAAGCACCGGGTTTCGACCGCTCATGACGGGCGACAGCACCTGCTCGCCAAATGCGAATACCAGCAGCGTGACGAGGAGGGCCACGCCGTAGCGGAGGATCACTGAGGGTCGGTGGACGGCCAAGTAGGGCTCCGATGCAGCGATCAGGTGCGTGAGCGCTATTTAAGCGCCAAGTCAGTGGTCGCCGCAATCGACTTGTGTGCAAAGTAGCGCCATTCCGTGCCCCGGCACGTCGCGCCGGTAGCGCGAGCAAGCCTGGAAAGGGCCGCCGCCCCAGACGGGGTCAGCGGCCCTCGGGGCGTCTCCCGGCGCAACGTCAACTTCGACGAATCAGCCCCAGTATCAGCGAGACGATTGCGATGATCAGGAACAGGCCAAACAGCACCTGCGCAACCGACGCCGCACTCGCGGCAATGCCGCCAAAGCCGAACACGGCGGCAACGATGGCAATGACAAAGAACACGGCAGCCCAGTAAAGCATCTTCGACTCCTCACACAAATGGCGGGCGGACGCGCATTGATCCGGATCAGCGACTCGCGTCCGCCAGCGCGTCGCTCCATCACCTGCTGGCAAGCCGTGTGCCCGCCTCAGCCGGCTGCTTTGAGCGACAACTTCGAATACAGCAAAGACTCGGACACCAAGCTCGGTGACCAGCCGCTCATTCGTCCCGCCTCGGCGCAAGAGGCAAGCGCCATGCCTTGCCGCGGCGGCATGTTGCTTGCTTATTGCCTCGATATCACCAGGGACGGCAGCGCGCCGCCATCGTCAGTCGAACGGAGGGCGAACACTCAGTGAATCCTGCCGGGCGGTGACGAAGCTTCGGCGTGGTCTGGCGCGGGTGCTGAGCCTGGTGCCCGCAGTTCGCGCCGTTCAGCTGTCCTCGCGCGACCCGGCAACGGCTTCGACCGCGTAGTCCTTCATGCGGTTGTAGAGCGTTTTCAGGCTGATTCCCAGGGCTGCCGCGGTGCGTTCCTTGTGTCCGCCAAACTTCCTCAGCGCAGCGAGGATCAGGGTTCGTTCGGCTTCGGCCAGTGGAGATCCGACAGCGATTGCGATCGCTTCACCGACCTTCGCCTCGTTGGCGTGGCTCTCGGCGCCGCGCGGTGAGAGCCAGGCGTCCACAATGTCGGCGCCTTCGGTCATCACATAGCTTCGATATACAGCGTTGCGAAGCTCCCGCACGTTGCCCGGCCAGGTATGGCTGCAAAACTTGGCAATGGCCTCCGGCTTCAGCCGCTTGCTCTCACCTTCGCGCTCGATCGCTTGCTGGAGAAAGAATTCGGCCAGCAAGGGAACGTCGTCCAGATGATCGCGCAACGGCGGCATGTCGATCGGAAAAACATTCAGCCGGTACAGCAGATCTTCCCGCAAGCGTCCTTCGGACACGGCGCGTTCGGGATCGCGATTCGTCGCTGCGATCACCCGCACATCCGAGTGCAGGGTTTCCAGTGCGCCCACTCGCATGAAGGTCCCGGTCTCCAGTACGCGCAGCAGCTTCACCTGCAGATCCAGTGGCATTTCGGTCACTTCATCGAGGAACAAGGTGCCACCGTTGGCGCGCTCAAAGTATCCGAGGTGCTGGCGGTTGGCCCCTGTGAACGCGCCTTTCTCATGCCCGAACATTTCGCTTTCGATCAGCGTCGGCGAAATTGCGCCACAGTTGACGGCGAGAAAAGGCCGGTCCCGGCGGCGCGACAGGTCGTGCACGGTACGAGCGGCGACTTCCTTGCCGGTTCCGCTTTCGCCCGTGAAGAGGACCGACACCGCCGTGGGTGCCACGCGCCCGATCTGCTCATACACGCGCTGCATTGCCGTCGAACGGCCGCGCAACTGTCCGAAGCTGGCGGACTCGCGGGCGCCGGCCTTCAGAGAAGAAATTTCCGCTTCGACGCTTGCCGGTTTTGCGAACCGCGACAGGATGCCCTTGAGCTGGCGGATATTGACCGGCTTGATCAGGTAGTCCGCCGCGCCCAGCCGCAATGCTTCGATCGAGGTCTCGAGACTTGCATGTCCGGTAATAAGTACGACCTCGGCATTCGCCCGGACCGCATCACTATCGAACAGCGTCATGCCACTGCCGTCGGGCAGATTGAGGTCGAGCAGGATCAGATCCGGGCTCTGCAGCGCGATCTGGCGGCGCGCATCAGCGAGCGTGTGCGCGGTCGCAGCGGTCAGACCCTCATGGGCCAGCAGCGAGGCAAGCATCTCGGCAGAGTCGGCATCGTCATCGACGATCAAGGCATGGGTCATGGCGGTTACCGGCCGATTCGGTCCGGACCAGCGTCGGTCCGGCGCTGGTTGAACAGTGGTTCGGGGGAAGTATCGTAGCTGCCGGCGAGCCGTTCTGCCGGACAGCAAGTAAATTGCTGCCCGTACCTTCGGACTTTGGTGTGCCCGCAGTTGCGACGACTTGAATCCGCTTCAAGCCACGCGAGGTTCGACAAAACAAAAGCCGCCCATCGGGCGGCCCGTGATTTGCATCTTCGTCATCCGACCACCCGCGGCTCCGCGGGCACGATCGTGCCTCCTTCGCCTTCCCAACGGCTCATTTCCGCAACCGGCTCCTTCCCTTGCGATCGCTTGGCACGCAATTCGCAATAGCGATCTAGTAGCAGTGCGGCCAGGAGCGGAATCGTGAATTTCAACACCGAGCGAATCGTCATGTGCCCGTGATCCTTGTCCCCAAAGTGAACTCTGCAGATTTTCATTGCGCCCCGATCTTTCCATCCTTGCGGCCAGGGTAGAAGCCGAGCGTGAGCCCGGCTACCCAAGCCAGAAGGATCAGGACAACGCAGTCATTCATCGCGTCATGTAACCGTCGGTGATTGACCAGATCTGAATGTAGTAATTGGCGAGGCAAAGAAAGTGATCGTCTCAGCGTGTGCGGCCAGGGACAGTGTCGCAAGCAGTGCGAAGACGAAGCGTTTCATGATCCCTCCGTTGATAAATGCCCGTCTCAAGGACGAGCCACAAGGCTGGCACGCAGGTCGCTGAACAATTCGCCGATCCACAATGGACGTGAACGACGATGACTCGTTGCCATGCGCAATTCGATTGACATTCATCGCGCGCGCATCAAAGTCGCGGCCAGAGCGCCAATCAGGGCCGCAGCGGCCAGAGCAATGAATGGCCGTTCGCGGACGTGGGCACGCGCGGATTCAAGCAACTCGCCCTGGACAGTTGCCAGTTGTTCGGCCTTCGCCTTCAGAGTGTGGCGCGCCGAGGTCGCCGATTCGTTCAGTTTTTCCAGCGCCGGCGCTGCCTTGGCCCCGACACGATCGAGAGCTCCATGGGCGCTTTGCATGAGGCGATCCGCCAGCTTCCCGTTCTCAGCCGCAGCAGATGCTTCGGCCGGCACGCGCATTGGACTCGGCGCATTCGTGTGTACTGATTCCATGAACAAGCTCCTTTTGTCGAAGGGGTGAGCGAGCCGGACCAAGCGGTGGGCTTCGCCGCGACACGTTGGCTCGGCGCCTGTGACAAGCGACGAAAGCAAGCCTCATGCCCAATGCCGTCGCTCGCCGTCGAGACACCCGTTCTGGGTATGAGACTTGCTGCTTCCTTGAAGGGCCGTGGATGCCCGCAATCAAACCGGAAAGGAGCAACGGATGAACTGGGATCGAGTTGAAGGCAATTGGCGTCAATTGAAAGGGAAGGTCAAAGAGCAATGGGGAAAACTGACCGACGATCAGATCGATCAGATTGCCGGCCGGCGTGATCGCCTTGTGGGTCTCGTGCAGGAGCAATACGGCATTGAGCGCGACCGGGCCGAGCGCGACGTCGACGGCTGGTTGTCCAAGCTGAACTAGTCCGTCCCGACCTGCCTGCACGGTGTGCCGCGGCACGCCGCGCAGGCGTCGACGGAAAGTGTGTCGGCGACACGACGGGAACGCTGCTTGCCAGTCTCGCGCGACGGGGCCGGATGTCCCTGTCGGCAGACCTGTTCGAGTACTTACCTGTCTGTTGCCCTCGCGCTTCGGACCTGGACCAGAAGTGCAAGGCCACTCGAGGAGATCTAGATGAAAACTCTCAGCGTATTGACCGTTTCCCTCACTGCAGCCGCCGCGCTCAGCGCGATCGCCTGTTCCCCGCGTGACCGGCAGGACGTCAGCAATGCTGCGCGGAACACCGTCGCCGAGACGCGCCAGGCCACGCAGTCGGCTGCCAACACGGCCGAAAAGGCGATCGATGACTCGATGATCACCGCCAAGGTGAAGTCAGCCCTGCTCACCGATGCGACTGTCAAGGGATTGAAAATCAACGTTGACACCGTCGGTGGCACGGTCACCTTGACAGGAACGGCGGCAAGCAATACTGAACGCACACAGGCGGAACGCGTGGCGACCGGCATCGAAGGCGTGCGCAGCGTCGTAAATCGAATCAACGTGTCCTGAACTTGGCCGGAGACCGAACTCGAGAAACTCCGGCAGGCAGCCGGATACTGGAAGTGCGGCGCGGGATGGATTCCTCGGAACCCTCCCGCCTCGCTACTGCCTCGCTCAAGTGTGGGTCCGGTGCTGCCGAGTCATCTGCTGTCGCTCTGATGGACCGACACCACCTCCGCTGTCGGCACATTGCGAGCTGACACTCCCGTCATGCTCACCCGCCTGCGTCAGCGCCTTGTCACGGACTTGCTCTTCGCGCGGGCGCGCAAGCAACTGCCCGCGTTTTCGCAAACAGACCGTGAGGCTCTTACTACGGGCGACATCTGGTGGGACGGTGACTTGTTCAGCGGCAATCCGGACTGGAACAAGTTACTGCAATTCGCGCCAGCGCGATTGACTGAAATTGAACAGTCCTTTCTTTCCGGACCCGTCGATGAGCTGTGCGGCATGCTCGACGATTGGCGGATCAATGTGGAGACGCTCGATCTGCCGCCGGAAGTATGGGCATTCCTGAAGCAAAACAGGTTCTTCGGAATGATCATTCCCGAGGACTATGGCGGGCTCGGCTTCTCCGCATACGCGCACTCTGAAGTCGTCACGCGAATCGCGACGCGGTCGATAACCGCCGCGATCACGGTGATGGTGCCCAACTCGCTAGGGCCGGGCGAACTGCTGCTTGAATTCGGCACCGATGAGCAAAGAGGTTTTTACCTGCCGCGACTTGCCGACGGCCGCGAGATTCCGTGCTTTGCTCTGACCAGTGCACAAGCCGACTCTGATGCAGCCGCGATGGAAGATCACGGCGTTGTCTGTCGCGCAATGCACGAAGGCAGGCAAGTGCTCGGCATGCGCCTCAGCTGGTCCAAACGCTATATCACCCTGGCGCCGGTCGCGACCTTGCTCGGACTGGCCTTCAAGCTCCACGACCCGGAAGGTTTGCTCGGGGGCCGCGAGGACCTCGGCATCACACTGGCATTGATACCGACCACCACGCCGGGCGTGCAGATAGGACGCCGCCACCTGGCCGGGCTGCAGGCATTTCAGAACGGGCCGACGTCAGGCACTGATGTGTTCATTCCGCTCGACCGGGTGATTGGCGGGCGCAGCGGGATCGGCGCGGGCTGGCGCATGCTGATGAGCGCATTGTCCGCGGGGCGCGGCATTTCGCTGCCCTCGCTAGCGACGGCCTCGGCGTGCCTGGCGGCCCGCTCGACGGGGGCCTATGCGCGGATCCGCGAACAGTTCGGCCTTTCGATCGGACGGTTCGAAGGCGTTCAGGAGCGACTCGGCCGCATGGCTGGCATTGCCTACGAGCTCGAGGCCGCGCGGCGGCTTACCTGCGTCGGATTGGATCAGGGTCATTCGCCGGCCATCGTGTCAGCAATCGTCAAATCGCACGCCACCTATCGAATGCGCACGACGGTTGACGACGCGATGGACATTCACGGCGGCAAGGCAATTGTCGATGGTCCGCTCAACTACCTCGGCAATCTGTATCGCGCGGTGCCAATCGGCATCACGGTCGAGGGCGCCAACATACTCACACGCAGTCTGATCATCTTTGGCCAGGGCGCGCTTCGCGCGCACCCGTATCTGCTGCAGGAGATGCAAGCACTGCAGGATCCGGACTCCGCCGCCACTCGCGCCCGTTTCGATCGTGCATTCGTGGCCCATTTTGGCCACTTCATGCGCGTTTTCGGACGCTGCTGGCTGCGCAGCTGGTCGGCGGCAACATTGGCTCCCGCGCCATCAGTGGGCGGCACACGAGGAGCCTTCCGGCTACTCAGCCGGTACGCTGCCGCGCTCGCGTTCGCCTCCGAGGTTGCGCTGCTGGCGCTCGGGGCAAGCTTGAAACGCAGGGAATCGATCTCGGCTCGACTGGGTGATGTGCTGTCCGAACTCTATCTCCTGTCCGCGGTGCTCAAGCGTTACCACGACGAAGGGCAACTCAAGGAAGACGCACCGTTGGCGCAATGTTGCTGCGAAGCAGGCTACGCACGCATCGAGACGGCACTCGAAGGCGTGATCGCCAATTTTCCGGTGCGGCCCCTGGCGTGGATCCTGCGCGCTGTCCTATTGCCGATGGGTGTGCGGCACCACGGCCCGGGCGATGCCACGACGCAGGCCTGCGCCGAACTGCTGATGCATCCGGGCCCGTCCCGTGATCGCCTGACACCGGGCGTATATCCGGGTCGGGGCAACGATTCCATCGCCCGCCTCGAACGGGCGTTCACATTGGTTCACGAAGTTGCCTCGCTCAAGCGCAAGCTGCGCGATGCCGGTCATGGGGACGATCGAATCGCCGCGGCGGCCGCGGGCATGATCACCGAAAGCGAATCGGCGCGACTGGCCGAAGCCGACGCCGCCGTGCTCGCCGCGATCGTCGTTGACAGCTTCACGCCGGATGAGCTGCTTGCGCTCGCTCCGGTCCGGCGATTTGACGAGCGCAAGCCCGACGATGGGGGACAGCAGAAAAGCAGTGCCAGGTCAGTTCCGTTGGGAGAGCACGCTCACCATTGATCTGAAGCCAGGCTCGGTCGGGCACGGCGCTTGCCGATCGAAACTGTCGGCGCGAACCATTGCTTCTGAAATGGTCGCGTTCCGTCGGCCTACCGACGCGATTTGCAGCGCTCTCTGAACACACGCCGAAAGTCGAGATCGAAGTGACGACCGTGAATCGATTCGAATCCCGTTACGAAAAGACGTCGGCTGAGCTGACTCATGTAGAGGAGGCTCCTCCGCCCGAGCGCCCGGAGCATCCAAACCTGAATCCGCTCGAACAAACGCCACATCCGACAGTTCGCAGAAGTCCTGAAGGTGTGGCGCGTGTTGCCGCGCTCGGACGCCGAATCGACGCAAGGCTTTTTCCGCCTGGCAAGCGGAGCGCAGGTCTGCGCAGGTCGTAGGGCGGGGGACGCTGGGACAGGAACAAGCCCTGCAAGGCGCCAAGCGCGCTTCGGATCAGTGTTTCAAACGGGCACGCGTACGGGCCGCCTTGCGCGCTGCTGCCGAGCGAACTTTGGCGCCCTTGGTTCCGGCAGCCTTGCGGGCAGACGCAGTCCGATCCGCGGCTGTCCTGCTGGCCGCGGCTGCACGCGCATGCCTGGCCAGTGCAGACTTTGAAGCGGCAGCATGTCCCTCACGCTTCAGTGCCTGAAGGACTGCACGAGATCGGACCGGCGAAACCGGACCCGCGTGAGCCTGCGCGGCGCGATAGGTGCTCGCAGCGCTTCGGCGCGTCTTCCCAGAGGTCGATCCGTTCACCGGCGGCGGCAGGTTCACGCCTGCTCGCCGCGCTTTTGAAAGACCTATGGCGATCGCCTGTTTGCTTGACCGCGCTCCATGTTTTCCCTGGCGGATGTGATTGATCTCCTCACGCACGAACTCGCCCGCCTGTGTGCTCGGCGACTTGCCTTCGCGCCTATCTTTCCTGGCTCTTGCCAAAGTCAACTTTGAAGGCATCCCGGATCCGTTTGCGTCTTGCTCATTCCCGGCAAGAATCCTGCCTGCAAGAAAGCCGAATCACAGTCAGCCGGGTCACAGTCCGGCGACGGTCCGTCGCGTCCGGCTGGGCCCGGGCATCCGAATTGCAGTTAGGATTGCCGCGGCAGTATTTCGCGACCTTTGGTCCAGCTGGTTCAGTTCGGATTGGGCCGCCGTAGGCGTTCCACCACCAATCACTGAATGTCGTTTGCCTGGTTCCTGCTTGTCGGTGCGGTACTCGTCGTCATGGCATTTGCCAGCCGATGGGTTTCGCGCATGCCGCTGTCCTTTGCGCTGGTCTACCTCGTCGTCGGGTTTGCGATCGGACCCCTCGGTGCGAACCTCGTTGCAATCGATCTCGTTTCGCACAGCGGCATTGTCGAGTTGTTGGCCGAAGTTGCGGTGCTGATCTCCTTGTTCGCCGTCGGCCTGCGACTAAATCTGCCGCTGACCTGGCAGCACTGGCGCACGCCGCTCAAGCTTGCGACGCTCACGATGGTGCTGACGATTGCCGGGATCGCACTCGCCGCGCACTTCCTGCTTGGTTTCCAATGGCCGGTGGCGTTGCTGCTTGGCGCGGTGCTTGCGCCGACAGATCCGGTTTTGGCCTCGGACGTTCAGGTGCAGCATGCGGCTGATCGCGACGCACTACGACTTGCGCTGACCGCCGAAGGCGGTATCAACGATGGCGCCGCATTCCCGGCGGTGTTGCTGGCCCTGATGCTGATCGGCGCGTCTTCAAGCCCGGGACAGTGGCTGCTGCGCGATGTTGTATGGGCGATCTCCGGCGCAGTCGCGCTCGGCGCGGCCTGCGGCATGCTGCTCGCGTGGGCAGTAACTCACATGAGGCGATCGGGCCAAGGACTCGAGTTCGAGGAATTCCTCGCGCTCGGCATGATCGCGCTGACCTACGGCGCTGCTTTGTCGTCCAAGACTTACGGATTCATCGCAGTCTTCGTTGCCGGCCTTGCTTTTGCACAGGCGGAATCCGCCGCGCACGGCGGGCGCTCTGACACCCCGAACCTGCGGTCGCCGGAAACTGCGCATCGCCTGCTGACCTTTACTACGCAATGCGAGCGACTGGCCGAAGTCGCGCTCGTTCTGTTGATCGGTGCCGCACTTTGGACCGTGACATGGAGCCTGCCAATCGTCGCCTTTGGAGCCGCGCTGCTGTTCATCGTGCGGCCGCTGGCGACGGTTGTGACAATCCGCAAATCCGAACTGTCGCCGTTACGCCGAAGATTGCTGGCCTGGTTCGGCATCCGAGGTATCGGCTCTGTGTATTACGCCAGCTATGCAATCGAACATACGGAGCACGCGCCGTGGATGCACGAATTCGCGAGCGCCACGCTGGTGGCGATCGCGATGTCGATTGCGGCGCACGGTGCTTCAGCAACGCCGTTGATGAACTGGCTACGGCGCGCGCGCCGTCCCTTGTCGAGCATTGAAAGCGGCGAAAAGGGAAACGACCTCAGGCGTTAGGTACTTGTCGAGCTCAAACCAGGTCTCAACTCGCTTCATGGGCTCGACTCCAGCGATGAATTTAACGACCAGGCTCTGCGGCAAGCCGTATGCGCGCATTCGGCGCCGGCGCGGCCGGCTTCGCAACGCCGGACCGCGGATCCTCTTGAACCGCTCTCAACTGCTCGAGCGCAGTGACGCCGTCCTCAATATGTTGGAGCACCACGTCTTCGATGCTTAACGGCAGTTCAGCGTCCAGCGCATCCCGGAAATATATGAGAGCCGCACATTCAGTGGCCTCCCAAACGGTGGCGACATCCGCTCCGTGCATCGAAGTCAGGGTCGACACCGATGGGCGGTCAGCGAATACTTGCGGCAAGATTTGCAGACACCCTTTGAGTTCGTCTTCCGAGCGCCTGTACCGATCGGCCCGTTCGTACAGGAACGCCCGCAAGGATTCCCTTCGGGCCTCGGGCGCCAGTTTCGTAGCCACCGCCGCGCAGGCCTTGCAGGCGGCAAGTAATTGAAGCAGATGCTCTCCAATCGCTTCCTGGCCGCTGATGATCATCAAGCCCTCCTTGTCGATTGTGAATGGATTGTCTGCAGCACTTGGCGTGCCTGTGGTCCCGGCGACTGGCAGGCGCGCGCCGCCCCGCGGGCACGTTGCCTGCCTAGGCGTGCGAAAGCTCGAAAATCAGCATGGATCAACTCTTCGATCCCACACCATGGCAAAGCGCGCGTCGGGCAGCTCTGAACGCGCCAGGGTCTGATGTGACTCAGGTCTTTGGCCGTCCGTTCACACGCTACTCAGCGCTGCGGTTACGCCTTTGGCGATCCGGCCGCCTTGCTACTGCATATCCCCATGGCTGACACCGCCTGGGTCTGCGTATCCCTGCATGACGTTGCGCCGGCGACGTGGCGTGCGTGCCAGCAAGTGATCAGCGCCGTGAAAGATGTGGCCAATGTGCCGCTCACCTTGCTTGTCGTGCCGGCCTATCACGGCCAGTGCTCCGCACTCGCACCGACATTCGAGGCCCAAATGTCCGAGCAACTCAACTGCGGCCATGAGCTGGCCTTGCATGGCTACTTTCACCAGGACAGCGGATTGCCCGCTTCGATGGCGGATTGGCTACGGCGCCGCATCTATACCGCCGGCGAAGGTGAGTTCTGTGCCTTGAGCCAACGCGAGAGCGCCGAACGACTGCTGCTCGGACGACGCTGGTTTGTGGCCAACGGGTGGCCACTGGCAGGCTTTGTTCCGCCGGCCTGGTTGCTGAGCGACGAAGCGTGGAAAGCGCTGCGGCAGTTTCCGGACCTTCAATACGTAACGACTCGGAGCCATATTCACCTGTTGCGATCCGGCGTTTCACTACGAGCCCCGTGCCTGACGTTCAGCGTCCGAACGCCAGGGCGACGTGCGCTCTCCATGGCATGGGGACGCTTGGCACTGCACAACACGTCTGCGCCGATTGTCAGGCTCGCACTGCACCCGCTTGATGCCGAGTTTCCGACCATTCGGCGCGCATGGCAGAGAGAGCTGCATCGGCTGCTGCGATCGCGGACGGCGATAACCAAGCAGGGCTTCGTCGCAGCATGGTCGCGCAGTCGTGCAGGCCTGTGTCGGGAGGAGTGCGTGATTCCGGCGCCGCTGAATGTCTGAGGTGCCCGGCTTAAGGCGAAAACGAATGCATCCGGTCCAATTAGTACGTCCGCCTTTGGCGGACCTTCACCATTACCCCGACGTGCCAGCGTAGGCTGCCTGCAGCGCAGCGATATCGATCTTGACCATCTTCATCATTGCATCTGACGCACGCTTGGCCTTGGTTCGATCGGGCTCGGCCATCATCTCGCCAAGAATGGTGGGGACGATCTGCCACGACAGACCGAAGCGGTCCTTCAGCCATCCGCACTGCTCCGGCGTGCCGCCGTCGAGAAGCGCGTTCCAGTAGCGATCGATCTCCGCCTGGTCCTTGCAATTCACGACGAACGAAACCGCGTGGTTGAACGGATCGAGCGGGCCCGCGGTCATGGCTACAAACTCCTGCCCGAACAGCACGAACTCGACAACCTTGACCGATCCCGGCGGCCCGCTCGGAGATTCGCTCGGCAACGCGACGACGCGGTTAACGCGCGAGTCTGGAAATATGGATGCATAGAAAGCTGCGGCCTCCTCGGCCTCTTTCGCATACCAAAGAAATGGCGTGATTCTCTGCATGGTCTTTTCTCCTGCGCGGTGAGTATGGGCGTTGATTCTGACGACCCGGCTGTGAACAAAACACGACCGCAGTTGCTATGGGTGGGTTCTGCGTTTGCCGTCGGCAAGCAGCGCGATTGCGATTGCGCCCAGCAAGAAGAAGGCCTGAAGTTCAAGGCCGTATCCACCCGAGGGTCCGAGCGTAAAGAGCTGCGACGAGTGCGCGAGCGCCACCGCCACGAGCATGTTAAAGGCCATGACCAGCGCTGCTGGTCGTACCAGGACACCAACGAGCACCATGAGTGGAGCAATGGTTTCGCCGATGTGCGCGCCGTAGGCGAACCAAGTCGGCAGACCTGCGCCGGCAAGAAGGGACTCGATGGGATCGAGGCCGTTGCGCAGCTTGGCAATGCCATGGAACAGCATCAGGCCGGCCACGGTGAACCGCAGCAGCAAGACACCTGGCGGCTGCGATCTGATATCGGAAGCAAGGCGCATGACTTCGGTCCAGTTACCTGCCGTTCTGAGTTGCTCGACTGATCCAGCCGTCCTTCAGCTCACGCGGGGACCGGCACGAGTTTCTGTTCCGCACGTTTCATTCCGGCCAGCAGTTCACTTGATCCCGCGCCCCATTTCGAAATCACGCTCACGGCCGGGGTGAACGGCACGTCAACCGCGTGCACGCGGCGCTTCTCGATAATGTAAATCGAGCCCGCAGCCGGCGTGGGCACCGACGGCAAAAAAATTGCGCAGTGGCCCTCATCGCAATCTTCGACCAGAAAGGCCGGCACGCTGTCAAGGCAGAAACGGGGCCGTGTTGATCCGGATCCCGGCGATCGCCCACCACGAGTCTGCGTTGCCAAGACGGTTGCCGTAGCTCACGTAGGCTTCGAGGCGCGATGGAATGAAGGCATAGCGTGTACCTACCTGATACTTTCCGGGCCCACGTTCGTCGCGAAAAACTTCGGCGAACAGCGTCGCACGCGGAATTAGCGCGAACTGAACGGCCGCGCCCGCGACCAGCGTTGCACCAGCCCCGTAGACATTGTTCGCTCCCAGATTCAGGTCGACTTCGAGCGCATCGCTGGGATAAAGTGAAAGCAGGGCTTTAGCGTAGTACGACCAGGCCGAGGCGCCGTCCTGTACCGGACCGCTGTCACGAAGCACACCGCCGACGGCCCCGACCGACCAGAAGCCATCTTCGCCCTGGCCAAATACGGTCTTTGCCTGAAGCGCGTACTGACGTGAGTTCGGCTCGCCGTCAGGGTTCGCTCCGCCCAGTCCGATGGCCATTTCGACCTTGCCCGCGAAGTTGCAGGCCGGCACAAGCCAGTATGCCCGCGCGTCGCGCGCCGCCTCCATCCAGGACTCGAGCTGGCAGGATTTCGCTTCGATGACGGCTGCATCGTCAGTGATCAGCGGAGCGCCGGCCAGCGCTTCAGTACTGACGGTTGCGATCAGGATTCCAACGCCGAGAGTTGTCCGCATCAGGTCGGCCCGGATTCGGAGCGACGGCGACTCTACATCGACCTGGCCTGAGAAGGGCCGGTGTACTGCACGAGAACAGGTAACTCGTTCAGTGGAGCGCACGCGCGCGTGTCAGCAGATAGTCCTGGTGCACGAGATTGTCGAAGAAGTAGGGGGCGGCCAAGGCGTCGAATTCGGCTCTGATGGCAGCCAGTCTTTGCGGATCGCCCGCCGCGCTCTCGACCACCTTTTGCATCGGCCCTACAGAACGCTCCATGAACATGCGGAAGTGCGCAATGCTGAGAGCGGGAAAGTGCATCGTGCCGCGCTGGAAGAAAGGGGCGTCGAAGCGCGTGCCCAGTCGCTCAGCGATGACCGCAGGGACACCCCACATCGGGGGCGGAGCGGCCCCCGGCGGAGGCGGAGGTGAGTTCTTGCCCACGAAAGCAAACACTCGACCAACGAAGTGCTCGGGCGGCCAGGTAGCGAACGCAATGCGGCCACTGCGCCTGAGTACGCGATGCATTTCCGAAATTGCAAGGTCGGGGCGCGGCGCAAACATGTGCCCGAACTGACTCAGCACAACATCAAATGACGCGTCAGGATAGGGCAGCTGTTCGGCGTCGCCCTCGGTCCAGACAATGTTCTCGATCTGGGCGATACGGGCGTTCTCGCGCGCCTGCTCCAGCAAAGCGGGCGTCAGGTCGAGACCGGTGACCCGGGCTCCGGCACGCGCCGCCGTGATGGCCACCACGCCGGTTCCCGTGCCCACATCGAGAACCGCCTCGCCTGGCTTGATCTCCGCAAACTTGACGAGTTGCCCAGCCACCGGAGTCGTGAACATGGCCGTTGGCGTAAACGACGCCCACATTTCACGCTGTCGCGTTTTCAATTCAGCAAACGGGTCTTGGTTCAAGTTGACCTCCGGTACCGCGGCCAGCCGCGGAGTCGCACGCACCTTGCTCAGAACGTCCCGTCACCTTTTCGCGATGGAACGGGTCGCAGCCTTCGCAGATCTCCTCGCGCCGGAGGTCCCAGGCCTGGGCTCCGCGGACGCCACTTTCCGGGACGCCTTCGCCTGCTTGCCGGCGTAGTACGAGAGCGCCCAGCGCGTCTTGGTTTGCTGCTCGTTGTCGTGTTCCGCGCCGACTTCTGCGAGGAAAGCCATGAACCCTGCGGTGGCGACCGCGGCCTGCACGGCCGGTGCCTTGATCGACGCCTCCAACATCCGTTGCCCGTCTTCTCGCAGCCACAGTTCCGCCGTGATCCGCCACGGACATGCAGGGTCTTCGAACCGCCACCTGTGCGCGCGCAAAGGTCCGAGCACCACCAGCCGGTCAAAGTCGATCTTGCGCTTGGCAGTCTTCTCAATGAACGCCTTTTGCTCGCGGGTCAGCAGGTCCCGGATTGCCTTCTTGCCGCCGGCGACGCGCTTGATCAAGCCCTTCTCGGCAGGCATCGAGAACGACGCCGACTTGACGAGTCCCTTTTCACTTGCATCGGCCTCAATCTTGAAGTCGCGGTACTTGCGCCATTCGTCGCTCACCGACGCCGGGTCCACCGGTCGGAACTTGACCGTGCTGTCGTGGGCCTCGCCGACGTTGCGCCGGGCGCGAACGATGATCCCTGCTTCAAGCAGGTCAAGCGCCGGCGTGTCGAAGAAGTAGATGTAGCGTTCTTCGTCATTGTTGGGTGTGAGCCCGTATCGCTTCAATGCAGCCTTGATCTGGCGATCGGAGACCGTCGCCTTGATCTCGATTGCATCTGCGCCGGACATTGCGCGCGCTGTACGTCCGCGCGTTTTCGCACCACGTTCGACTGTCATTCCGTGTCTTTCTCCGATGCGCGTTGTCAGCTTGGCGGCGTCGCCGCCTCAGCCACGTGAAGCGGCGTCGACAACGGCCACCGCCGACATGTTGACGATTCGACGCACCGTCGAGGCCGGCGTCAGGATATGCACTGGCCGCGCGGCGCCCAGCAGAATCGCACCGATCGTGATGCCGCCGCCGGCGGTGACGCGCAGCGCGTTGTAGGTGATATTGGCGGCGTCGACATTCGGCATGATCAGCAGGTTCGCCTCGTTTGTCAGTGGCGAGTCCGGCATCGAAGATTCCAGCACAACATGCGACAGCGCGGTGTCGGCCTGCATCTCGCCGTCGACCGGAAAGTCGGGATTGCGTTCGCGGACCAGCTTCAGAGCCGCGCTCATCTTGAGGGCCGACGGCAGTTCCGAGCTGCCGAAGTTCGAGTGCGACAGCAGGGCGACGCTCGGTGCGATACCGAAGCGGCGCACTGCATCGGCGGCGAGCATCGCCATCTCTGCGACTTGTTCTGCCGTCGGATCCGCATTCACGTGCGTATCACAGATGAACAGCTGTCGGTTCGGCAGGATCAGAAGCTGCATCGCAGCGAACGTGTGCACGCCGGGGCGCAGGCCAATGGCGGTACGCACATAGCGGAGGTGATCCGCGTAGGCTCCGACAGTGCCGCACAACATCGCGTCCGCATCGCCCCTGCGGACCAGCATCGCGCCGATCAGCGTCGTGCGGGTACGGATCTCCGTCTGCGCCAGCGAGCGCGATACTCCATGTCGCTTCGCGACCTCGTAGTACTCCATCCAGGTGTCGTGGTAGCGCGGGTCATCGAGCACGTTGACGCACTCGATGTCGGAGCCGAGCTTCAGCCGCAGCCCGTAACGCTCGATCCGCATCGCGATGACGTCCGGACGACCGATCAGTATCGGCCGCGCGACGCCCTCGTCGACCACGATCTGCGCGGCGCGCAGCACGCGCTCCTCCTCGCCCTCCGCATAGATCAGCCGCTTCGCCACTTTTTTCGCCCGCGCAAACACCGGTTCCATCGTGCTGCCGGACTGGTAGACGAAACGCCGTAGCTGAGCGCGATAGTCCTCGAGGTCTGCCAGCGGCCGCGTCGCGACGCCACTGTCCATGGCCGCCTGGGCCACCGCCGGTGCGATGCGATCGATAAGCCGCGGATCGAACGGTTTTGGAATCAGGTACTCCGGCCCGAAGCGCAGACCCTCCGCGCCGTAGACACTGGCGACTTCATCCGGGACCTCTGCGTGCGTCAAGTCTGCCAGTGCGTGCACGGTAGCGAGCTTCATCGCTTCATTGATCGTGGTGGCGCCGACATCCAGCGCGCCACGGAAGATGAACGGGAAACACAGCACGTTGTTGACCTGGTTCGGGTAGTCGGACCGGCCAGTGCCTATGATCGCGTCGGGGCGTGCGGCCTTTGCGAGTTCCGGCATGATCTCCGGCGTCGGATTCGCCATCGCCAGGATGATCGGCTGCACGGCCATCACCTTGACCATCTCTGGAGTCAGCACGCCGGGGCCTGACAGGCCCATGAAAATGTCGGCTCCGGGCATTGCATCGGCCAGAGTTCGCGCTGCGGTCTCGCGCGCATAGCGCGCCTTGCTTTCATCGAGCCCGGCGCGACCGGCGTAAACCACGCCCTTGCTGTCGGCGACGAGGATGTTCTCGGGGCGAAAGCCGAGGCTGACCATCAGATCGAGGCAGGCAATCGCCGCCGCACCTGCGCCGGAACACACCAGCCTGGCCTTCGCGATGTCCTTGCCGACATGGCGCAGGCCGTTCAGCACTGCGGCCGCCGCGACGATCGCGGTGCCATGCTGGTCGTCGTGGAACACGGGGATTTTCAGCCGCTCGCGCAGCTTGCGCTCGATGTAGAAGCACTCGGGCGCCTTGATGTCCTCGAGGTTGATGCCGCCGAAGGTCGGCTCGAGCGCTGCGATGATGTCGACCAGTTTGTCCGGGTCGTGCTCATTGAGTTCGATGTCGAACACGTCGATGCCGGCGAACTTCTTGAACAGGCAGCCCTTGCCCTCCATGACCGGCTTGCCGGCCAGCGGGCCGATGTTGCCGAGTCCGAGCACGGCGGTGCCGTTGGTCACGACGGCGACGAGGTTGCCGCGCGCCGTCAGCGTGTGCGCCTCGCGCGGGTCGCGGACGATTTCGTTGCAGGCCTCGGCCACACCGGGCGAATACGCAAGCGAAAGATCGCGTTGCGTCACCATCGCCTTGGTCGGCACCACCGATATCTTGCCGTGCGTCGGCACGCGGTGATACTCAAGCGCAGCGTCGCGCAGGTTGTCGGACATGCGGGCCTCCTCTGGTTGTGTGCCGCCCGCTGCAGTCGCCGCGGGCGCACGCTCTTCCTGGCTCAGCCGCCTAGGTTACGGCGTCGCTGCCCGAACGCCAATCGGGCTGCAGCCGCCTGGTTGCGACAGCAGCCCGTGCAGACGGCAGACGCATGTGGGCCTATACGCGGTTTGCAGCTTTGATGAAGCTATCTGAAAGAAAGTCACCCGCAAATTGCGCCGACCGAGTTGTGCGAGCGGTTGAGCACTCCGCTACTTGCCTGCTGCCTTATGAATATCGTCGACCCAATGGACTTCCTCTGGCTGTTCCGCCACGGGAATGTCGAGATTGACCACAACGGGCTCCTGACCGCTGCGCACGAGCACGCATGACAGCGGCTCGTTGTCGCTGGCGTTGATCTCCTGGTGAGGAACGAAGGGTGGCACGAAGATGAAATCGCCTGGCCCCGCTTCGGCAACGAATTCCAGGCGATCGCCCCAGCGCATCCTCGCACGTCCGCTGACGACATAGATCACGCTCTCGACCGGGCCGTGATGATGGGCGCCGGTCTTGGCCTTCGGGTGGATCACGACCGTTCCAGCCCAGAGCTTTTCCGCGCCGGCGCGCGCGTAGGTGATCGCCGCGGCGCGGTTCATCCCGGGCGTCTGTGGTGTGTTGATGTCGAGTTCGCTGCTATGCACCACCCGCACACCGTGGTAGCGCCATTTGGATTCAGTAGGAGATTCCATTGTCCGCCCTGACCAGTCTGCGAACTGGGCATCGCTTCCGGCCAGCCACATCGTTTCGGAATAGTAGATTGTGTCCGCTTTAGGCTTGATTGGGCGATCGTTGACAGGGTCGGCATCTGGCGCGGGTCGTCATCCTGAGCGACGGGTGTGACACCGGCGATCCGGCGCACCTGTCGGACGCACTTGTCCAACTGGGTGCCGCGCGCGGCGTATTGTCTGGTTGCATCGAGGCGTTGCGTTGAGTGCGCACGCGGTGAGCGACGAAGGAGACTGAGCGTGAGTTGCCTGCTCAAGGCCAACGGCCTGTACAGCCGGATGACCGTCGGCGCCGTCGTGCTGGCGGCTGGGGCCGGATCGCGCCTCGGCGGGCGGCCGAAGGCGCTGCTGGAGCTGGAGGGCGTGCCACTCATCCTGCGCCAACTGGTCGCGCTCACCGGCGCGGGCGTCGACGAAGTGGTGGTGGTGACCGGTCATCATGCCGAGGCCATCGAAGCCGCCGTATGCCCGTTTCCGGTCACGCTTGCGCACAACGCGTCGCCCGACGACGGTCAGCCCTCGTCGGTGCGTATCGGGCTGCAGGCGTTGTCGCCGAAACTCGACGCCGTGATCGTCGCGCTCGCCGACCAGCCGCTGATCAACGAGCAGGACATCACCGCCCTCATCGGCGCGTTCAAGAAGCGCGGCGACGCTTCGATGGTGGTGCCGCGGGTGGCGAGCGAAGACGGGGACCCCGTGCCGGGCAACCCGGTCATCTTCGACGCCGCACTGCGCGAAGAATGGCTCGCCGGCAGTGCCGACCTCGGTCGCAAGTGGCGCCTCGCGCATCCCGAGCGCGTGCGCTGGTTCGAGACCGACAACCGGCGCTACCACATCGATATCGACACGCCCGAAGACCTGGAGCGCTTCGCGGCCAGCACGGGACACACCCTGCAATGGCCCGCCAGCCTTGCGCGTGAGACGGTCGGATGACGGGATCCGCCAGCACGGGGTGCCGATGGCAGCGCCGCCGGGCCATCATGGCGCCGGCCAGTGACGCTGATTCGAACCGGGCGGATGCGCTAGGTTCTGGACCCGATGCGCTGGATCAAGAGCCCGGCCTGGGATCTCGTTTGGATCCTGAATGCGCTGTGGTTGGCCCCCCTGGTCCTTCTGCTGGCGCGGGGTCATGACGACGTGCGCGCCAGCCCGGTGGACTGGCTGTTCTTCGCGCTCACGGTGCCTCTGTGGTTCGGCCACCGCGTCTCGTCGGCCTGGCTGGCCTACGCGACCCCGGCGTACCGCCCCCTGCTCGCCAAGCAGCGGCTGCGCTTCGTCGTGGCCCCGTTGGCCATCGCCGTGGCCTGCTTCGCCGTGCTGCTGGCGCCCGAGAGCGTGCTGCCGATGCCGTTGACCGAGCGCGTGGTCTGGCTCGCTGTCCTGGACTACCTGCTCGTGAGTTACCACTTTGCCGCTCAGCACTTCGGGCTGCTCAGCCTCTACCGTGCGCGTGCGGGGCGAGCGTCGGAGGTGAACACGCGACGGCTCGATCGGTGGTTCGCGCTCGTCGTGGGCGGCGGTTTCGTCGTGGTGGCCGAGGCTTTGGCTGGATCGATCGCCTTTCAGGACCGCTGGGTCGATCCCCTGCTGGGAGCGGTCGGGGCAGACCTGTTCGCGCGCACGCTACGCGATGGCGGCATCGTCCTCGTCGTGATCCTGACCGCTCTGATGCTGCGCGTCGAGACTGCGCTCGCAGCGCCCCTCGCTGCCGCGCGTAGCCTACGTGCTCGGCGTCTCGGCCATGGTGCTCTTCGCCTTCGTGGCGCGCGATCCCTTCCTGTTCATCGTGCTGTGGAGCGTGCAGCACTGGACCGCCGCGATGGGACTCACCTCGCTCGCGGCTTCCGGTGGGACCCAGGAGCCTGGCACGCACTGGCAGCGGCTGCTGGCGCCCATCAATCGGCGCGGCTGGGCAGTGCTGCTCGTGCTCGCCGTCGCCTCCGCCCTGCTGCTGCCGGTGTTGGAGGTGGAGGCCGTGACCGACGAATACGTCTACGCCGACCGCATCTTCGGCGATGCTGCGTGGTGGCTGCGCTCCTCGCCCTTCGTGCCGGTGCTGCTGGCGCTGGGCTTCGCGACCGGCTTCATCCACTACCTGCTGGATCGCGCTGCCTTCCGCTTCTCCTCGCCCGACGTGAGGCAGGCCGCCCGCGGCCTGCTGCAGTCAAGACTTTTTCGCCAATAACGGCCCTCGGTGCGACGTGAGCGCCATCGTGCACGCGAGGTCAGGCCGTGTCTTGGGTCAGCCGGCTGGTTCGACTCGAAATTGAAGGAATTCGTAGATCCTGTTGTCGTCCTTGAACAGCGGCGTGTCGAAGCGGATCGTTCCAGTCAGCCAGCCGTCGCGCTCCTCCGCTTCGATCAGGACTCCCGTCCGGCCGACGTACTTGCTCTGCTGCGCATAACACGCGTCCCTGGGGCCGATCTCGACGATCGTGACGTCCTCACCGGTTGATATGCGCAGACGCTCGCTCCGCCTTTTCTTCTTCGCAGTACCGCCGTGGATAAACTCTCCGATCACCTGCATCAAGTGAGGGCGGATTGTGTCAGCGAACAGGCGATTGCCCTCGTAACTCCAGGTCAGGCCCAGTTCACGCACTCGCTCCCTGAACTCGAACAGCTTCGTGAGTTGGTCGAGTTCCCCTCTGGATTGCGGTGGCCTGATGGGCTCGACGTTGAAGTAGAGCATGGCCCGCGGCTTACCACGCTTTTCCCAGCGCTTGAAGGCGATCTCAAACTCCTCCTGTGTGCCGGAACCGGCCTTGCCGGTTGGCGTTCCGAACCGTTTCCAGAAGATTCCGACAAAAATGTCGTAGTCGCCGATCTGAGTGTTGATCAACTCTTGCCCCCGCCCGAGGCCCGGCGCCACGTCGGTCTCCCAGCGCACGAGGTCGACCTGAACGCCGGACGAAGGAGCCAGCGCGCCAATCGTGCGATTCAGCTCGTTGACGACGCCTTGCAGAGAGTCCCGTTCGATTTGAACGTCGCCGGGAGAGGCGACGAAAACTCGGATCTTTCGTGATTTGCCGTCCAAGGTGGTCTCCTCCACGATCGCGCGGCTGCAGCTTCGTATCAGAGGCCCCGCGCAACAGCGGGCGGGAAGGCTGCCGAAGCTTGATGGCCGTGTCGAACGATTTTGGCCCGAACTGTAAACTTGCTCATCCGATTAGGTCCGCTATGGGGCGCTTCTCGCAGCGGCCCCCGGAGGCCGCTTCTGGGCCGATTGAGGCCGACTATTTGCGGCGCCATCTCCCGTGATACGCCAGATAAAAAGGTGCTCGCCTACCGCGCGCGAGTTGCTACCTTGGTCTCTTCCAGCCAGTTCCTCAAGACTCGAGTCACGATTTCTGGCTGTTCAATGGTCGAGAGGTGGCCACAGTTCTCGATTATCTCGAGCCGCGCGTTGCGTACACGTGCGGCCATTGCTTCATGGTCGGGCACCGGAGTCACCGGATCCCCGCGTCCACACACTAGAAGCGTGGGCACACGGACTCGTTCGAGATCGGCATGCGAGTCCGGGCGCGAAAGCATGGCGGTCTGCTGGTTGAATTGCCCATGCGCGCCGATGCAGCGCGCCATGGCAGACATGAGGTTGATGAGCTCCACGCGCTGCACATGCTCAGGATGCAACCAACGTGCTGGCAGCTCGGGAATCAGCGCTTCGATGCCCCCGTCCCTTACCTTAGCAATGTCGGCCAGGCGCCCTGCGCGCCGCGCGGGGTGATCCGACACAGCGGTCGTATCCATCAGTACCAGGCGCTCAAGGCGCTGCAACTGCCGTCGAATGATCTCGAAGGCGAGGTAGCCGCCGAGTGAAAGCCCAATCAACGTGAAGCGTTCAGGCGTCTTTGCGAGCAACTCCTCCGCCATCCCCGCCAATGAATCATGGTCGCGGAAGGCAAACACAACGCACTCGTAGTCAACCTCGAGCGCGGCGACCTGCGCGGCGTAGAGGCGCTCGTCGGTCAGGTAGGCGCACGCTAAGGCAAGAAAGGGCTTCTGACGCATGCGTCAACGGTAACAGGCGTCATGGATCGTTCACAGTGCAATACAACTGTGTTCGCTTCTGGGTGGACTCGAAGACTGCCTTAGCTGACCACTCTTGGCCCGACTGCGGTGGTTCCGGCTGATCGCCCGAAGCAGCTCTTGTACGATTTTGTTGCCAGTCGCTCGGCCTTCTTTACGCCTTACTTATCGTGTTTACGAGTTTTTTCTCAGCAACATCAACTCAATGATTGTTGGGAATAAAGTCCGTCGGACGAAGGGCTTGCTCTTCCCTCTCAAGCACAAGTCTGCGATTTCCGCTGAAAGTCCGTCGGGCCACAATCCAGCGTCGCGAAACACTGACGGGGAAGTCCGTCGAGTGCATCGCGGCAGGGCAGTAGTCGACCAGTAGCGGCCGCTGACCCGTCGGCCTAAAGCGACTGCTTTGCGGCGCGAGCGGTCTTTCGCATGCGATCTGCGAGTTCATCTCCTTTCGCCCGTTGCTGCTTCGGTCGAATGGCACGCCGCCATCTTGTTGGCGGGGTGCAGATCCGCGCCTCATGTCGCCAATGCAACTGATGGCGCGAACTCGCCGAACGCAACCACGCCCCAATGGGTCTGATCCCCGTCAAGGAGAGTGAACGCAGCGCGCTTACTTACGCCGCCTCAATGCTCCCGCTGCAAAAGCTGTAGCGATGAGCAGGAGCGTCGCGGGTTCCGGCACGGTAGTGACTGGCGGGGCGGACGAAATCGCACCGACGGCGTCGATGTCCGCACCAACCGTTGTACCGCTCGTGGCATCCAGGAGAATATCGTCGGTCAGCCGCACGAAGGAGAAGAAATCCGACGTGCCGAAACCGAAGGCATCGATATCAACCCCCTTCGTTGACCCGGTTACCTTGCCAACGCTGAACCAGGTCAATCCGTCCTTGCTGATGTCGACAAACGTGTCCTCCACATCAGGGCCGATCTCAAAGATCCACAGATCCTGATTCGAGTTGCCACTGCCCGTCAGCGAGTTGTTGGTGAACCTCAGGACGATCCGCCCTCCAGCACCCAAGCTGACATATTCCGGGTCTGCACCTTCCGGATAGTTTGGAACCCCCAGCGCTTGAGACGCATCTTGGAAGGGGGCCGACGGTTCCGCTCCCCCGCCGAATGCCGGGTCGTAAGAGACGACGCTGTCTGCGAATGAAGCCGCCCCGCCAGGAAATTCGATGCCGTGGAAAATCTCGGCGGTTGCTGACACGCTGAACAAAAGTCCTAAGCAAGCAAGCGCCGGCTTAACTGCATTCTGAAACTGACCGATCCCTCTGAAAGCCATGGCGCTTCTCCTCCCCGCACTGAAGTAGGCTGGTCAAGCAAGATAAGTGCCCGTGAACCTATGTCATTGAATAATCGACAAGAAGGACTCGCAGCTACGGTAGCAGCAAGTTGGACTGTAAGAAGCATCGACATCGTCGACCCGCTTCGCCGAAACGATGGCTGACGAAGGGTCGCTTCGGGTCAATAGCCAATATTGATGCTCCTACCCGACTACTCGACAGTCACACTTTTTGCGAGATTGCGCGGCTTGTCGACATCGGTGCCGCGCGCCACGGCGGTGTGATATGCAAGAAGTTGCAGCGGCACGACGTGCAGAATCGGCGACAGATCGCCGTAGTGCTCGGGCAGCCGGATCACGTGCAGGCCCTCGCTGGATTCGATCTGCGTGTCGGCATCGGCGAAGACATACAGCTGCCCGCCGCGCGCGCGCACTTCCTGCATGTTGCTCTTGAGTTTTTCAAGCAGTTCGTCGTTGGGTGCGACCGTGACGACCGGCATCGCCTCGGTCACCAGCGCGAGCGGTCCGTGCTTCAGCTCGCCGGCCGGATAAGCCTCCGCGTGGATGTAGCTGATCTCCTTGAGCTTGAGTGCACCTTCAAGCGCGATCGGATAGTGCAGGCCACGGCCGAGGAACAGCGCGTCCTCGACGCGAGCGAAGGTTTCGCTCCAGGCAATGATCTGCGGTTCCAGCGCCAGCACGCTGCGTACCGCCGCGGGCAGGTGGCGCAGGCGCCGCACCGCGGCCTGTTCTCGCTCCGGTGAAAGCTTCTGCCGTGCCTTGGCGATCGCATTGGCGAGCAGGTAAAGCGCGACCAGCTGCGTGGTAAACGCCTTGGTCGAGGCAACCCCGATCTCGGCACCGGCACGGGTCAGGAACTGCATCAGGGTCTCACGCACCATCGCGCTCGTGGCCACATTGCATATGGCGAGTGTGCGGTGCATGCCGAGCGACTTCGCATGCTTGAGCGCGGCCAGGGTATCGGCGGTTTCACCGGATTGCGAGACCACGACGACCAGGGCATTCGGATCGGGCACCGAATTGCGATAGCGATATT
This sequence comes from uncultured beta proteobacterium, assembly GCA_963735955.1. GTDB lineage: Bacteria > Pseudomonadota > Gammaproteobacteria > Burkholderiales > Burkholderiaceae_F > CAVTND01. The sequence goes on along the minus strand of CAVTND010000001.1, from coordinate 64,900 downwards.
CACTGGCAATCTCGACCGTGACCGGCACCTGGGCGATGGCCTCGATCCAGTTGCGCGCCACGCAGCCGGCGTAGTAACTGGTTCCACAGGCAAGAATCAGCACCGAACTGATGCGCGGGAATACGTCGGCGGCGGCCTCGCCAAAAAGTGGGGGATCAACACCCGTCACCGCTTCAAGCGTGTCACCGATCGCGCGCGGCTGTTCAAAGATCTCCTTCTGCATGTAATGGCGATACGGACCGAGCTCGACGGTGCCGAGTCCCGCCTGCACCGTGCGCGCTTCGCGCGTGACCGCGCGGCCGCTGCGATCAACGATCCAGATGCGCGCAAGCTGCAGGTCGACGACGTCGCCTTCCTCGAGATAGATGATCTGGTCGGTGGTGCCGGCGAGCGCCATCGCATCGGATGCGAGAAAGTTCTCGTTCGCACCCAGTCCAACAACCAGAGGCGAGCCCTCGCGCGCGCCGACCACCCGGTGCGGTTCGTCGCGGCAGAACACCGCGATCGCATACGCCCCGCGCAACTGGCGCACGGCGCGCTGCACGGCGTCGAACAGATCGCCGTCGTAGAGGCTGTCGATCAGATGCGCAATGACCTCGGTGTCGGTCTGGCTCTCAAACAGATAACCACCCAGGACGAGCTTCGCGCGCAGCTCCTCGAAATTTTCGATGATGCCGTTGTGCACCAGCGCGACCCGGGCACTGCGCGCCGACTTTTCAAGGCCGCGTGCTTCCTGGCCGTGTTGGTCGACGCTGCGCTGGGGGCCCGATGAAAAGTGCGGATGCGCGTTAGCGGTTGACGGGACGCCGTGCGTGGCCCACCGCGTGTGGGCGATGCCCGTGAAGGCACCGAGTTCGGCCGCCTGCTGATCGAGTTGCGCCACCCGTGCAACGCTGCGGGCGCGCTTGAGCTGGCCATCGACGTGCACTGCAACTCCACACGAGTCATAGCCGCGGTACTCGAGCCGCCGCAGTCCCTCGATCAGGACGGGGACGATGTTCCTCTGAGAAACCGCGCCGACGATGCCGCACATGCCTGCCTCCGATACAACCGACCGAACCGGAGCGCATGGTAGGCAGTACCGAGTGACATAGGCTCTTGATTTCAGCAGAATTGCGCAATAATCTTGCGTCAACTCCCGTCGCTGAAATTTTCATTCGAAATTGGCAAGCTCTCTTCTCATAACGGTCACAACAATCATGCGACTTGACGCTACCGACCGCCGGCTGCTGGCCTTGCTCCAGGCCGACAACGCGCTGACCAACCAGGAACTGGCGCGCCGCGCGCATGTGTCCGCCGCAACCTGCCTGCGCCGGGTGCGCCGTCTGGTCGAAGCCGGAGTCATCGAACGACAGGTGGCGATCGTCTCGCCCGATGTGCTCGCGCAGGTGACGGGCACCGGCTTGACCGCAATCCTTGAGGTCACGCTCGACGCGCAGAGCGCCGAGGAACAGGCCGCATTCGAGGCCGCGGTCGCGGTCGAGCCCGCGGTGCAGCAGTGCTATCGCGTCGCGACCGGACCGGACTTCGTGCTGGTGATTTATGTCCCTGACATGGCGGCCTACCACGCCTTTGTGCACCGTGCGCTGACCGCAGCGGCCAACGTGCGCAATGTGCGCAGCTTCTTCTCAATCAGGCGTAGCAAGTTCGCCCCGGCGCTACCGGTTTAGCCCGGACATTTCACCAGGTCGCCCCCGCATGTCGCCAGTTTCCCTCTGAAAATCGGTATCTTGATGCATCAAGTGCTTGAACCACTTTGGATCGCCGGGGCTACGCGGGTTTGCGCGGCGCCTGCGCGGCCATCCGCGCAATTCCCGCGTCCCTGATGAAACGTCTGGGCTAGCGGGCGGGTCCTACTTCGGCTTCTTGACCGGCCGCTTCCAGTGATCGTAGGTTGCCTGCCTGGCGCGCGCGATCGTCAGTTTGCCGGCTGGCGCGTTCTTGTTGATGGTCGACCCGGCGCCGATGGTCGCTCCCGCGCCGATCTCGATCGGCGCCACCAGTACGCTGTTGGAGCCGGTGTGCACGTCGTCACCGATCAGGGTAGGGTGCTTGTTCGCGCCGTCGTAGTTGGCAACGATGGTGCCCGCGCCGATGTTGACGCGGGCGCCAACCGTGGCGTCGCCGACGTAGGCGAGGTGGTTGGCCTTCGACGCGTTTCCAAGCTGCGAATTCTTCACTTCAACGAAGTTGCCGATATGCACTTCATCGGCCAGCGTGACCTGTGGCCGCATGCGGGCATAGGGTCCGATCCTCGCCTGCGCGCCGATCTTCGCCCCTTCCAGGTAGCAGAAGCCGAAAATCTCGGTGCCGGCGCCAATTTCGCAGTCGCGCAGCACATTGTGCGGACCGATGCTTGCGCCGTCGCCCAGCACCACACGGCCTTCGAACACGCAACCCACATCGATCATGACGTCGGCACCCACCGTGAGCTCGCCGCGCACGTCGATGCGCGCCGGGTCTGCCAGCGTGGCGCCCTGTTCCAGCAGCGCCTCTGCGCGACGCCGCTGATAGAGCCGTTCGACCTCGGCCAGCTGCGCTTTGCTGTTGACGCCAAGCGCCTCGGCAGCGTCATCCGCGCGCACCGCGGCGACTCGCACACCGTCAGCGACCGCCTGTGCGATGACGTCGGTCAGGTAGTACTCGCGCTGCGCATTGCGGTTCGACAGGCCGTCAAGCCACTTCCTGAGCCGCGCGCTGGGTGCCACCAGGATCCCGGTGTTCACTTCGGTGATCGCACGTTGCGCGGCGTCGGCGTCGCGTTCCTCGACGATGCGCGCGACGTTCCCGTGCGCATCGTGAACGATGCGGCCGTAACCCTGCGGGTTGGGAAGATCGACGGTCAGTACGGCCACACCGTCGCCGGCTTCGTTGCGCAGGCGCTTGAGCGTGTCGACCGTCACCAGAGGTACATCGCCATACAGCACCAGGGTTGATTCGCCGTTGTCCAGATGTGGCGCCGCCTGCATGACTGCGTGACCGGTGCCGAGCTGCGGCTCCTGCGCCACGAACAGCAGATCAGGCTCGGCGGCGCAGGCCGCCCGCACGGCGTCGGCGCCATGTCCGACGACGACCACGATTCGCGCCTGGCCGCTCCCGACCAGCGCGCGGGCGGTAGACAGCACGTGCGATAACATCGGCCTGCCCGCGATCGGGTGCAAGACCTTGGGCAGATCGGACCGCATGCGTTTGCCCTGGCCCGCAGCCAGGATCACGATGTTCATTGCGCGCATCAGAGGTGGGTTGCGCATGGATTCTATGTCAGTCGACTTCTGTATCCGAAGACAGCAGCGCAGACCGCAGCGTCGATTGCAGCACTGGCTGGCGCTGGCGGCGGTCCTGGCGCTCGCCGCGTGCAGTGCGGTCCGCATCGGCTACAACAATGCCGACACCTTGCTCGTCTACCAGATCGATGACTACCTCGGCCTGACGAGCGAACAATCGCAGCTGGTACGCAGCCGCGCCACCTCCCTGCTCGACTGGCATCGCGCGACCCAGCTGCGCGATTACGCAAGGACCATCGATACAGCCCGCGCCAAGCTTTCGGGCGAGGTTTCCGCGGCTGACGTGCTTGAATTCAGCACCGCGATCAACACCGGCCTGGCAGCGATCGGCGAACGGGCTGCGCCCGATCTGGCGCAACTGGCGCTAACCCTGACGCCGGCGCAGATTGATCGTCTGGACCGGAAGCTGACATCGGATACCTCCAAGGCTCGACGCGAACTGGTGCAGTTCGCCGGCAAGGAAACACTGGATGACCGCGTCAAGAAATACGCAGAACGGGTCGATACCTGGTTCGGCTCGGTGTCGCGCGAGCAACTTGTGCTGATGCGCGCGACTCTCGCGAATCGCCCGGCCAATGCGCAGTGGTGGATCGGCGAGCGCGAATTGCGCCAGCAGGAGCTGGTCGCGGTTCTGCGCCGCATCGCCATCGAACAGCCGCGTGAAGCGCTTGCCACGGCCTGGCTGCGCGAGTACTTCCAAAGATTGTCACTGCCGCCGGACGCAGACCGCCGCGCGAAAGTCGAGGAATTCCGGCGCGGCAATGCGATGCTTATCGCGGGGCTCATCAACAGCGCTTCGCCAGAGCAGCGCGCGCACCTGTCGGCGCGGCTCGGGAGCTATGCCGAGGATTTCGTGGCGTTGGCGGCCGCGCGCTCCGGAATACCTCCGGGCTAGCGGTCGCGCGGAACTACTTTCCTCGCGCTGCGGCGTGGCGCATGCCGCCGTGGGAATGCGGCCCATGTGATGCGGTGCGCCCTCGATGCGCGACATTGCCCTGAGTCGGCATTAGCGATCCCGCTACCATGCCGACGCCGGCCAGGATGAAGCCTCCGAGTACTGACGGGAATACTTGTCCGAGGGGAGTGGCAGCGAGAATCGCCCAGGCCGACATGCCGAGGACGATTGACCAGATTGCCCCTTGCGTGGTCGAGCGCTTCCAGTACAGGCCGCACACCAATGGCCAGAAGGCGCCTACGACGGGGAATTGATACGCCATGGACACCAGTTCGTAGATCGGTGTGCCTTCCATGACGATCGAGTAGATCAGCACGCAGAGGGTGAACGCGGCGACCGTCCAGCGCATGGCCCGCAGTTCGTGTCGATCGCTGAGCGGATGAAAGTTCTTCAGGATGTTCTCGACGAAAGTAGTCGATGGCGCCAGCAGCGTGGCCGAGGCGGTCGACATGATCGCTGACAGCAACGCCCCGAAGAAGCACACCTGCAGCCAAACCGGCATGCGCTCCAGTACCAGGGTCGGCAGGATCTTCTGCGAGTCGTCCTCCAGCAGCTTGGTCGCAAGCTCGGGCATGATCACGAAGGCCGCAACACCGATGAACATCGGCACGAAGGCGAACAGCAGGTACGCTGTTCCGCCGATGATCGGTCCGCGCACCGACGTCTTCTCGTCCTTGGCCGACATGACGCGCTGAAATACGTCCTGCTGCGGAATCGAGCCGATCATGATCGTGATGGCGGCGCCGAGCCAGAACAGCCAGTCGTGCGGCGTCGACTCGGGGAGGAAACGGAACATGTCCTTGCCGGCCGCATAGGCCACCACCTTGTCTGCGCCACCCGCGAGATCAGCCGCAAACCAGGCGATCAGCGACAGGCCGACCACGATGATGATCATCTGGAAAAAGTCGGTCAACGCAACCGACCACATCCCGCCAAACACCGTGTAGCCGAACACGATCACGGTGCCGAGGATCATGCCATTGGTGATCGTGATCGCGCCGCCCGACAGCAGGCTGAAGACCAGACCAAGCGCCGTGATCTGCGCCGCCACCCAGCCGAGATACGAAATCAGAATCACGGCCGCGCTGAAGATTTCGACCCCGCGCCCGTATCTCTGGCGGTAAAAATCGCCGATCGTCAGCAGGTTCATCCGGTACAGCTTCGCGGCGAAAAACATGCCGACGAAGATCAGGCAGAACGACGCCCCGAACGGATCTTCGACCGTCTTGCGCATGCCGCCTTCGATGAACTTCGACGGGATGCCGAGCACCGTCTCGGAACCGAACCAGGTCGCGAACGTGGTCGTCACGATCATGATCAGGGGCAGCGAACGCCCCGCCACCGCATAGTCCGCCGTGTTCTTCACACGCGAGGCGGCGTACAGGCCGATCGCGACCGAGGCGAACAGATACAGGGCAACAAACGCGATCAGGGTCATGGCGGCTCCGCGAAATTGGCGCGGATTATGGAGCAAGCCGGGCGTCGCCCATCGCCCGGTCTGGGAGGATCTTTCGCCGGCCGATCGCTCTATGCCGGGACGTCATGCGGCACGGCGGCTCGCCCGCGCCAGCGATCGGCTGACTGCAGCACCAGTTCTGCCAGCGAGTGCCGGCTCTGCATCGTTTCACGCTGCCAGCGGGCCTCGTTGCCTTCGGTCCGGACCCAGCGCTCGAGTTCGTCGAGGGCGTCGATCGAGCCGAGTTCGCGGGCATACGGCCGGCACGCCTCGAGCGTCTTCAGCACCGCCAGGTGCAGCGGTGTCGATTCGCCGGTCACGCTGTCCAGTACCTGTCCCTCGAGTCCGAATCGACAGGCCTGAAAACGGTTGTAGTTGTAGGCGAGGTAACTCTCCTCGCTGACGGCGTCGGCGCGGTCGAGCAGCATCCGGCAGATCGCCTGCAGGTAGGCCGCGAGCACGGCCGCCCGCTCGACCGTCAGAGGCGTGTCGAACACGCGCACCTCGATAGTTCCGTATTCGGGCTTGGGCCGGATATCCCAGTAGAAGTCCTTCATGCTCTCCACGACGCCGAGCCGGCGCAGCTTGGTGAAGTAGTGCTCGAACGCCGGCCAGTCGGTCAGGAACGGCGCACGTCCCGACAGCGGAAATGCCGAGATGCTGTTCAGTCGCGAGCAGTCAAACGAGGTGTCGACGCCCTGGACGTATGGACTGCAGGCTGCCAGCGCAATGAACTGCGGGATGTATCCCGACAATCGATGCAACTGCAGCATGGCCTGGGTTCCGTTTTCGCAGCCTATGTGCACGTGCTGTCCGAATACGGTGAACTGCTTGGCCAGATAGCCGTACAGACCGGCGACATGTCGAAACCGCGGCCGGTCATAGATCTGGCGGTCGTACCAGCGCTGGAACGGATGCGCACCGCCGCCGGCGACTTCGATGTCAAGCCGATCGGCACCAACCACGAGGCGATCGCGCATCGCCAGCAATTCAGCACGCAGCGGCGCGTACGACGTGTGCACCGAGGTGCTGACTTCCAGCATGCTTTCGGTGATCTCGGGCTTGATGTCGCCCGGGAACGGCTTGCGTGTCGACAATGCAATCAGGTCGGACGCTGCCCGCGTCAGATCGCCGGTGCGCCGGTCGATCAGCTGAAGCTCGAGTTCGACCCCCATCGACAAGGATGCTGAGCGCTTGAAATCGAGCACCTCATCGTTCATGGTTGCTCCCTCGCGCTGCGCGCGGTCCCTCCGCGAGGGACGTCGCCCGCCTTCGGGCGGCCGTGCGGCGGTCTCATGGTTGCTCCCTTGCCTCGCCGCTTGCGCGCAAGGCATAGACCAGCGTCAGCGCGCCCGCAATCTGCATCACGATGATTCCGGCGAGCAGCACCGCGCCCGCCTCGGCGCCGAGATGCGGATCGATCTTGGAAATTTGCTGGGTCAACATCAGGGAAATCGCCGACATCGGCAGCAGGCCGAGGCCGGTCAGCAATCCCTTGCGCCACATGATGCCGGTGAGTCGAGCCAGCACACCCGTGGCCGCCAGTTTGGATGCGGCGCGGGCAAGCACCAACAGCAGTGCCGGCAGGCCGGCGCCGGCCAGTATCCCGAGATCGACCGTTGCCGCTGACAGGGCGAAAAACAGCATTAGCGCGAGCGCCGAGAACAGGCCGAAATCATCGCTGGCGCGATGTCGCGCGCGGTCGAAAGTTCGCACAAAGGCGCCGCAGGTCAGCAGGGACAGCAGCGGAGAGAGCCGCAGCGCCTGCGAGGCCTCGAACACAATCCACACCACGGCCAGCATCAGTATCAGTTGGGCTGCCCGATCCCGGCCGATGAAGGCGGCAACCATCAGGAAGACTCGCGCGCCGATTGCCGCCAGCGCCAGGGACCCGACGATCAGATACAGGGGATGCAGCAGCAGATCGTCGAGCAAACCGCGCGTTTCGAGGCGCGCCCAGGCCAGCAGCAGGGTCGACAGCACCACCGCGTAGATCGAGTTCAACGCCGTCAAAAGCAGCACCCGCTCGGTCACCTGGCCTTGCGATCGGAGTTCGCGCGTCACCGCCAGCACCACCGCGGGCGAGGTCGACATGCTGACGGTTGCGATCAAGGCCGCCGGCAACGGTGCAATCTCGAGCCAGCGCATGACGCTGAACACCGCCGCAAAGGTGATGCCACTTTCGAACAGGCTCGCAGCAAGCAATGCCGGGTTGCGGCGGATCCATCCAAAGGACACGCGTTGACCGAGATCGAACAGGATGATCGCGGCGACCAGATCGAGCGAATACTGCAATGTGGCCTTGGGCAGGGGTTCCATGTGCAGAACCTGCAGCACGTAACCGCCGGCTCCGAAGCATGCCCCTGCAAGCAGGTACCCGAGCAGACGCGGTACGCGCAGCCAGCGGGCGGCGACTTCTCCAAACGCTGCGGCCAGGACCACAAGCACCGCGACGGCAACCGCGGAGGAGAAGACAGGAGGCCAGTCGGGAAGGAAACTTAGGTCCATCGGCACTTTCAGAATTACGCCGAGCCCGGAACTGCGTGGGTCGGCAGATTGAATCCAGTGCGGACCGAGCCCCGCCTAGGTTGAACTTCGGAAAACCTTGATCAGCACGGCGATCGACCACGGCCCAGGGACCGCAAGAACTGCTCGATCGACCTTAGCGTCCTGCGCGCGGCACAGAAATACCGGCTACGGGCTAGCTGGAAAACCCAGGACAGAGCACGCGTCGGCAAGTTCTCGCGCGGTTCGCGCCGTGACCGTGGTTTCGCTGGCGGTCACTCTCGACCCGAAGAACCAGCCCCCGAGCAATCGGCCGCCTGCATCCGATCCGGATCGCCGTCCTGCGTGGAGAAGGCGATCCCTTGCCCGCGCACCGGAGCTAGCGTGCCGTGCGCCTTAGCACCCGCTCGTTCGGTGTCCAGTGACCACCGCCGGTCTCGATACCCATGAACTGACGCGTCATGGCCTTGCGCAGCAGGAGACGATCGGCTTCGAGTTCGCGCGCTGTCGGCAGGGACATTGCGCTGGCCATACCGCCCAGCGCTGCCGGCAGCACTAGGTTCGCGTTCCAGCTTTCTCCAGGACGCATCGCGATTGGCGCCGGCACGGCGGCGATCTCGGTCGCAGCGCTGAGCCAGGGCGCCAGCTGCGACACCACATACTGGGCGCGCGGTCTTACATTCGCGTCACCGATACGGCCGCGCTGACCCCAGCGCACGATGATCGTGCTGCCGGTCGAGGTGGATGTCATCTTGTCCGTGATCGCCACATCGCGCCGGAAGGTATGGTTGCGAACCATCATGAATTCCTCGAATGTCATCGCGATGTCTTCGCGCGAATTCGTGAAGTTGTACTCGTCGGTCGCCCGGTCGGGACTGAAGAAACCGGCGACCATGGTCGGCGTGTAGGTGCGCAGTGTTCCGTACGGGATGCCGTTAATCATCGCCTGGTCATTCGCTGCCGGGCCGGTCGTGAACTTGACTTCTGCCAGGGCTCGCATCTGCGGCGAGAGCAGAGGAAACGTCGCGGTCATCACGTCAGAGGGCAACTGACTCGCCTGGTAGCGCGGGCTGATATTTGCCCAGACCGAAAGACCCGGGTTGATCGCGCCGCGCACCGATACCGGCATGAAGTCCGACGCGTGACCGAGTTCGTGATACATCAGCCAGCCGGCTTCCGACATCAGGTAAGTAATGTCGCGCGGGATGCGCGAGTCGGCCGGGAACGGCAGGAAAATGCTGGCGTTGTTGAACGTATAGCGCCACAGACCCGAGTACTGCAGGTCGCGGTCGAAGTCCGAGCGAAAATCCGGCGCTTCGTTGACGACATCGCGCTGCTCGGCGGTCAGCCAGAAATTGTCGGCATCCAGGTAGATGGCGCCGGTCAGTGCGTAGTAGAAGCTCGGCCGCACCTGCGAGCCGATCACGATCGCAGTGACGCCGTTGAACAGCCGCAGCAGATCATCCGTGGCTTGCGTCGTCAGCAGCTGCTCGAAAACCTGCCCCATCCAGTCGTGCGAAACCAGCACGCGGTCCATGATCTGGGCCACGGTCGGCACGGCGCCGCCGGTAGTCTGGTGCAGCATCGGCAGCGTACTCAGCGTGCACAGATTGGTGCCGGCGCCGAAGTACTGCAGTTGTGCGTTGTAGGTGCAGCCGGTTAGCACATTCGCGTACGGCCCGGACGCGCGGTACGGGTAGACGCGCGAGACATGCAGGTCGCTGAACACGTACGGGCCGCTGCCGGCCGGATCGGTCGGCGCCTGGGTGTAGTTCTCGACCAGCACCCGCACGTCATCGGTATCGGTAGTTCCATTGGCGAGCCGACGCGTCACGCGGAACACCAGCGCCGTATCGCGTGTCACGTCGGGCGCGGTGAACAGCATGCGATTGGGATCGGTCACGTCGAGCGTGACGATCGGACCCGCAGTCTGGGACCAGGTGAGCGTTTCACCGGTGGCAATGCCCGGCCACGCGCGCACCGAAACCTTGCCGCCCTTGCGCACTGCCTGGTCGCCACGCGCAACGACCGCGACAGGAACGAACGTCATATTGGCATTGATCGTGATACTGGCGCTGCGCAGGACACCCCCGGCGTCCCGGAAATTGGCGGTGAAGCTGTAGCTGCCGGCGGCCGCGGGCTGGAAACTGATCGCCTGTGTCTTCGCCGAGAGCAGCGTGGCGGCGGGCCCCGCCGTTTGGGTCCAGGTGACTTCACTCAGCGCCCCGGTGCATCCCGCCAGCACGGCGCCCGCCACACCGCCAACCGCGACCGAGGCGTCGCCGACAACACTGAATGCGTCGCTCGCGTTGACACAGGTCGGCGACGGCGTCCCGGTCGCAGGAGGTGGCGGGGTCGTCGGCTTGTTTTCGCTGTCACCGCCGCAGGCGGTTACGGTCAAAACAACAGCGAGTGCAACCAACAAGCCAGCAAAACGAGGACGAACAGGGGTCAGGGTCATGATTCGACTAGAGTGAAGTTGCGAGCGGACGCACCGCCGGGGCGGGACACGATAGCGGGCAGACGGAATGAGTCAATGACGCAATCGTCCTAGAACGTTCGGGCGGGGAACGACTCTTCATGTGCGCCACAGTGCCCAGCCGCCGTATGCGACCACAATCAGCAACAGGACGGTCGCCACCGCGTACCAGCGATTGGTCAGGCGCTGCTCCCGACGCAGCTCCCGCACTTCCTCGATCAGGCGATCGGCATCGCGATTGCGTGACAGCGACTGATGCACCAGTCGCGGCAACTGCGGAAGCAGATAGCTCCACTGCAGGGCTTCCTGCCTGAACTTCTGTTCGAGACCACTGAACCCGACCTGCTGCTCCATCCAGCGCTCGAGAAAGGGCATGGCGGTCTTCCATAGATCGAGATCGGGGTCGAGGTGGCGGCCAAGTCCTTCGATGTTCAGTAGGGTCTTTTGCAGCAGCACAAGCTGCGGCTGGATTTCGACGTTGAAACGTCGTGACGCTTCGAACAATCGCAGCAGCACCATGCCCAGTGAAATGTCCTTCAGCGGCTTGTCGAACACCGGCTCGCAGCAGGCGCGGATCGCGCCCTCGAGCTCGGTGATGCGCGTGTCCTGCGGCACCCAGCCAGATTCGGCGTGCAGTTCGGCAATACGTCGGTAGTCGCGCCGGAAGAATGCCAGGAAATTCTGCGCCAGATAGTTCTTGTCGGTCTCCGACAGGGTGCCGACGATGCCGAAATCGAGCGCGATGTATTTGTTGAACTGGTCACCCTGGGTGCCGACCAGGATGTTGCCGGGGTGCATGTCGGCGTGAAAGAACGCATGGTCAAACACCTGGGTGAAGAAGATCGTGACGCCATCTCGCGACAGTTTCTTGATATCGATTCCGGCTTCGCGGAGACGATCGATCTGGCTGATCGGAATGCCTTCCATGCGCTCCATCACCAGGACATTGCTGCAGCAGACATCAAACAGCATTTCAGGCACGACAAGCAGGGCCGAGCCGGTGAAGTTGCGGCGCAGTTGCGCCGCATTGGCCGCCTCGCGCATCAGATCAAGCTCGTCGTGCAGGTAAGTATCGAACTCGGCCACGACGTCGCGCGGCCGCAGGCGCTTGCCGTCACGCCACAGACGTTCCACCAGGGCGGCTCCGGTGTCGAGCAAGGCAAGATCGCGTTCGATCGCCTGCATCATGTTCGGCCGCAGGACCTTGACGGCGACTTCGCGGCCTGAACCGGAACCGTGCTTGAGGACGGCAAAGTGGACTTGCGCGATCGAGGCCGAGGCCACCGGTTCCTGCTGAAAATCAGAAAACAGCTCATCCAGCGGCCGACCGAGGCCGCGCTCGATTTCGCGCACGGCCAGCGCAGAGGGGAACGGCGGGACGCGATCCTGCAGCTTGGCAAGTTCGTCCGCGACATCAACGGGCAGCAGGTCGCGTCGCGTCGACAGGACCTGTCCGAACTTTACAAAGATGGGACCGAGATCCTCGAGCGCGCTGCGCAGGCGCACTGCACGGGGAGCGCGTGGAGCGCCAAAGGAAGTCCAGTCGACGAGGCGCACGAGAACTGGGTTCTTCAGGCTGGTGACGACTATTTCGTCGAGCCGGTAGCGCCAGACAATGGTGAGAATGCGGAACAGACGGAAGAGGCGCATCGCGGTGAATTGTACGAGCGGCATCCAGCCGGGCTGGAATGCCGTGCTGCCTCAGCGTTGTTCGCAACGCTCGATTCGCTTGGTCAGCCGCGCCAGATCGTCGCGCAGTCGATTGACCGAGCCCGAGAATTCAGCCACTTCCCTGCTGTCGACAACCATGGGATTTTCCGCAACGAAATAGTTGGCGGCGTTATCGAGCATGCGCTCGGCGATCTCGCGCCACTGTGAGGCTCCGGCACGCAGCAGCCCGACCACGCGCTGTGCTGCGGCGTCGCCGATCAGTCGCGACAGTGGCTCTTCGGGATCAGGCCGCAGATTCTGGAGCACGAATGCAAGTGCCTGGGCGAATTCGGCATCGCCTTTCAGCGTCAGATCGCGCATTGCAGCCTGCGGGTTGGTCAGTGCGAGCGGCAGGTTGGCAAGGTTCATGCCAATCGTCACGGCTGGCGGCTCGTCTCCCGCTGCTCCGATCGCGCCACCGTCGACGATCTTGAGATGCAGGGAAAAAGGCGTTGCTTCAAAGCGCGCGCTGCGCCCGGCAAACGGCGCCAGCTTGTCGCGGGCCCAGGACTCTTCGGCCAGCATGCGATTGAGCAATGCAATCGCGGCTGCACTGGCGAACTGATCGATCATGGAGCGAGTCTACCCAGCATGGTTTCAGCAGGGCCCAATGACGAAGGGCTTCCCGAAGGAAGCCCACTCTGGCGGCTCGCCTGTGCGGCTTCGGGTCCCTGCTTCGCGTGCTCGATCCGCTCAGACCTGCTGTATCCCCGCCAGCACCCATCCGGAGCGTCCGTCGAGCGGCTTGGACAGGTTCCAGACTTCCGACACGCGCTCGACCTCGCCATTGATCCGCAACGTGCCGTCAAACTTGACGCTGGCCAGATGCTCCTTGCCAGACTCGATGCCGAGCAGTTTGGCTTCCAGCGCGACCACCTCGGTCTTGCTCGGTCCTCCACGCGCACGCAGATCGTGAGTCAGCGTGATGAACATGTCGTTGCTGGTGAATTCGGCGATCTGATCCAGATTGCCGCTGTCCCAGGCATGCTGAAGCGCGATGAATTGCTCTTTCGCCCGGGCGACAAAACCTGCGCTGTCGAATCCGGCCGGGATGCCCCAGGGAGCGTTTGACGCGGCGCCGCGCGCGAACTGGTCCATCGCCGAGCCAGGTCGCGCTGCGCCGAGATCGACGTTCGAGCTGCGCTGCACCGGTGTCGGCGACGTTTCGTAGCCGACGTTGGCATATGTGCCGGGGCCGCGAGCGGCCGGCGCACTGTAGGCGGGTTGCGGTCCGCGCATGCGTCGCATTACAAAGCCGATCAGCAGCAGCACGCCGACACCGATCAGGGCCGCAGTCAGGAACATGGTGAGGGCTTCTCCGAAACCAAGCCAGTTCGCCAGCGCTGCGATTCCCAGGCCGGCGGCCAGTCCCATCAGCGCGCCGCGCCACGGACTGGCAGGGCCTGCCACTGGAGACGCCGGCTTGGCCGGCGCAGCCGGCTGTACGCCCTGCTGGCTTGGCGCGGACTGCTGCGGGGGCGCAGCCTGGCGCTGTACCGGTTGCGATTGCTGGCCGATATTCCGACCGCCGCCCAGGCGGCGCTGCGCATCAGCGTCGAACGCAAAGGTCGCCGCCATCAATCCCACCGCCAAGATCGCAATCCACCTGTTCATCTGCATTCCTTATTCAGAACCGTGTGCCGACGTGCAGCGCGCAGATGCCTGCCGTCAGGTTGAACCATTGGACCTCGTCGAAGCCAGCCTGTTCCATCAGCTGCGCCAATTCGCGCTGCGGCGGATGCATCCGGATCGATTCGGCCAGGTAGCGGTAACTCTCGCTGTCGCCGGCAATCCTGGCGCCAAGCCACGGCAGCACTTTCATTGAGTAGGCATCGTACAAAGGGGCCAGCGGCTGCCAGATGCGGGAGAACTCAAGCACCAGCAACTTCCCGCCGGGCGCGAGCACGCGTCGCATCTCGGCCAGCGCCGCTTCCTTGCGAGTCATGTTGCGCAGGCCGAAGGCCACGCTGACGCGATCAAAATGTCCGGTCCGAAACGGCAGGTGTTCGGCGTCACACTGCGCCACCGGACACAACTTGCCGGCGTCGAGCAAACGATCGCGGCCGACCGTCAGCATCGCAGCGTTGATATCCGTAAGCCAGACTTCGCCGGTCTCGCCGGCCTGTTCCGCAAAGGCACGCGCTAAATCGCCCGTGCCGCCAGCGATGTCCAGCACCTTCATTCCGGGCCTGACCTGGGCAGCACGTACGGTGAAGGCCTTCCAGACGCGGTGCAGGCCGGCCGACATGACATCGTTCATCAGGTCATAGCTACCGGCGACCGAGTCGAACACTCCCGCTACGCGTGTCGCCTTTTCACCCTCGGCGACTTCCTCGAAACCGAAGTGGGTACGCGGACCGCGGTCGCGGTGAGGGGCCTCCTTCATGCGCTGTGCTGGCCTGAATGTGTCGGTTTCATGTTGCCGCAAGCACGCGGCTCAATGATGACCACAGGCGCCCTTTGTGGCTGCGCCCGACGCGGCAGACACATCACGACTCGCCCCGGCTGCTTCGAGCCGGGCGAGATAGTCAGTCCAGAGATGTTGCTGGTCGCGGCCCAGTTCATAGAGATAAGTCCACGAGAAAATGCCGCTCGAATGGCCGTCTGAAAACGTCGGCTGCACCGCGTAATGTCCGATCGGCGCGAGTTCCGTGATCGTGACGTCCCGCTTGCCGGCCTGCAGCGTTTCCTGTCCCGGACCGTGGCCGCGCACGTCAGCCGACGGCGACATCACGCGCAGGAACTCGAATGGCAGTCGAAAGCAACGGCCATCGTCAAACTCGACCTCCAATACACGCGAGGCCGCGTGCACGGTGATCGCCGTCGGGGTGGGGTGCTGCGGCGCGCGTTCGTTCAAGGCGGCTCTCGCGTCAGGATTGAGTTCACGTTCCCGCCACAGGGGTCATTCCGAAAAACCGGGGCGGACCGATGCGCGCTGTATGTACGCTCAACATCGCTCTGGGCAGCGGCAGTGTTCCGATTGATCTTACGCTTGCGCGGGATGCACTCGCGGAAAGCTGCGCTTCGCGGATGCGTTACATTGAAATGAAACTGAAAATACGGCGTTCCCATGTCATACACGCTGACATTTCTTCGGAAACTCACGCATGTTCACGCCACGGTGGTGGGAGTGAACAGCAGGGAGAACGTCACGCGCTATCTGGAAGACATTCGGCTCGAATGCGTGGCCTGCGGATGTAGTCGGGTCCTGATCGAAGAGCGGCTGGAGGGTCCGCGCCTGAGTGGCACCGAAGTGTTCGAGATAGCAGCGCGCGGCAGCACTCGCGCCGCTGAAGTGTTTGAAGCGATTGCCTACGTCGACGTCAATGCAGACATCAGCATGATGAAATTTGCCGAAACGGTGGCGGTGAATCGCGGAGCCCCGATCCGGCTGTTTTCGACAGTAGGCGACGCTGAGAAGTGGCTACTGGGCCTGGAAGGCAGCGGCGCCGTCTGAACACAGAACGCGACTGCGCTCGCAAAGCAGGGCTTAGGTCGTGATCGTGTCGTCGACCGCCTTCCGTGCTTGAAGCGAATGGCGCGCCTGGCGGGACTCGAACCCACGACCCCTGGCTTCGGAGGCCAGTACTCTATCCAACTGAGCTACAGGCGCGGACGGCGCGGGGACGAATGGTAGCCGCTTTCCCGAGGCTTCGGTCTGCCGCAACGGCTCTGGCACCGTCGAAGGTTCGCGACCTCGCAAGTTATACTTCCGCGCTTCGCGCGATCTGAAAATTCTCTCCGCTTTATCGCACGCGCGATGCACCGAAATCCCGGAGCTGGCAATGTCCCACGACCAACACACTTCGCCGATCAAGACGCCAAAGCAATTGATCACCGTGATCGTGCTGGCCTTTGTGGTACCCATTCTCCTGATCATCCTGCTTGCCACCTACGTCGTCGGCGATCCGATCGCCGGCGCGGGTTCTGATGCGTTGACACCGGAAGCGATTGCGGATCGCCTGCGGCCGATTGGCACCGTAGCCTTCGCGGGCGCGGCGGGTCCGCGCACACTTCAGAGCGGCGAAGCTGTCTACAAGCTTTCGTGTGCTGCATGTCACGCAGCCGGTGCCGCGGGAGCACCAAAGGCCGGCGACCAGGCCGCCTGGGGGCCACGCATAAAGCAGGGCTTCGACGTGCTGGCGAAGCACGCGGTCGATGGATTC
The DNA here is from genome assembly GCA_963735955.1 of uncultured beta proteobacterium. GTDB lineage: Bacteria > Pseudomonadota > Gammaproteobacteria > Burkholderiales > Burkholderiaceae_F > CAVTND01. Next base: position 48,345 of record CAVTND010000001.1, on the reverse strand, counting down.
AAGGCGATGCCGGCCAAGGGCGGCAATCCAGATCTGGATCCGGTGGAGGTAGCGCGCGCCGTGGCCTATATGGCCAATCAAGCAGGAGCGAAGTTCAAGGAACCGGACGCACCCGCGGGCGGGAAGGCAGATGCGGCGCGCAGCGGCCAACAGATCGTGCAGCAGGCATGCGGCAACTGTCACACCGCCGGCCTCCACGGTGCTCCGAAGATTGGCGACCGTGCTGCCTGGGCAAAGCGGGTCTCGCAGGGAGTGGACAAGGTCACCGCGGCAGCCATCAAGGGCCATGGCTCGATGCCAGCGCGCGGCGGCATGGCGGATCTGACGGACGCGGAGATGAAATCTGCCGTGCTCTTCATGTTCGGCCAGGGCGCTTCATCGCCAACCGTGGCGACCGCACCGGCCTCCGCTCAGGCCAAGCCCGACGGCGCAAAGACGTATGCGGCTGGCTGCAACGCCTGTCATGCGACCGGCGTCGCAGGCGCGCCCAAGTTCGGCGACAAGGCAGCGTGGTCTGCGCGCGCCAAACTCGGCATCGATACATTGACCGCCACGGTGATCAAGGGCAAGGCAGCCATGCCGCCACGCGGCGGGCTGGCCACGGCCAGCGACGCCGACATTCGGGCCGCCATTGAATACATGCTCGCAGCGGCACGCTAGGAGCCTTTTCTCTTCGCCGGAACGGGCGTCCGGCGCCCGTTCTCGTCTGAACCAGGGGTTCATTTGCTGTGCGAGGTTCCAGTGAAATGAAACATCGATCGGCCATGCAAAGGGCCGCGCTCAGATCTCGAGCGGATCGACTTCAAGCTGCCACCGAACCGGGGTCTTGAGCGCGCGCAATCGCGGCACGTAGTCCCGCAAAAACGCCTGCAATGCATTACGCCGATCTGCCTCGATCAGGAGTTGCGCGCGTTCGACGTTGGCCAGGCGCGGCGGCACGCGCGGCACCGGATCGAACAAGCGCACGGAGGCTTCCGACGGGGCGGCCTCGCGCGCAGCGCGCAGGAAGCCGAGCGCGGAGGTCATGGCCCGCGCCTCGGCAGTCAATAACGCCTGGAATGCAAACGGCGGCATGCCTGCGGCGCGCCGTTCGGCAAGCTGCGCGTCAGCGAACGCCGCGTAGTCCTGTTTCGCCAGGGCCGAAAACAGGGTGTGCTCCGGAAAGCGTGTCTGTATCAGCACGCGGCCGACGAGTCCTGCGCGCCCGGCTCGGCCAGCGACCTGAGTCAACAGGGCGAACAAACGCTCGGCGGCGCGAAAGTCGTGCGACGCGAGTTGGCCGTCCGGATTAAGCACGACGACCAGTGACACGCGCTGGAAGTCGTGGCCCTTTGCGATCATCTGCGTTCCGACCATGACATCGATGTCGCCCCGGTGCACCGACTCGAACGCTCTTTCCGCCGTGTTGCGGCGACGGGTCGAGTCGCGGTCGATGCGCACAATGCGTGCGGCTGGCAGCAATTGCTGCAGGTTCTCTTCAATTCTTTGCGTGCCGCGGCCCAGGCCGTGCAGGGCCTGATTGCCACACGTTGGGCAGCTGCGCGGCACGCCGGCATTCCAGCCGCAGTGGTGGCAACGCAGCCTGGCATCACGCTTGTGAAACACCGCAAAAATGGCGCAGCGCGGACACTGCGACAGCCAGCCGCACGCGTCACATGCAACAACCGGCGCATATCCGCGCCGATTGAGGAACAGCAGCGATTGTTCACCTCGTTCAAGCGTCTGTTCCAAGGCCGCACGGACCGGCGCGGCAAGACCCTGGTTGTCTGCGTGGGCACGGACATCGACGATTTCGATGACGGGCACGGAAGCGTCCGGCTTGGCCGGCTTCGTCAATCGCAGGCAGCGCATGCGCCCGGCCTGGGCCCTCGCCCACGATTCCAGTGAGGGGGTCGCCGAGCCCAACACCACCGGGATACCGAGCATCTGGCCGCGCTTGAGCGCCAGATCGCGCGCCGAATAACGACCGCCTTCACCAGCCTTGTACGAAGTGTCGTGCTCTTCATCCACCACTATGAGCGCCAGCCGCGGCATCGAGGCAAATATCGCCAGGCGAGTGCCCACCACGATCCGCGCCCGACCTTCATGCGCAGCGAGCCAAGCGGCGGCGCGAGCACCGGCCGGCAGCCCGCTGTGCATCGCAACCACCGCATGTCCCGCGAACCGCGACCGCAGTTGCGCTTCAAGCTGCGGCGTGAGATTGATCTCCGGGACCAGCAGCAAGGCCTGCGCCGAGCTGTCCGCTGTCAGCAGGCCCTCGATGACCGAAAGGTAGACCTCGGTCTTGCCGCTGCCGGTGACTCCAAACAGCAGAGTCGGCGCAAATCCGGTGGCTGCAATCAATTCGGTGACAGCCGTCGCCTGTTCTTCGGTCAAGTGCGGCGGCGGTGTCGGCTTTGTCGGCAGTAGAAGCGGCTGCGCACGCATACGCGCAATCGACTGCCTGTGCCGCGGCCCCGGAAGCGCGCGCAGAGCGGGCGGCAACGCCGGGAGTGCGACTTCGCCCCAGTGCTGCTGGTAATAGTCAGCTACGAAACAGGTGAAATCCAGCCAATGCCGGCTAAGTAGCTCGACATCGTCCAACAGGAGCCGGCAGGTCGTAGGCGGTCTTTCGGGATCGATGAGTCCGCCACAGACTCGACGATCAAACCGACGACCGACCGGCGCCCCAGGGGCACCACACACCGGGCGCCGGGCAGCAGGCGCGCATTTGAGTCGGCGCCGGTCAGGTAGTCGAGCGGCTGCGAAATTGGTGCATCGACAAGCACCCGCAAGTAGGCGTCGCTGGTAGCCCGGTCCGCATAAACTAAGACTTCAAGTACAGCATGTAACTCAATGATTTAAAAGGATCGGCGTCGTATGCCTTCTCAGCTGTGGGTAACTTTGTGGAAAACCTGTGCGAAGCGCCTGCAAGTCCGCGTCGGAATTGGCCCCAGCTGGACTTCAGTTGTGTGACTGCCTAATGACTCGCTATAGAAATCAATGAGTTAGCAAGGCGACTCGACCCTTTGGCCGATACTGCTCAAGGCGTCTCTTTTGGCCAGGCGCGACTCCTGCTTTTGTGAATAAGTCAAGCCAGCTTGCCCATTTTCGTCGCTTTGGTAGTGGTCACTCACCCCCGCGCAGCACGGCTGATTTTGTGGACTGAATGAACCAGCACTTCGACGCTTTCGGGCGGCGTGAACTGTGAGATTCCGTGGCCCAGGTTGAACACGTGTCCGCCCCATCTGCCGTCGGGGCGCCGGGGCGAGCCAAAGGCCGCCAGTACGCGACCGACTTCGGCCTCGATCTGATCTGGGCCGGCGAACAGCGCCATCGGGTCGAGGTTTCCCTGAAGCGCACAACGATCATTGATTCGAGCACGCGCACGGCCGAGATCAACCGTCCAATCGAGCCCGACCGCATCACTTCCGATCGCCGCGATTTCTTCGAGCCAGGCGCCGCCGCCCTTTGTAAAGACTATGCACGGGACGCGTTCACCGTCGTGTTCGCGAACAAGCCGCGCAACGACCAGGCGCGTGTAGGCAAGCGAAAACGCCTGGAACGCACCATCGGCAAGGATGCCGCCCCAGGTATCGAAGATCATCACCGCTTGCGCGCCCGCCGCGATTTGCGCATTCAGGTAGTCGGCCACCGCCTGGGCGTTCACTTCAAGTATCCGATGCAGTAGATCCGGCCTCGAATACAGAAGCGTCTTGATGCGCCGGAAATCGTCCGAACCCCCACCCTCCACCATGTAACAGGCAAGCGTGAACGGGCTTCCGGAAAAACCGATCAGCGGGATGCGATTTCCAAGTGCTTTGCGAATTTCGCGCACCGCATCCATGACGTAACCGAGCGACAATTCCGGATCGGGCGCTGCAAGGGCCGCCACGTCCGCTTCGGTGCGAACCGGGCGTTCGAACTTTGGACCTTCGCCGTCGGCGAAGTACAGACCCAGCCCCATGGCGTCCGGGATCGTCAGGATGTCTGAAAACAAGATCGCGGCATCCAATGGGAACCGGTCAACTGGTTGCAGCGTGACTTCAGTGGCAAGGGCAGGTGATTTGGCGAGCTTCAGAAAGCTGCCGGCGCGCGCGCGCGTCGCGTTGTACTCCGGCATGTAGCGACCCGCCTGCCGCATCAGCCACACTGGCGTGTACGCGGTCGGTTCGCGCAGTAGTGCGCGCAGAAGGGTGTCGTTTTCGGGGCGCACGAGTGGCAGCGAATAAGAAAGTCGATTCTCTCACGGCGGGTCCAGCCATCTGGCTGACTCGTGGGCAGGACGTTTGGCTACTCGACTTGCACATCCAGCCAGGTGCGCGACGCACCGGCGTGGTCGGCGTGCATGGCGGTCGCCTCAAGATTGCAGTGGCTGCCCCAGCTCAGGATGGACGCGCCAACGAAGCCTTGTTGCGCTACCTTGCGACGCAACTGCAAATACCGCGGACAGCTTTGAAACTGATTAGCGGTGGGTCGAGCCGATCAAAGCGCGTGAGCGTGGACTCTAGCCAGGCAGCAGAGGAGCTTGCAGCGCGCTTGATTGGTGAGCCGAAATAAAAAAAGGCAGGCCATTTGGCCTGCCTTTTGAGCTGAAGCTGAAGCCTGGATTATTTCTTCGCGTCGGGAGCCTTTGCAGCCGGGGCTGCGGCAGGCTTGGCTTCGTCTTTCGCGGGCGCGGCGGCCGGAGCAGCTTTGGCATCAGCCTTGGCCGGAGCAGCTTTGGCATCAGCCTTGGCCGGCGCGGCTTTGGCCGGCGCTTTGGCTGGCGCGGCTTTGGCATCAGCTTTGGCCGGAGCGGCCTTCGCGTCCTTCGCGGGCGCGGCGGCGGGCTTGGCTTCGTCTTTCTTCGCCGGGGCAGCAGCAGCCGGCTTGGCGTCGGCGGCTTTGGCGTCGGCCTTCTTTTCTTGAGCAAACGCGACCGTCGCGAAGGCGGTTGCGATCAGGGCGGCAAGGACTTTCTTCATTGGTGTGTTCCTGGAACGGTTGGTAAGAGAGAGCCACTGGTGAACTGTGAAATCGGTTCTGGCCGTGGGCCCTGAGGTGGCTAACGCTTAGCCGGCCGAGAGGTTGACACAAGCCGGGTACGCGGACGCCAAATCTGACCCCCGGGACCCGGTTTTGAAGACTTTCTCGCGAAAAATGATGCTTTTTCGCTACTCCTGTGCCATCGCAAGCGTCCGGACCTGAAATCGCCCGTCATTCTGGAACAGCCAGGTTTCGGAGAAAACCAGGTTGCCTTTGGCAACCAATGCTGGAGGAGGCGCTGGCAGGGGTGAAGCAGTCTTCAGGGAGGCCAATGCAACCTGGTCGAGCGCCTTGATGCCGGGCGATCGCATGATGCGCGATTGGGTCACGTTGCCGGTCCGATCAACGGCCGCCTCGACGACGATAACGGCCTGCAGCAGATGATGCGGCCGGCCGGTAAACAATTGCTTCGAGTTAGTCGCGTGGATCCGTTCTGCCGCTGAGCGCTTCCAGCTTTCGAGCGCCGGATCACGCGGCGCCAATCGCACCGGACCCGTCGAACGCGCCGCGGCCGCTGGCGTTGCCGCCTCTGCCTGCGCAGCCGAGGGAGCAACGGCCACTGGCTGCGAGACGACGGGCTGTGGTGCGGGGGCCGTACATGCCATCAGACCGACCATGGCTGCGGCCGCCAGAGTAATAGCTGCGTGTCTGAACAGTGAACTCGTGTTCATCGGAACCCCAGATCGAGACCAAGCAACCACTGGCGACCGGGCGCCGGCTCGAAGTATCGCCCGTTCGCTTCGTTGACGATGACCGAGCCTATGTATCGCGCGTTCAGCAGGTTCTCTATCCGCAGAAAAGCGCGGAAATTCACCTGTCCTTCAACGAACGAACGAGCGAAAGCGAGATTGGCGATCCCGTAGCCGGGCGCCGCATCGGTATTCCGATCGTCCACATACACGCTCGATTGGGCGCGCCATTCGGCGATGGCGTCAAACCAAGGCAGTCGATAGGTCACAGCCAGGCCCGCGGTGTAGGCAGGAATTCCCGGCAAGCGCTTCCCCTCCGGCACCAGAACCGTCGGCACGGTGCAGGGTGCTGTCACGCAGGTCAAGAATGGCCGCTCGAACGTGGCCTGGATAGCCGTCGCCGCCAAATCCACCGACAGCGCTGGGATTGGCTGCCAGCCAAGCCCTAGTTCTGCGCCGCGGCGGCGCGTCGAACCGGCGTTGCCAAACGAGGACCGGCCGCCGGCATTGGTTTGCACAACCAGGTCATCGTTCGTGTTGGTCTGAAAGATCGCTAGCGCGGCGCGCACGGTCGCGGACACAGCCTTGGCGCCCAACTCGACGTTTCTGCTCGTGGCCGACTCAAGCGCGGTGTTGTATCCGGCGCTGCCATCGGGCCGATACGCGAGCTCGTTGAGAGTCGGAGTTTCGAAGCCCTGGCCATAAGCGGCATACAGGCTGGTGGACGGACTCAGTCTCCAGTTGAGGCCGACGGTAGGGCTGATCGCGTCGTAGCGGGCGGAGCCCGAATCGTCACCGTTCGAAAGAAACTTATCGCTGCCGTCGAACGAAACACGCGAGGCCCGCACGCCGGCAAGCAGGCGCCAGCTTTCAGACAGTTCAGCCTCGACCTGTGCATAGGCATCGAGCGATTGCACGCGATTGCTCTCTTCGCGCCGCAGCCGCCCTCGGACACCGAGTTGCTGCGGTAGACCTGCGAAATTCTCGTAGCCGCGCCGGTCTTCGTCGAGCTGCTCGAAATCAATGCCGGCGGTCAGATAGGTCGCGCCAAAGCGTGCCTGGATGCGGGCATCAATTCCTCCGTAGTTTCGATCGAAGTCGATGACGCCCCCCGGATGATTGGGATTTGCCTGGGTCGCCACCGGAATCGCCTGGAACTGCTCAACCGCGCGCTTACCGATCCACGCGATCGTCTGCCAGCTGAGATTGGCACCCGCATCGCCACTGAGTTCGAATCCGAGTTGTTCCTGACTGGTTGACTTGCGCGTATCAAACAGCAGTGCCGCTGGTGAGGCCTGTTGCGGGTCGGCCTGCCACTGGGCGCGTGTTAGCCCGAGCGGATCCTGCGCATCTGGAATGTCGACTGCATTGAGGGTGACGCGCAGGCGCCCGACCGGGGTTTCGTAGGCGGCTGCGCGCAGATTCAATACATCGCGCGTCGCGGCGCTGTGCTCCCGATAGCCCCCGGTCGAGAAAAAGCTCGCATCGACACTGTAAGCGTAGGGATAAGTACCGCCGTAGGCTGCGAGCGCAGCGCGCCAGGTGTCGTACGAGCCGACCGCCAGTCCAAGCTCGGCCTCAAACGGTTGGGGCTCCAGACGGGTCGACATCGCAATCACTCCACCCGACGAGTTGCCATAGAGCGCCGAAAACGGTCCACGCAGGACTTCGATGCGCTCGACCGCGTTGAGCGGGAAGTTCGAAACCTGTCCCTGACCGTCAGGTTGCGTCGCCGGAATCCCGTCCAGGTAGAGACGCAGTCCGCGCACGCCGAAGGTCGAACGCGCGCCGAAGCCGCGGATCGAAATCTGCAGGTCCTGCGCGTAGTTCTGGCGGTTCGACGCGACGACGCCAGGAACGCGCCACAGCGACTCGGACAGATTGATTCGCAGTTGCGTGTCGCGCACCTCGTCGCGCGTGACGACGTCAATCGATGCCGGAACATCAAGTCCCGCGCGCTCGGACCGGGTCGCCGTGACGACGACGCGGTCAAGCAATGGCGGCGGTGCCTCCTCGGCGCAGCCGCTGTCCTGCCACAGCGCGCCGAAGCTCGCGATCAGTGCACGACAGGATTGAATCGACCGGCGACACGAGAATGCTCCGCGGTGCGCGATTGTGCACTTGCCAAGCAGTCCGGTACATCCGCCACACTTGCGGCAGCGTGCGTCCAAAACAGAAAAGGGCGGCAAAGCCGCCCCCGATCCCGATTCGTCTCGATTTCATTTGGGACGAAGCTTGCGAATCGCGGCGAGCTGTGCGGCCAGCGATGACATCTCGGCCTCGACCTTGGCGATCTCGAGTTCACTGCCGGCATTCTTGCGCGCTTCCTCGGCGAGGGCCATTGCTTCGCGCGCCTTGGCCTCGTCGAGATCCTTGGCACGGATCGCGGTGTCGGCGAGTACGGTTACGACATGCGGCTGTATCTCGAGGATTCCGCCATTGACGAACACGTGCTCCTCATCGGCGCGGCCGCTGATCTTGATGCGGACCATGCCGGGCTTGATGCGCGTGATCAGCGGTGCGTGGCGCGGATAGATGCCGAGTTCGCCGACCTCGCCGGGCAGGGCAACGAACTCGGCCTCACCCGCGAAGATGCTTTCCTCGGCCGAAACGACGTCGACGTGAATGGTGGTGGCCATGTGGACTGTGTTCCGTGATCTGTAATCTGTAATCTGTGGTTCGCGGCTTCGTGATCGCGACCCTCGGATCACCGATCACTTAATGGTTTTCGCCTTCTCGAATGCTTCGTCAATCGTACCAACCATGTAGAACGCCTGCTCGGGCAGAGCATCGCATTCGCCATCGACGATCATCTTGAAGCCGCGGATGCTCTCCTTCAGCGGCACGTACTTGCCCGGCGAGCCTGTGAACACTTCGGCGACGTGGAACGGCTGCGACAGGAAGCGCTGGATCTTGCGCGCGCGAGCGACCGCCAGCTTGTCCTCGGGGGCGAGTTCGTCCATGCCCAGGATGGCGATGATGTCGCGCAACTCCTTGTAGCGCTGAAGGGTGGCCTGCACGCGGCGCGTCGTGTCGTAGTGCTCTTCGCCGATTGTGTGGGGGTCGACCTGACGCGAAGTCGAATCGAGCGGATCGACCGACGGATAAATACCGAGTGACGCGATATCGCGCGACAACACGACGGTCGCGTCAAGGTGGCCGAAGGTGGTCGCCGGCGAGGGATCGGTCAAATCATCGGCCGGAACATAAATTGCCTGGATCGAGGTGATCGATCCCATCTTGGTCGACGTGATGCGTTCCTGGAGCTTGCCCATCTCCTCCGCGAGCGTCGGCTGGTAGCCCACCGCGGACGGCATCCTGCCCAACAGGGCCGACACTTCAGTACCGGCGAGTGTGAAGCGGTAGATGTTGTCGACGAAGAACAGGATATCGCGACCTTCGTCGCGGAAGCGCTCGGCCATAGTCAGGCCGGTCAACGCCACACGCAGCCGGTTGCCGGGCCCCTCGTTCATCTGGCCGAACACCATCGCCACCTTCGATTCGGGCAGATCGTCCGGCTCGATCACCTTGGCCTCCGACATCTCGTGGTAGAAGTCGTTACCCTCGCGGGTGCGCTCGCCGACGCCGGCAAATACGGAAAGGCCCCCGAGTTGCGTGGCGACGTTGTTGATCAGTTCCAGCAAGATCACGGTCTTGCCCACGCCGGCGCCGCCGAACAGGCCGATTTTTCCGCCCTTGGCGAACGGGCAGATCAGGTCGACCACCTTGATACCGGTCTCGAGCAGTTCGACCGACGGCGAAAGCTCGTCAAACTTGGGTGCCTCCTGGTGGATCGAGCGCAGCGTGTCGGACTTGACCGGGCCGCCGTCGTCGATCGGTCGGCCGAGAATGTCCATCACGCGGCCCAGCACCCCGGGTCCGACCGGAACCATGATTCCCTCTCCGGTGTTCCGGACGCTCATGCCGCGCCGCAGGCCATCCGATGAGCCCATCGCAATCGTGCGCACGATGCCATCGCCGAGTTGCTGTTCGACTTCAAAAGTCAGTCCTTGTTCGACCAGCTTGTTGCTCGCATCGGCTTCTAGCACGAGCGCGTCATAGATCTCCGGCATGTGCTCACGCGGGAATTCGATGTCCACCACGGCGCCAATGCACTGAACAATTCTTCCGGTGCTCATTCTTCTTCCCTCGTTCTTCAGTTCGCAAATTGGTTGTGGGCTCGCCGCACTAGGCAATGGCCGCCGCACCGCCGACGATCTCCGAGATCTCCTTGGTGATGCCGGCCTGCCGCGTCTTGTTGTAGATCAGCTGCAACTCGTCAATCAGCTTCTTCGCGTTATCCGAGGCCGCCTTCATCGCCACCATGCGCGCGCTCTGCTCCGAGGCCATGTTCTCGGCGACCGCATGGAATATCAGGGACTCGATGTACCGCACCATCAACGCGTCGATAACCGCCTCTGCATCGGGCTCGTAGATGTAGTCCCAGGAGTAGGCGCGTTTCTCCTCGTCACTCTGCGCGAGTTTGTCGTCGGTTAGCGGTAGCAGCTGCACGATAACCGGCTCCTGCTTCATCGTATTGATGAAACGCGAGCCGGCGACGTAGATCACGTCTATCTGGCCGGCTATGTACAGGTCAAGCAGGACCTTGATCGGCCCGATCAGCTCTACCAGGTGCGGGCGGTCACCGAGCTGTACGTAGTGCGAGACGATATTGGCGTTCAGTCGCTGCAGGAACCCATACCCCTTGTTGCCGATCGCCGTGGCGGCAAGTTGCACACCGGCGGCGTTCAGCTCCTTCACCTTGGCCAGCACCGCGCGCTGGATATTGGTATTCAGTCCCCCGCACAGGCCCTTGTCGGTCGTGATCAGGATCAGGCCAGCCACCTTGAGACTCTCTCGCTTTGCCAGGAAGGGATGTCGGTACTCCGGGTTCGCCTGCGACAGATGTGCCGCGATATTGCGGATCTTGTCGCTGTAGGGGCGAACCTGCCGCATCCGTTCCTGCGCCTTGCGCATTTTCGATGCGGCAACCATTTCCATGGCCTTGGTGATCTTGCTCGTGCTCTGCACGCTCTTGATCTTCAGGCGAATTTCTTTGGTTCCGGCCATATCACTCTGTCGTTAGATTCAAGGGCACATCAGAAGCCACCGCTTGCCTTAAATTCTTCGAGCGCCTTGTTGAGCTCGGCCTCGTCGTCCTTCGACAAGTCTTTGGATTTCTCAATGCGGTCAACCATGGCGCTGTGCTTGGACTTGACCATATCGCGCAGCGCCTTCTCGGCGGCGAGGCAGTCCTTGATCTCGATCGTGTCAAATGCGCCGGCGGTCACCGCGAACAGCGTGATCGCCATTTCCCACACCTGCATCGGCTGGTACTGCGGCTGCTTCAACAGTTCGGTGACGCGGCGGCCGCGCTCGAGCTGCTTGCGGGTGGCTTCGTCGAGGTCGGAGGCGAACTGCGAGAACGCGGCGAGCTCACGGTACTGCGCGAGCGCAAGCCGCACGCCGCCGCCGAGCTTCTTGATGACCTTGGTCTGGGCCGCACCGCCGACTCGCGACACTGAAATGCCGGGATTGATGGCGGGACGGATGCCGGCGTTGAACAGATCCGTCTCGAGGAAGATCTGACCGTCGGTGATCGAGATCACGTTGGTCGGCACAAAGGCGGTCACGTCGCCAGCCTGGGTCTCGATGATCGGCAGCGCGGTCAGAGAGCCGGTCTTGCCCTTGACCGCGCCCTTGGTGAATTTCTCGACGTAGTCGGCATTCACGCGTGCGGCGCGCTCGAGCAGACGCGAGTGCAGATAGAACACATCGCCCGGATACGCCTCGCGGCCCGGCGGCCGGCGCAGCAGCAGCGAGACCTGCCGATAAGCCCAGGCCTGCTTGGTCAGATCGTCATAGATGATCAGGGCATCCTGCCCGCGGTCGCGGAAGTATTCGCCCATCGTGCAGCCCGAATACGGTGCGATGTACTGCATTGCGGCCGACTCCGCTGCATTCGCAGCGACCACGATCGTGTAGGCCATTGCGCCGGTTTCTTCGAGCTTGCGCACGACATTGACGACGGTTGATGCCTTCTGCCCGATCGCGACATAGACGCAGATCAGTTCCTTGCCCTTCTGGTTGATGATGGTGTCGACCGCCACCGCCGTCTTGCCAGTCTGGCGGTCGCCGATGATCAGCTCACGCTGGCCGCGGCCGATCGGCACCATCGAGTCGATCGCCTTCAAGCCGGTCTGCACCGGCTGCGACACCGACTGGCGCGCGATCACGCCTGGCGCGACTTTCTCGATGATGTCGTTCATCTTCGCGTTGATCGGGCCCTTGTCGTCGATTGGCTGGCCGAGCGAATTGACGACGCGCCCGATCAGCTCGGGGCCGACCGGCACCTCGAGGATGCGGCCGGTCGCCTTGACCGGATCGCCCTCGCGGATGTGCTCGTAGGAACCGAGCACGACCGCCCCGACCGAATCGCGCTCGAGGTTCAGCGCCAGGCTAAAGGTGTTGTTCGGGAACTCGAGCATCTCGCCCTGCATGACGTCGGACAGGCCGTGCACGCGACAGATGCCGTCGGTGACCGTCACGACCGTGCCCTGGGTGCGGACGTCGGTCGACACGCCGAGGCCCTGGATGCGGCCTTTCAGCAGTTCGGAAATTTCACTTGGATTGAGTTGCATGGATCAACTCCAGCGTTTCGTGTTCAGTTTGCGGTTCTGCGAATTTCATCAAAATCAGACCGCGGTAAGCGCCGCCTGCATCTGGTCCAGGCGCGACTTCACCGAGGTATCGAGTACATGGTCACCCACCAATACGCGCACACCGCCAATCAGGCTCGCATCGACGCGGACCTCCGGCTTGAGCTTCAAGCCAAACTTTTTCGACATCAATATCACGAGGTCGCTCACCTGCGCATCGTCCAGGGGAAATGCGGTTTCGATCAGGCAGTCGGCAATGCCATCGGCCTCGTTCTTGAGCTGGACGAACTGGCGTGCGATTTCGGGCAGTGCGGTCAGGCGGCCGTTGTCGATCAAGGTCTGCAGAAAATTCGAGTCCGACGCCGACAGGGGAGCCTTCAGCAATCCTGCCAACAGTTTGAAAGTCTGCTGAGGGCCGAGCTTCGGATCGTCGACCAGCGCAACGACCTCGGGATGCTGCATCAGGGCAGCCAGGGCGGAGGTCAACTCGAGCCCAGCCTGGGTCGCGCCGCTTTCCTTCGTTACCCCGAAGAAGGCCTGCGCGTACGGCCGGGCGATGGTCGACAGTTCAGCCATGGCTATAGCTTGCCCTTCAGCTGCGCCAGCAGATCCGCGTGCACCTGCTGATTCACTTCACGCTTGAGGATCTGTTCAGCACCGGTCACCGCAAGGGCCGCGACCTGGTCGCGCAGCACGCCTTTGGCGCGCACCACTTCCTGTGCCGCCTCGGCCTTCGCTGCGGCGATCAGTCGCAAACCCTCGTCCTTGGCCTGAGTCTTGGCCTCTTCGATGATGGCCTGGGCGCGTCGTTCTGCCTCGGCCGCAACTGCTTGTGCCGCAGTGCGGGCTTCCGCTTCGCGTTGCGAGGCCTTGCGTTCTGCATCCGCGAGGTCCGACTGGCCTTTTTCGGCCGCTGCCAGCCCGTCGGCGATCTTTTGCCGACGTTCATCAAGCGCGTTGACCAGCGGCGGCCACACGAATTTGGCCGCGAACCAGATGAAGATTGCGAACGTGATGGCCTGCGCGATCAGAGTGAAATTAAGGTCCATCGCCTGCCTCGATGCGCAGCGTTAGCGGACAACTGTAAGCAGCGGATTGCCGAAAGCAAACAACATCGCCAGACCGACGCCGATGATGAACGAGGCGTCGATCAGGCCGAGCAGCAGAAAGACCTTGGTCTGCAGCATATTGGTCAATTCGGGCTGGCGCGCAGCCGCTTCGAGGAAGCGGCTGCACATGATGCCGACACCGATACAGGCGCCGGCCGCCCCGAGGCCAATGATCAGGCCGATGCCGATGCCCGTGTAGGCCTGGATCATTGCCAGCAGTTGAAGCTTTTCCATGATTCGATTTCCTTTCGTCGTCGGAAAGCAGGAAGTGAATGTGATCGCGTCGCTCAGTGCTGCTCGTGTGCGAGCGCGATGTATACGATTGTCAGCATGGTGAATATGTAAGCCTGCAGGATGACGATCAGGATGTGGAAGATCGCCCAGCCTACGCCGAGCAGTGCGCCGAAGCCGGTACCCACCAGGCCGGTCGCCGCCCACAGCCAAAGCAGCAGGAAAATGATCTCGCCTGCATACATATTTCCATACAGTCGCAGCGAGTGAGACAGAGGCTTCGAGATGTACTCGACGATGTTGAACAGCAGATTGAACAGCACCAGCAGCGGCGCAGCGAAGATCGGCTTGACACCGAACGGCGTGCAGGTCAGCTCGTGTATCCAGCCACCGAGGCCCTTGACCTTGATCGAAAAGAAGATCATCAGCAACCATACCGACAAGGCCAGCGCGAAGGTCGTGTTCACATCGGCCGTGCTGACAATGCGAAAGCCCTTTTCCGAGACATGGTGGGTTCCGAGTGCAATCCAGTCCACCGGCAGGAAATCCATCGAGTTCATCAGCAGAACCCAGACGAACACGGTCAACGCAAGCGGCGCTACGAAATTGCGCGGCCCGCCGCCGTGGAAACATGCTCTTGATCGCCTCGTCGATCAGCTCGAACGCAATCTCAAAGAAAGCCTGGCGCCGCGTCGGCACCCCTGAGGTGGCGCCGCGCACGATCCACCAGATCAGGCCGAGTCCGATCATCCCGAGCAGCGTCGACATAATCAGCGTGTCGGCATGCACCGTCCAGAATCCGCCCGGCGCGATTCCCACCTTGAAGTGGCTCAGATGGTGGCTGATGTACTCAGTCGGTGTGAGTTCGCTACCGGTTGCCATGGCTCGCGCCCGAATCAGTTAGCTGGCCGCGATCGTGAGTCGCGAAAAAAGACGGCAAGCGCCAGGATCACCACGCTGGCAATGAAACTCGCGATCAGCGCAGCCGCCACCGCTTCGCGATAAAAAGCCAGGATCAGTCCAAGCAGAAGCACGATTGTTCCCACCTTCGTCATCTCAGCGAACAGAGCCGTCGTCACCATCGAGGTGGCCGAATCGGCAATCCGGCGTGTCGCCAGCCAGCCGGCGAATGCGAACGCGACCGTGCAAATGGCTCCGCCGAGCGCAGCCGAAACCGCCCCATGCAAGCCGGCCAGGGCGCCAGCGGCGACCGTGATCAGCAGTGTGCACCCGACCTGCCAGCCGAGCGCAAGACGCAGGGCGCGCCGAGGCAGGCGCCCGCGCGCGGCGGTGGGAAGTGCGGGATGTGCGGATTCGAGGTTCACGGTACCAAGCTGACGTGAAGGGAGCCTCGGAGCGCGCCTGGCGCAGAAAACACGTGACGCAGACGAGTCACGCGCACTTGCCGCGTTGCCCTGCGCACTCCGGGAAAGCAGGCGATTTTAGGAGTTCCGTGGAGCTACGGTCAACCTGAACCCGGTTCGAGTCGCTGCCACGCACTGACTATCCGATGTCCCGCCAACGGCGAATCAGACATTCAAGCTCGACGCAATCGCTCAACGATGCCGTCAAGCTGATCGAGACTGGCGAACGCGATAGTCAGCCGGCCGCGGCCGCCGGCATTGGCGCTGAGTTTCACTTCGGCGCCCAACCGGTCGGCAAGCTCTTCCTCGAGGCGGGCGATGTCGCGGCTGCGCTCAGGGCGCGGCGCCCGGGTACCGCTGGCGCGATCCCGGCCGGCATGCGTTGCCAGCGTCTCGGTCTCGCGCACCGACAGGCGGCGCGCCACGATCCGGTGGGCAAGCTGTATCTGGTGGGCCGCATCGACCGCGAGCAGCGCGCGCGCATGGCCCATGTCGATCTGCCCGGCGAGCAGCAATTCCTGCACCGGCGCCGCCAGATTCAACAATCGCAACAGGTTGGACGTCGCGCTGCGCGACCGCCCGATCGCGGCCGCTGCCTGCTCGTGCGTGTAGCCGAACTCGCGAATCAGCCGCTGCACGCCCTGCGCTTCTTCCAGCGGATTCAGGTCCTCGCGCTGGATATTCTCGATCAGCGCCATGGCCAGGGCAGCGGTGTCATCGACCGGCCGCACCAGCACAGGCACTTCACTCAGTCCGGCCAGTTCTGCCGCTCGAAAACGGCGCTCGCCCGCGATGATTTCGTAGTCGCCGTTGGCCTGTGGCCTGACCAGGATCGGCTGCATGACACCCTGGGCGCGGATCGAGTCAGCCAGATCGGCCAGCGCCTCCGGATTCATGCGCGTGCGTGGCTGGAACTGACCAGGACGCAATCGCGCCAGCGGCAGGGTCGCTGGCGCAGTGGCAGGCGCTGATTCGACCCCGAACACGGAGTCGAGCCCGCGCCCGAGTCCCTTGGGTCGCTTGATCATTGTGCCCTTCCCTCTGCGTCAGGCGCGCAGCGATACCAATATGCATAGCAGTCGCCAAAGCCGAACTTCGAATAGGTGTGGCGCGCCGGCACGTTGTCCGCGCTCACCTGGAGGTAGGCGCGCGTCGCGCCGGCGGCACGAGCTGCGCCAAGCAGAGCATCGACGATCGCTGTGGCGATGCCGCGTCCGCGATAATCCTCGGCCGTCACCATGCCGTAGATGCCCACCAGGTCTCCGTCGATCAGCGCGCTGCCGCAGGCGATCGGCGTTTCCCCCTGAAGCGCTGCGTAGTACACGCCGCGCAAGGCGCTGCGCGCAAAGCGTTCGCGCTCGGCCTTGCGCTTTTCCGGATCGAGTCCGTGCAGCTCGCCCAGTACATCGCCGAACCCGGCCGCATCGAGCTCAGCGAAAGCGGCGCCACTGCCAACCCGAAGGGAAGCGGCGTCGAGCTCAAGTTGCATGACGCGCGTGTCCTCGATCGCGTTCCATCCCGCCTCGGCCAGCGCCTGATCGAGCCGGCCCGGCAACGAGAATGGCGTGATTCGAAACAGGCAAGGCAGGTCCTGCTGCAGGAAAAACTTTCGACAGTGCTCGATCTTTTCTGCCAGCGGAAGTTCGCCTGCGGCCACCGCGTTGACCGAGCGCGCGCGTCGCGCCTTGCCCGGGGAGTAGCGCAGCAACCAGCCATCGTAGATGCGCTGCTCACGTGGCTGCGAGGCCGTCAGGCTGGCGTCTTCAATCCGCGCGGCGTGTGCGTCGCGTACCTGTCTCAATGCAGTCGGAACGGCAGACGGATCGAACATCAGAGCACGCGGACCCGTTCGATCATTTCCGCCCCGAACGACAGGTAGGCCTGCGCACCCTTCGATGCGCGGTCGTAAGCCAGGCCCGGCAGCCCATAGCTTGGCGCCTCGGCCAGCCGCACATTGCGCGGGATGATGGTCGTGAAGACCTTGTCGCCGAACTTCTCGACCAGTTGCTCGGAAACCTGCTGCTGCAGGGTCATGCGCGGGTCGTACATGACGCGCAGCAGACCGATGATGCGCAGGTCCGGATTCAGCTGCGCGGCAACGCGCTTGATCGTGTTGACCAGATCGGCCAATCCTTCGAGCGCAAAGTACTCACATTGCATGGGTATGACGACGCCATGCGCAGCGCACAGTCCATTGAGCGACAGCAGCGACAGTGAAGGTGGGCAATCGATCAGGATGAAGTCGTAGCGATCAACGACGCTTGCAAGTCCGCGCTTGAGACGGGTTTCGCGGTCATCAAGATCCACCAGTTCCAGTTCGGCGCCTGCAAGTTCGCGATTGGCGCCCAGGACGTCATAGCCGCCGTGCTCACTGCGCTGGCAGGCATCGGCCACCGCGGCCTGACCGGTCAACACCTGGTACACGGACGTGCGCAACGCGCGCTTGTCGATGCCGCTGCCCATGGTCGCGTTGCCCTGCGGATCCATGTCCACCAGCAGCACGCGCTGCCCGAGCGCGGCGATGCCGGCGGCCAGATTGACCGCTGTCGTCGTCTTGCCGACTCCGCCTTTCTGATTGGCGACGCAGAAGATTCGCGCCATCAGCCGCTGCCGCAATCATGGATACCAGTCTTGTTCGGCAGGCACATCAGCGGAGTCGAAGCGAGATCAAGGGTTTGAACCGGATCGGATAGAACGAATCGGAATGAGCAATCGGCTGGAACGAATCAAGGCGAGCAGCGGATCACTACCAGATAACGCTCCGCCGCCAGACGCGGGACCGCGAGTTTAACGGTCGTGACCGCCAGCGCCGGCTCAGTTGCCGCCAATGCGGCCAACTCTTTCGTTGGCAACGCGCCCTTCATCGCTGCCCAGACCCCGCGCGAGCCAAGCAAGTGACGCGAAACGGCGACGAGGTCGACCAGCGAAGAGTACGCACGCGCGACAATCAAGTCGTAGGAACGGTCCGGCGCGAGCAGCTCGGCACGCGCGTGCACGACATCGACATTCGCCAATCCTAGTTCCAGCTTTGCCTGGTTCAGGAACGCGACTTTCTTGCCGACCTTGTCGAGCAGGGTGATGTGCCATTGCGGGCATGCGATCGCCAAGGGAATGCCCGGCAGCCCACCGCCTGATCCCAAGTCGAGAATTCGCAAGTTCCCGTTTGCCGCTACCTTCGACAATTCCGGGACGATCGCGAGCGAGTCCAGCAGATGGTGGCTCAGCACGCGGCCCGGCGTATCGATTGCCGTCAGGTTGTGCGTACGGTTCCAGCGCGTCAACAATAGGCTGTAGCGCTCCAGCGACGACGACTGGGCGGGGTCGAGCGTCAGGCCAAGTTCGCGCGCACCTGCGGCGATCTCGGCAGCGCCTACCGACGGAGCGTACTCAAGCAGCGAGTTCGCCTGCCGCACCGCTCTTCGCCAAACGCTTGAGATGAACCAGGAGCAGCGAAATGGCGGCCGGCGTCACCCCGGACAAGCGGGCGGCCTGCCCAACCGTTTCAGGTCGGTGCGATGTGAGTTTCTGTCGAACCTCGATAGACAGGCCGCGCACAACGGCGTAATCGATGTCTGCCGGAATGCGCGTCGTCTCGTGCGCCTCATGGCGAGCCACTTCCTCGTCCTGGCGCGCGATGTAACCCGCGTAC
Organism: uncultured beta proteobacterium; assembly: GCA_963735955.1. Lineage (GTDB taxonomy): Bacteria > Pseudomonadota > Gammaproteobacteria > Burkholderiales > Burkholderiaceae_F > CAVTND01. The sequence continues at coordinate 29,637 of CAVTND010000001.1, read as the reverse complement.
TTGACCGAGATTTCGACCTGTTCGGCGATGGTCTGGTCGTCCACCCCGGGGCCGAACGACAGTTCGCCGTTCCGCTGACCCAGGCTCATCAGGGACCGGTAACTCACTTCAGGCCGGCGCAATAGCTCGGCCAGGGTGTACTCGTGGTCGATGCCTTTCCCGAGAACCCGCACTGCCTCGTCGTTTCCAAGTAAGCGAGGGTTCACCCACGTCGACTTCAGCCGCTCCTTTTCATGTTCTACTGCGTCGCGCTTGCGGCTGAAGGCCTCCCATCGCTGGTCGCCGACGCAGCCCAAGTCGCGACCGATCGGCGTCAGGCGCAGATCAGCATTGTCCTCACGCAGGCTAAGCCGGTACTCGGCCCGGCTGGTGAACATCCGATACGGTTCGGCGACACCGCGGGTGATCAGATCGTCAACCAGCACACCGAGGTAGGCCTGGTCGCGCCGTGGGCACCAGGCGGTCCGGCCCTTTGCCTTGAGCGCAGCGTTGATGCCCGCCAGCAGGCCCTGCGCGGCGGCCTCCTCGTAGCCCGTCGTGCCATTGATCTGCCCCGCGAAGAAAAGGCCCTCGATGGCCCGCGTTTCGAGCGAGGAGCGCAGTGCTCGCGGATCGTAGTAGTCGTACTCGATCGCGTAACCAGGCCGCACGATGTGCGCATTTGAGAGGCCCTTCATCGAACGGACGATCTGGAACTGAACATCGAACGGCAGGCTGGTCGAGATCCCGTTGGGATAGACCTCGTGGGTCGTCAGCCCCTCGGGCTCCAGAAAGATCTGGTGGCTGGCCTTGTCGGCGAAGCGATGAATCTTGTCCTCGATCGACGGGCAATAGCGCGGGCCCACCCCTTCGATGACTCCCGAGTACATCGGGCTGCGGTCGAGATTGGCCCGGATGGCGGCGTGGGTGCTCTCGTTGGTGTGTGTGACCCAGCATGAGATCTGGCGCGGATGTTGCGCTGCCGTCCCAAGAAACGAGAACACGGGAACCGGATCGAGGTCGCCCACTTGCTCTTCGAGGACACCGAAATCGATCGTTCGGCCGTCGATGCGGGGTGGCGTTCCCGTCTTCAGGCGTCCTTGCGGCAGAGCGAGCTCCTTCAGGCGTGCAGCCAGGGAGATTGCGGGCGGATCGCCGGCGCGGCCCGCCGCATAGTTCTGCATTCCGATATGGATCAGGCCGTTGAGGAAGGTCCCGGCAGTTAGAACCACGCTCTGGGCACGGAACCGGATGCCTGATTGCGTCACCGCACCGACGACCCGGTCGCCTTCCAGGATCAGGTCGTCGACCGGTTGCTGGAACAAGGCAAGCCGTGGCTGATTCTCCAGCCGCGACCGGATCGCGCGCCGGTAAAGCACGCGGTCCGCCTGTGCGCGCGTTGCCCGTACCGCGGGCCCCTTTGAAGAATTCAGAATTCGGAACTGAATTCCTGCCTCGTCGGTGGCGGCGGCCATGGCGCCGCCGAGTGCATCGACTTCCTTGACCAGATGGCCTTTCCCAATGCCGCCGATCGAAGGGTTGCAGGACATCTGCCCCAGCGTTTCGAGACTGTGCGTAAGCAGGAGCGTTCGGCAGCCCATGCGTGCTGCTGCCAGGCTCGCTTCGGTGCCGGCATGGCCGCCACCGATCACGATCACGTCGAAAGTTTCCGGAAATTCCACGGGTCAGGCTTGGGAGTAAGCGTTCGCAAGTCGCGGGCACGAAGTATAGAGAGCGCTCGGGAACGGCGCCCGAGGGCGACGGATCCGGGGCCAGGACCGGGCCGGCTGGCGACCTGCGCCAGGCCCAGGCGGTGGTGTGGAGCGTCGAGCATCTGGTTCCACGTGAAACGAGTTTCACGTGGAACCAAAGAGAAGGCTCAGGGGCCGAAGCGAGGCGTCAGTGCGTTACCGCGTACGCGGAGAGTGATCGGGGCCTGAATGCGCTGGCCACCCAGTTCCACGCGGACAGTTCCCGCAAGCCCCATGTCCGGAGCGACCGTGAAGTCGCCGCGCGCGCCGAGTGCACCCGAGCGGCCGCCGGTGTTTTCGAATCTGACACCGGCGAGTGAGGCCCCGAGGACGCCGTTGAATTCCGTGAAGCGTGTCGTGCCGGCCGCCATCGCACCCTGCGTGGCCGCCAGCCCGAGATTGATCCCGTTCAAGGTGGCCCAGCGGACCTGGAACGGGCCACCGATGACCGCCTGGGCCAGCGCATCGTCCAAGGTAGGGCCGCGGCCGGCAACGGCCAGGTCAAGCGTCGCCGTTCCCTGCAGCGGCGTGACGGGTGCACCCTCGCCCCCGCTGGCACCAGTACGTAAGGTCTGGAGGATCGCCTCAACGTCGAGGTTGGTCCCGCCGACGGTTCCAGTCACCACCCACTCAACGTCGCCCGCGGCGTAGATGGATCCAGTCACGACGCCGTAGAAACCTGCCAGGGTGTAGGTCCTGATCTCGATCAGCTTCTCGTCGAGACGCCCGGTTGCGAGCACTTCGTTCCATCGAACCTTGGGACCAAACGGCAGGTTCCAGCGTTCAGCATCGAGGCGAAAATCAAGCACCGCCCGACCGTCAGCAGTCACCGGCCGCAGCGTCAGTTTCATCGAACCCTCGGTATCGAGCTGGCGCAGCACGAGCGGTCCGAATTTTCCGTCATCAGCCCGGCGCAGCAGGCCTTCGTAGCGATCCGGCATCAAGCGTGAATCAGAGATCCGCACGGATTCGAAACGCAGCGTGGAGATCTTTGAAGGCAGTTCACTGGCCCCCAGGGGAAGCGCCAAGGCAACCGCGGCCGCCTGCGCGGTGGTCATGCTCATGGGCGCCACGGTACCCTCGCTCCATACCCAACTGCCGCCCCGGATCGCGCTCCAGAGGTCCTTCCAGTTGATCAGCAGCGACGCCTCTTCAACCTTGAGGTCGCCGACGCCGATGCCGCGAATGATCATGCGTGGAGTTGGCGAAAAGCGAAACTCGGTATCGGCCACCGAGACCGGGCGCTTGAAAACCGACGTCAGGCGCTCGGCGACCCGAGCCGGCGAGACTTCGCTGCGCAATGGCTGCAGCACCCCATAGCCGGACGCGATCAGAACTGCGACCACGGCGAACCCGATCAGGCGCTTCATCCATAAGCGAAGATCCAGGCGCCGGCGATCGTCCGAGTATTCCTCGAGGTCCGCACGGTCGCGTTCCTCCTGCAAATCCAGTCGATCCGGCACGTTAACGGTCGTGATTGCAAACCGGGTTGCCTCCGCATCCATCTCTGGCTGGGTCGTACGGAGCTTGCTCGCGCGTGTGTCATGTGAGCGCACACTTTCGGTCTTAGGTTTGGGCGCTGGCCTCGCCGGCTCCGGTCTTTCCCTGTCGCGCGGCACGCTGGCGATCGCTTCGCGTGCCAACTGCGCCGCCGCCTGCTCGACCCGGGCGCGCACCAGTTCGGCCGCCACCGCCTCTTCTGTATCACCGAAGGTCGTTACCGGATCAAGTTCGGTTTGCTCGAGAAAGTGCGCGACCGCCTCGGGCTCCAGTCGCGACGGCTCCGCAGCGCCGTTGCCGCGCGATGGGTCGCCGAGCCCCATCTGCTCAACCAGCCCGGCGTCCTGCAGCTTGCGCATTGCGCGTTCGATGCGCTCATCGTTCAGGCTGGGTAACCGTGTCTTCAGCCCGGCGACATTCAGCCGACCATCGAGCAGGATCAGTATCAGCCGCTCGCTTTGGGTGAACTGGTGCGATTTCTCATAGACCTCGCGCACACCGTGATCGGTGCGTCGATAGACCATCGACACGTTCAGGGCCATGAGTGGCTGGATGCTTCGCGATTCGAAGACAAGAACTGGCGTCGCGCGATTCTATCGGCCAGTCGGCGACAAACGCACTGACCCGTTTGCTTGATAAGCGTCCCTAACCCGGATCATGGGCAGGGCGCGCAGGACCTAGCCCGGCTGAGTTGAATGCCGGCGCTGCCACCATGCGTTGAACTCGCCCACCAGCCCGCGCCGGAATGCCATCACGCAGATCACGAAGATCAGACCGGTGACAATCGTGACGGCCTCGCCAAGACCGTTGAACCACTCGATTCCGGTGACGCGCCCAAGAAACGCGCCCAGGTCGCCCACCTTGTTCTCGAGGGCGACGATGATGAATGCGCCAAGAATCGGCCCGAGCATGGTTCCCATTCCGCCGACCAGCACCATGAGAATCACCAGCCCGGATGTGCTCCAGTGTGCGTCACTGAGAGTCGCGAAGCCCAGCACCAGCGTCTTGGTCGAGCCCGCCAGTCCGGCGAGCGCGGCCGACAGCACGAAGGCCAGTAACTTGAAGCGCGCCGTGTCATATCCCAGCGAGGTCGCGCGCGGCTCGTTTTCCCGAATTGCTTTCAGGACCTGACCGAACGGCGAGTGGACCGTCCTGAAAATGAGCAGGAATGCGAACACGAAGATCGCCAGCACTACGTAGTACAGGGACAGGTCGTAACTCAGATCGATGAGGCCGAGAAGCCGTCCACGCGGCACCGACTGCAGCCCGTCCTCACCACCTGTAAACGGCGCCTGCAGAAAGAAAAAATACAGCATCTGCGCGAGCGCCAGGGTGATCATCGAAAAGTAGATCCCGCTGCGGCGGATCGCGAGACTTCCCATCACGAATCCGAGTGCGGCTCCGGCGGCAACGCCCACCAGCAGTCCGATTTCGGTCGGCAAACCCCAGACCTTGAGCGCATGTCCGGTGGCGTACGCCGCGATGCCGAGAAAAGCGGCGTGACCAAACGACAACAATCCGGTAAAGCCGATCAGGAGGTTAAACGCGCAGGCGAACAGCGCAAAGCACATTACCTTCATCACGAAGACGGGATAGGCGCCGATCCACGGCAACACGACGCCCAGCGCGAACAGGGCAAGGTAAACAGCAAATTCCCGAGTCAACTTCACGCTACTTTTCCTTGCCGAACAGACCCGCGGGCCGAATCAGCAGTATCACCACCATCATCAGAAACACAACGGTCGCCGAAGCCTCGGGGTAGAACACTCGCGTAAAGCCCTCGATCACACCCAGCCCGAGACCCGTCAGGATCGAGCCCAGGATCGAGCCCATCCCGCCGATTACGACAACAGCGAACACCACAATGATCAGATTGCTGCCCATCAAGGGTTGCACCTGCAGGATCGGCGCTGCGAGCACACCGGCAAATCCCGCCAGCGCCACCCCGAAGCCATAGGTCAAAGTCACCATCAACGGAACATTGACGCCAAAGGCTTCGGTCAGTTTGGCGTTTTCGGTGCCGGCGCGCAGCAGCGCTCCCAACTTGGTGCGCTCGATCACATACCAAGTGCCCAGACAGACGACGAGCGAAGCCAGGACGACCCACGCACGATAGTTGGGCAAAACCATGAATCCCAGGTTGGTTGACCCCGCCAACTGGTCAGGCACTGTGTATTGCAGTCCTGAAACCCCGTAGAACGAACGGAAGAAACCTTCTATCAGTAGAGTCAGCCCGAAGGTCAACAGCAAGCCGTACAGGTGATCAAGCTTGTATAGATGCCGCAACAGCAAGCGTTCAACGACGATGCCGAATACACCGACGAGCAGCGGGGCCAACACCAGCATGACCCAGTAGTTGATGCCGAAGTAGGTCAGCCCCATCCACGCAAACATCGCGCCCATCATGTAGAGCGCGCCGTGGTTGAAGTTGATGACGTTGAGGAGTCCGAATATGACGGCGAGCCCAAGGGACAGGATCGCGTAGAACGAACCGTTCACCAGGCCGAGCAGCAGCTGGCTCAGAAGAGCAGGCAGCGGAATCCCGAACAGTTCAGTCATGGCATTCAGTCACGAATACCGAAGCGCATGTTCGGAGCAGAAAACGCGCGCCTCGGCAATATCGACTCACGCTACTTCAGAGGGCACTTTGACGGGCCAGGCAGCTTGTAAGCCTGATCTCCCGGGATGACTTGAACCGTCTTGAAGTAGTCCCACGGCTCCTTCGACTCCTCAGGGCTCTTGACCTGCTGCAGATACATGTCGTGCACCATGCGGCCATCCGGTCGAATGTAGCCACCCTTGGCAAACATGTCGTTGATCTTCGTCTTCTTCATTTGCGCCATGACGGCATCGGCGTCATCAGTACCCACCGCCTTGACCGCCTTTAGGTAGGTCAGGGTCGCCGAGTAATTGCCGGCCTGCAGCATCGACGGCATGCGCTTGAACTTCTCGAAGAAGCGACGTCCCCAGGCACGCGCTTCCGGCGACTGGTCCCAGTACCAGCCATCGGTCAGGTACATGCCCTGGGTCGTCTTCAGGCCGAGCGCGTGAATGTCATTAATGAACATCAGCAGGCCCGCCAGTTTCATTGTCTTGGTCACGCCGAATTCATTGGCGGCCTTGATCGAATTGATGGTGTCACCGCCGGCGTTGGCAAGACCGAGGATCTGCGCCTTGCTGTTCTGTGCCTGCAGCAGGAACGACGAGAAATCGGACGCGTTCAATGGCGCGCGCACCTGGCCCACCACCGTGCCACCGCTGGCCTTGACGACATCGGCCGTGTCCTTCTCGAGCGAGTGCCCGAACGCGTAATCGGCCGTCAGGAAGAACCAGCTCTTGCCGCCGCTCTTGACGACGGCCGACCCAGTGCCATTCGCCAGCGCGATCGTGTCGTAGGCATAGTGAACAATGTAGGGTGAGCAGTCCTCGTTGGTCAGGCGCGAGGTTGCAGCGCCAACCACCATGTAGGGGCGCTTCTTCTCGGTCGCCACTTTCGATCCGGCCAGTTGCGCCGCCGAGTTGGTACCGCCGATGATCATGTCGGCGCCGCCCTGGTCGATCCACTCACGCACCTTGGATGACGAGATGTCGGCCTTGTTCTGATGGTCAGCGAACACAACCTCGATCTTCGTGCCAGGGAACTCCTTCTGCATGTCGGCAATCGCCATGCGAATGGCTTCGACGCCGGCCGGACCATCCAGATCCGAATACAGCGACGACATGTCGGTGATGATGCCGATCACGATCTTGTCGCCCGAAAGTTTCTGCGCCTGCGCGCCCGTGAATCCCATTGCCAGGCCGCAGACGGCGAGCGCTGCGGCGATCTTTTTCAACTTCATTCGACTTCTCCCAGAAAAATGCACTTCAAACGCCAAGCAACTCGTGCAGCGTCGCTTCTTTGGCTCTCAATTCACGCGCAGCAAAGGATTCCACGATGCGTCCATGCTCCATGACATAAAACCGATCCGCGAGCGGAGCCGCGAAACGGAAATTCTGCTCGACCATCAGGACGGTAAAGCCCTTGGTCTTCAGCATGCGGATCATCTCCGCCAGCTTCTTGACAATGACCGGCGCCAGGCCTTCGGAGATCTCGTCCAGGAGAAGCAGATCAGCTCCCGTGCGAAGAATCCGCGCCACCGCCAGCATCTGCTGTTCGCCTCCCGAAAGCCGCGTGCCCGGGCTCCTGGCGCGCTCTTTCAGGTTCGGGAACATGGCGTAGATCTCGTCGACGCTCATGCCACCCGCGCCGTTGGCCGCCGCTTTCCCTTTGTTTCCCACCTGAGGCGGCAGCATCAGGTTTTCCTCGCACGAAAGGCTGGCGAAGATGCCGCGCTCCTCCGGGCAAAAGCCGACCCCCAAACGGGCGATGCGGTGAGTCGCCATACCGATCGTTTCGGTGCCGGCGACCTTGATCGAGCCTTTGCGGATCCCGGTCAGGCCGAGGATTGCCCGCATCGTTGTCGTGCGTCCGGCGCCGTTGCGACCGAGCAGGGTCACGACCTCGCCCTTCTGCACATTGATATCCACGCCGTGCAGGATGTGCGACTCGCCGTACCAAGCGTGCAGCCCGCTGATCTCGAGCGCGCTCATTGATGCACCCTACGGCCTGCGGCCGGTCCCGCCAAGCGGGAGCACGAGCGCTTGGGACGGCCCGGCGCGCTCATGTGTGCCCAATCCCCTCGAGCTCGGCCTCGGAAGTGCCCATATAGGCTTCCTTGACCCCCGGGTCGTTCGACACGTGCTGATACGGGCCCTCGGCCAGCACAGCCCCTCGGGCCAGCACCGTAATGGTGTCGGCGATGCTCGAAACGACGCCCATGTTGTGCTCGACCATCAGCACCGTACGACCGGCCGCAACACGCTTGATCAGTTCGGTGACGCGAGCCACGTCCTCGTGACCCATGCCCTGGGTGGGCTCGTCGAGCAGCATCAGCTCGGGCTCCATCGCCAGCGTGGTAGCAATCTCCAGTGCGCGCTTGCGTCCATACGGCAGCGACACGGTTTCGGTTCCGGCGAACGACCGCAGGTCAACCTGATCCAGCAGTTCGATTGCACGCGCGTTCATAGTGTCCAGCACGCGTTCGCTGCGCCAGAACTGGAACGACAGCCCGGTCGCGCGTTGCAGGGCGATGCGTACGTTCTCAAGCACGGTCAGGTGAGGAAAGACCGAGGAGATCTGGAACGAGCGCACGATGCCACGGCGCGCGATCTGCTCCGGCGCATCGCGCGTGATATCGATGCCGTTAAACAGGATGGTTCCACGGGTCGGCGTCAGGAACTTGGTCAGCAGATTGAAGCAGGTGGTCTTGCCGGCGCCGTTGGGTCCGATGAGTGCGTGAATCGTTCCACGCTGTACGCGCAGATTGACCTCGCTGACCGCGACGAAGCCCTTGAACTCCTTGGTCAGGCCGCGCGTTTCGAGAATGATGTCAGGGGCGCTCATGTGGAGGCGGCGAGCATAGCAACGTAATCCGCCTGTGTGGCAATGCGCGGGTTGGTCGCGTGGCAATGATCCTCCAGCGCACTCCGGGCCACGATTGCGTAGCAATCCGCGCCGATCCCCATCTCCTGAAGCCCAGCCGGCAACCCGAGACGCCGATTGAGGGACCGGATGGCCTCACCGAGCGCTTCGCCATCGCGCACGCCAAAAGCATCAGCTACGGCCCCAACCCGTTCCGGCACTGCGACCTCGTTGAATTTCACCACCTCCGGCAGCAGGACCGCATTCAGCGTCCCGTGATGCGGGCTGTGGCCGTCGGGCAGTTTCAGACTGCCAAGCGCGTGTGAAAGTGAATGAACGGCGCCAAGCCCTTTTTGAAACGCAAGCGCGCCCTGCATCGAAGCGCTCATCATGTTCCAGCGGCCTACCGGATTGCGCGGTTCCCTCACCGCGGTCTCGATATGCCTCAGCGCGCGCGCCAGCCCGTCATAGGCGATTGCGTCCGCGGGCGGATTGACCGATTTCGACAGATACGTCTCGATACAGTGCGCCACTGCATCCATACCGGTGGCGGCAGTCAGCAGCGGCGGCAGGCCATAGGTGAGCTCCGGATCGCAGATCGCGCTTTTGGCCACCAGATGCGGGGAATGGAAATCGCGCTTGTGGCCGTCATCAAGAATAATGATGACGCCGCGCGCCACTTCGCTGCCGGTGCCGGACGTAGTCGGAATTGCGATCACTGGCGCGACGCCGGCGCCGATCTTCGCGCTGCCGCCGAAGACCGTTGCGTATTCGGCGAGCGGGCCCGGATAAGTCGCGACAATCGACACGCCCTTGGCGAGATCAATACAACTGCCCCCTCCAAGCGCAATCAAGCCGTCGGCGTCGTTGCTGCGATAGAGCGCCACGGCCATCAATACTGCCGCCTCGGTCGGATTGGACGGCGTCTCGTCAAATACCGCGGCGGGCCGATCAGCGAGCGCTTCCTGCAGCCGAGCCAGCAGGCCGGCGGCAATAACGCCTTTGTCCGTGCAGATCAGCGGCCGCGTGATTCCGACGCGTTCGCACTCGGCGGGTATGTGCCGGATCGCACCAAAATCGAACTGAATCTGAGTAACGTAATTGATCAGCCCCACGTGCAATCCCAGGTTCGCGGGTCTACTCCTTGCTGCTGCCCAGTATCTTCGAGCGACGACAGGCGCGCAAGCCGCGCGGCCTGTTTCTATCAGGGTCGCTGAGCGACCCGAAGCACGATATCGGGCCGGCTAGGCGCCGAGCCCCCGCGTAAGTCCAACGCGCGTTGCGGCCAGTTCAGCCGGCAGATGAGTGCCGAGCCTGGCGAACAGTTCGCCATGCGACTCGACCTCACGGCGCCAGGCCTCGGCTTCGATCGAAGTGATGCGCGCGAAAGCCTCGGGCGAGAAATCGAGGCCGTGCCACGCCAGGTCTTCATAGCGCGGGCTCACCCCGAACAGGTGTTCGACGCCGCCGGTGCGGCCTTCAATCCGTTCGATCACCCAGTTGAGTACGCGCATGTTTTCGCCGAAGCCCGGCCATACGAACTTGCCTTGCTCATCCGTGCGAAACCAGTTGACCGTGAAAATGCTCGGCAGCCGTGCTCCTTGCGCTTCGAGCTTGCGGCCAAGTGCGATCCAGTGAGCAAAATAGTCGCCAACGTTGTAGCCGCAGAACGGCAGCATCGCGAACGGATCACGACGCAGAACGCCCTGTGCACCGGCAGCGGCGGCGGTCGTTTCCGAACCCATCGTCGCAGCCATGTAGACGCCTTCGACCCAGTTGCGGGCCTCGGTGACCAGTGGCACTGTGCTTGAACGGCGCCCACCAAACAGGAAGGCATCGATCGCGACCCCGTTCGGGTTTTCCCAGTCGGCATCGATCGCGGGGCACTGCGCAGCGGCGACCGTGAAACGTGCGTTCGGATGCGCCGCCTTGCGGCCCGCCTTGCCATCTTCGGGGGTCCAGTCCTTGCCCTGCCAGTCGATCAGGTGCGCCGGTGCCGGGCCCATGCCTTCCCACCAGACATCGCCGTCATCGGTCAGCGCCACGTTCGTGAATATGACGTTCTCGCGCAACGAGGCCATCGCGTTGTAGTTGGTTTTCTCCGAGGTGCCGGGCGCCACGCCGAAGAAGCCGGCTTCCGGATTGATTGCATACAGGCGTCCGTCCGCGCCCGGCTTGATCCAGGCTATGTCCTCGCCGATCGTGGCGACCTTCCAGCCGGCAAATGCGGGCGGCGGAATCAACATCGCAAAATTGGTCTTGCCGCACGCTGACGGAAACGCGGCTGCGACGTGATACTTCCGGCCGGCCGGCGACGTTACAGACAGGATCAACATGTGCTCGGCCAGCCAGCCCAGTCCATCCGATTCCGCCGCAGCGCGTCCCATGGTCGAGGCAATCCGCAGTGCCAGGCACTTCTTTCCCAACAAGGCATTCCCGCCGTAGCCCGAGCCGAAAGACCAGACTTCGCGCGTCTCGGGAAAGTGCACGATGTACTTGTCCGGGTTGCAGGGCCAGGCCACGTCTTTCTGGCCCGCGCCGAGGGGCCGGCCGACTGAATGCACGCAGGGTACGAACTCGCCGTCCTTGCCCAACAGGTCGATCACCGCGCGTCCCATGCGCGTCATGATCTGCATATTGACCACAACGTAGGGGCTGTCCGAGATCTCGACCCCAATCTGACTGATATGCGAGCCCAGCGGGCCCATCGAAAACGGCACGACGTACATCGTGCGTCCTCGCATGCAACCCGCAAACAGGCCGTTCAGGGTGGATCGCATGGCCGCTGGTGCGACCCAGTTGTTGGTCGGACCGGCATCGATCTCACGTTCGCTGCAGATAAAGGTGCGATCCTCGACCCGCGCGACATCGCCCGGATCGGACAAGGCGAGATAAGAGTTGCGGCGCTTGGCCGGATTCAGTCGCCTCAGGGTGCCCGCGCGCACCATTTCCTCGCACAGCCGGTCCGACTCCTCGCGCGAGCCATCGCACCAGACAATGCGGGCTGGCCGCGTCAGCCGCGCAATGTCGGTCACCCAGGCGATCAACTTGCGGTTCTTGACGTAGGACGGGGCCTGGATTGCGGAATCCGCCAGCACTGCGCTCATCTGTTGCGCTCCTCTCGCTCGCCGACCGCCTGGTCGCCGACTGATGTCTTGTTATGACTCGACTGCTCGCCACTGATGGCCAATGGGCACTCCAGTGCTTCGGCCAACCAAAAAGGAGCGCGATTCTAGCCCGCAGGACCGCCCGGCGCCCCGCTCCTCCGCGCAAGCTGACGCTGCCGGGCCGCCTCGGCCTGACTGGATACGTCAAGGAAAAAAGGCACGCCTCGCAAGCCTCTGAAGCTAAGTAAGTCCTGGCTAAGCCGGCAGTACATCGATCTCGACCGCCTGCGGGCCTTTCTGTCCTTGCTGGACCTGGTACTCAACCCGTTGATTTTCCTTGAGGGTGCGGAAGCCCTTGGACTTGATGCCGCTGTAGTGGGCAAACAGGTCCGCACCGCCATCGTCAGGTTTGATGAATCCGAAGCCCTTGGTCTCATTGAACCACTTCACTGTGCCGGTCGGCATATTGCACTCCGGGATTGGCGCGGGAAGCGCCCGCGACGCGCAGACGAAGGTGCTGATGAACGGTGCAGGCCTGGCCAAAGTTTGATCGGGGTTCGCGACAGGGTCGCGCGGTCGATAGAGCACATTTCCAAATCCACAGCGACGGGATCGACTGCGTTTTGACGCTACACCAGCACCTCCCAAAAATCCAGACGGGTGAACTGCAATGACCAATCCACGCGCTGCGGCGTCGCTTGGTGTCAGAGAGTCCAGGGCCGCGCAAGGTCCGACGGCAGCAGGGAGTAGACCGCGGCATCGAAACGCCCCTCCGCATGCAGCAGGCCATGTCGAGCGACGCCTTCGAAGCTCGCGTCGGCGCGCTCGGCCGCGCGCCGGCTGGAACGGTTGTCGAGGCGGATTCGCATCGAGGTCCGCACCAGTCCGAGTTCGTTGAACGCGAAGGCCGCCATCGCGCGAATGGCCGTGGCTGCGACCCCCATGCCGCGGGCGGACTGCCGCACCCAATAGCCGATCTCGGCCTCGCGCTTGCCATACAGGAGGACATCGTGCGCGCCGACTCCTCCAAGCAAGCGCCCGTCCGCCGCGAGGATCAGCATCGGGTAGGCACGCTTGCTGCGCCACATGTCATCGGCTTCGGTGAACCAGCGATCCACGTCCGCGCTGCCATAGCCGACATGGCACCAAGGCATCCATTGCGTCAGGGACGCGCGTGACTCGAGCACCGCCTCCAGAAATCGGGTGGGCGGAACCGAGTGCTCACCGGCCAAAGGGTGCAATTCAATCTGCATCGGGGCCCCGGGTGCGGCGCTGATGAACGAATCGCCATAGACGATAGATTGCCCCCACTGTAAGGACCAGCGCCGCCATGCGGATCGCGTGAAATGCAGTGACGATCGGCACACCGAGATCAAGCGCCTGCGCCGTAAGCGCCATTTCACCGATGCCCCCCGGCGTAGTCGCCACCAGCGCGGTTGGCCAGGCCAGGCCAGCACCCCAGGCAAGAAGCGCGCCGAACGCGGCGGACGCCAGCAGATAAACAAGCGTGATGGCGGCCACGGCGGCAAGAAATCCCGGGGCGGCGCGAAAGAACTCCGGCGTGAAGCGCGCGCCCAGCGCGATCCCAATCAGCAACTGACCGCCCTTGACGATCACGCCAGGCCAGGCGGTGAACACATGGCCGCTCGCCGTGATCGCTGCGGCGGCCAGCAAGGGACCGATCATCCAGCTATTGGGCGATCCAAGTCGATCCAGGACGGCGGCGGCACCTGCGGTCACTGCACAGAGCACCGCAAACCCGGTCCATGAGAAGTTGCGCGCCAGCGGAGCGTATGGATCGCGGCCGTGCAGTTCGAGCGCAGCGCAGACAAACGGCACCACCAGAACGACCAGCATGATGCGCAGGCTGTGGGCTGCCGCCACGCGATCCACCTGACCGCCATGCTGCTCGGCCTGTGCCGCCATTTCGGAGGCTCCACCGATGGCCATCGCGAAGAAGGCGGTCGGCGCGTCGGCGCCGGTGGCGAGCGACAGCAGCGCGCAGCCGACCCAGCCCAGCACGATCGCGAAGATCACGGCCGCGAATACCCACGGCGCCAGACGCGCGATCTCCCGCACCACGTCAGGCGAAAAGTAGAGCCCAAGTGCTACGCCGATGGCCCACTGTCCCGCCTCGCGTGCCGCCGGCGGCGCGCCAATCCGCACACCCAGCATGCTCGCCGCCGCAACCGCAACGAGCGAGCCGATCAGCCATGGCAGCGGAGTTCCCAGTACGACACACAGCAAGGCTCCTACTAGCGCAATCAATACCCCGGCAACGCTGCGCCGGATTGACTGACGACGATCCTTCTGGAATGAAAACGCCGCGTGTGGCGCGGCGTCGGATGAATCGGACCGGGTCCGTGAATCGCTCACCTGAAACGCTTCCACAGCTTCATCGCCCATGGCAGGAGCAGAAGCACCGCCGTCACCGCAAACAGGCCTCCGGCAATCGGCTGCGTGAAGAACACGCTCGGGTCGCCCTGGCTGATCGCGAGCGCCTTGCGGAACTGCGATTCAGCCAGTGGCCCGAGGATCAGGCCGATCACGACCGGCGCGACCGGGAATCCCCAGCGCTTCATGACGAAACCGAGCAGGCCAAAAATGTAGAGCAGCAGCAGATCGGTGACCGACTGGTGCAGGCTGTAGGCGCCGAGCGTGGCAAACACCAGAATGCCGCCATAGAGCTGCGGCTTCGGGATCGACAGCACCTTGACCCACAGGCCGATCAGCGGCAGGTTCAGGATCAGAAGCAGGATATTGCCGATGTACATGCTGGCGATCAGTCCCCACACCAGCGTGGCCTGGGTCTGGAACAGCAGCGGGCCGGGTTGCAGCCCGTAGTTCTGGAACGCGGCCAACAGGATCGCAGCGGTCGCCGAGGTCGGGATGCCAAGCGTCAGCAAGGGCACCAGCACGCCCGCCGATGCCGCATTGTTGGCGGCTTCCGGGCCGGCCACGCCTTCGATGGCGCCGTGGCCGAATTCCTCCGGATGTTTCGAGAGTTTCTTCTCGAGCGCATAGGAGAGGAAAGTCGGGATTTCGGCGCCACCGGCGGGAATCGTGCCGAATGGAAAGCCGATCGCGGTCGCGCGCAGCCATGCCGGCCACGACCGGCGCCAGTCCTCGCGGGTCATCATGATCGAGCCCGAAACCCGTTCCACTTCCTCGGGTTGGCGGCTCTGATAGGCCGCCACGTACAGGCCTTCGCCAACCGCAAACAGGCCAACCGCCAGCACCACCACGTCGATGCCATCGAGCAGCTCCGGCACGCCAAAGGCAAAGCGCATCTGGCCGGTCTGGTCGTCGATGCCGACCAGGCCAAGCAGCAGTCCGAGGAACAGCATCGTCAGCCCACGCACGGTCGAGCTGCCGAGCACGGCCGCGACAGTAACGAAAGCGAACACCATCAGCGCGAAGTACTCGGCCGGGCCGAACTTCAGCGCCACCTCGACCACCAGTGGGGCGAGCAGCGTCAGCAGCAGCGTGGCGATCGTGCCGGCGACGAATGAGCCAATCGCTGAGGTCGCCAGCGCAGGCCCGGCGCGTCCGCTGCGGGCCATTTTGTTGCCCTCGAGCGCGGTGGCGATCGAGGCCGATTCGCCGGGCGTGTTCAGAAGGATCGTGGTGGTTGAACCGCCATACATCGCGCCGTAGTAAATGCCTGCGAACATGATCAGCGCGCCGGTCGGGTCGAGCTTCACCGTCAAAGGCAATAGCATCGCGACCGTTAGCGCCGGTCCGACACCCGGCAAAACTCCGATCGCCGTGCCCAGCGTGACGCCAACAAAACCCCAGAGCAGGTTGATCGGCGCCAGTGCGACACCGAAGCCGGAGAGCAGGGCGCTGAAGGTTTCGTTCATCGGGTCCAGCTGTTCGAGTTCACGCCCGCCGGTTCAGATGCCGGCGGCGCCAAGGATAGGTTTCAACCAGCCTGCCGGCAGATTGACATTGAGAAACCGGACGAAGAACAGAAACACCAGCAAACCCATCGCCAGCCCGATCGCCAGGTCGCGCAACCAGCGCACGCTGCCGAAGCCGCGCGCCACGCAGGTGAACACGGCGCCGGCCGCGATCACGAATCCGGCCGTGTGGATCAGCGCCATCTGGGCGATCAGTCCCGCGCTGATCCAGAGAAAGGCGCTGAGCAGAAAGGCATGCTCGCCACGTTCCTCGGCCTGATCGGGTACGCGCGCTCGATAGCCGCCGGTAAAGGTCTCGGCCAGCAGCCAGATGCCCATCAGGACGATTGCTGCAGAGATGATTCTCGGCGTGAAATTGGGCCCGATGCGCGCATAGCCCCCCGCCTCAGGCAGGCGCCAAGCGACCACGGTTGCTCCAATGCCAAGCAGCAGCACGCTGAGCGAGATGATCAGCTCGGCTCGCGCACCTGCCGGCCCGCGCGACATTGACGTCGTCCTATTTCTTCAGGCCAAGCGACTCGATGATCGCGGTAATGCGCTTGATGTCTTCGTCGAGAAATTTCTTGAATTCGTCACCGCCGAGATAAACCCCTTCCCAACCCATCTTGACGAGGGACTCCTTCCACGCCGGGGTCTCCACGGCACCCTTGACCGCGGCCAGTAAGGCCGCGCTCTGCGCCGGAGTGATCCCCGGGGCCCCGAAAACACCGCGCCAGTTGCCGAGAACGACGTCGATCCCCTGCTCTTTCAGGGTCGGGATGCCTTCCAGCTTCGCCGGACCCGAGACCGCCAGGGCGCGCATCCGGCCGCCCTTGATGTGTTCGGCAAATTCGCCGAGGCCGGCGATGCCGCAACTCACATGGCCACCGATGATCGCTGCGATCTGGTCACCGCCGCCCTTGGACGCGATGTAGTTGACTTTGGCCGGGTCACCCCCGGCCGCACGCGCAATCATGCCTGCAAGGATATGGTCCGAGCCGCCGGCGGAGCCGCCGTTCCATGACACCTTGCCCGGATCCGCCTTGAACGCCTTCACGAGATCGCCCATGTTCTTGAACGGCGAAGACGCGGGTACGACAATGACCAGGTACTCGCTGGTCAGGCGCGCCAGCGGCGTGACCATGGTCAGATTGACCGGGGAATTGTTCAGCACAATGCCGCCGACCATGACCATTCCGGCAACCATCATGGCGTTGCCATCGCCCTTGGCCGAATTGACGAATTGCGCAAGCCCGATCGTGCCGGCCGCGCCGCCCTTGTTGTCGAACTGCACCGACTGCACAAACTTGCCGCTTTGCATCGCGGCGGCCAGTTGACGGCCGGTCTGGTCCCAGCCTCCGCCGGGATTGGCAGGCACCATCATCTTGAGCGTGGAAATTCCTTGCGCGTGCGCGACGTTCATCGTCGGAAACTGCGCGGCGGTCAGGGTCGCAAGCGTGACGAGCGAAAATTCACGGCGTTTCATTGCGGTCTCCTAGCAAGACATAGCACCCCGCTCCCGGGCGCGGATCGCGGATCGCGGGCATGGTAGCAGTGCGGCCGGCGGCTGAACATCCTGGCCCCCGATCAATGTGCTGTCGTTCACGCCGGTCCGGGCCAAATTCTCTTGGCCGACTCGCGGATTGGTCCTAGTCAGCGCGCAGGGCATCGACAATCTTCATCCGGCTCGCCTTGATCGCCGGTAACACCCCGCCCTGCAGACCCATGACCATGGCAAACACCAGCGACCAGACGACTATTGCAGGGGTTAGCGTGAATGAAAACGCGAGCTCTGAAAATGACTGGAAATTGGTGGTCGAGACCGTGATCGCCGTAAGAAAGCTGGCGGCGATCAGGCCGATCACGCCTCCGACCAGCGATAGCAAGAGGGCCTCAGCCAGGAAGGCCACCAGGATCGAGGCGCGCTGAAAGCCGAGCGCCCTTAAGGTGCCGATCTCCCCGGTGCGGGTCGCGACGGCTGCATACATGGTGATCGTGGCGCCGATCGTTGCACCAATCGAAAAAATGACTGACAGCGCCATGCCGAGCAGGGTGATGAAATTGGACAGGCTTGCCGACTGGTCCTCGTAGAACTTGTGCTCGCGCTTCAAGTCGACCTTGAGCCGGGGATCGTCATCGAGGCGCGCCTTCAGGGCATCGAAGGAATCGGCGCCTGCAAGCTGCGCGATGACCGAGGAATAGGTGATCCGGCGAAACGACTGCACCATCTGCTCGACATCGCCCCAGATTTCGGAATCAAAGGCGGTCTTGCCGGCGTCAAAGACGCCCACGACGATCCATTTGCGGCCGGCAAACGACAGTTGCTGACCGATCTCGACGCCGGCGAATTGCCTGGCCACGGACGAACCGACCACGATCTCGCTTGAGCCGGGACGAAACATGCGCCCCTCAACGATCCGGACCTGGGGCCGCAGCCGCTGACCCATCTCGCCGAGTCCGCGCACGACGACATTGCTGCGCTTGCTTGGATCGTCGCGCTTTGGCAGCGAGTTCAGCACGACTATTTCCTTGGACACGAGCGCACGTCCATCGGCGTCACGCGCAAGTTCCGGTGCCGACTCGATCAGGCCGGCCTGGTCGCGGAACACGCCGCTCTGAACCTCGGTCTGGCTGCCCTGCCGGATCACGACCACGTTGTTCGCCGACCCGGTCGATACAAGAGTGGTCTTAAGCCCGGCGTCCAGCATCAGCACTGCAGCAAACACGAACACCACGAGCGCCATGCCGCCGGCGGTCAGTGCCGTCGTGAGCTTGCGCACCCACAGATTGCGGGCGATGTAGTTGAACGGGATCTTCATTCGCAGAGAACGGGCCACTCGCGAAACATTAACCGGCAGGCAGAAGAAGCCATCGCAAACGTAGCGAGCAGGCCCGAGTTTGCGGCGAGGAGCGGACGTGTACATGCAGTACAGCGAGCACCGCAGCCGCAAAATCGGGACGCGCAGTAGTCTTGAGATGGCTTCTAGGCCACATGGCGCAGGCCATCGACAATCTTCACGCGCGCCGCGCGCAGGGCCGGAACAATGCCAGCGACCAGACCCACCGCAAGCGCGCACGCGGCCTGCATCCACAGCGTCTCCGGCACCAGGGGCAGCTTGGCGAACACGCTGACGGTGGCCGCATGAAACACGCGCACGACCGGCGGCGTCAGCAGGATCCCGATCAGTCCACCGATCGCCGCCAGCATGAAGGCCTCGCCGAAGATCAGGCCGGCGACAGCGCCGGGCTTGAAACCCAGCGCCTTCAGGGTCGCGTACTCCGCGAGCCGTTCGCGCGCCGTCATCGCCATCGTGTTGGCAGCCACTGCCATGATGATCAGGATCACGATATAGCTGACACCCTGGATTGCCACCACGATGGTTTCGACCATCGCCACGAAGCTCAGGGTGAATGCCTTCTCGGTCTCGGTCAGGGTTTCGGCCAGCGAGTTGCTGAACTCGGCATCGACTGCGCGCGAGACATCGGCGGCGGCCGCGGGATCACTGATACCGATCACGAACACGCCGACCGAGTCGGCGCGCCGCGGAAACTGCCGGCGCAGCTGTTCGTTCAGGTAGTCGAAGTGAAAGTACATCTGGCGTGTGATCGTGACCTCGTCCTTGGGCTCGTAGATCGCGCGCACTGTGAACTCCCACACGCCTGGATAAATGCCGCTCTTGAGGGGGATCGTGTCCCCGACCTTGAAGCCATGCAGGTCGGCAAGCTGGCGGCCGATCGCCGCGCCGCGCCGGTCGCGCAGGAAATCCTGGTACTCCGCCGGCTTGAAGATGAACTCCGGATACATCGGAAAAAAGGTCGGCGCATCGACCGCGAACTGGGCGAAGAAATTCTTCGGCTCTTTGTAGATGCCACCGAACCAGTTGGAAATGCTGACTCCCGAAACGCCCGGCACTGCGCGGATCTTCTCGCGGTAGTAGACCGGCATCGCGAACGTGAGCGAAATTGCGTTACGCGTAATGAGCCGTGTGGCCGACGCCGCCTCCGAGCCCGCGTACCAGCCGCGCACCACGGTCTGCAGCAGCCCGAAGGCCAGGATCGCGATGACCAGACCGATGATCGTCAGCGTCGAACGCAGCTTGGCGCGGAAAATGTTGCGGAAGATGAGCTTGAGGAAAAACATGCTGCCCTCTGCGCCGGTGTTTCAGGCCGGCGCGGTATCCGTCAACTGGCCCTTGTCGAGGTAGATCAGATGATGCGCCGCCTCGGCGGCGCGCGGATCGTGGGTGACCATCACGATGGTCTTGCCGAGCTCGATGTTCAGCCGGTCGAGCAGGCCCAGGATCTCGGCCGCCGACTGGCGATCCAGATCGCCGGTCGGTTCGTCGGCGATCACCAGCAGCGGATCGGTCACGAGTGCGCGTGCAATGGCCACCCGCTGCTGCTGTCCGCCCGAAAGCTCGTTCGGATAGTGCCTGGCGCGATCGCTCAGGCCAACCATGCCGAGCAGCAGGTCGACCCGATCGCGGCGCTCGGCGCGGCTGAGTGTGGTCAGCTGCAGGGGTAGTTCGACGTTCTCGAACGCGGTGAGCACCGGCATCAGGTTGTAGAACTGGAAAACGAAGCCGACCGAGCGCGCCCGCCAGTCGGCCAGCGCCGCATCGCCAAGCTTTGTGATGTCCTCACCCGCCACCGCGAGCCGGCCGGCATCCGGCTTGTCGATGCCGGCCACCAGGTTCAGCAGCGTGGTCTTGCCCGAGCCCGAGGGCCCCATCAGCGCCACGAAGTCCCCTTGCCGGATCACCAAGTTGATATCGGTCAGCACCGGCACTACCTGCTCGCCGCGCACGTAGGACTTGGAAACGTGGTCGATCTCGACCAGCGGGCGCCGCTCCGGGGGCGCAGCCTCGACCATCTACTTCTTGACTGCAGTGACGAGCGCGCCGTCCGCCAGGCGTTCGGGCGGGGTGGCCACGACCCGCGTACCCGGTGTCAGATCGACCCGGACCAGGTCGCCGACCTTGCCGGCAGAGGTCACCGGGGTGATCTTGACGCGCTCTTCCTTCTCGCGCTTTTCAATGACGAACACCACATCACGGCCGTCGCGCTTGACGATCGCCTCCGGGCGCAAGGCCGCGACCGGCTTGCGTTCCTCGGCAGTCAGCTCGCGCGTTAGGAACGCGATCTTCGCGCTCATGTCCGGCAGGACACGCTCATCGCGCTCGACGAACTTCACCTTGACCAGCAACGTGGCCTTTGCGCGATCGACCGTCGGCACAATGCGGCTCACCTCGCCGACCAGTCGCAGATCGGGGAACGCGTCGAGCTGCAGCTCGGCCGGCTGGCCGACCTTGATCTTTGCGATCGACGATTCGGCCACATCCGCCTCAACTTCCAGCGTTTCCATGTCGGCCATCGTGACCACTGCGCCCGTCGTTCCGACCGCCGAGGAAAACGGCGTCACGATGTCACCCACATTGGCACTCTTGGTCAGAACGATGCCGGTGAATGGCGCCCGGATCAGGGTCTGGTCATAAGCGACCGTTGCCACGCGCAAGCTTGCTTCGGCGACCGCAATCTGGGCCTTCAGCGTGTCGATCGCGGCGCGCGCCTTGTTGTAGCGGGCTTCGGCCGTGTCGAGCGCGGCGCCGGCAATGAACTTCTGCTGCGCCAGATCCTGCGCTCGTCGGTACGCGGCCTGCGCATCCTCAAGGTCGGCCACGCCCTGGGCCAGATTGGCGCGTGCGGCCACGACCTGCGCGGCCACTTGTTCGCGCTGAGCGGCAACGTCGCGGTTTTCCAGCCGAGCGATGACTTCGCCGTCCTTGACCATCTGCCCTTCCTGGACTCCGAGCCACTCGAGGCGTCCAGTGCCCTTCGATGAGACCGAGGCGCGCCGCGCGGCGACCACACGGCCCGTTGCATTCAGCACCGACAAGGACGATGACGAGTAGGCCGCTGCCACGGTTGCGATTTCGACCGCGGTGGCATCACTACGGCTCTTGAGCACCAGCACCGCAGCGCCGCCGACCAGCAGGACCAGGGCCCAGATCCACCAGCGCTTCCACCATGGTCGTGACCGCCGCAGTGGCGCTGCCGCCGAGCGATCGATCGACAGGCGGGAGAGGGCCGAAGGCGCAGGCGGAGGGGTGTTTGGTTCGTTCATGAGCCGGGGCGCCAAGTCAGAGCCGCGGATGCTACTGGACTCACATGATCGTTTGCGCCCGCGTGCGTGCACTTGCGGCGTGGATGCGGCGCGCGCGTCCAGACACGCGCAAGCCGGATTCTCTCAAGAGCCAAAGAAAAAGCCGGCGCTACTTGCCGATGCAGAAACGACTGAAAATGACACCCAGCAGATCGTCGGCCGAAAACTCTCCGGTGATGGCCCCCAGCGCCCTGCCGGCCAGACGCAATTCCTCGGCATAAAGGTCGAGCGCGGCGGCGCGCATGGCCGCGTGCTCGGCGGCCGCAGCCAGGCGGCTGCGGGCCTCGATCAGGGCTTCGAGATGGCGTGCCCGCGCCATGAAGACCGAAGCGCTCGAGGTCTCGCTCTCCCAACCGGCGATGCGGCGCAACTCGGCGCGCAGCAAGTCGATCCCCAGCCCGGTCCGCGCCGACAAGTGGATCCTCATTCCCTCCAGCTTCGGGGCGGCGCCGACCAGATCAATCTTGTTGACGATGGTGAGCAAGGGAACGGCTCGGCCAATGCGCCCGGTCACCTGCATCAGCACATCGTCATCGGCTGCCTCACGCATCGCATCGACCAGATGAAGCACGACGTCGGCCCGCTCGATTTCAGCCAGCGTCCGCGCGATGCCCGCTTGCTCGACTTCGTCAGCCGTGTGGCGCAGGCCGGCGGTATCGGTCACATGGATCGGGATGCCGTCGATCTGCACCTCGCGCATGATGCGATCGCGCGTGGTCCCCGGAACGGCGGTGACGATCGCGACCTCTTCACCGGCCAGCGCATTCAGCAAACTCGACTTGCCGACATTGGGCGCGCCGACCAGGACAACCTGCAAGCCGTCGCGCAACACCGCGCCCTGGCGCGCCTGCGCGAGCAGACTGTCCAGCTGTTCGCGCAGGCGGCTCAATCGACCGGCCGCATCGGCGCGCTCAAGAAAGTCGATCTCTTCTTCCGGAAAGTCCAGCGTCGCTTCTACCAGCGACCGCAATTCGATCAGTTCGTCGACCAGCGCGCGGACCGCATGCGAGAACTCGCCGGCGAGCGAGCGCGCTGCCGAGCGGGCGGCCTGTTCAGTCGAAGCATCGATCAGGTCGGCAACCGCCTCAGCTTGCGCCAGATCGACACGATCGTTGAGAAATGCACGCCGCGAGAACTCGCCCGGCTCGGCGATGCGCAATCCGATGGCGCGGCCGGCTTCGAGGCAGCGCGCGAGCAGCACCCTCAGGACGGTCGGCCCCCCGTGACCCTGCAGTTCAAGTACTTCTTCACCCGTGTACGAATGGGGGGCCGCAAACAGAAGTGCGATTCCCTGATCAATGATTGCGCCATCGGCCGCCAGAAAGGATCGCAGGGTTGCGTGGCGCGGTGCCAGACTCGCACCGCCAAGGACACCGGTGATCACCGTGTGCAGATCGCGCCCCGACAGGCGCACGATGCCGATTCCGCCGCGGCCGGGCGCGGTGGCAATGGCGACAATCGGGTCACGGTCGGAGTTCATCGCTGGATATGTATCGCGCTGGCATTGCAGCTACTTCGGCGCAACCGAAAATCGGACAGGCGCAATTCTGCCGCGCGCCACCTGCCCCAGGTCTGAATTGCATTCGGGGCACTCAGTAGACTCGAACGCATGCACGACGACCCCTTGATGAAGTTCATCGCGCCGCTGGCCGGCGTGGTGCTGGCCGTGGTGCTCTCGGTGCTGGTCGCGGCCACGGTTGCCGGCAACCTCGACGGCGACTACGAAACCCGCGCATGGATCTACACCGGATGCGTGCTCTGGGTCATCGCCGGTGCGATCGCCGTATTCGCCGTCACGCACCGTGGCGAAACCAGGCCGCTATCCCCGCTGCGCGTGCTGCTCTGGACCGCCAGCATCTGGCTGTGGCCGCTAATCCTGCTACGCGTATCGCGGCGCGGGGACTCCGGCAGCGCACCACCTCCTGCTGCCTAGGGCCTGTTCACACTAACGGGCCCTAGCCTGGCCGTTTCGCCTTTTCGATCTGCTTGGTTACGTACCATTGCTGGGCGATCGACAGTATGTTGTTGGTCAACCAGTACAGCACGAGGCCGGCCGGGAAAAAGAAGAACATCACGCCGAAAATGAACGGCATAAGCATCATGACCTTGGCTTGCACCGGATCAGGCGGAGTTGGATTCAGCTTGTACTGAATCCACATGGTGGCCATCATCAACACCGGCAGCACAAACCAGGCGTCGGGAGTGGCGAGATCGCGCACCCAGAGGATCCACGGCGCGTTGCGCATTTCCACACTGGCCAGCAGCACCCAGTACAGCGAAATGAAGACCGGAATCTGCACCAGTATCGGCAGGCAGCCGCCCAGCGGATTGATCTTTTCCGTCTTGTAGAGCTCCATCATCGCCAGATTGAGCTTCTGCTTGTCATCGCCGTACTGCTCGCGCAGTTTCATCATGCGCGGCGTGACTTCCTTCATTCGTGCCATCGATTTGTAGCTGGCCGCCGACAGTGGGTAAAACGCCGCCTTGATCAGCACCGTCAGCAGCACGATCGCCCAGCCCCAGTTGCCGACGATGCGATGCAGGAACTCGAGCAGCCAATAGATCGGCTTGGCAAGCGCGGTCAGCCAGCCGTAGTCGACGACCAGATCAAGCCCCGGCGCGATCTTCGCCAGCGCCTGCTGATTCTGCGGACCGACGTACAAAGTTGATTGGACGCTGGCGCTGGCTGCCGGCGCGATCGCCGCGACCGGCACGATCGTGCCGATGCTGTAGAGATTGGGGCCGACGGTGCGCGTGTAGTACTCGCGCAGCTGGCCTTCGGTCGGTACCCAGGCGCTGACAAAATAGTGCTGGATCATGCCGATCCAGCCGTTGCTCGCCGACTTCGGGATCTCGGCCTTGTTCTTCTCAATTGCCGAGAAGTCGACTTTCTGGAATTTCTGCTGTTCGGTGTACAGCGCCGGCCCGGTGTAGGTGTAGTACAGCGATGACTCGCCTTCCGGCTTGTTGCCATCGCGCATCAGCTGCAGATACACGCTCGGTTGCACCGGCGCCTCGCCGAGATTCGTGATTTCGTGGCGCACGTCGACGTCGTAGCGGCCGCGATGGAAGGTGTAGTTCTTCTTGACCCGCACTCCGCCCGACTCTGACACGAAAGCGGCCTCGATCGAGTCCTGCCCTGAGCCCAGAGAGCGTGGCGCTTCGAGCGCGGTGAATGGTGAGCGATGCGTCGGATAGGCGGCACCGCTGGCGCCGACCACGCCACTTTGCGCAACATAGACGCGGTGCGGACTTTCTTCCAGCAGCACGACATTGCGCTCGGCATCGCCTTTCCGTCCCGTGACCAGACCAAGCAGGCCGCTGGTGGTCCAGTCGGGCGCGACCTTGTCGCGCAGCAACTCAATGCGGGAAACTACGGCGCCTTCCGGTTCGATACTGACGCGCAGTGTGTCGGTTTCGATAACCAGGGGTGGGGGCTTGGACGGAGACGTGGTTGTCGCGGGCAGCTGTGCCGCGGGCGGCGCGGCCGGGGACGGTGCGCTGCTGGCGCGCGGCACCGCAGTGTCACCGCCGGGGACCGACGGTGCGACCGGGGAAGCGCTTGGAGCGGCCGGCGCCGGGCCACTGCTGACCTGGGGTGCGGATGCAGTGCCGAACATCGACGGCCGGCCGTTGTGCACCAGCCACCGATCCCAGAGCAGGACCAGCGACAGGCCGAAGAAAATCCACAAGATCGTGCGTTGAAAGTCGGTTCCCATGCAGGCCCTGGCGATGGAGGATTGGCGGGTTGTGATTACTCGGCCCCGATCAGGGGGCTTGGCTCCGGGCCTGGAGCTCGCGTCGCTTTCATGTTCGGCGTGGCGCAGCGGCAGCGCCATTGAAACTGGGCGGGCACGGGATCTACGCCGCCACGACCATACGGGTGGCAGCGACCAAGTCGGGCCAGCGTCAACCAAGTGCCTCGCAGCGCACCATGGCGAGTGATGGCCTCGGTCGAATACTCCGAACAGCTCGGCCAGTATCGACAGCTACCGCCAATCCAGGGCGACAACAGAAACCGGTAAACACGAATCACCAGCAGCAGGGCTTTGGACATTGCGCTCATGCTTGACTCAGGGGCGCACCCCAGGCTGCGCGGCCAGGCGTTTCGCAAGGCTTTGGAACAACCGATCGGCGTCGCCGCGCACCGTGCGCCGGAGCTGCGATGCCCCAGTCGACGCGACTGCATCGACACGCAGTGGTGCAGACAGGCGGACACTGATATCGACCGCCATGGGTCCGATTGCGGCCTCCAGGTCAGACCGCGCGACGCGAAACGATTCGCGCACCACGCGCTTGACCAGGGAGCGATCAACGGCTCGCCGGGCATTTCGCTTGCCGACTGTTATCCCGAGGCGCACGCGCGGCGCAGCGGCGGTGTTGTAGACCGCTTTCATGGTCAGACAGCCCGCGGTTGCTCGCAGCGAATCGACTGCCGCTGCCGCGAGAACCCGCGCAAACTCAGATGGCTTCCTGAGGCGATGTGCCGCGGATAGTTGACGCGGATGAGCCGAAGCCGCGGTGAGAATACGCACTCCACGAGCCGCGCTCGATGCCGTAGACCCGACGCTCGTCAGACCGCAAGACGTTTGCGGCCCTTGGCGCGCCGCGCAGCAATCACGGCGCGACCGCCACGTGTTTGCATGCGCACCAGGAAGCCGTGCGTTCGCGCGCGCTTGACTTTGGAAGGCTGATAAGTGCGTTTGGTTGCCATGAAAGTTCCTGACCGGAGCTCGCCCACGCGGGCTCACCCCGTGTTTGGAGCACTGGTTCTTCAATTGAGAAGCTAGCGGACGCTCGCCTTCGCCCGCCGCGAAGAGGCAGCGCCCCAAGTGTTCCCGAGTGCTTCCGGGTCTACCTAAGCTGCGGATTTTTCGCCGCTTTTCCGTACCAAGGCGGGGCCGCGCGGAAGGGCGCTATTAGACGCGATCCCGCAAGACGCTGTCAAACCGAATGGCGCACCGCGCCTGGAATGCAAGCGTCTGGCTACGGTGGACAACTTGGCGAAATGACTGTGGAAAAGTCGATTGTGCAGTGCATTATGAAAATCGCCCGTCGCCGGGCACTACCCTTCATGGAGTGTGAGCGACCACTACCTTAGATCACCCATATTTTATCGCTGTCTCCAAGCTACGTCACGGACGTCGGCAATGGGCTGGCCCTGTGGATAACCCCGACGCTTCCGGTATCATGCGCCGCTGCGTTCAGGAGTTTGGAGCCTTTTCTGGCCCTTGCTTCAGGGCGACCGGGCGGGAGCGAAGCGGGGCTTCATCAAGTCGCTGGCTCTCTCGCAATAACAACAAGCTGGACATTCACCTTTCATTCGATGCAGCACCTCTGGCAAGACTGCTCGCGCCTTTTGGAGAGCGAGCTGACGCCGCAACAATTCTCGGCCTGGATCAAACCGCTCAAGGCGATCGACTTCGACGAGTCGACCGCCACCCTGACGATCGAGGCTCCCAACCGGCTCAAGCTCGACGCGATCCGCGCCCAGTTTTCGCAACAGATCGCCCAGGCCGCAGCGCGCGTCATGCAGCGGCCGATTGCGATCGTGTTTGCGGTCGAAAACGGGGCCGCCGTTGCCACCCTGCAGTTTCCCGCTGCCGCCCCGGTTGGCGAGTCGGCGGCAGTGGCGGATGCGGGTTCCATCCCCGAGCATTTTGAGCGGGCGCGGCTCAATGCGAACCTGAGCTTCGACACATTTGTCACCGGCAAGGCGAATCAGTTGGCGCGTGCCGCGGCGATGCAGGTTTCCGAAAATCCCGGGGGCTCGTACAACCCCCTGTTCCTGTACGGCGGTGTCGGTCTGGGCAAGACGCATCTGATTCACGCGGTAGGAAACGGCATCCTCGCCCGCAAGCCGGACGCCAAGGTGCGCTACATCCACGCCGAGCAATACGTAAGCGATGTGGTGCGTGCCTACCAGCGCAAAGCATTCGACGACTTCAAGCGCTATTACCACTCCCTCGATCTGCTGCTGATCGACGACATTCAGTTTTTCTCCGGCAAGGCGCGCACCCAGGAAGAGTTCTTCTATGCGTTCGAGGCCCTGGTGGCTGGACGCAAGCAGATCATCATCACCTGTGACACCTATCCGAAAGAACTGAAGGACATGGAGGATCGCTTGGTGTCCCGCTTTGCCTCCGGCCTGACGGTCGCGATCGAAGCGCCAGAACTGGAGATGCGGGTCGCGATCCTGTTGAAGAAAGCGGAAAGCGAGAATGTCGATCTGAAGGAAGACGTCGCATTCTTCATTGCCAAGAATCTGCGCTCCAACGTTCGCGAACTCGAGGGGGCGCTGCGCAAGATCATGGCGTTCTCTTCGTTCCATGGCCGCGTGATCACCGTCGACGTCGCGCGTGAAGCACTCAAGGACCTGCTGTCAGCCTCCACCGGGCAGGTCACGATCGAGCTGATTCAGAAGACGGTGGCGGACTACTACAAGATGAAGGTCGCCGACATGTACAGCAAGCGGCGACCCTCGGCGATCGCCGGACCGCGCCAGGTCGCCATGTACCTGGCCAAGGAACTGACGCAGAAGAGTCTGCCCGAGATCGGCGAGCAGTTCGGCGGCCGCGATCACACAACCGTGCTGCACGCCGTGCGAAAGATCGGCGGCGAGCGTGCCAAAAACACCGAACTCAACCATGCGCTGCACGTGCTCGAGCAGACATTGAAGGGCTGAGGTGGCAGTGTTCTCCTGTGTCCTGCCTGTGGACAGCTGTGGACGAAAGTCCGCCCGGAGTCCACAAGGTGCTGAGTTGTTAGACCTTCATACCGGCCGTCAACAGGCGGACAGGTCGCCTGTCCACATCGCTTACGTGTACGCAAGTTGCTGATACAGGAAGCAAACCAGGGCTTGTCCCCAGATTGAACACGGACCTACTACTACCTATCTATGAACAGGAAATAAGAAATGCAACTCGTCAAAGCATCCCGTGATGCGTTGCTCAAGCCATTGCAGGTGGTGAGCGGGATCGTTGAACGCCGGCAGACCCTGCCGATCCTCGCCAACATCCTGGTGCGGAAGGATGGCGAACGTGTTTCGTTCACGGCCACCGACCTTGAAATCCAGATCCAGACTTCAGCGCTGATCGGTACCGGCAAGGACGTGGCGGCGACCACGATCGCCGCGCGCAAGCTGGTGGACATCCTGCGTGCGCTGCCCGAGGCCGATGTTCAATTGTCGATTGCAAGCAAGAAGCTGACGGTGACAAGCGGCAAGAGCCGCTTCAACCTGCAAACCCTGGCCGCCGAAGAATTTCCGACGGTTGCGGAGTCCGAGTTCAACGCTGACTTCAGCCTGCCCGCGGCAACCCTGAAGTACCTGCTTGCCATGGTGCATTTCTCGATGGCGCAGCAGGATATCCGTTACTACCTGAACGGAATGTTGCTGGTGGTCGACGGCAAGACCGTGCGCGCGGTGGCTACGGATGGGCATCGCCTCGCGCTGGCCGAAGTCACGAAGGACGATGCCACCTCGAAGATCGAGGCCATCATTCCGCGCAAGACGATTCTCGAATTGCTGCGCCTGCTGCCCGACACGGACGATGCCGTGCGCGTCCAGATGGCTGCCAATCAAGTGAAGCTGGGCTTCGCTGACATCGAGCTCGTGTCCAAGCTGGTCGAGGGCAAGTTCCCCGATTACGTGCGCGTGATACCGGCCGCGAACACCAAGGTCTTCGTCCTTGGGCGCGAGGACCTGATGCATGCAATGCAGAGGGCGGCGATTCTGACCACCGACAAGTTCAAGGGCGTGCGCATGGTGCTTGCG